>NZ_UYXQ01000023.1 GCF_900624995.1 Pseudomonas antarctica
CGGTTCTGGCCGATCGGGTGGGGGTGGCGCACTTGATTGAAACGCACAAGACCATGAACGTCGCGTAAGGCGAGCTGCGTGGTACAAAGCCTCATTCGGCGTGAGCCGGGTGGGGCTTTTTTGTGGGTTCTGAAAACCGATGCAAATCACCTGTGGGAGCGGGCTTGCTCGCGAATGCGGTGGGTCAGCTATCCATCTGCTAACTGATACACCGCATTCGCGAGCAAGCCCGCTCCCACATTTTGACGGTATTTCAAGCTGGCTGAAGTGGTGGTCTGACAGATCCGCATAACCCATAAGCCAATAAATATCGACTTGCTGCGTAGGACATTTCTGAATGTTACCGGGCGCCCTAAATGTGTAACCCCACGCCCAAACCTGAGGCAAAGTGCTACGTTCGTGCCCCGAAAAGCCCCGTTTTAGACACCCTCAGAAATAAGATTAAACGCCAGACTTGCCGTGCTAGAAGGGTTTGCGAATAATAGGCCCGCAATTTGCAGCATCAACAGGTTTAATGTCTTTTGTCCTTGCATAAAAAGCAAAGGCTGTCAATGTGCTGGAACCGCTTTCTCAGTGCTTCTGTAAATTGTTGTCGCATTGAGGAAATATCGACTTCCGGCCTGTCGTTAGAATGCCGATCACTCGCTCGTCGTCTCGAGTATTAATTCGGGGCAGGACGCAGCACCGCTATTCGGTTTCACTGAAGTCGCATCGTGGGCCACGGCTCATACTGCTTTTTGCCCTATACCGATGGAGTCCCAAGATGAAGAAACTTGTGCTGTTGGGCGCCCTGGCGCTGTCCGTGCTGTCCATGCAGGCTTTCGCTGATGAGAAGCCCCTGAAGATTGGCATCGAAGCGGCTTACCCGCCGTTTGCCTCGAAGGCGCCGGATGGCAGCATCGTCGGTTTTGACTACGACATCGGCAACGCCCTGTGCGCAGAGATGAAGGTCAAGTGCACCTGGGTCGAGCAAGAGTTCGACGGCCTGATCCCTGCGCTCAAAGTGCGCAAGATCGACGCGATCCTGTCGTCGATGTCGATCACTGAAGACCGCAAAAAATCCGTGGACTTCACCACCCGTTACTACCTGACCCCTGCGCGTCTGGTGATGAAGGAAGGCACCACGCTCAGCGCCAGCCTGGATGAATTGAAAGGCAAGAAGATCGGCGTGCAGCGCGGTTCGATCCATGACCGTTTCGCCAAGGAAGTCCTGGCGCCTAAGGGCGCCACCGTTGTTCCTTACAGCTCGCAGAACGAAATCTACCTGGACGTGGAAGCCGGTCGCCTTGATGGCACCGTGGCTGACGCTACCCTGCTGCAAGACGGCTTCTTGAAAACCCCAGCCGGCAAAGGCTATGCGTTTATCGGCCCAGCCTTTACCGACCCTAAATACTTCGGTGACGGCATCGGTATCGCTGTGCGTAAAGGCGACAAGGCCAATTTGGACAAGATCAACGCTGCTATTGCCGCGATCCGTGCCAACGGCGAATACAAGAAGATCCAAGACAAATACTTCGACTTTGATATTTACGGCGCTGACCCTAAGTAACTCGTCCTAGCTGTCTGTCCAGAATGGCGCAAGCAACAGAATTCCTGCGGTTTGCGCCATTTTTTCATCCCCCTTTTCGAGGACCTGAATCATGTTAAAAGGCTACGGGGCCGTCATCCTCGATGGCGCATGGTTGACGCTTCAGCTCGCCTTGTCGTCCATGGCCTTGGCCATTGTTCTGGGTCTGATCGGGGTCGCGTTACGCCTGTCGCCGGTGCGCTGGTTGGCCTGGCTGGGTGACTTGTACTCCACGGTGATCCGCGGGATCCCCGACCTGGTGCTGATCCTGCTGATTTTCTACGGCGGTCAGGACTTGCTCAACCGCGTCGCGCCGCTGCTCGGCTACGACGACTATATCGACTTGAACCCCTTGGCCGCCGGTATCGGCACCCTGGGTTTCATCTTTGGCGCCTACCTCTCGGAAACCTTCCGTGGCGCCTTCATGGCCATTCCCAAGGGCCAGGCCGAGGCCGGCCTTGCGTATGGCATGAGCAGTTTTCAGGTGTTCTTCCGGGTGATGGTGCCGCAGATGATTCGGCTGGCGATCCCTGGGTTTACCAACAACTGGCTGGTACTGACCAAGGCCACGGCGCTGATTTCGGTGGTGGGCCTGCAAGACATGATGTTTAAGGCCAAGCAGGCGGCAGATGCCACCCGCGAGCCTTTTACCTTCTTCCTCGCAGTGGCGGCGATGTACCTGGTGATCACCAGCGTGTCGTTGTTGGCCCTGCGCTATCTTGAGAAGCGCTACTCGGTAGGCGTAAGGGCGGCTGATCTATGATCTTCGACTACAACGTCATCTGGGACGCCATGCCGCTGTACCTTGGCGGCTTGGCAACCACCCTGAAATTGCTCGCCATCTCGCTGTTCTTCGGCCTGCTCGCCGCCTTGCCCCTGGGCTTGATGCGGGTGTCCAAGCAGCCGGTGGTCAATGGCGTGGCCTGGCTCTACACCTACGTGATTCGCGGCACGCCGATGCTGGTGCAGCTGTTTTTGATCTACTACGGCCTGGCGCAATTTGAAGCCGTACGCGAAAGCTTCGTGTGGCCGCTGCTGTCCAGCGCCACGTTCTGCGCGTGCCTGGCCTTTGCGATCAACACCAGCGCCTACACCGCCGAGATCATTGCCGGTAGCCTCAAGGCCACGCCAAACGGTGAGATCGAAGCGGCCAAGGCCATGGGCATGTCGCGTTACAAGCTGTACCGCCGCATCCTGTTGCCGTCGGCCCTGCGCCGCGCGTTGCCGCAGTACAGCAACGAAGTGATCATGATGTTGCAGACCACCAGTCTGGCGTCCATCGTCACCTTGATCGACATTACCGGTGCCGCGCGCACGGTGAATGCTCAGTTCTACCTGCCGTTCGAAGCCTATATCACCGCCGGTGTGTTCTACCTGTGCCTGACCTTTATCCTGGTACGCCTGTTCAAGTTGGCCGAGCGCCGCTGGCTGAGCTACCTGGCGCCACGGAAGCACTGATATGGAACGTATCGATCACCGTTTGCCCTGGGGGCACCTGGGCAGCGAGCGCCAACTGAGCGTGTTTCGTTTCGGCAGCGGCGAGCGCAAGGCCTACATCCAGGCCAGCCTGCACGCTGATGAATTACCCGGCATGCGCGCGGCCTGGGAGCTGAAAAAGCGTCTCACCGAACTGGAACAGCAAGGTGCGCTCAATGGCGTGATCGAGTTGGTGCCGGTGGCTAACCCGATGGGCCTTGGCCAACTGCTGCAAGGCAGTCACCAAGGCCGTTTCGAAGTTGGCAGCGGCAAGAATTTCAACCGCGATTTCGTCGAGTTGAGCGCGCCGGTTGCCGCGCTGCTCCAAGGCAAGCTGGGCGATGACCCGCACGCCAATGTGCGCATGATCCGCCAGGCCATGAGCGATGCGCTCAATGCATTGCCCGAGCCAAGCAGCCAGTTGCAAGGCATGCAGCGGGTTCTACTGAGCCACGCCTGCAGCGCAGATATCGTCCTCGACCTGCATTGCGACGCCGAAGCGGCGCTGCACATGTACGCACTGCCCCAGCACTGGCCGCAGTGGCGTTCGCTGTCGGCGCATTTGAACGTGAAAGTCGGCCTGCTGGCGGAAGACTCCGGCGGCAGCTCGTTTGACGAGGCCTGTTCGCTGCCGTGGTTGCGCCTGTCCCGGGCGTTCCCTGAGGCGCAGATTCCGTTGGCGTGCCTGGCGACGACCCTGGAACTGGGTGGCCAGGCCGACACCGGCCGCGATGAGGCGATCTTCCACGCCGAAGGCATCCTCGCGTTCCTGGCCGAGCAAGGGTTGATCACAGGCGAATGGCCCGCGCCGCCGTACGAACCCTGCGAAGGCTTGCCCTTCGAAGGCACTGAATTGTTGTTCGCCCCCCATGCCGGCGTGATCAGTTACCTGCGTAAAGCCGGAGACTGGGTGCAGACCGGCGAGCCGATTTTTGAAGTGATTGACCCTCTGGAAGACCGCGTAAGTATCATCTGCGCGGGCACCTCGGGGGTGTTGTTTGCCGTTGAACGGCTACGTTATGCCCAAGCGGGTTTCTGGCTGGCCAAGGTGGCGGGGCGCGAAGCGCTGCGTCACGGGCGCTTGCTCAACGACTGACCACCTGTTTTTGTGAGAACCGACCGCATGTACAAACTTGAAGTCCAAGACCTGCATAAACGCTATGGCAGTCATGAAGTGCTCAAAGGTGTGTCCCTGGCCGCCGCGGCCGGTGATGTGATCAGCATCATCGGTTCCAGTGGTTCGGGCAAAAGTACCTTTTTGCGCTGCATCAACCTGCTCGAGCAACCCCACGCCGGCAAGATTCTGCTCAATAACGAAGAGCTGAAACTGGTGGCCAATAAGGACGGCGCCATGAAGGCCGCCGACCCCAAGCAACTGCAACGCATGCGTTCGCGCCTGTCGATGGTGTTCCAGCATTTCAACCTGTGGTCGCACATGACCGCGCTGGAAAACGTGATGGAAGCGCCGGTGCACGTGCTGGGTATGTCGAAAAAAGACGCGCGTGAAAAAGCCGAGCACTATTTGGCCAAAGTCGGCGTGGGCCATCGCAAGGATGCGTTCCCGGGCCACATGTCCGGCGGTGAGCAGCAGCGCGTGGCGATTGCCCGCGCCCTGGCGATGGAGCCTGAGGTGATGCTGTTCGACGAACCGACCTCGGCGCTCGACCCGGAGCTGGTTGGCGAAGTGCTCAAAGTGATGCAGGACCTGGCCCAGGAAGGCCGCACCATGGTGGTGGTCACCCACGAAATGGGCTTCGCCCGTGAAGTGTCCAACCAACTGGTGTTTTTGCACAAGGGCATCGTTGAAGAGCGCGGCAACCCGCGTGAAGTGCTGGTGAACCCGCAGTCCGAACGGTTGCAGCAGTTCCTGTCCGGCAGTTTGAAATAAGTACCTGTGGGAGGGCGCAAGCCCCCTCCCACATTGGATCTTCATCGTTTTGAGATTTGTGTTGGTTTACGGGCTAGCATTGGCCCTTGTCTTCATTACTGTTACTCGCTTCGGATAGCCCTCCATGACCGCCCACAAAATTGGTTTCCTGATTTGGCCCAGCACAAAAGCACTGACGCTTGCGCTGGCTGAGGAGGCCTTGCGCGTTGCTCAGCGGGTGCATCCGGACGTGGTCTACGAGTTGTCGTTCCTGCTTGCCGAGCCTGCCACCGACGGCGCTTGGCAATTGCCGGGCGAACCATGGGCCGGCAAGCTCGAAGGTTTCCAGAAACTGTTTCTGCTGGCGGATGAACCGCCCACGGTGATCGCCTCCCAGCTGAGCACCGCGCTCAAGCAGTTGGTGCGCGCAGGGTGTGTGATCGGCGGTTTGTCGGCCGGTGTGTACCCGCTGGCTCAATTGGGCTTGCTCGACGGCTATCGCGCCGCCGTGCACTGGCGCTGGCAGGACGATTTTGCCGAGCGTTTCCCCAAGGTGATCGCCACCAGCCATCTGTTTGACTGGGACCGTGATCGTCTGACCGCTTGCGGTGGCATGTCGGTACTCGACCTGTTGCTGGCGGTATTGGCGCGCGATCACGGCGCCGAACTGGCGGGTGCCGTCTCCGAAGAGCTGGTAGTGGAGCGCATCCGCGAAGGTGGCGAGCGCCAGCGTATTCCACTGCAAAACCGCCTGGGTTCCAGCCATCCCAAGCTGACCCAGGCGGTTTTGTTGATGGAAGCCAACATCGAAGAGCCGCTGACCACCGACGAAATCGCCCAGCACGTGTGCGTGTCACGACGACAGCTTGAACGAATATTCAAGCAATACCTCAATCGCGTCCCCAGCCAGTATTACCTTGAGCTACGCCTGAACAAGGCCCGCCAGATGCTCATGCAAACCAGCAAGTCGATCATCCAGATCGGTTTATCGTGTGGGTTCTCCTCGGGGCCGCACTTCTCCAGCGCCTACCGCAACTTCTTTGGCGCGACCCCGCGTGAAGACCGCAACCAGCGGCGCAGCAGCAGCCCGTTTGAACTGTCCTCGGTGCCTTCCGAGCGCGGCTGAGCCTGTTTACTCTTCCCCCTCTTCTTCGGACGCAGTGTCGTCGAACGTTGGCAGGGGCTGTCGAGCTTCGGGTACGCCAAAGTCCACGGCCGTGCGGCGGTAATAATGGCGCAGCTTGGCTATTGTCCCCGGCGAGAAGCGGTTGCCGCTGAAATTGAAGCCGTCAGCCATGTCAGCGTCTAATTCAAACAGGTCGTCAGGAAGCTCGGTTATTCGGTTGTTGCTCACGTTCAGTACCTCGAGCCGTGGCAGGTTGAACACGCCGATGGGGAGCTCGGTAAGGCCGGCGTTTTCGATCATCAAGGTCTCTAACCTGGACATTTTGCTGACGTCGGGGGAAATTCCCAGATCGGTGTTGTGACTCAGGTCCAAGGATTCAAGCGTGTGCAGGTCGCTCAGTTCTGCGGCGCTTTTTTGCGTCAACCGGATAGTGCTTTGCGTCAGGTTGAGCGCTTTGAGTTTCGGTAGCTTGAAGACGCCGGCGGGAATGTCTTGCAACGTATACCGGTGGATAAACAGGCTTTCCAGGTTGGGAAAGTGCTCGAGAAACCCCTCGGGGATCGATGTGGTGTCCGCGCCTATCAGTTCCAGCCTCGAAATAGGGTCGAAATCGACCCTCAGTACCGGCAAATCGCCGAGCAGCGGCACTGCTAATTTCAGTACGTGGAAGTTTTGCGTTGGCACCTGCCCCAAATCCAGGCTGGTTTCCCGTCGCCAGCCTTCCTCCAGCGATGCCTTGAATTGGTCACGAAGGTCTTGTTGGTGCGCGTGTGTCTCTTGGTCCATCGGCGCGCCCGTGAACGGGTGCTGTTCGGGTACGTTTACCGACCATTCTCCCAAGTCTGCTTGCAGGCTCTCGTAGTCTGTTTTTAAACGTACGAGTATTGCCATTGAGTCATCCAGGCCACCGGGTAGCCTGAAAATAAAGTTATTGGCCTTATCGAGGGTGTAGGTGGGATAGAACTCCTGAACCAGCCGACGTTCAGCAGGATGAGCGTCGGCGCCAAAGTGTTCACCGGTTCTCTGGCAATAGCTTTTGATTTGCTCCAGCGTGGCGCGTGAGAGTGGGTTGCCTGACAAATCAAAGGCTCTGGCGGTTTCACCGGGCAGGTTGAAGAGGTCGGCCGGTAGCCTGCTCAAGTAGTTGTGGCTGAGGTCGGCACTCGTCAACTGAGGGCGATTGACCAAGCCTTCGGGAAAGAGCGAAATCTGGGTTCGGCTCAGGTTCAGTGTCTGCAAGTTGGCCATGCGTCTGAGGTCAGGGGAGAGCGACAGTTGAGCGTTGTTAGCGAGGTCCAGGTTTCGAAGCCCGGTCAACGTGGCAAGGCTTGCCCGGTTTTGAGCGGTCAGGTTCAGGTTGCAATTGCGCATCGTCAGGCTGTTGAGATGGGCGAGTCCTATAACCTCTGGGGGGATGGTGTTGAGGGCAATATCGCTGATATCCAGCGTACGCAGGTTGGGGAAGTGAAGCAGAAAGTCGCCTGTGCCTCGGGTGGTGTGGTAGCCCGTCAGTTTCAGGTTGGAGATGTGAATGAAGCGCGTATTCAGTGTCGGGAGCTCGCCGTAGATGGAGTCGAGCTGCAATAGGCGGCCGTCTCTGAAGCCTGGGTCTACTGGGGTTTCATGACGCCAGGCGCGGATCAGTTGGTGCGTCCACATCCAGCGGCTGAGTTGCTGGTCTGCGAGGCTCGCGGGAGTGAGTGGTATTCGGGTGCCAAGAAGGGTTTGCGGGAGGTTGAGGCGCCAGGTCGACAGGTCGTTTTCGAACTGTAAAAACTCGTTCTTTATGGACTGAAGCGTGCGTAGGGGCGTGCCGGACTGCGTTCGCATGAAGTTGAGTACATTGCTCACTTGTGCCGGGTTCAGGCTTGGATAGAGGTCATGTAATAAATCAGCCTCCGGGCTGTTGCCGGGTGGGGCCGGCGCGGCGCCGTAGCCCTCCATGCCACCGGGCAGGCGCATCAGGTTCGGGTCGTAAAAAGGTTTGCGCACAGGATGTTCGGCCAGCAAGGTGCCAAGCGCTTCACGCGTCAGTGTGTGTTGACGCAAGGTTTGCCTCAGCAGCGGGCCTTGGCCGATATGAATGCCCAGTGCATCCCGCTCCGTGTCAGGCAGGGCCTGGAGGACGGCTGTGTAGAAGTCGGTTTCTCCAAGCAGCGTGCCCTTGTCGTCCTCGGGGATGTAATCGCCCTCGGCAGTGCGCACCAGGGTGCGTTTAATCGGTGCCTGGGGGCTGCCGATAGCATCTCGTACCTTGCCAGTACGGCTGAATTCGGTGACGACCAGACGCACCTGCGGCGACCATCCCGGCAGGTTTTCCAGCGAATGCAAGGCGAGCCGATGGGTGTCGCTGCTTTCCATGGCGTGCCTGTACAGCCCTTCATGGGCCCGGCTGATTCGCACTTCATGGGCGGCCCAGCGTGCGCGGTCAATCACCGGTGTGGGCACGCTACCTTGATCAATGTCCAGCAGCTCTTGACCGGTGGCGCTGCGTAATACTTCTTCGGCAGCGCTGGTTGGCAGACCCGGGGTGGCGTCGATGATTTTTTGCAGGCGTGCATTATCGGTTATTTCAGTTTTTCGATAGCGCGAGTCAAACATAGCGGCACGTTTGTCCTGGGCTTGGCGTGCCAAGCGTTTGCGCAATGTGGCGGTGCGCACGTGCATGGGGGGGAGGGGGCCACCGAGTTCTTCTTCGAGCAAGGTTTTGCGCTCTGACTCATCCAGGGTTTCCAGCAGGGTTTTCAGCAGGTCGCCATTACTCATCTGGGCTTCGTGTATTTGCGCCACGGCGGCGTTTTCATGGCCTCCATGCTCCCAGACCGTCTCCCCCTTTGCGTTGAGAAACCGCAAGGTCTTGGACGCGGGCCATAGCCCGGTCTGGCTCAGCAGCCACAGTTGGGTCTGGGGGTCGGCTTTTTGATAAACCAGGGGGGCATCACTGTTCATCTGGTCGATGAAGGCTTGTAACTGCTCATCGATCTTGATGCGCTTGAGTGTGTCGACCAGCAGGGGCGGGGGCGGCTGGTGGTCCATGTGCATTTTGCGCAGGGCGTCATCGTCAGTCCCGCTGATGCGCTGGGCGTGTTTAAGGCCCGCCTCACTGATGCTGTCGGCTGGCGGGCCGAGGCGGCGCAGCAGGGTGGTGTGATCCCACGTCAGCGGGCGATCCAGTGGCGTCAGCCAGGCACCTTTGCCATTGCTGATTATCGGCGCACGGTAGGCGTGCGCACGGGTGGGATGCGCAAGGTAGGCGTTGCCCGACTGTTGTTCGACGCAAAAATGCTGCCCATCGAGTAGCAGGATCTGTTTGTCTTCATGGGCATGCAATCCCTGCGGGTCGGGGCGAGACCCTGTGACCAGTTGAATGTCATGGGCGTAGGGCGCCAGATTTGGCTTCCAAAGCCGGGTTTTGCCGGTGGCGGTGACCGGCAGCAGCGAGTCAATAAAGTCCCACAGCTCCTTCGGGAGCGCCTCTCGCAGCAGGTTCTCGACAAGCGGTACGCCAACCACGAACATGCCCAGTTGCACGGCTTGTTCAAGGATGGACATCAGGTGCCCGAATGCCTGCTTCTTGAGCCCTTCGGCCCAGTCGATGATGCCTTCGAAAACGTCATCGAGCAGTTGATAGGCGGTATAGCCGAGCATCGCCAACCCTAACGGTGGAATGAAGGGGGCGGCGATGAACGCGGCGATCTCAAAAATAGTTTCACCGATTTTTTGCGCAATATCCCAGCGCCGCCAGCGTGCCTTGCTATCGGCGTCGGCGGTGGGTACGGCTGTCACCCGCCCATCATTGAGCAGTTTGTTGAGCTTGTTCTCATACAGATGCTCGTAGAGGTCGCCGGTGATTGTTGTCGCGTAAAATTGCAGGTTGGGTTTGGTCACCGGTTCATCGCGCCAGGTGGGGCGTGGGTCGCCAGCGACCGGCTCGTGCCACACCACCGCTGACAAGCGGTTGTTGAGGTCGGCGAAAAAGTAGCCTCGATGTTCATGGCTGACGAAACGGCTGAAAAACGCCTGGTAGTCGGTGCTGCGTAGCTTGTTGGCCAGGTCCTGCATGAACGCTATGCCGTTGGCGTAATGCTTGAGGGGGGACTGCGGGTCGCCAGGAATATAGGCCACCATCGGGACCGCGCTGCGGTGTAGCTCCAGGTCGGGGGCGAACAGCACGATACCGGTCAGTGGCGCGTTCATCAGGCTCAGGTCGTGGCTGCGTAGCGTCTTGCCGTCGAGCTCACCGGTAAAGCTCTTTAGAAAGTGGCTAAGTGTATAACCGTCCGGGCGCGTCACATCCTTTTTCAGCAGGGCCATCTGCAGGCTGGCTTGCGCCTCGGCTTTCAGGCTCTTGATGACTTTGTTACGCAGCTGAGCCTTGAGAACCGGGTTTTTGAAACCGAAAAAATGTTTCAGATAGCGTTGATATTGCTTGCCGATATCCAGCTTGCGGCACAGCCCAATGAATTGCGCGATGCTGATCTGGTCGCGCAGCTGGGGCAGTGTGTCGAACTTCATTGTGGCGGGCGATTGGATCATGAAGGTCGACTCTGCGGTGTACGCCGTTGTTTTGCTTTCATCTGCGTCGAAGTTGTGCAGTGCCGCCGCCACCAGCGACACGGTCCAGGCGTCGGCGCCCGTCTCGATGGGGAGCAGGGGCAAGGTCCTAAGGCTATACAGGCGCAAATAGGTGGTGCTGACATCGGACTCAACATCAAACTGCTTTTTGAGGGCTTGTTGCAGCAACGGGGCCGCAAATGCTTGCGGCGATTGGAGCGTCGCCAGGGCCGCATCGACCTGGTTTTGCGCCTCCCAACTCGTCTGCACTGCACGTTTGAGGGGCGAGTGTTGCAAGCGATCGGCCTCGCCATACCAATTGGCGAATTCAAGCGAGGTGCTTTTCAAGGCTAGGCGCTTGTCGCATGAGGCGTTTGCAAGCCATTTCGGAAGGTCGGTGTAGGGCCCGTCGGGCACTCTGCTTGCGGCGTCGGTAAGGCCTAGGTTGATCGGGGCTAATGTAAGTGTGTGCACGTGGCTGATCCTTCAGTGAGTGGCGTCACCGCCATCACAGCAAGCTTGAGGGTCGCAAAGGCCACAGATAGTTATGGGGCAAGGAAAATCAGCGGGCCGTGCCTCTGCCTCTCACGTGACGCACCGTTTACACTGCGCCATTGCGACGCAATATGTCGCATTGCCGTAAACCCGCGTAAAACCGGGGTTGGCGCTATAAGAAGTTGTCGCTTGGCGACAAGGTGGCGCTGAAAACTGTCCTTACAATCCCTGCATCGCCCGCCAGTTCCAGGCAGGCGTTCCTCTTCAGGAGACTCCGATGTCCGTTGAGCAAGCCCCGGTGCAACGTGCCGATTTCGACCAGGTCATGGTTCCCAACTACGCACCTGCCGCCTTTATCCCCGTGCGTGGCGCAGGTTCGCGCGTATGGGACCAGGCCGGCCGCGAGCTGATCGACTTTGCCGGCGGCATCGCGGTTAACGTACTGGGCCACGCCCACCCGGCGCTGGTCGGTGCACTGACCGAGCAGGCCAACAAGCTGTGGCACGTTTCCAACGTATTCACCAATGAGCCGGCCCTGCGCCTGGCGCATAAGCTGATCGACGCCACCTTTGCCGAGCGCGTGTTCTTCTGCAACTCCGGCGCCGAAGCCAACGAGGCCGCGTTCAAGCTGGCCCGCCGTGTGGCGTTCGACCGCTTTGGGACTGAGAAGTACGAGATCATCGCCGCGCTGAACAGCTTCCACGGCCGTACCCTGTTCACCGTTAACGTCGGTGGCCAGTCGAAGTACTCCGACGGTTTCGGGCCGAAAATCACGGGCATCACTCACGTGCCGTATAACGACCTGGAGGCGCTGAAAGCCGCCGTGTCGGACAAGACCTGCGCCGTGGTGCTGGAACCGGTCCAAGGCGAAGGCGGCGTGCTGCCGGCCGAACTGGCTTACCTGCAAGGTGCCCGCGAGCTGTGCGACGCCAACAATGCGCTGCTGGTGTTCGACGAAGTGCAAACGGGCATGGGCCGCAGCGGCCACCTGTTTGCCTACCAACACTACGGCGTGGTGCCGGACATCCTCACCAGCGCCAAGAGCCTGGGCGGCGGTTTCCCGATTGCCGCCATGCTCACCCGTGAAGACCTGGCCAAGCACTTGGTGGTCGGCACCCACGGCACCACCTACGGCGGTAACCCGCTGGCGTGCGCGGTGGCCGAAGCTGTCATTGACGTGATCAACACCCCTGAAGTGCTGGCTGGCGTGAACGCCAAGCACGACCTGTTCAAGGCGCGCCTGGAACAGATCGGCGAGAAGTACGGCATCTTTACCCAAGTGCGTGGCATGGGCCTGCTGATCGGTTGCGTGCTCAGCGATGCGTTCAAAGGCAAGGCCAAGGACGTGTTCAACGCGGCCGAGAAAGAAAACCTGATGATCCTGCAAGCCGGCCCCGACGTGGTGCGTTTCGCCCCGAGCCTGGTGGTGGAAGAAGCGGACATCCAGGAAGGCCTGGACCGTTTTGAACGTGCTGTGAAGACGTTGACGCAAGCCTGATACGCCGTTCGGTGCTCAATCGATTGGGCATCGAACCTAAATTTTTGTGCCGGGCCTCTTGATTGGAGCCGTGAAGATCCAATGTGGGAGCGGGCTTGCTCGCGAAAGCGGTGTGTCATTGAACATTTCAGGTGACTGAACCACCGCATTCGCGAGCAAGCCCGCTCCCACACTTGACCTTCGCGGGTTTCAAATTCGTGCCTGGCATTTTTTCCTGTGAGTTTTTCGAGTTAAGGAGTGACACCATGCTGGTGATGCGCCCCGCGCAAATGGCTGATCTGGGCGAGGTACAGCGTCTGGCTGCGGACAGCCCGATTGGTGTCACCTCCTTGCCGGATGATGTGGAACGCCTGCACGACAAGATCGCCGCCAGCGAAGCGTCCTTCGCGGCCGAGGTCAGTTTCAACGGTGAAGAAAGCTATTTCTTCGTGCTCGAAGACACTGAGACCGGCAAGCTCGCCGGCTGCTCGGCCATTGTGGCCTCGGCCGGTTACTCGGAGCCGTTCTACAGCTTTCGTAACGAAACCTTCGTGCACGCCTCCCGCGAGCTGAAGATCCACAACAAGATCCACGTGCTCTCCCAGTGCCACGACCTCACCGGCAACAGCCTGCTCACCAGTTTCTACGTGGAGCCTGCACTGGTCGGTTCGCCGTGGTCGGAACTCAACTCCCGTGGCCGCTTGCTGTTCGTCGCCAGCCACCCCGAGCGCTTTGCCGACTCGGTGGTGACCGAGATCGTCGGCTACAGCGACGAGAACGGGGACTCGCCGTTCTGGGACGCCATTGGCCGCAACTTCTTCGACCTCAACTACGCCGCCGCCGAGCGCCTGTGCGGGCTCAAAAGCCGCACGTTCCTCGCCGAGCTGATGCCGCATTACCCGATCTACGTGCCGCTGCTGCCGGACGAAGCCCAGGAAGCCATGGGCCAGGTGCACCCGCGTGCGCAGATCACCTTCGACATCCTGATGCGTGAAGGCTTTGAAACCGATCATTACATCGACATCTTCGACGGTGGCCCAACGCTGCACGCAAGGGTCTCGGGCATTCGCTCGATTGCCCAGAGCCGCGTGGTGCCGGTGAAGATCGGCGAGATGGTCAAGGGCGCCGGCCGTCAGTACCTGGTGAGCAACGCGCAGTTGCAGGACTACCGCGCCGTGATGCTGGACCTGGACTACGCGCCCGGCAAACCGGTGATCCTGGACCTGGCAACCGCTGAAGCCTTGGGTGTCGGTGAAGGCGCGAGTGTGCGCCTGGTCGCGGTTTAAATACGGCTGTTAAAAGAGAGTTTCGCGGGTGGCTGCAAGGCGGCCCGTTTGAGGAGATAGCATGATCGTTCGTCCCGTACGCAGCAGCGATTTACCGGCCCTGATTGATCTGGCGCGCAGCACCGGCACCGGCCTCACCACCTTGCCGGCCAACGAAGAGCGCTTGACCCACCGGGTCGGTTGGGCGGAAAAAACCTTTCGCGGCGAAGCCGGGCGCGGGGATGCCGACTACCTGTTCGTGCTGGAAAACGACGAAGGCCGTGTGGTGGGCATTTCCGCCATCGCCGGTGCCGTCGGCCTGCGTGAGCCTTGGTATAACTTCCGGGTCGGGCTGACCGTCAGCGCCTCTCAGGAGCTGAATATCTACCGCGAGATTCCGACGCTGTTTTTGGCCAACGACCTCACCGGCAATTCTGAATTGTGCTCGTTGTTCCTGCACGCCGATTACCGCAACGGCCTCAACGGCCGCATGCTGGCCAAGGCGCGCATGCTGTTTATCGCGGAATTCCCGCAGCTGTTCGGCAACAAGATCATTGCCGAGATGCGCGGCGTGTCCAACGAGGCCGGGCGTTCGCCGTTCTGGGAAAGCCTGGGCCGACACTTCTTCAAGATGGAGTTCAGCCAGGCCGACTACCTCACCGGCGTAGGCAACAAGGCGTTTATTGCCGAGCTGATGCCCAAGTTTCCGCTGTACAGCTGCTTCCTGTCTGAAGACGCGCGCCATGTAATCGGCAAGGTTCACCCGGACACCGAACCGGCGCTGAGCATGCTCAAGAGCGAAGGCTTCAGCTACCAGGGCTATGTCGATATTTTCGACGCCGGCCCGGCGGTGGAGTGTGAAACCAGCAAAATCCGTGCGGTGCGCGACAGCCAGTCACTGGTGCTTGCCATCGGCACGCCGGGGGACGACGCCACGCCGTTCCTGATTCATAACCGCAAGCGCGAGGAGTGCCGCATCACGGCCGCTCCGGCCCGGCTGGCGGCAGGCACCTTGGTGGTCGATCCGCAGACCGCCAAACGCCTGCAACTGGTGGTGGGTGATCAAGTGCGTGCTGTTGCGTTGTCTGCTGCTCGGGAGTCGAAATAATGAATTCGCTGTATATCGCAGGTAGCTGGCTGGCTGGCCAGGGTGAACTGTTTGAATCGCGCAACCCGGTCACCCAGCAGGTGCTGTGGGCCGGCAATGGCGCCACCGCCGAACAGGTCGAGTCCGCCGTGCAGGCTGCGCGCCAGGCGTTTCCCGGCTGGGCCCGGCGCCCGCTGGAAGAGCGCATCAGCGTGCTGGAAACCTTCGCCGCCACCTTGAAAAGCCGCGCCGATGAAATCGCCCGTTGCATCGGTGAAGAAACCGGCAAGCCGCTGTGGGAGTCGGCCACCGAAGTCACCAGCATGGCCAACAAGATCGCGATCTCGGTGCAGAGCTACCGCGAACGCACTGGCGAGAAGAGCGGCCCGCTGGGCGACGCCACGGCTGTATTGCGCCACAAACCCCACGGTGTGGTGGCGGTGTTCGGCCCTTACAACTTCCCGGGCCACTTGCCGAACGGGCATATCGTCCCGGCGTTGCTGGCGGGCAATACCGTGCTGTTCAAGCCGAGCGAGCTGACCCCTAAAGTCGCCGAGCTGACCGTGCAGTGCTGGGTCGAAGCCGGCTTGCCGGCGGGCGTGTTGAACCTGCTGCAAGGCGCGCGCGAAACCGGGATTGCGCTGGCCGCCAACCCGGGTATCGACGGGTTGTTCTTCACCGGTTCGAGCCGCACCGGCAACCACCTGCATCAACAGTTCTCCGGGCGGCCGGACAAGATCCTGGCCCTGGAAATGGGCGGCAACAACCCGTTGGTGGTCGACGAAGTGGCCGACGTCGATGCGGCGGTCTACACCATCATCCAGTCGGCGTTTATTTCTGCCGGCCAGCGTTGCACCTGTGCGCGGCGCCTGCTGGTGCCGGAAGGCGCCTGGGGCGATGCGTTGCTGGCGCGCCTGGTGGCGGTCAGCGCGACGATTGAAGTCGGCGCATTTGACCAACAGCCGGCGCCGTTCATGGGCTCGGTGATTTCCCTCGGCGCGGCCAAGGCCTTGATGGACGCCCAGCAATTGATGTTGGCCAATGGCGCCGTGGCGCTGTTGGAAATGACCCAGCCCCAGGATCAGGCCGCGTTGCTGACCCCAGGCATTATCGATGTGACCGGTGTGACCGAGCGCGAAGATCAAGAGCTGTTCGGCCCGCTGTTGCAGGTGATCCGCTACGCTGATTTCGCCGCGGCGATCACCGAGGCCAACAACACCCAGTACGGCTTGGCCGCGGGGTTGTTGTCGGATTCCGAAGCGCGCTACCAGCAGTTCTGGCTGGAAAGCCGTGCCGGTATCGTCAACTGGAACAAACAGCTGACCGGCGCCGCCAGCACCGCGCCGTTCGGTGGGGTAGGGGCCTCGGGCAACCATCGCGCCAGCGCTTATTACGCGGCGGATTATTGCGCGTACCCGGTGGCCTCGCTTGAGACCCCGAGCTTGGTGATTCCAGCAACGCTGACCCCAGGCATTACGCTGAAGTGAAGGTGACACTGATCTAATGTGGGAGCTGGCTTGCCTGCGATGGCAGCACCTCGGTCCAGCTGAAAGACCGAGTCGTCTGCATCGCAGGCAAGCCAGCGCCCACACTTGATCGGGTTACAGATAGAGATCTGCACTCGATGCCTATAAAACAGATGTTCGTGGAGCCTCGCCGATGAAATCCTATGAAGTCAATTTTGACGGTCTAGTGGGGCCGACCCATAACTACGGGGGGTTGTCCTACGGCAACGTCGCGTCCCAGAGCAATAGCCAGCAGTCTTCGAACCCGAAGGAAGCGGCGTTGCAGGGGCTGCAAAAAATGAAAGCGCTGATGGACATGGGCTTTGTGCAAGGCGTGCTGGCGCCGCAGGAACGTCCTGACGTAGCCGCCCTGCGCAATCTCGGCTTCAGCGGCAGCGATGCTCAGGTGATCCAGCAAGCCGCCAAGCAAGCCATGCCATTGCTGGTTGCCAGCTGCTCGGCGTCGAGCATGTGGGTGGCCAACGCCGCCACGGTCAGCCCAAGCGCCGATACGGCCGATGGCCGCGTGCATTTCACTGCCGCCAATCTCAACTGCAAATACCACCGCAGCATCGAGCACCCGACCACCAGCCGCGTGCTGGGGGCGATGTTTGCCGACCAGAAGCACTTTGCCCACCACGCCGCGTTGCCGGCAGTGGCGCAGTTCGGCGACGAAGGCGCGGCCAACCACACGCGTTTCTGCCGTGACTATGGCGAGGCCGGCGTCGAGTTCTTCGTGTTCGGCCGCAGTGCGTTCGACACCCGTTACCCGGCGCCGCAGAAATACCCGGCGCGCCAGACCCTTGAAGCGTCCCAGGCCGTTGCACGTCTGCACGGCCTGAAGGACGACGGCGTGGTCTACGCCCAGCAGAACCCGTCGGTGATCGATGCCGGCGTGTTCCACAACGACGTGATCGCCGTGGGCAACGGCGAGGTGCTGTTTTATCACGAGGACGCGTTCCTCAATACCGAGCAGATGTTGGGCGAGCTGCAAGGTAAGTTGGGCAAGTTGGGCGGCAACTTCCAGTCGGTGTGCGTACCACGCGCCCAGGTCAGTGTTGAGGACGCCGTGCGTTCCTACCTGTTCAACAGCCAGTTGCTGACCCGCGTTGACGGCTCAATGCTGCTGATCGTGCCGGAAGAGTGCCGCGCCAACGAGCGCGTCTGGCGCTACCTGCAAGGCCTGACGGCCTCCGGTGGGTTGATCCGCGAAGTGAAAGTCTTCGACCTTAAGCAAAGCATGCAGAACGGCGGTGGCCCAGCGTGCCTGCGTTTGCGCGTGGCCTTGAACGAAACCGAGCTGGCGGCAGTGAACCCAGGCGTTATCATGACCGCGCCGTTGTACGAAACGCTGACCCAATGGGTCGACAAGCACTACCGCGACAGCCTGCGTGAAACCGACCTGGCTGACCCGCAATTGCTGCTTGAGTGCCGGACGGCACTGGATGAACTGACGCAAATCCTTAAACTGGGCTCGGTCTATCCTTTCCAGATCAATTAATTCCGCACGGCTGAGAACTATTTATGACCACCGACACCCTGAAACTGATCCTTGAAGACACCGACGGCACCCAGTTGGAAACCTCCTGCACCCGCGTCGCCGTGGTGTGGCAGGGCAAAGAAATCTGGATCCAGCACGACGGCCGTGGCCAACTGCTGATCGGCGTGGACGTGGAAGAGGGCGACGCCGAATACGCCAACCTGCTGGTGCGCCCATTGGCCACCAACCTGATGAGCCTGCAACTGGAAATGGAACCGGCCGACGTTGAAGGTGATGACGACGATCACGTCCACGGCCCTGGCTGCAACCACTAAGGAAGCTGCTGATGCTCGCCCTCGGCAAACTGCTTGAACTGACCCTCGCCGGTCGCGAACCGGCGCAAAAAATTCAACTGACTGTCGACGGCGTGCAGATGCGCTGGCTCAGCGAGGGCGCGCTCGAAGTGCGCCCGCCTGAAGCGAAGGACAACGGCGGCGACCTGCTGCTGTCGTCCGGCATCCATGGCAACGAAACCGCGCCGATCGAACTGCTCGACCGCCTGTTGCATGGCATTGCCCGTGGGGAGATCAAACCCCGCCATCGAATTCTGTTCCTGTTCGGCAACCCGGAGGCCATGCGCCGCGGTGAGCGTTACCTCGAATTGGACGTCAACCGGCTGTTCAACGGCCGCCATGAACAAAACATCGGCCCGGAGGCCATGCGCGCCGCCGAGCTTGAGCAACTGGCCCGCACCTTCTTCAGCTTGCCTGGCCGTTCGCGTCTGCATTACGACCTGCATACCGCTATTCGGGGTTCGAAGATCGAGCAGTTCGCGCTTTACCCGTGGAAGGAAGGCCGCCAGCACTCACGCCACGAACTGGCGCGCTTGTGCGCCGCCGGCATGCAAGCGGTGCTGTTGCAGAATAAAACCTCGATCACCTTCACCGCGTTTACCTGCGAGCAGCTTGACGCCGAAGCCTTCACGCTGGAGCTGGGCAAGGCGCGGCCGTTCGGGCAGAACCAGGGGGTGAATGTTTCGCGCCTGGAAACCCGGCTCAAGCAGATCATTGAGGGCGCCGAGCCCGAGACCGAGAGCCTGGATGGCTTGCAGCTGTTCGCCGTGTCGCGCGAAGTGATCAAGCACAGTGATGCTTTCCTGCTGCACTTGCCGGCGGACGTGGAAAACTTTTCGGCATTGGAAAAGGGTTATCTGCTGGCCGAAGACGTGGCCAAGACCCGTTGGGTGATCGAGGAGGAGGGCGCACGCATCATCTTCCCCAACCCGAAGGTGAAAAATGGCTTGCGGGCAGGGATATTGATTGTGCCGACCACGGATGCTGGCCTGGCATAAATCTCAAGGCTTGGTCGGATCCAACTGTGGGGGCGGGCTTGTGTGGGAGCTGGCTTGCCTGCGATAGCATCACCGCGGTGTGACTGACACACCGAGGTGATGCTATCGCGGGCAAGCCCGACTCCCACACAAGCCCCTCCCACATTTGTTTTGCGGTGTTGCTTAAACCGCTACAGCGCGCGGTTCACTGCGACGGATAGCGCGGACCTTGTGCAGCGTATCGGCGCAGGTGCGTGCAGCTTCCTGGCCCTTGTGCACAAAGTGCTCGTAGAAGAACGTGGTGTGCTCGCTGCCGGCGTGGAAGTGATGCGGGGTCAGGGACACCGAGAACACCGGCACTTCAGTTTCCAGCTGCACCTGCATCAGGCCGCTGACCACCGATTGGGCGACGAATTCGTGGCGGTAGATGCCACCGTCCACCACCAGCGCGGCGGCAACGATACCGGCGTAACGGCCGGTCTTGGCCAGCAGCTTGGCGTGCAGGGGCAATTCAAAGGCGCCGCCGACTTCAAAGAAATCGATGTCCGATTCCTGGTAGCCCTGGGCGATCATTTCGGCGAGGAAGCCTTTACGCGATTGGTCGACAATATCCTTGTGCCAGCAGGCCTGGCTAAACGCGACACGTTCGCCGTGATGGTTTTTGCTTTTGCTGTCGATTGCGGTGGGTTGCATGTTCTGACTCCTGTTTAAGAAAAAAACAGGGCGTTATGAATCGAATGGGATTTAAGGGTACGAAGCGCTGCGTCATGCAAGCATGAACCCGGCGCGCGGCCCTTAGGTGCCAATCCCGTTCTCTCTTCATCCGGACTATGACCGTCGGCCCCGGGATCACACCGGGTCTGCTGACCTTGTCGCCGTCCTGCGTGAGCAGTTCGAGGCGCCAAGCGCTCGCGGGCTATGCCCATTGCGTGCAATTACCGCCGGTGGGGAATTGCACCCCGCCCTGAGAACGTTGCCGCCAGAACCCTGGCGGCGCAGAGTTTTTAACATGGTTTTTCAAAAACTGCACGATCGCCGCATCGATAACCTATATCGGTTTGTTTGGTGGGTATTCGATTGACGCTACGTGGGGCTTGATATTGCGTGGCTTTGCCCGCAGTAATCATTCATAAAAGGTACTTACCTAACCCGTTAGAGGCGCGTTTCATGTCTGTGATCGACCTGCGTAGCGACACCGTGACCCAACCCACCCCCGGCATGCTTGACGCGATGGCCAGTGCCGTCAGCGGCGACGATGTTTATGGCGAAGATCCCAGCGTTAATCGCCTGGAGGCCGAGTTGGCCGAGCGCCTGGGGTTCGAAGCAGCGTTGTTCGTGCCCACCGGCACCATGAGCAATCTGCTCGCGTTGATGGCTCACTGCGAGCGCGGCGAGGAATACATCGTCGGGCAGCAGGCTCACACTTACAAATATGAAGGCGGTGGCGCGGCCGTGCTCGGTTCGATCCAGCCGCAACCGCTGGAAGTGCAGGACGACGGTTCCCTTGACTTGGACCACGTGCTGGCGGCGATTAAACCCGATGACTTCCACTTCGCCCGCACCCGCTTGCTCGCGCTGGAAAACACCCTGCAGGGCAAAGTGCTGCCGCTGGAGTACTTGGTGAAGGCGCGTGCGTTTACGCGCGAGCATGGCCTGGCGTTGCATCTCGATGGTGCGCGTATTTATAACGCGGCGGTCAAGCTGGGCGTGGATGCGCGGGACATTGCCCAGCATTTCGATTCCGTATCGGTCTGCTTGTCCAAAGGCCTGGGCGCGCCGATTGGCTCGGTGTTGTGCGGCGCCACGGCATTGATCGCCAAGGCACGCCGCCTGCGCAAGATGGTCGGCGGCGGTATGCGCCAGGCCGGTTCGCTGGCGGCTGCGGGGCTGTATGCCTTGGATCACCAGGTACAGCGCCTGGCCGATGACCACGCCAACGCCCAGTGGCTGGGCGATGAACTGCGCCAGGCCGGTTACGCGGTAGAGCCGGTGCAGACCAACATGGTCTACGTGGATATCGGGGATCGGGCACAGGCCTTGAAGGCGTTTGCCGCCGAGCGCGGGATCACGTTGAGCGCTGCCTCGCGCCTGCGCATGGTTACTCACTTGGACGTCAGCCGGGCGCAGATCGAGCAAGTGCTGGCGACATTCGTCGAGTTTTCCCGAAAATGACAGTGCAGACCGTCTAATTGACTGTTTCTATCACATAAACACGCTGTACCACGGGCAAAGGGCCGATATAATGCGGCCCTTTGCCGTCGCTCCGTCTGATGACGTTTAGCACTGGCCTTTGGCCGCAGCCTCCGTGGAAGAACCTAATGAAAAGCGCAGAAATCCGTGAAGCCTTCCTTCGCTTCTTCGAAGAGCAAGGTCACACCCGTGTCGCCTCCAGCTCCTTGATCCCAGGCAATGACCCAACCCTGCTGTTCACTAACGCGGGGATGAACCAGTTCAAGGACTGCTTCCTGGGCCAGGAAAAGCGCGCCTACACCCGCGCCACCAGCAGCCAGAAGTGCGTCCGCGCCGGCGGCAAGAACAGTGACCTGGAAAACGTCGGTTACACCGCGCGCCACCACACCTTCTTCGAAATGCTGGGTAACTTCAGCTTCGGTGACTATTTCAAGAAAGATGCAATTACCTTCGCCTGGACCTTCCTCACCGGCGTGTTGAAGCTGCCCAAGGAAAAGCTCTGGGTCACCGTCTACGCGACGGACGACGAAGCGTATGACATCTGGACCAAAGAAATCGGCGTGCCCGTCGAGCGCATGATTCGCATCGGCGACAACAAGGGTGCGCCTTACGCGTCCGATAACTTCTGGACCATGGGCGATACCGGCCCGTGCGGCCCTTGCACCGAGATTTTCTACGATCACGGCGCCGACATCTGGGGCGGCCCACCCGGCTCGCCGGAAGAAGACGGCGACCGTTACATCGAAATCTGGAACAACGTGTTCATGCAGTTCAACCGCACCGCCGATGGCGTGTTGCATCCGCTGCCAGCCCCGTCGGTTGACACCGGCATGGGCCTGGAGCGGATCAGTGCGGTGATGCAGCACGTTCATTCCAACTACGAGATCGACCTGTTCACCAACCTGCTCAGCGCTTCGGCCGCCGCCATTGGTTGCGCCAACGACAACCAGTCTTCGCTCAAGGTTGTGTCGGACCACATCCGTTCGTGCGGCTTTCTGATCGCTGACGGTGTATTGCCGTCGAACGAAGGTCGCGGCTATGTGTTGCGCCGTATTATCCGTCGCGCCTGCCGTCACGGTAACAAGCTGGGCGCCACCGGTAGCTTCTTCTACAAAATCGTTGCCGCGCTGGTGGCCGAGATGGGCGATGCCTTCCCGGAACTCAAGCAGCAGCAGGCCAACATCGAGCGCGTGCTCAAGGCTGAAGAAGAGCAGTTCTCCAAGACCCTCGAACACGGCTTGAAGATTCTCGAGCAGGACCTGGCCGAGCTCAAAGGCAGCGTGGTGCCGGGTGACGTGGTGTTCAAGCTGTATGACACCTACGGTTTCCCGATGGACCTGACCGCCGACATCGCCCGCGAGCGCGAGTTGACCGTCGATGAGGCAGGTTTTGAGCGTGAGATGCAAGCCCAGCGTGTACGCGCCCGTTCCGCCAGCTCCTTTGGCTTGGACTACAACACCTTGGTCAAGGTGGATGTGGCCACACAGTTCACTGGCTATCAGGCCACCGTTGGCTCGGCCAAAATTGTTGCCATCTATAAAGACGGCAAATCGGTCGATGTGTTGAACGAGGGCGAAGAGGCGGTAGTGGTTCTGGACCAGACGCCGTTCTACGCCGAATCTGGTGGCCAGGTGGGTGACTGTGGCTTCTTGAGCTCGACGTCCGGTCGCTTTGAGGTGCGCGATACCACCAAGACCGGCGGTGCGTTCCTGCACCACGGCGTGTTGGTATTGGGCAACCTGACGGTCGGCGCGCCGGTAGACACTCAGGTCGATGCCGACGTGCGGCATGCAACTGCTTTGAACCATTCTGCCACTCACTTGCTGCACGCCGCGTTGCGTCAGGTATTGGGTGAGCACGTGCAGCAGAAGGGTTCGTTGGTCGACAGCCAGCGCCTGCGTTTTGACTTCAGCCACTTTGAAGCGATCAAGCCTGAGCAGATCAAGGCGCTGGAAGACATCGTCAACGCTGAGATTCGCAAGAACTCCCCGGTGGAAACCGAAGAAACCGATATTGAAACCGCCAAGAACAAAGGCGCCATGGCGCTGTTCGGCGAGAAGTACGGCGACGAAGTGCGTGTACTGAGCATGGGCGGCAGCTTCTCGGTGGAGCTGTGTGGTGGTATCCATGCCAACCGTACCGGCGACATTGGCCTGCTGAAAATCATCAGCGAAGGCGGTGTGGCCTCCGGTGTGCGTCGTATTGAAGCGGTCACCGGTGCTGCGGCCCTGGCCTACCTCAATGCGGCTGAAGAACAACTCAAGGAAGCGGCCGGCCTGGTCAAGGGCAGCCGCGACAATCTGATCGACAAACTGTCCGCCGTACTGGAGCGCAACCGTGCGCTGGAGAAACAGCTGGAGCAGTTGCAAGCCAAGGCTGCCAGCGCGGCAGGCGACGATTTGTCGGCTCAAGCACTGGACGTCAAGGGCGTAAAAGTCCTCGCGGTGCGCCTGGACGGTCAGGACGGCAAGGCGCTGTTGGCCTTGGTCGATCAGTTGAAGAACAAGCTCGGCCGCGCAGTGATCCTGCTCGGCGGTGTCCATGAGGAAAAGGTCGTTCTGGTTGCCGGTGTAACCAAAGACCTGACTGGCCAACTCAAGGCCGGTGATTTGATGAAGCAAGCCGCTGCGGCAGTGGGCGGGAAGGGCGGAGGTCGTCCGGACATGGCGCAAGGCGGTGGTGTAGACGCCGGAGCCCTGGACGCGGCGCTGGCCCTGACTGTGCCGTTTGTCGAGGCTGGCATTTAAGGCGCTGTTAATGAGCCCATGGTCTCTTCATGGGCTCGCTTAGGTGCTGGAAGATTTGTTTATTGGGCGCCCCTTTACGGGCTAAGGCGGCTTAGAAATGGCTTTGATCGTACAGAAATTCGGAGGCACCTCGGTCGGCTCTGTCGAAAGAATCGAGCAGGTCGCCGACAAGGTTAAGAAATTCCGCGATGCCGGAGACGACCTGGTGGTGGTGCTGTCGGCCATGAGCGGCGAGACCAATCGCCTGATCGATCTGGCCAAGGCAATCAGTGGTGACCAACAGCCGCTGCCGCGTGAGCTGGATGTGATTGTGTCCACCGGTGAGCAGGTGACCATCGCTTTGCTGGCCATGGCGTTGAATAAACGTGGTGTGCCGGCAGTGTCCTACACTGGCAGTCAGGTGCGCATTCTGACCGACAGCGCACATACCAAAGCGCGCATCCTGCAGATTGACGATCAGAAAATCCGTACTGATCTGAAAGCAGGCCGCGTGGTAGTTGTAGCGGGCTTCCAGGGTGTGGACGAGCACGGCAACATCACCACGCTCGGGCGTGGTGGTTCGGACACCACCGGCGTCGCGCTGGCGGCAGCTCTGAAGGCTGATGAATGCCAGATCTATACCGATGTGGACGGCGTGTACACCACCGACCCGCGTGTGGTGTCCGTGGCCCAGCGCCTGGACAAGATCACCTTTGAAGAGATGCTGGAAATGGCCAGCCTCGGTTCCAAGGTATTGCAGATCCGCGCGGTGGAGTTCGCCGGCAAGTACAACGTTCCGCTGCGCGTATTGCACAGCTTCAAAGAGGGGCCGGGCACCCTCATTACTATTGATGAAGAGGAATCCATGGAACAGCCGATCATTTCCGGCATCGCTTTCAACCGCGATGAAGCCAAGCTGACGATCCGTGGCGTGCCGGATACTCCGGGCGTGGCCTTCAAGATTCTCGGGCCTATCAGCGACGCGAATGTTGAGGTCGACATGATCGTGCAGAACGTTTCGCACGATAACACCACCGATTTCACCTTCACCGTGCACCGCAACGAGTACGATGCGGCTCACAAGATCCTGGAGAACACCGCGAGCCAGATTGGCGCCCGTGAAGTGATCGGCGATATCAAGATTGCCAAGGTGTCGATCGTGGGGGTGGGCATGCGTTCCCATGCCGGTGTTGCCAGCCGTATGTTCGGTGCCCTGGCCAAGGAAAGCATCAACATCCAGATGATCTCCACTTCGGAAATCAAAGTCTCGGTGGTCATCGAAGAGAAGTACCTGGAACTGGCTGTACGCTCACTGCATACCGCTTTTGAGCTGGACGCTCCGGCCCGACCGGGCGAGTGATGCAATGCCAGGAAGGCGCGGCTTACCGCGCCTTTCATTTTTTTGTCGAGTGCGTGTCTTTTTGGTGCGCTCGACAATACTTAGGCGGTAGGGCTATGACCTTTGGGTTGTAGGTCGAAGGCCTTTTTTTTGCAGACTGTTGTTCCTGAACTGAAATGCGTGAGGAGAAAGGTATGCTGATTCTGACTCGTCGTTGCGCAGAAAGCCTGATTATCGGTGATGGCGAAATCACCGTGACCGTGCTCGGCGTTAAAGGCAATCAAGTACGTATCGGGGTTAACGCTCCGAAAGAGGTAGCGGTTCACCGCGAGGAAATCTACCTGCGGATCAAGAAAGAGAAGGACGAAGAACCAAGCCTTTAATTTTTATCGTTTTTTATGTTTGCAAACGGGGATGAACGTGGTTAATATACGCCCCGTGTTGCGGAGAGCTGGCCGAGTGGCCGAAGGCGCTCCCCTGCTAAGGGAGTACACCTCAAAAGGGTGTCGGGGGTTCGAATCCCCCGTTCTCCGCCATTATTTGCTTAGTACGTTGCAATCTGGTTTTTTCGGTAAGTTGTTGAAATTACTCGAAAAAATAGCTTTACATAGAGATTGAACGGCCTATAATGCGCGGCAACAAATGCACTCGTAGCTCAGCTGGATAGAGTACTCGGCTACGAACCGAGCGGTCACAGGTTCGAATCCTGTCGAGTGCACCATTTAAGAGTCAGTTGCAGTGATGCGGGTGACTCGGCTTCAACCAGTTGTGATCTGGTCTAAAAACACAATATGCACTCGTAGCTCAGCTGGATAGAGTACTCGGCTACGAACCGAGCGGTCACAGGTTCGAATCCTGTCGAGTGCACCATACAAACAAAAAGCCCGCCCAGTGCGGGCTTTTTGCCGTCTGGGGTTTGGGTAGGCTTTCATCTTTTTCTCCTGCGCCATGTGTTTTCCCTTCAGCCTGCGTCGTCGCACTTCTAGATGCAGCCAATGCTTACCTTTGGCTCGCAAGCGCTTGTTCTTTCCAGTTTTTTAACGTTTAAAACGGACGCAAGGTGTATCATTGCGCCCGTCAGCCCCGCCGGGGCTTGTGGAATACCTCCATGGACTTACCCAGTAGTTGCTCAGTACCCCGTTTTTCCAATCATGAATTGACTGATTGATCCTTCCGGCGTGCCCCGCTGCTGGGAGTGGAGTTCGCCTATGACCGAAGTAGAAGTAAAGAAAACACAAGACAGCCTGCAGGATCGTTTGGCTCAAGTTATCGAGCTGCTGCAGCGTCAGCGCGTGGTCGAAGACCTTACGCACCGCCAGGAAGGTCCGCACCACGACCGCGTTGAAAACCTGGTTCACCGGCAAAACCTCGTCGAGTTGCAGCGCAAGCTCGATGACCTGCACTCCGCCGACGTCGCCTATATCCTCGAAGCCTTGCCGCTGGACGATCGACTGACCCTCTGGCAGCTGGTCAAGGCTGATCGCGACGGCGATATTCTCCTCGAAGTATCCGACTCGGTCCGTGAAACCCTGATCGCCGACATGGACGATCACGAGCTTCTGGCTGCGGCCAGGGAGATGGACGCCGACGAGCTGGCCGACCTTGCCCCTGAGCTGCCCCGCGATGTTGTCCATGAGCTGATGGAAGCTCTCGACAGCCAGCAACGCGAGCGCGTGCGCTCGGCGTTGTCCTACGACGAGGATCAGGTCGGTGCGTTGATGGACTTCGAGATGGTCACCATCCGCGAAGACGTCAGCCTGGAAGTGGTGCTGCGTTACCTGCGCCGCCTCAAAGAATTGCCCGGCCATACCGACAAATTGTTCGTGGTCGACTACGAAGGCATTCTTAAAGGCGTGCTGCCGATCAAGCGTCTGCTGGTGAATGATCCGGACAAGAAAGTTGCGGATCTGATGGCCAGCGATACCGTGAGTTTTCACCCGGATGAAGACGCCTATGAGGCTGCGCAGGCGTTTGAGCGTTATGACTTAATCTCCGCCCCGGTGGTCGACAAGAACGGTAAGCTGATCGGCCGTTTGACCATCGATGAAATGGTCGACTTGATTCGTGAAGAGAGTGAAACCGAAGTCCTCAACATGGCGGGTTTGCGTGAAGAGGAGGATATTTTTGCCTCGGTCTGGCGTTCTCTGCATAACCGTTGGGCTTGGCTGGCGGTCAATCTGATCACCGCCTTTATCGCCTCACGTGTGATCGGGCTGTTTGAGGGCTCTATCGAGAAACTGGTGGCCCTTGCGGCGCTGATGCCGATTGTGGCTGGTATCGGTGGCAACTCCGGTAATCAGACTATCACCATGATCGTGCGCGCAATGGCGCTGGATCAGGTGAGTACCGCCAACTCCTCGCGCCTGCTGCGCAAAGAATTGGCCGTGGGCTTGATCAACGGTTTGGTGTGGGGTGGCGTGATCGGTGTGGTGGCCTATTTGCTGTATGGCAGTTGGTCGCTGGGCGTCGTGATGACGGCCGCCATGACGCTCAACCTGCTATTGGCGGCACTGATGGGGGTGCTGATCCCCATGACCCTGGCGCGCCTTGGGCGTGACCCGGCAATGGGCGCCAGTGTGATGATCACCGCGATGACCGACAGTGGTGGGTTCTTTATCTTCCTGGGCCTGGCGACGATCTTCCTGCTCTGATCCCTTCCCGCGGGAGCAAATCTGCTCCCGCATTGCTTTTTCTACTCAAAGCTTTTTCTACTCAAATTCCAGGCAAAAAAAAGCCAGCACGTGGCTGGCTTGGGCTTTCAGTTGCAGATCAATTGGCTTCTGCGGCCGCCTCAACGTCGTGCGCAATAAGCGAGACGAGAGCATTTTGCTGGCGGTGGGATAGCTGACGAAAACGCTGCAGCAGTTCGCGTTCGTGCAGTGACAGCTCAGGGCTGTCCAGGCGCATGCTCAACTCTTCGCCCAACGCACCTTCCTGAATGAGGCTTTGTTCCAGGCGCGCGATGATTTCGGAGTTCATGCTGCGGTGATGATTGCGAGCCACCTCGGCAATGCGTTCCCGCATTCCGTCTGGCAGACGTACGACGAACTTGTCAGCCGTACGGCTGGAATAAATTGCCTGTTTCAATGGGCGCATATATTTAACCGGTTAGTTCAGGGGAGCGGTTTTTGGAATTGGCCGCAAGATGAGTGTTAAGACAAGGCTCACGACCAAAGTTCAACCCGAATTGCAAAGAGGTCGCATCATGCCTCAGATTTGACAGTTCCTTGGCGTCAATTCTGTGACAAATATTGAACTGCCTAAAGGCTTTATGCCAGCACTCATTTGCATTTTTGCGGACTGGTTTGAAAACTTTTCAACGAGTGATTCCGCGAGGGAACTTCTCGTAAGTCCAAGCCACGACAGGCTTTAAGGCCGCACATCCTATAGCAATATGGCCTTTTGCCCTTGCCTTTATGACTAAGGCTTAGACTAGTGGCAATTTGCCGATTTACTAGCGCAATGCGACATAAGGTAGGGGGGAGGTGACGCGAGGCGAGTGTTAGCGCAACACGGGATCAAATTTGATGCGGCGACCGACGATGAGCGTGAGAACCCACAAGCTTGCAAACACGCCGGTCGCAACGAGGGCCGTGGTTTCGCCGTCTTGCGAGGAGGTGCTCAGGCCAAATACACCGGCAACCAGGGTCAGGCACAGGAATAACCAAGCGGGCTTTGTCATGAATGGTTCCTTAGAAAACCCAATGTTCAGATGCAGGAGTAGCCTGGGTGTCCTGGGTCACACGAATCGGCGACTGAACAGTGGGGGTCATCACCGCTAACTGCGGGCGCTGTTGCAGGTGATGCGGCACTGGCTGGTTGATTTGGGCGACGTCGTCATGGGTCGATTGAAAGTGGAACGTAACCAGTGCGGCAAGGGCCACAGCGTTGAGGGTTAACAATAGGGCGCTGTTCATTTGTTGTTCTCCGCGTGGCTGGGCCGAAAGGTTGTGTATGATCAGTATTGCAGGTCTCGTGCCAATATTTTATCCCAATAAAAACAATGAGTTATATGTGATTCTGCGTGTTCATGCGTTGCAATTTGCAATGCTGGCATATTGGGGGAGTGCAAATTGCACGATGGCGCCAAGTCCCTGTCTTTACGGGTCGAAACCGCAATTGTCTGTACAAGGATCGGCCTACACTCAAAAAGCCAACGGACGACATGACAAAACCGACCTCGGCCGTTAACATGCACGCCGTCCGTCGCTGCGCGTTTGTCCCGATGGCTGTCATTTGTCCCAGTAGCTCAATTGGATAGAGCATCCCCCTCCTAAGGGGAAGGTTGGCCGTTCGAACCGGCCCTGGGACACCACATTCAACGCTTAAAAGCCCCGCTCAGATTGCTCTGGCGGGGCTTTTTTGTGGGTGCTCGTCAAACACCGGTCGAACCTTGCCGGCGATCGGCGTTCACAGCAGGTGCGCGATGTATTTATCGCCTTCTGTGTACCTTGCACGTGGGCAGGCAACGTCTGAGCTATTAAGCAAAATTATTCCCCGGATACCGACTTATCACCTGTCCGGACCCGGCAACCCCGGACTATCATGCCGATAGCCCTGTCACCCACTGCAAGGAGCCGCTCGGAACGCCGATGCGCCAGATCTGGAAATCTTTTCGAGCCCTTTATTTCGCCTCCTTGATGATGCTGATCGGCTCCGGCCTGCTCAGTACCTACCTTGCCTTGCGCCTGGCGGCCGACCATGTCGACAGCCTGTGGGTGGGTGCGCTGATGGCGGCCAACTACTTCGGCCTGGTGCTGGGCGGCAAGATCGGGCACCGCCTGATCGCCCGGGTCGGGCATATCCGCGCCTATGCCACCTGTGCCGGGATTGTCGGTGCGGCGGTATTGGGTCATGGCCTGATCGACTGGCTCCCGGCCTGGATTGTGCTGCGGATGATCGTAGGCTTGGGGATGATGTGCCAGTACATGGTCATCGAAAGCTGGCTCAATGAGCAGGCGGACGCCAAGCAGCGTGGCGTAGTGTTCAGCGGCTATATGATCGCGTCCTACCTCGGGCTGGTGTTGGGTCAGTTGATTCTGGTGATGCATCCCCAGCTTGGCCTTGAGCTGTTGATGCTGGTCGCACTGTGCTTTGCCCTGTGCCTGGTGCCGGTGGCCATGACTCGACGCATTCACCCGGCGCCCCTGCACCCTGCACCGATGGAACCGCGTTTCTTCATCAAGCGTGTGCCGCAGTCGTTAAGTACCGTCTTGGGCGCGGGCGTAATCGTGGGTTCGTTCTACGGTTTGGCACCGCTTTACGCCTCCCAGCAAGGCCTGACGACGGAGCAGGTCGGTTTGTTTATGGGTTGCTGCATTTTCGCCGGCTTGCTGGTGCAGTGGCCGTTGGGCTGGCTGTCGGATCGTTATGATCGGGCATTGCTGATTCGTTGCTTCGCCGGGTGCCTGGCCGTGGCGGCATTGCCGTTGGCGATCATGACGCGGGTGCCGTTGGAAGTGCTTTTTGTCGCGGGGTTTCTGTGTTCGTTGGTGCAGTTCTGCCTGTACCCATTGGCGGTGGCGTTTTCCAACGACCATGTGGAAGGTGATCGCCGTGTGTCACTGACCGCCATGTTGCTGGTGACTTACGGCATTGGCGCGAGTGCCGGGCCGCTGTTGGCGGGTGTGGCGATGAAGCTGTTCGGCAGCCATATGCTGTATGCCTTTTTCAGCCTGTGTGCAGTGATTCTGGTGTGGCGTATTCGGCCGAAGGCAGTGACCAACCTGCATCAGGTAGAAGATGCGCCGCTGCATCACGTGGCGATGCCCGACAGCATGTCCAGCTCGCCGTTGGTGGCGTGCCTTGACCCGCGAGTGGACGAGGCTGTGGTGCAAGAGCAAATGCAGACCGTTGTGCCAGAGCCTGAAGTCGATCCGCAACCACCGGAGGATGAGCCGGCTTTCGAGGGGCCGCCGCAGCCTCTGGGGCCTGACGAACATCCGCACGACTTGAGCAGGGCGCGCCCCTGAACGCAAAAAAACGGGCAGATCCATCAGGATCTGCCCGTTTTTTTGACGCGACCTTTAATGCTTAAAGGTCGTCGTCTTTGTCAAAGCGTCGCGCTTCACGCTGCAGTTGGTACACAAATCGTTCCACTTGACGCTGCACCAAGCCGCTCATGTTGTGGAAGCGTACACCGGCGAACGTGGTGTTGATCTTATCTTCGAAGTGCAGGTAACGCAGTTCGACAGAGGTGGTCATGCTGCCGAAGGGCAGGGCGGCGATAAAGCGGTCGTAGACCTGGCCCAATTGCAGGCGCTCGGAGATGTCGCCTTCAAAGCGAAGCTTGCAACCGGTGGCGGAGATATCCAGCAGTTTGCCGCTGACAGGCGCTTTGAGCTTTTCGCCGCCCAGCTCGATATTGACCAGTTGCGCGAGTTTCAACGCGGCGCGAAAGGCATTGCGGCGCTGATGGTAGACCACCTCGTCAGGCATGCTGCCAGTGTAGACGCGGTGGCCACCTTTTTCGCTGATGGTCAGCGTGCCGTTGCTTTCCCAGGCGACTCGCACGCCATCGTGAAAGCCTTCGATGCGAAAGGGCTCGCCATTTTCGAGGTAGCGCTCACCGTCACGCGGGATCATTTCGTCCAGGGCCAGCGTCTTGCTGTCCCGGTCAATGTCTACCAAGTAGCTTTGGAAGCGCTGGCTGCGCTCGTGGAACGTGATGATCAGCGGGTCATGGCTTTCTTGCAGCATGCGCAATGTGCTGGCGATTTCCAGGGGCGTGGTGAGCACCTTGGGTGGCTGCGGAGCATCTTCCGCATTAAGGGCGTTGAACACGGTTCTTCCATCTCCAGACAAAATACGACTACACGCAAGAACCGGCATTTTGCCAGTATGTGGCTCGCCTTGGATAGGGCGCGCTGTAAACCGGCGTCAGGCTTGGCTGCGGGTGCTTGGCTTGACCAGGCGTGAGGTGGAACCTTGGGCGTTGTACAGCGCCGGAGGCTCTCCGCCGTGAAGTATGCGTAACTGGTTGGCGGTCGTAGCCTGCTGCAACTGGATTGACTGACCGTTGAGCAGGTTGGCTTCCTGGCACTCGGCGAGTAATTGATTGAGGGCGGTGCTCTGCGACAGCAACTGATCACCCACCGAGGAGTGGCTGGCCAACTGCGCGAGGCCGTCGTGATCAGCTGGCAGGCCCAGGCTGATGAGGATCTCGCTGCGCTTTTTGCCATGCTGTTCCAGCAGCACGATCAGCGACTGTTTACGCGCCAGGATTTCTTCCAGCAAGCGCATGTCCCGGCCGTACAGGGCCAGGGACTCTTCTTTTAGCAGCTCGAGCAACTGTTGCGTCGGCGCCAGATCATCAATGATCAGTTGAAGCAAATGTTCGTCGTGGTGCATGGCTGGCCTTGGGGTTTAAGCGTCCAAAAGCCCTGCGCAGGCCTTTGCCTAGCGCTCGGCTTCGAAGTTAAGCAGCTTGCTGGCTACACGGTTGCTGTCGACTTTATAGCTGCCATCGGCGATAGCCTGTTTCAACTCGGCCACGCGGGCTTTGTTGACAACCGGTTGGTCGCGCAGCGAGTCAGTGACCTTCTGCAACTGTTGAGCCTCATTGCTCAGGTGTACGGATTCCCCGCTTTGGCTGGCGCCGGCCTGCTCTGCCTTCGCGGCAGGGGCTGGCTGGGCCTTGGCTTCTACGCTGTCCTTGGCACCGCTGGTACGCGTGTTGCCGGGCAACGCCGGGGTGTTATTCAAACGACTGAAATCGATGACCATGTTAAAAAAACCTCTGGGTATTTGGACGCTTGCCATGTTTTCGGCCATACCCGGACAAACTTTAGGCTCGATTGACAATAAACCTGCACGTGCGGACGTCTAGCGCACAGTGTAGGAAAAGCAGGCGTCCTATGCCAGTGAACTATAAAGCAACCTCAACTTGACCTGGCGCCGTCACTTGCGCCTTGATCACACGGTTGGAGTTGAGGTTTTTGACTCTGATCTGTTCGCTCATGCCGCCGTTGGACAGCGCTTCACCCGGCATCTTTACGCTCAACCCGCCACTGCTGGCGGAAATGACCACCTGATCGCCTTTGCGAATCACCTCGGCCTGCTCCAGATGGACCAGTGTGATGACTTGGTCAGTGACCATTGGTCGGGTAAGTCTCTGCCCAAGGGCCTGGTCGAGCGAGGTGAGGTAGCCCTGATTGATCAGGCTTATATCCCGCTCACGCATGGCCACGTCGTCGTAACCGATGATGCTGGTGCGTTTTAACGGTCGCGTCACCACCACCACATCGCGGAACAGTTTGACCTGCGCCGGTACGAATACGGTCCAGGGCGAAGCGCCTTCGCAGCGCACTTTTACCGTCACGCGGCCGATCGGCTGGGCAGGGCTTTCCAGGGTGGCTGTCAATTCCTTGTCGCACATTGGCATGCGCAAACGCGGGTCCAACTGGCTCACCTGAATTTCATAACGCCCAGGCGTCTGAGTGGTTGCCAGATAATCTTCTACAGTGAACTCAAGAAAGCCTTGGGTGACGCCGATAAGGAGATCAGGCAAGGTGACATTATCTGCACGGGCCGTGACGCCCGAGCCGAAGGCAAGCAATGCCAGGCAGACGCAGAGTAATCTGCGGTGCCGTGGAAGGTGTCGGGAAACTGTCGTTTTAAGGTTCATAAACCAATAAATAGCAAAGCTCGTGCCGTTTAGTGTTGGGTACGCTTCGTACCTCTAGGTTTTAGCGTAGGAGTCTGGGCATGGCAGGAGTAATGGATTCAGTAAACCAGCGCACACAGCTGGTAGGGCAGAATCGCCTGGAGTTGTTGCTTTTTCGTCTGGACGGCAAGCAGCTGTACGGCATCAATGTGTTTAAAGTGCGGGAGGTGCTGCAGTGCCCCAAGCTGACCATCATGCCCAAGTCCAGCCCGGTGGTTTGCGGCGTGGCCAACATCCGTGGCGCGACCATTCCGATTCTTGATTTGGCGCTGGCCACCAGTTCCGCTGGTTTGCAGGATCGCCAGAACCCATTTGTGATCATCACTGAGTACAACACCAAGACCCAGGGTTTCCTGGTGCGCTCGGTGGAACGTATCGTCAATATGAACTGGGAAGAGATCCATCCGCCGCCCAAGGGCACCGGGCGCGATCACTACCTCACGGCGGTGACGCGGGTCGATAACCAGTTGGTGGAGATCATCGACGTGGAGAAAATCCTCGCCGAGGTGGCGCCGACTTCGGAATCGATCTCGGTGGGTGTGGTGGACGCCGAAACCGCACACAAGGCGATCTCTCTGCGTGTGCTGACAGTGGACGACTCCTCGGTGGCGCGTAAACAGGTGAGCCGTTGCCTGCAAACCGTCGGCGTGGAAGTGGTGGCCCTCAATGATGGCCGTCAGGCCTTGGACTATCTGCGCAAGCTGGTCGATGAGGGCAAGAAGCCTGAAGAAGAATTCTTGATGATGATCTCCGACATTGAAATGCCGGAAATGGACGGTTACACGCTCACGGCCGAGATACGCAACGATCCACGCATGCAAAAATTGCATATCATCCTGCATACTTCGTTGTCGGGTGTATTCAATCAGGCAATGGTCAAGAAAGTCGGTGCTGATGACTTTTTGGCCAAATTCCGCCCTGATGACCTGGCATCCCGGGTAGTCGACCGGATCAAGGCAGCAGATCACGGCTAGGGGCTTTTTCCCTGGCGGACTTACGATTTTAGAGGCGGTATCAGTGTCTACAGGTAATTTGGATTTTGAACAGTTCCGGGTCTTCCTGGAAAAAGCCTGTGGCATATTGCTCGGTGAAAACAAGCAGTACCTGGTATCCAGCCGTCTCAACAAAATGATGGAGCAGCAGGGTATCAAGTCCCTGGGCGAGTTGGTGCAGCGGATCCAGACCCAGCCGCGCAGCGGGCTAAAGGAAATGGTGGTCGATGCCATGACCACCAACGAAACCTTATGGTTTCGAGATACCTACCCCTTTGAGGTGCTCAAGAGCAAAGTGCTGCCGGAGGCCATCAAGGCCAGCCCCGGTCAGCGCCTGCGTATCTGGTCGGCCGCTTGTTCGTCGGGGCAGGAACCGTACTCGATCTCGATGTCCATCGACGAGTTCGAACGCACGAACATGGGCCAGTTGAAGGCCGGGGCGCAAATTGTCGCCACGGACTTGTCCGGCACCATGCTCACCAACTGCAAGACCGGCGAGTACGACAGCCTGGCCTTGGGTCGTGGTTTGTCCCCGGAACGCCTGCAACGTTTCTTCGACCCGAAAGGGGCTGGGCGTTGGGCGGTAAAGGCGCCGATCAAGAGCCGAGTGGAGTTTCGCTCGTTCAACTTGCTCGACAGCTATGCCAGCCTGGGCAAGTTCGATATGGTGTTTTGCCGTAACGTACTGATTTACTTCTCCGCCGAAGTGAAGAAAGACATCCTGTTGCGTATCCATGGCACGCTCAAGCGCGGTGGTTACTTGTTCCTCGGTGCGTCCGAGGCGCTGAACGGTTTGCCGGATCATTATCAGATGGTGCAATGCAGCCCAGGTATCATTTACCAGGCCAAATGATCGGCTTCGAGCATAAAAAAAACGGGAGGCCCCGCAAGGCCTCCCGTTTTTTATGCGCGCAACGATTCGACGGCGCCGCGTCAGCTGTCGTCAGGGCCGGGGTGTCATGCGGATATTACCCAAGGACAGGCGGTGATTCCCGTTGGGTACCGTAGCGTTGAAAATACCTAGCCGCACATCGCCTGTGGTGGTGGCGGTAAACGTCCCGGTTCCGGTTTGCGGCTGGGCTTGAGTGATGTTTTGTACCGTGGCGCCGATTGGGGTGCCGTTCATCGTCAAGTACAGGGTCGAGCCATCGCTGGTGGCTGAGTTTCCCATCACGACAAAGCTGCAATCATACGTTCGCCCTGCGATCACAGGCACGGGGCGAGTGATGATGTGGGCGCTGGTGGCCCGGCTGTTGGGTACGTCAACGACTAAGCTTGAATTGGCCACGTGCAGCAAACCGCCCACATAAGGCCCTTGAGGTACCCATCCTTGGAATGTGCCATCGCTGAAGTCCCATACCGTAGTTGGGGTTGGCACGATGATGGGGAGCGAGTTGATGCGCACTCTTGAGGTCTCCGCGAAGTAGGGCTGGCTGTTACGCTCCATGTGCATCTGCAGAAACACAACGGTCCCTGCGCTGGCTTCAACAATGGGTTTAGCGATCAGGAGTTCGAGATTGGGGGCGTCTCGACCAATTTGAAAGCTTTGGTTGTGCCTGCCGCCGAGGACGGTGCTACTCAGGGTTAAAAAGATCATGTCCGCGCGTTCGACGGGGAAATCAAGTGTCACCCTGGCGACGTTGCCGACAATGAGGTTGGTGTTCAGGTTCGCGATGGGGGTCGCTGAATCTTGTTCGATGAATTTTGGCGCCGGGATGCTCAACATTTTAACCTCTGCATTACGCGTGGTGGGTGTCCTCCATAAGGCATTCGAGGTAGCACGCATCACAACTGTCAGAAATGACAGTGCAGACAAACGGTCTGCCACATTCAGCAGTCTCGGTTTCCTCCTTCCACCGTTTGCGCCCCTTGTAAAAGCGGCAACTACCATTGCCGCTTTACTGGCGCCACGCGGAACGCCGTTGCCGCTTTTCTGGCATTGCCGCCGGCAAACATCCCGCAAACCCTTGAATTACGGGGTTTGAGTGAATTGGCATGCGCCTTGCTATAACCCAGATACGAAAAGCAGGTCAGCCTAAAGGTTTCCGCCATGAGCATCAGCTTCGATAAAGCGCTCGGTATCCACGAACAAGCCCTGGGCTTCCGCGCCCAGCGTGCCGAAGTCCTGGCCAACAACATTGCCAACGCCGACACCCCGAACTACAAGGCTCGGGATTTGGACTTCTCCGCTGTGCTCGCCGCACAGCAAGACAAGACCAAAAATGGCACCTTCGCCTTGAACATGACCAACAGCCGTCATATCGAAGCGCAAGGCCTGGGCAATGGTGACGAGTCGCTGCTGTATCGCACGCCGATGCAGCCATCGATCGACCAGAACACCGTCGATGCCCAACTGGAGCAGTCGGCCTACGCCGAGAACTCGGTGAACTTTCAGGCCAGCTTCACCCTGCTCAACAGCAAATTCAAAGGGCTGATGTCAGCCCTGCGTGGAGAGTAAGCCATGTCCTTAGCCAGTGTTTTCAATATTGCCGGCAGTGGCATGAGCGCGCAGACCACGCGCCTGAACACCGTCGCCAGTAACATCGCCAACGCCGAGACCGTGTCGTCGAGCATTGACCAGACCTACCGCGCCCGTCACCCGGTGTTCGCCACCATGTTCCAAGGCGGCCAGAGCGGCGGCAGCGATTCGCTGTTCCAGAACCAGGATGCCGCAGGCCAAGGCGTGCAGGTGCTCGGCGTGGTCGAGGACCAGAGCAACCTGGAAGCGCGCTATGAGCCTAATCACCCCGCCGCGAACGAAAAGGGTTACGTCTACTACCCCAACGTCAACGTGGTCGAGGAGATGGCCGACATGATCTCCGCCAGCCGCTCGTTCCAGACCAACGCGGAAATGATGAACACCGCCAAAACCATGATGCAAAAGGTCCTGACCCTGGGTCAGTGATAAGGGGCGCCAAATAATGGCCATCGTTGATACGACTAACAACACGGCAGTCCAGGACCTTTTCAATTCCAAGGTCAAGACAGCGACGGATAACAACAGCATCAATAATGCCTCCAAAGCGGCGACGGGCAATCAGTCGCTGGGCAAGGACGCATTCCTGCAACTGCTGGTGACTCAGCTCAAAAACCAGAACCCGCTGTCGCCTCAGGACAACGGCGCGTTTGTGGCGCAACTGGCGCAGTTCAGCAGCCTGGAAGGCATCAACACCCTGAACGACTCGGTGAATGCGATCTCCAGCAACTTCAGCTCCTCGCAAGCGCTGCAGGCGTCATCGCTGGTAGGGCGTTCGATCATCACCCAGACCGATAAGGCCTCGGTGGATACCAGCAAGAGCATGACCGGCTCGGTGGCGGTGACGGCGGCGACGGGCAACGTCTCCGTGAAGATCACCGACAAAGACGGCAATGTAGTGCGCACCCTCGACATGGGCGCCCAGAGCGCCGGTAATTCCAGCTTTATCTGGGATGGCAAGAACGACAAGGGTGAGGTCGCGCCTGCCGGGACTTATACCTTTGCGGCCACCACCAAGAATGACAAGGGCGACTCGGTTGCCCTGGCAACGGCGTTGCCGGCAACCGTCACCAGCGTGACGTTGAGCAAGACCGGCGGCGAAATGCTGCTGAACCTCGCAGGCGGCATGGGCAGCGTCAAGCTGTCGCAAATTCAGACTATCGGTACATAGAGCCGGCTAAATACGGCAGAAGGAGAGAAACATGTCTTTTAACATCGGCCTTAGCGGCCTCTATGCGGCCAACAAACAACTGGACGTGACCGGCAACAACATCGCCAACGTCGCGACCACGGGCTTCAAATCCTCGCGTGCCGAATTCACGGATATCTATGCGGCGTCCAAGCTGGGCACCGGCCAGAACAGCATCGGCAACGGTGTGAACCTGGCGGCGGTATCCCAGCAGTTCACCCAGGGTGACGTAAACAACAGCGGCGGCATCCTGGACATGGCGATCCAGGGTGGTGGCTTCTTTGTCCAGAAGGGCAACGATGGTTCGCTGGAGTACACCCGTAGCGGTGCCTTCCGTGCCGACAAAGACGGCTACATCACCAACAATACCGGTACCTCGCGCCTGCAAGGTTACGCTGCGGACGAAAACGGCAAGATCAACAAGGGCGGCCTGACCGATCTGCAACTGAACCTGTCGAACCTGCCCCCGAAGGCCTCCACCAAAGTGGACTCCACCAGTAACCTGAACTCCTCGGAGCCGGTGATCGACCAAGTAGCTAAGCCGTTCAGTCCGACTGACACCAGCACCTTCACCACTCAGTACAGCACCACCTTGTACGACTCCCAAGGCAACGCGCACCCGATGGTGCAGTACTTGGTTAAAACAGATGGCAACAAGTGGAACGCCTATACCCTGATTGATGGTCGCAACCCAGATGGCAGCGCACCGACAGGCGCCACCGCGCCTGTGCCGTCTACGTTGACCTTTGATGGTTCTGGCAAGCTCACAAGTATTGTGGGCCCTGCGGTGTCCGGCACCACCCTGACTATTACCGGTTGGGTCCCAGGTACAGTGACTAACGGCGTGTGGACGAAAAACGGTGCGGATGCCAACCCTGCAGGGATCGCCATCAACATGGCCAGCATCACCCAGTACAACTCGGCCACCTACCGCAACCCGCCGACCACCGACGGTTATGCTACCGGCCAGATCACCGGCCTGAAAATCGATGGCAACGGCGTAATGTTCGCAACGTTCAGCAACCAGCAGAGCAAGGCTATTGGCCAGATCTCCCTGGCCAGCTTCAACAACGAACAGGGCCTGCAACCCGCTGGCGGCACTACCTGGAAAGAAACCTTCGCTTCGGGCCAGCCGGGCTTTGACGCCCCGCAATCCGGCACCTTGGGTTCGATCTTTGCCAACTCCTTGGAGAACTCCAACGTCAACCTGACCAACGAGCTGGTTGACCTGATCAAGGCCCAAAGCAACTATCAGGCGAACGCCAAGACTATATCCACCCAGAGCACCATCATGCAGACCATCATTCAGATGACCTGATGCGGTTGGCCTGACGCGCAAGCGCAACGAAAGCCCCTCGATCGAGGGGCTTTTTTTGCGTGCAATTTGGCATCGCGGAGTCTTCCCGCCGCCCACCCGATCAAGAGACGACATGCCTGTGTTGGAACCGACTACGCCGTTCCTTCCACATAGCTAGCAAACGGTGTTGGGCCTAATTACTACAAGGTGAAGTCGGTATGTGGAATTCGTCGATGGCCGGTAACGCGGCCGAGGGTGTGCGTGAGGTGGGTGCGGCTTGGGGAGCCGATCGTTCAGAAAACAAAGTGGATTACGCCGATACCAGCAAGGAGGCAGTCAGCGCGCTTCTCAAAGCACTTGATGAAGCTCAGAAAACCTCCAAGAACCAGACTGTGCAGCACCTGCGTGACAAGTTGAATGAAAAGAGAGCGGAGCTGGGAGACGAAAAGTTCAAGGCGATCCTGGAGCAGCTGTGGAAGGACGCTGCTCAAAATATACTCATGCTGTTGAAGGCCCTGTTTCCGGAGCTGTTTGCGAGTGAGCCATCTCCCACTCTCTCTCCACGGCCATCGCCGGGTGGTGGCGGTGGTGGGGGCGGCGGCGGCGGTAGGGTTAATCCGAGTGATTTTGGCTCAAGGGAGTCCATGAGTAACAAGCCTTTTACGGCGGGGGCTCGTTACACTGACTACAAGCCTGACAAGAGCAATCCCGGAAAAAAACCTGGCATGGGTAGAGAGGCCGGCAACATCTGGAGTGGTTTCAAGCAGGCGTCTGATGGTAATTGCGTCACTGTTTCGGCGATAAAAGCCGCAATGATGAAGTTCGGTCAAAAAGCCACCGATGTTTTCCGTGACGTTAGAGCGGCAGGTGACGGGTGGAACGTTCAAATGCGAGATGGGAAAACCTATCATTTGAGTCGAGGTGAATTGAAAGAGGCGGCAGAGCAGGCCCGGTTCGCGGGGGATGACCCAGCAATGATTACCGAGGCTAACTTCATGTACGCCGTCAGTGCCAAGCGGGCTCAAACGGATGGCAATAATAGAGGGGGCCGGGGTGAAAATGATCATAAAGCCCAAAATAGCTTTCAAGATGCATTGTTAAGCTTGAACGACGGCGAACATGATCACGAAGGGCTGGATCGTTTAGGGCTCAGCGGTCTGTACAGGCAGACTACGAGCGACGAGCTCGCCAGCGGCGCGTTAGGTATTGTGAACTACGGTCATCATTCAATGGCGGTGATTGGAGGGAGTATAGAGCTTTGGGGTGGCCGAGGTGGACGGCCTGGTAAGGAGGATAACGGGGAGGCGTACGCATTTATATAGTGTGACAGGCGGGCAGGAATAGGCGCTGCACTAAAGCAAAAAAGCCCGTTAACCTTCCGGTTAACGGGCTTTTCAGCAACCACTCAGCTTATTGACAAAAGCGTTATGTATAGGGGTGTATACATCAATTTTTCTCCCTAAACACAAGGGTTTTGCAGGTTTTCTGCCGCGCCTAAATCAAAAAACGTATACATTTACGCTTTTTTTCGCCCCGTGTAGCCGAGAATGTATACGAAAAAACGGCGCGTTTCAGCCATCGGATTTTTTTCTTCCCGAGTCATTTTATCTCGATTTTGGGGTGCAATTATTCTTTGTGGCAGACACTCCGTACGCTACTCAATCGCCTTGATGGTCGTAAGGATCCGTTTAAGTTTCTCCGGGTCGTCGAAGTAGGCCATATCATTGATCACCACGGTACGCACTTGGGGCACCGATGCGATTATGGTGCGTTCAATCTCATCAACGATTGGCATGATCAGAGGAAGGTCGATTAGAAATCTAGCCTTTAGCTGTGCATCGGTGCTGCATCCGGCATGCATACCTTCAAACAGTGCTAGACGTTTTTCCCTGTCGGGGTCGGGGTCGGGAAAACCGCTGTAATCACCTGCAAAGAAACGCCGGCTGCTCTCAATACACTCCTCCAGTATCGAATCCATCAAGGTTTGCTTGGTTAGCCCCATTTGAGGGTGCATATGCTTAAGCGAAGCACTAGGGCTCGCCTTGGACATAACACTAGGCTGAATTCGCTTGTTTAGATATTGGGCCACCACGTTCAGTGTGAACGGGAGTACCCGGCCGGTATGGACATAGGGCTCGGTAAGCTTCTCTAGCATTTCAGGAATGATGAGCGAGGCAGCGTAATCGTGAGCTTTGATGTCAAGAAAAAGGCGTACGTCAGATACCTTTTTTATCAGTTCCGAAAACCCTTCTTTACCCAGAAACTTAAAATAATTTTCCGAGTAGCCAAAAAGGTCGACATTACCTAAAGCTAACTGGAATTCCGGGGGAACCGAAGATAGGCGCTTGTACAGATCGTTCAGGTTTTGCCCCGTCAGAAATTTTATGCCAGATTCCTCCAGCTTCTGAGTAAGAATTGCCTCAAAGCTGGTGGCATCCAAGACGGGCAGCGTCCTGAAAAATTTCGACATCACGACTGGATAGCTAGCCAAGCTAAGATTCAGGTCAACGCCAGTAAACTGCTTCACCGTCAGCACCTCTAGTGCTCGTGCTACGTGCTCAAGTGACTGCTGCTCGTTATAGGCTTTGAACGTAGAGTATTTTTCCTTAAGCCCCTGAATTATCCTGAGTACATTGCCGGACTCAACTTCCTTTTTGCTTTCAATTTTGAACGATGAGAGCAGCGTGGCGGCGGGTTCGAAGTAACCGCCGCTAGTGTAAAGGTGATATTCGAACGCCCCAGGCGAAGGCATCAATTCTTCTTCAGAGATGGTAAACATCAAAAACTTTGTTATTTCCTCCATCACCTCTGGTCGCGACATCTTTTTCTGAAGCTTTTTGCATTGGATCAGCCCGGCCACATCGCCTTGGTGGTACAGAAGGCAATCCCTTCCACGCTCACCCACGCCCTTCATCAATACAACTTGGTCGAAGCTCGCATAGTCATTGCGCTGAATCCTTGCCTCTATCAGCGAGTACACCAACATCTCGAATTCACGATCCCCGAGTTCGTTCAGCGGCAACATCGCTAGTCCAGTGCCCACAGCATGTGGTTTGTAACCGTGGGCAACCTCGTCATTGATCTGGCTTTGAGATACTGAAATCATGCTCAATCCTCATGTGGGATACAGTCCCAATAGTCATCGATGCGTGACAATTAATAATGTCTTTTTCGACACGATCAGGAAGCATTACCAATCTGGGGATATATGGGGCTCACTGCCAATACCGATGTACAGTTGATTTGGCCAACCCTAGCGTGTGCGCGATCTCTGCCTGACTCATCCCCGAGGCTTTAAGCTCTCTGACTGCCGCAGCATTCTTGGAATTCCTAGGCTTGCCTGGAGGCCGCTTCTTCAATTCGTTGCCGACAAATTGGCTTCGAAAAAGCTCTTCTCCCCCCTCTGCTCTGAACAAAGCTAACTGAGCTTTGGCTCGCTCTATGGTGGCATCCGCAGGTTCGTCATTCTGGATGGATACGCAGAGGGCCAACAGGGCGACAGGATCGAACTGCAGAGAATTTGAAAGCTCAATCAGCTTTTCAAGCGTGATGCTGTGTCTTCCTTGCTCAAGGTTGCCGATACTGGATTTTGCAATGACATCTGCCAATTCCCCGTAGTCGACGTCTCGAATAGTCCGGATTGCTCTGATCGCCCCGGCAATCTCATTCTTGAGCGACATGATTTGTCCCAAAAGCGAGGATAAAGCCATAACGTCGGAGTTCCGATAAACCCATTCCGATGTTAGTATTGGAACTTCTGGGCGCTGCCTTCTTAGGGCAATGGCGCGTAGTCATAGCTTTCAGGCAGATAGCACGCGGTTTAGCGGAACTCAGCGCCGAACATATCACATGTATTGTCAGAGGTTTTTTGATTGGAACTCGAAGATACCCAAGCAGCCGCCGAGCTCCTGTCCAGCAATGGACAGCATCGATCTGGTTCTACGGAAAGCCAAGAGAGCTTGATTCAGCAGGTACAGAGCCGCTTTCCAAGCAAAGGCTTTTGTATCGTTCAGCAGTGGACGATCGTGCGCGCAATAGCGAGCGACGCGGATCTCACCAAAATACATGTTCATGGCCACCTGCCGCTTTTTGTTTTCGCCGAAAAAGTCATCCTAGACAGCCGACGACGTTTCGATTACGGAAACTGGGTTCGTAGCACCATGGCCATTTCATTTCAGGACGGATTTCTCTTCGAAACCAAAAACACGGTGTACGTTTTGATGGGGGATGGCGACGAGAAGTCGGCCAGTCTCGCCGCGATACTGTCTCTTTATCGATGATGTCAGCTGCAACTGCGGTCTGAAGATCCACGGGAATGTGAAATGTTTAGAAGTCATGAAACCGTTGCCGAGGGCACTCCTAATATCTTTGGGGACGGGTATTCGAATTGGCGAATGTTTGAACGCCACTTGGCTCATCCTTGGTATCACGTCGTCCTTGAAGAACGCTTGGATGGCAAGGCATGGCCACGCACCATGATGATTAGTGACGTCGATATGCTAGAAGAAATACTTTCCCAACAAACCAGTGAGTTTGTCATTACGCAGATTCAGGTTGTCACGCCTGGTTGGATGAACAAGGCCGGCAAATGGGTTATGGAGGGGCTTACGGGGTTGCTAGTGGGGTATGACTCCACGGGACGGCGAGTTTGTCTTCACAACATAGATGACGAAAAGTCATATACCGATGCGCCTGGACAACTGATCGATGCCCACTCCCTGAAAAGAGTGCGAGTAATTTTTTGATTTGATCTCGTAATGTGCATTTGCAGCGATGAAAGGATCGCGTAGCTCCCACTAGTGGAGGCTCATTTGTTTAGAGCGACTCGGGGAGATCATGAGGGCATACCTTATGAGGAGGTGCTTCTTTCTGAAGCCATCGGCCTTTCTTCCATACGTGCTCCTTTTTTGGCTTGGCTTGGTCGAGGCACCTCAGCCACGTCAGATCTTTAAATGGATGGAAACCTAATATGCTCGAAACGAGCGATGCAGGCCGTCATGGCCGCCACCTGACTGACTTTCAACTCAAAAGGATTATTTGCGCCCAACAGTGGCATTACGATTCACCGATCACTGGTTACCTTTCCGACGCGCTATTTGTGGGCAATACGTGCATTGCAATAGTATTTGATCACTCAAGGAAAGGGCCCCGCGAGCGGTTCAAGGATGGACACATGATTCGAACCTCCCACATTCTATCCGTTCATAAAGAAGGCCGGTTCTGGATTCTGACGACGCTGAACAGCTTGTACGTCGTGGCCAGTTTCAAGTGTCAGATCGGCAGGCCGACGTTCAAGCGACTGGATGCCTTTGGACGCCTGAAGGGATGCGTCAGATAGACGATGCGGAGACGGTATTTTGATCTTCACGGATAGGGCTAGGGTGCATGGGAGATGATGATCGCTGGACTGCGATCCAAGCAGAGAACAATTTCGATGAGGTGGTCGAGCAGCTTATAATTACGCACAAGCCGGTTTTTATCGACGGTGAGCGTAGTCGCGCGATATTAATCTCCATGGAAGAATGGGATTCCATCCAAGAGAAACTCATCTCGCTCCCCGCCTGACCCCTAACTCCAGGCAGCTGAGAAACGCACACACTACAAGAAAATTTAGCTACAGTGTGATACTAGCGGAGCTGATTTTTCCTAGCTTCTAGCGAGTCAACCACACAAGGATGGTAGCCGTGCCAACAACTGCGTATTCGACGTACTTTCGTTGTGAACTTGATGTGGAGCAATTGCTAGCGAAAATGGGGAAGGGGGCATCTCCTGTTCCATTGCATCAATTAGACGGTCTAGACCCTCTTTGGCGAGAGTGGATAAAGAAGGATATTCGATGTCCATCATGTGGCGTCGCTGGAGCTACCTTGATTAGTGGGGCTGTAGCTAAACGCTCCGGTAAGGCCTTGCGCCAAGCTCACTTTCGATTTCAACCCGGGGAACAGAATAATGGGCATCTCCGTTACTGTGATTTTGAACTCGCCGACCGTGAAAGTAAGGGAGTGGAAAGTCTGGTTGCATTGGGCGGGCCGAGAAACAGAGAAACACGGTATATAAGGTATTTGGTTTGTATTGGTATAGAACAAGGCATGTTCTCTCAAGCAGACATTCGAGCCATGAGGCAATGGTTTTTTGAAAATAAGCAAAAAAGCCGGTTTGTTGTAACTTGTGCCGAGGAGAATATTGACTATATTGCTTCTATGCCCTCATCTAGAGCGCCTGCATTAAGTGAGTTTTCCCCACCCTATGGTGAAATACCGTCCTTTAATTGGCGTCATGCTGCTATAAGTAGATTTATTAGAGATAATGGGTCATTGCTTACTCAGCTTGACAGTCTCAAAACTAGCTCTCAAGTAGCCAGTCGTGCTAAGGAACTGATAACTCGTTATAGACAATCTGAAATGTTTGATGTGTCTATTCTCCAACCGTATTACAGCTCTACTATAGAGTTGGCCGTATTTTTCGCCCGTGAGTGTCCCGAGTTCGGACTGCAGAATAAATATCACGCTATTCGATGGGGTGTGAGCTCTAACGCATTGTTGGCGTTCTGCGCGCTTTTGCTTTATGTCACACAATGGGAGTTTGAGTCCGCGATTGCTCTGATGGGAGCAATTATGCAGTCCCCTGAACCGAAGGATCTCTTGGCAGGAAATATAATTGGTTTGAATCCTTTTCATGATTATGCAGCTTGGAAGTTAATTCGAGATGCTAGTGTTATGTCGATAAAGTGGTCTGTGCTACCAACGTACAAAGAAGGTATTGATGCAGCGGAAGCGACGTTGCGTGAGGAGCACAGGCTCTGGAAATTAGCTCGAATATAGGTGTGGTCACTTTGCTTTATAGATCGCTTGGTTTTGGTGGGCGAGTTAAGAAGATTTATAACTAATATGAGCATGGAGGCTATATGCGCATAACGAAATTGTTGGTGGAGAATTTTAAGAGCTTCAAAGAGCGGTTTGAAGTTGAGTTTACTGAAGGGCTAAATATTGTTGTTGGTGATAATGAGGCTGGAAAGTCTACAATACTAGAAGCTATAAATCTCGCATTGACCGGTTTTTACATCAATCGTCCACTGAGGGGGGAGTTAAATCAGTATCTTTTTAATGAGACCTCGGTCAGAAATTATCTTGATAGTCTAAAAGGTGGCGCGCCGGAATCACCGCCACAAATCCTTATCGAGCTATACCTCACGGATGAGGAGCCTATGCTATCGGGTGATTTCAATAGGGATCGAATTGCTTCGTCAGGGATTCATGTCTCAATAGAGTTTAACGAAGAGTATCGTGCGGAGTACGAGGCGCTTATCGCTGCTGGCGAGCTTAAAACTCTTCCAATTGAGTATTATCATGTAATTTGGAAGAGTTTTTCCAGGGAGTTGATTACAGCTAGAAGTATACCTATAAAGTGTGCGTATATAGATTCTACATCGGCGCGGTATCAAAATGGCTCTGATGTCTATATAGGTAGAATTGTCAAGGATTTGCTATCCCCCGAGGAGATCGTAAGTGTATCGCAATCGCATAGGCAGATGAAAGAAACCTTTATGGGAGCGCCAGCGATTGATGCGATAAATAAAAAAATAACGGTTGCTAGTAAGATTACCGACAAGGAAATCAAAATTTCAGTCGAGCTTTCCTCCAAGAATGCTTGGGAAAGTGGATTGATGACTTATCTGAATGAAATTCCTTTTCACTTTATTGGGAAGGGAGAACAGAGCATTGTTAAGACTAATCTTGCTCTGGCTCATGAGAAGGCGAAAGAAGCAAGTGTTGTGCTTATTGAAGAACCGGAAAATCATCTTTCACATTCAAAACTCAATCAGCTTATAAATACGATAAAAGTTAGTTGTATTAAGAAGCAGGTGATTGTTACAACGCATAGCAGCTTTGTGGCGAATAAATTGGGCTTGAACTCCTTGATATTATTGGATAATAAAAAAACATTACGGCTGAATAAGTTGTCGCTTGGTACTTGGTCTTTTTTTGAAAAGATTTCGGGTTATGATACTTTGAGACTTGTTCTCTGCAAAAAAGCGATATTGGTGGAGGGTGATTCAGATGAGTTGGTGGTTCAAAAGGCATATAAGGACATCCATGGAGCACTACCCATCGAGAATTGCGTTGAAGTAATTTCCGTTGGTATTTCATTTTTACGCTTTTTAGAGATAGCAGAAAAGCTAGAAAAACAAGTGAGCGTTGTGACTGATAATGATGGTGATGTCCCTGCGCTTCTGAAGAAGTATAGCGAGTATTTGGGGGCTAAGAAGAAGCCTTATATTGATATATGCTATGATAGTGTTGTGGATGTAGGCGCGCTAATGATTGGCGGGAAGCCATTTAATTATAATACTCTTGAGCCAAAACTTATTAAGTCTAACGGGTTGGCAAAAATGAATTTGGTGCTAGGGACTGCCTATCTCGATGATCAAGGGTTGCAAGTCCATATGAGGGCAAATAAAACAGAGTGTGCTCTTAAAGTGTTTGACTCAAAGCTCGAAATTGCCTACCCAGATTATATCTTGGACTCAATAAAATGAATCGATTAGTGATCGCTTCAGCAGGGTCGGGAAAAACTAATCTGATAGTGAAAAGTGCAGTCGACGATGCAAAAGCTGGTAAGCGCGTTTTAATCACAACATTCACCGAAGCATGTGAGCACGAGATTCGTTCGAAAATTATCCAGCTTAATGGATGTGTCCCAGCCAGTGTTGATATTATTACGTGGTTTTCCTTTTTGATAAGGCATGGTGTAAAGCCTTTTCAGGGCTGTCTTTTTGATTTTGATACCAAAGGCATGCTTTTGGTAAGTGGAAGATCAGGGTTGAAGTTTCAAGGTAAAATGTTCCCTGTATATTGGGGAGAGGATGATTTTGAAAAGTTTTATTTTACCGAAGATAAAAGAATATATTCTGATAAGCTGGCCCAGCTTGTAGTAAGGTTGCAAGAAGCTTCAAAGGGGTTGGTTTTTGAACGGATTCGCCGTTGCTATGAAAAAATTTATATAGATGAAGTGCAAGACCTGGCCGGCTACGATCTTGAGGTATTGGATTTACTTTTTAAAATAGATTCTGACGTGCTATTGGTCGGGGATCCAAGGCAGGCGACCTATGCTACTAATAACTCTAGAAAGAATAAGAAGTATGTGAAATCAGCTATTGTTAATTTTTTTCTTGATGAAAGGCTTGGTATAGATATTGACGATACCTCTCTTCAGGTTAATCATCGGTGTGCCCCCGCCATTTGCGATTACTCCAACAAACTTTTCCCAAACATGAATCCTGCGACCTCTGGAAATCGAGATGTTACGGGGCACGATGGGGTTTTTTTAGTGGTTAAAGAAAAGTTGGGGCAATACCTTGAATCTTTTCAACCGGTTCAATTGCGTGACAGCATCAAAACAGAGACTGACTCGAATTATAAGTCTATGAATTTTGGAAAGTCTAAAGGGCTGACCCTAGGTCGTGTACTTATTTATCCATCCGCACCGATGGTGAAATGGATGTGCAATAATGACGCAGAGTTAACACAAGCTGCCCGGAGCAAATTTTACGTCGCTCTAACTCGAGCCAAAAATAGTGTTGGTATTGTAGTGTCAAAAACAGAAGTTAAGAAAATCACAGATTTAGATGTATATGAGTAAGGCCATTTCGATTGCTTGCCTCGTAAAATTCAGCGTCTCGTTACCTTTCAAGTGACTAAGGCCTGAATACAACTCATCAAATATTATCCATGAGGCACGTCATGTCTAAACTCGCCGAATTCCGCCAGCTCGAAAAAAAACCTCGCCGAACGGCTCCAAGCTCTCGAGGTGCTGAAAGGTGATGCTGGCCTCAAGAAAGAAATCGAATTTGAAGCCAAGCTGCGCGCTCTGCTTTTTGACGGCGCGTTGCTCCGATTAAAACAGAAGCTTTTTGAAGTAAAAAATTATGACTAAGCAATAATTATGGCTGAGCCATAATTCTGAATAATCCAGTTTTTCTCCACTTCCCCACCGTTGTTGAGCTGATCGTCCTACATCGTGATGCGCCGCTATGTTGACGAAACAAACCGAGAGGCTACCGAGCCAATGGAAGCTCATCCCTCCGAATCAAGAGCCCTAGAACCATTGGCAGATGACATGATCGCATAGCGACTTGCGGATTAGAGTTTTCAGCTCGGCGCGGTAGAAGGCTTGCAGCAGTTCTTCGCACTGCACCGTGCTTGAGTCCGGGCGCACAAAAGACCCATCGTGGCCTTACCCCGCAATGTGGGGCTTCATCCCGAAGTGCCGCTTATTGTCTTTTTTAGTCTGATGCATCTCCGGATCGGGCTTGCCTTTTAGGTACTTGACCGAGGGCGGCCCGGCGATCAGGGGGGCATCCGGTGCAGACTCACTGGCGAACACACCTTCCCGTCAACGAGGCTACCGAATTTCTTTTGGCTTGGCATATGGCAGAGGCCGGTCGAGGTCATCCAGGTTGAGGCCTCCCCGTACTGCGTTGTGGCTCCACCGCACAAATTGCTCCAAGAGAGCGTTGTTTTCACGAGTTAAGCGTTCGACCCGAGTCTCCAGGAGCTTGATGCGCTCCAGAGCCTTATTTGTCTCAACTGCGCTTCGAGAAACGCTTACTCCGGTGTCATCCTTTGCGCGCTCCTTAGCGTGATCCCAGGCCGATTTGATGCGTGGGTGCCGGAGCATTGCCGCCTTGGTGTACTTGTGCCCAATCTCGACCTCTAACATGGCAAGGTAGCGATCCCAAGTCAGTTTTCCGACCCAGCCATCCAGCAGTCGTACCGCCTTGTCGATACCGGAATCGTTTAGTTTTGGCGCACCCATTTAGAAAAAACCCATATCTAGTAACAGTTTCTCATCTGCGTCGGAATCTACATCCGCACTCGCCACGAATGGCGCAGGCGAATGGACGTCTTGGTTAATAATCCTGACAGCCTGGGCTAAGCCGGCCTTCGACTGCGAATTCTCGGGAGGAGGTAACGTGATGAATGCCCCGTCTGGTATGGCCGGATCATTCAGCTTGTTGAGAACAAGCTGCCAGCGTTCGAGCTTCGGAATGTGCAGATTAAGCCAGCGAGAGGCCCCAGGCTCACCTCGTTCATGAGCGCTCTTTGCATCTCTTACAGCTTTTTCATGCAGCTTAAACTGGAACTCAGCTTCGTCATGATGACGTTTGTCGCCCTTCGTAAATGTGTGCTCTCCACAGTTCACGCAGTCCTTGTCCTTCGGGCAGGGGGTGAGTGCATGGTCATGACGGCAAATGCCGTAGCGGGTACGGTGAGTCGCTCCTAGCTCAATTTTAAGGGCCTGCTCGCGGGTGAGCCCATGAGCAATGGCTATCGAGTCCACTTTGGCTTCGAGATGACCTTCAATGACGAGAGGGCGCTCATTGGCCCCGAGCTTGAGATAAGCCTCAATGAATGCCTCTTGAGGCAGGTGGTCATACCATTCGTTCTGTTTGACGCTCTTGCGCCCAGACCAAAATGCAATGAGCGATTCGCTCAAGTGCTTGCTCTGGGCGAGAGTATTCAACAAGTGGCGAAAATCGTGTGTGGTGATCGCGATGGGGCTGCCATCTGAGTTCACCTTGCCGTTTCGGCTGAAAATCGTAACCCCGCCAGGATTGGCCCCTAGCTGGTTATTGAATTGATTCGTCGACAGCGGCGAAGGCACATGTAGTAAAGGCTCGGCGTTGGGCCGGAGGATGTTTTCAGGCAGTACCCATAGTGCCTCGTGCCACTTTAGGCCGGTATGGCCATCCAAGATTGGAAAAGCGTCTGGAAGCTTTGCCAGAACGAAGTTTTCAAGCGATTCAAATTCGTAGAGCGCAACCCAGCGAGCCTGCTGTGATTCTGGCCCCATTCGTGATTTATCAGTGGTGCGATCCTCACGTTTTACCAAGGCATATCTAGGCGCGTGAGAGCCTTGAATCGGGGTTGTCTTGCCCAAAATGATAGCGGCCTCGTAAAGCGTTATCGGCTGGTTACGCAGGTGTTCCGTCCCAGGCGGGAGATAGAGTTTCGCTGGGTTTGCGGTATACCAACCCGCAGCCTTTCTGGCGGGGGCGCCAAGATCCACCAGATAATTGACTGTCTTTTCTACGACCGCCTCGAACTCATCGGAGGCAGCAAATTTCGTCATTGCTCCTGCCCCTTTGGCGGGTGCCCAGGCAATGCCCATGATAGGGCCTTCTTTGGTGTCTGCTGATCGGATGCAATCAACTGGAAGGCTCAGAATTTCGGCCGACCTGCTTGGGGCGTACATCGCAAGAGAGACAAATGCGGTTGTCAGCTTGTCCGACACATGGTTACTGGTGTGATGAATCTCCGCCAATGCCAGTATTGATTCGAGAGGAGGGAGTCTGGCGACCGCTTTTTCAGATTCTTTTGTCGCAACCCTGTCATTCCTTACAGGTGCCTTGTAACCAATCGGACTCTTCCACTCCAAAAGATTTGGAGTGAGGCGAGCAGGATTTACCACTTCAGTCACAATCCGTTCGAGAACCCTTGCCGTCGCCCAAGCATCCGTAAATCTGGCTTTCAACAAGTCAGCAGCCTTATCGAGCACTATCGGCGTAAGTTGCGTGATGCACGGTCTGCGCTTGCAATCAATTAACGCCTGTTCAATCGCCTGTAGTGCGTATAAGTGCCTTTTGAATTCGGCTAAGCGCAATCGACGCATGACCTCACTAAATGTGGATTTCGCGAATGGTAAAAAATCGACCTCGAATGGAATCTGGACGGTTGATTTGTTGCCAGATTCGTCCCGCAGAGATTTGAAATGTGCAATTTTCTTCGTTTTGCCCTGGGCTCTTCCGATAATGAAGGTCGAGATATCCCAGCTGTTATCTTCCCAAATAACATTGATGAAAGGAAAATTAGCCTTAGCGTGTGAAATGAACGAATCCAGGTTTTCCTGAGCGGTCAGCTCATCTCTACCAACGAAGTGTACGATTTCGCCCATTTAAATTGCTTCTTCCGATGTGTCGCGGATGGTAATGATCTGCTGGATTGCCGACATTGCACTGTGATTGATTTGGCGGATCCTCGGCTCTGTTTCGAGCTCTTGATCTTCCACCAGAGAAGCCATCAAAGCCTCCCAAGGCGCGCTCAGCAAAGGCTCGAAATGAGCACATCCCGCCAGACACGCAACTGGGGCGTTCTGGTGGCATTCAGCGCGCGTGCCGCAAGCGCCCACGGGCATCCCCATGAGCCTCATGAAATCGCTGATTACGGCATCAGGGTCGCCTGCCCTAGTGGCCTCATGGAGGCCGGAAATCGCCTTCCCCTGGAACGCCCTTGCGAAGTAGCTCATTTCCTTGCCAAGAGCCTCTCGGATAGGATTCTGAAGCTCTGGCATAGACGCCCTGTAGTACTGAATGCAGGAGGTGCTTCGATGCGTGAGCAGGCGAGCCACCTCATAATCTGATGCCCCCTGAGCCAGAGCTCTGGTAGCTAGGGTGTACCTGAAGCGGTAAGGTGTAATCGCGATCTTCGTACCAAGGCGCTCGGAGTAGGTATTCAGCTTTCGGATGATCGAGCTCATGCGCTGCCCCAGCGCGTTGGAGGAAGGCTCGGTGAATAACGGATCATCGGTGCCCGCATCATCTGCCGATGGATATGCATCTAGGTAGTTGATCAGGCATTCTGCTAGAACCGTAGGGGCTCGACGTACCCAGTACTCCTGAGACGTGGTCATTTCTCCCTTCGCCAACGGAACCCTGAGAGTCACCTCCATACCATTTCTGTCATGGATGATGACGTCTTTCTTTTTCATCCTGTGAGCTTGGGCGGGCCTGACGCCAGTGCCAATGAAGAACCAGCAGATTGTGTAGTCGGCTTGGTCGATGGCTCCACTGGAAAATGCCCTATTAAGTTGATGGTGGATGTTGTGGATCTCTTGCTCGGTGAGCGCGCCTCTTTCAGGATCATTGGTGAGCAACCCGAAGTATGCGCCGGTGCCTTGTTCTTCCCACTTAAACGGGTGCTCTAAAAAATCATAGACCTGAGCTGACAGGCCGGGCATGCCCAAGGCTGATATTCGGCGTAACAAAGGGATTACGAAAGGTCGGTAGTTCGCTGAGATCTCGTTAAGGCGATTGATCTCCGAAATGTCAATTTGAGTTTTACTAGCCATTTCTGGCAGTTGAAACCAATTACTCACCGCACTCAAAATAGTGGTGTTATATGAAAGGCTGTGTGTGGATAGCGTGTTTTTGATCGCCCGATACATGCTTTCATGCAGCGTGTTTCCAAGCGAAAGAATATCGAAGTTCAGAGAGCGAAGATTCCCGTCGCGATCAACAACCTTGAGAAGCCGACCTATGCTGAGCTCGATAATCCGGCCATCGAGTAATACAACTTTGTCGGTCTTCGCATTAGAATTCGGTTCGTCTTTATGGACAGCGTTAATTGTGACGGTCATTTCGAATCACCTTTATTTTTTTCACGCAACTCGTTAGCCAGGCTTTCAGCGATCTTGTCCGATTTTTCCCGGATGTGCCGGCTGGAGTAACGTGCTTCCATGGAAGACTTTTTCGACCAACCATTCAGACGGTTCCTCATCTGCTTCTCTTCGCCCGCTTGCATCCGTTTCTCAGGCGGAAGGCTATCTATCTTCCTGCTTAAACGATCATTCCAAGTACGCCGAAGAGCGTGCGGAGCCACGCTGGCGGGCAGATTATTTTTGCGGCGAAGCTCCCTGAAAGCGAGATTGATTGCCCCTAAGGACAAATGGTCGCCATCGGCGGTGGTGAAGAGATAGCCATGTTTCCTCGCCCTAGCTGGAATTTGGCTCCAGTACTTCATGACGAAGTCGTGAAAGTCGTATGCGGTTTGCTCAGATATGGGCAGCGTCCGCGCAACGGTCTTCGATACTCGGGCACGTACACGGCGTGCTGCATGATTGATGTCATCGACTCGTATGTATCGAAGCTCACTGCGCCTGATCGCGGTCTCAGAGAAAATTCGGTACATCAAGTGATTCCGATACTGATGAAAATCAGATTGAAATGGGTTGGTTTCGGATCCTGGCTCAAACGCGGCGTCCAGGGCATCCATCACGTCTTCAGAAAGCCCCTCTGGGGCGTCACCTTCCTCGGCGGTCTTCGCCCTGGGCTCTTGGGCTCGCAAGGCAGCTATGGCCTTTTCACGCGCTTTGGCGAGGTCTTTGCGGGGCTTATCTGATGCCTTTGGGCTGATTCGCTCGTGATTGAATTCTAGAAAGTTCGCCACAGTCCGGATGCGGTAACCACCTTCCGTTGCAGAAATCATTGTTCTATGTACGCTCGGAGTACCCCCACTACGCACCTGCTCCAATCGCACAATCATGCGTGGTCGAGCATCCAGCGACTCCTCAACGATCTGGTCTTGGGCACCGCGATCAAGACGAAGGAAGAATGCTAGATCCTCACACTGTTCAATCGATAGAAACGTCTCTGATCGAAGGATCTGGTCGAAATCGAGTTTCCGGGAAATTGCCCACAGGTAGGCCATACCCAATGAGCGGAGCACTTTCTCAATTGTGGTTACGGCAAGACCTACATCTCGATATCTGAGCGTTACATAGATATTGGGAAGGAAGAGGGGGCGACCTTCCTGATCAACGAGCACAGCCATGGGCAGGTCGTCGGATGCAGTGAAAGATCTGATGGAGTAACTGACCAATGTATACGCTTCCGACCTGTGAGCTAGATAGGCCGGCGAGTATAGGGATGGGTATACGGCAGGTAAACCCTCCAACCCCTTGTTTTTCTTGGGGTTGGAGGGTATTACTTTTTAGGATGTATACGTTTTAAAACTTATGATTGCTATTGGCAAGCTTCGCAATCCGGCTCGTCAATCGCGCAAGCCTTTGGCACCGGAGCTGGGCCGGCAGGTGCTGCGAGTACCGAGTCATCACCGTGGTTGCCGCTGGAAACAGCGTTCAGCTTACCGGTGTTGATGGTCGACTTTTCGGTGCTGGTCGCGGCCAGGGCACGGAGGTAGTAAGTGGTTTTCAGGCCACGGTACCACGCCATGCGGTAGGTCACGTCGAGCTTCTTGCCCGAAGCGCCGGCGATGTACAGGTTCAGCGACTGAGCCTGGTCGATCCACTTCTGACGACGGCTGGCGGCGTCAACGATCCACTTGGTATCCACTTCGAAGGCCGTCGCGTAGAGCTCTTTGAGTTCTTGCGGGATGCGCTCGATCTGCTGCACCGAACCGTCGTAGTACTTCAGGTCGTTGATCATGACCGAGTCCCACAGGCCGCGGGCTTTGAGGTCGCGAACCAGGTACGGGTTGATCACGGTGAATTCGCCCGACAGGTTCGATTTCACATACAGGTTCTGGTAGGTCGGTTCGATCGACTGCGATACGCCAGTGATGTTGGCGATGGTCGCGGTCGGTGCGATGGCCATGATGTTGGAGTTACGAATGCCTTTCTGCACACGGGCACGTACCGGCGCCCAGTCCAGGGATTCGTTCAGGTCAACGTCGATGTACTTCTGACCACGTTGCTCGATCAGGATCTGTTGCGAATCCAGCGGCAGGATGCCTTTGGACCACAGCGAACCCTGGAACGTCTCGTACGCACCGCGCTCGTCGGCCAGGTCGCAGGAAGCCTGGATCGCGTAGTAGCTGACCGCTTCCATGGACTTGTCGGCGAACTCGACTGCAGCGTCCGAACCGTAAGGAATGTGCTGCAGGTACAGCGCGTCCTGGAAGCCCATGATGCCAAGGCCGACAGGGCGGTGCTTGAAGTTGGAGTTCTGCGCCTGTGGCACCGAGTAGTAGTTGATGTCGATGACGTTATCGAGCATACGAACCGCGGTGTTCACGGTGCGTGCAAGCTTCACGGTGTCCAGCTTGCCGTTGACGATGTGGTTCGGCAGGTTGATCGAGCCCAGGTTGCAAACGGCGATCTCGTCCTTGTTGGTGTTCAAGGTGATCTCGGTGCACAGGTTCGAGCTGTGGACCACGCCCACGTGCTGCTGCGGGCTGCGCAGGTTGCACGGGTCTTTGAAGGTCAACCATGGGTGGCCGGTTTCGAACAGCATGGACAGCATTTTGCGCCACAGGTCTTTGGCCTGGATGGTCTTGAACAGCTTGATCTTGCCCGGGTACTGGGACAGGGCTTCGTAGTACTCGTAACGCTCTTCGAAGGCCTTGCCGGTCAGGTCGTGCAGGTCCGGTACTTCGGATGGCGAGAACAGGGTCCACGGGCCGTCATCGAAGACGCGCTTCATGAACAGGTCAGGGATCCAGTTGGCAGTGTTCATGTCGTGGGTCCGGCGACGGTCATCACCGGTGTTCTTGCGCAGCTCGATGAACTCTTCAATGTCCATGTGCCAGGTTTCCAGGTAGGCACACACAGCGCCTTTACGCTTGCCACCCTGGTTAACCGCAACGGCGGTGTCGTTCACTACCTTGAGGAACGGCACGACGCCTTGGGACTTGCCGTTGGTGCCCTTGATGTACGAACCCAGTGCACGCACCGGGGTCCAGTCGTTACCCAGGCCGCCAGCGAATTTGGACAACATGGCGTTGTCGTGGATCGCGTGGTAGATGCCCGACAGGTCATCCGGCACAGTGGTCAGGTAGCAGCTCGACAGCTGTGGACGCAGAGTGCCGGCGTTGAACAGCGTCGGGGTCGACGACATGTAGTCGAAAGACGACAACAGGTTGTAGAACTCGATGGCGCGGTCTTCTTTGTGCTTCTCTTCGATCGCCAGGCCCATGGCCACGCGCATGAAGAACACTTGCGGCAGTTCGAAGCGGATACCGTCCTTGTGGATGAAGTAACGGTCGTACAGGGTTTGCAGGCCCAGGTAAGTGAACTGCTGGTCGCGCTCGTGGTTGATCGCCTTGCCGAGTTTTTCCAGGTCAAAGGTGGCCAGGATCGGGTTCAGCAATTCGAATTCGATACCCTTGGCGATGTAGGCCGGCAGGGCCTTGGCGTACAGGTCAACCATCTCGTGGTGAGTCGCGCTGTCGGCGACGCCGAGGAAGCCCAGGCCTTCGGCGCGCAGGGTGTCCATCAGCAGGCGCGCGGTCACGAACGAGTAGTTCGGCTCACGTTCAACCAGGGTACGGGCGGTCATCACCAGGGCGGTGTTGACGTCGGTCAGGGCCACGCCGTCGTACAGGTTTTTCAGGGTTTCGCGCTGGATCAGGTCACCGTCGACTTCTGCCAGGCCTTCGCAGGCCTCGGTGATGATGGTGTTCAGACGGCCCAGGTCCAGCGGCGCAAACGTACCGTCAGCCAGGGTGATGCGGATCGACGGGTGCGCTTGTACGGCAGCTTCTTCAGCCGGGGTACGTACAGCGCGTTCCTTGGAACGGGCGTCACGGTAGATCACGTAGTCGCGCGCCACTTTCTGCTCGCCGGCACGCATCAGGGCCAGTTCAACCTGGTCCTGGATTTCTTCGATGTGGATGGTGCCGCCCGAAGGCATGCGACGCTTGAAGGTTGCGCTGACTTGTTCGGTCAGGCGGGCAACGGTGTCGTGGATGCGCGACGAGGCAGCAGCGGTGCCGCCTTCAACTGCAAGAAACGCTTTGGTGATGGCGACGGTGATTTTGTCATCGGTGTAAGGAACGACAGTGCCGTTACGCTTGATCACGCGCAATTGGCCAGGTGCAGTGGCGGACAGATCCAGGTTCGAATCAGCGGCCTGCGGCACGGAGCCCTGCGGGTTCTCGCGAGTTGTGTCGGTTTGCATGGGGGGTTGTCTCCACATTCTATATTTATTTGGGCACCATCACGGTGCCCACCGTTCCGTCCTGAAGCACTTACAACAGGCCTTGGCCTGGCATAACAACTTCGGGACAGGAGGAAGGGAGCTCATCGCGCCGCTTCCATGCCGAAGTCTTCGGCTCGGGCCTTTAAAGAACCCTGCGCCGTATTCCTGTTGGGTGACAGTTGCTCGCTTCAAGTACTGCAACACCCGTACCGTTTTTCGCCCTTGTGGCTGGAAAACGGCTGCCATCCGCGTGCGCGGTTTGGGCTTTGAAAAAATGCTTTGGTTCAACCAAACGGAAGCAAGAAAGCACTTGAGTTTCTTGTCTGATCTGTGTTTGGTTTTTCGCTTGAAACCCTACATGTAGGGTTTTTTCAGCGCCGAGCTACAAGATAATGCGTTTTTGGGGTCTTAGCAACGCACTACCTGTGGATAACGCTGTGGGTAAAATGTGTATGAAACATGGAACGCCCGTGTAGGCCGCAGTGCGGCTGGATTGCGCCGTTTGTCACTGAATATTCCAAGGTAAAAACAGCCGATTGGAATTTTGGGGGCGCGAACCCTATCACAAAAAAATGCGATCACCGAATGGATTTACCGGCTTGTGCTCAACGCCTGGCCCGTGGCTACAATCGGCCTTCAATAGAGGCAATAGTGTGCTTCCCGTACGTGACAATAATTAGAAGCGAGGTAGCGCATGGAGCAAGAAACCTGGCAAATATTGATTGTCGAGGACGACGAGCGATTGGCCGAGTTGACCCGTGAATACCTGGAGAGCAACGGCTTGCAGGTGTCGGTAGAAAGCGATGGCGCCCTGGCTGCGGCCCGCATCATCGCCGAACAGCCTGACCTGGTGATCCTCGACCTGATGCTGCCCGGCGAAGATGGCCTGAGCATCTGCCGCAAAGTCCGCGAGCGCTATGACGGCGTGATTCTGATGCTCACCGCACGCACTGACGACATGGACCAGGTGCTTGGCCTGGACATGGGCGCCGACGACTATGTGTGTAAGCCCGTGCGCCCGCGCTTGTTGCTGGCACGTATCCAGGCCTTGCTGCGGCGCAGCGAGCCAGCGGAACCTGCTGCTGTGGAAAACCAGCGCCGCCTGCAATTTGGCCCATTGGTGGTGGACAACGCCCTGCGCGAAGCCTGGCTGCACGAGGGCGGCATCGAGTTGACCAGCGCCGAGTTCGACCTGTTGTGGCTGTTGGTCGCCAATGCCGGGCGCATTCTGTCGCGCGAAGAAATCTTTATCGCCCTGCGCGGTATTGGCTACGACGGCCAGGACCGCTCCATTGACGTGCGTATCTCACGCATTCGACCGAAAATCGGCGACGACCCGATCCACCCACGGCTGATCAAGACCATTCGCAGCAAGGGCTACCTGTTCGTCCCCGAAGCCGCCGCCGATATGCCGCTGTGAACTCGATCTTTCTGCGCATCTACGGCGGCATGTGCGCGGCCCTGGTGCTGGTGGCGTTGCTGGGCGTGCTGGCCTTGCACCTGCTCAATGAAGTGCGCAGCGGCCAGTACCGTGAGCGCCTGGCCCACGGCACTTTTGCGCTGATGGGCGACAACCTGCAACCCATGAGCCCGATCGAGCGCCAGCGCGCCCTGGCGGTGTGGGAGCGTTTGTTGGGCATCCCTCTGGAATTGCGCCCGCTGGCCGATGCGCAGTTGGACCTGGGCCAACGCACTCGCCTGCAACGCGGCCAGGTACTGGTGGAGCAGACCGGGCCGCATGCGGCGCGGGTGCTGCGTCTGGTCAGTGAGCAGTCGCAACTGGTACTCACCGGCGAAGTCCAGCAGATCAGCGAACAATTGGCCCGCGCGACTATTTACCTGCTGGCGGACGAACTGGTGCGCTTCCCGGTCGCCGAGCAGCCGCAGAAACTGGCAGATATCAAGGAAGCCAAGGGTTTTGGTTTTGACATGCACCTCATGACCCTGGATGCGGCGGACATGGACGACGACCAGCGGCGTCGAGTGTCGGAAGGCGATACGGTGATGGCCTTGGGCAAGGGCGGCGATTCAATCCGTGTGTTTGCCGGCATGGTCGGTACGCCGTGGGTACTGGAGATCGGCCCGCTGTATCAAATGAGCCCTTACCCGCCGCAATGGCTGATCCTGATCGCGCTGATCAGCCTGACGCTGATTGGTTTGATCGTCTATTTACTGGTGCGTCAGCTTGAGCGACGCCTCAAAGGCCTGGAGGCGGCGGCCACCCGCATTGCCAAAGGCAACCTCGAGGTTCGCGTACCGGCTCGGGGTGCCGACTCGGTGGGGCGCTTGGCGGCTGCCTTTAATGGCATGGCCGAGCACTTGCAGCAATTGCTGGCGATTCAGCGCGAACTGGTGCGCGCGGTCTCCCACGAGCTGCGCACCCCGGTGGCACGCCTGCGCTTTGGCCTGGAGATGATCGGCGACGCCGCCACCCCTGAGGCGCGGCGCAAATATCTGGAAGGCATGGACAGCGACATCCAGGACTTGGACGGTCTGGTGGACGAAATGCTCACCTACGCACGCCTGGAGCAGGGCGCGCCGGCGCTGAATTTCCAGCGCGTCGACCTCAATGCGTTACTCGATCAGGTGATCGGCGAATTATCGCCACTGCGTGCACAGGTCAGCGTGGCTCGCGGCATTTGTCTGTCGTCGGCACATTGGGACGACGCCTGGGTCGACGCTGAGCCGCGCTACTTGCACCGGGCCCTGCAAAACCTGGTGAGCAATGCCATGCGCCATGCCCAGGGCCAGGTGTTGATCAGTTATCAGGTGGGCCAGGTGCGTTGTCGCATCGATGTGGAAGATGACGGGCCCGGCGTGCCGGAAAGCGCCTGGGAGCGGATCTTTACGCCATTTCTGCGTCTGGACGACAGCCGCACCCGTGCGTCGGGCGGGCATGGCCTGGGTTTGTCGATTGTGCGACGGATTATCTATTGGCACGGCGGGCGGGCGTTGATCAGCAAGAGCAACAATTTGGGCGGGGCATGCTTTAGCCTGAGTTGGCCGCGGGATCAGGATAAACCCTGACACTGCTATCGCGGGCAAGCCGGCTCCCACAGTTGGAATGCATTCTCCTGTGGGCGCTGGCTTGCCTGCGATAACGGTAGATCAGGCGCGGACAGCCACCAGGCTCAACAACTGCTCCCCGTCCACCACAAACTGCCCCTCCAATTCCGTGCCATGGCACCACTTTGCAGACAAATCCGTCAGCAACCGCAGCCGCACATACCCAGCCTGCGACCACTCCAACACCTCGGCATGCTCAAAGTAGAAGCGCTTTTGCACGATCGGGTAGAGCGCCTTGAACAGGCTTTCCTTGACCGAGAACGTCAGCGTCACCAGCAAGGCGATCTGCTCGCGGGGCAAGGCGGCCATGCGCTGTAATTCATCGGCGGTGAGAATTTCACCGGCCAGGCGCTCCGCCCGTTCAAGAGTCAGCACATTCTCCAGGTCCATCCCCAGCCCGCGCCATTGCGCCTTGTGCCCGACAATCGCCGCCGCATGCCCGGTGCTGTGGGTGATGGAACCGCTGATATGCCCGGGCCACACCGGCGCACGGTCTTCGCCGATGGCCGGCACGCAATCCAGGTGGTCGAGCTGTTGCAGTGCTGCGCGGGCGCACAGGCGGCCGGCGAGGAACTCGGCCTGGCGCTTGGCCACTGAGCGCTGGATGCTGGCCGGTGGCGGCACGGCGCTGCGCTGGAAATCACCGGCGACTAATAAGGCCGGGTCGAATCGCGTGCTCAGAAACACCGTGCCCGGCAACGGAACGGGCAGTGGCCAGTGGGCATCGAGTGGGGTGCAGCAAGCGGGTAGGGGCGTCATGCGCGGTATTTTGCTTCAGTTGGCGCGCCAGTGGATAGTCCGAAACGGTTCAGGCCAGGTTCAGAGCCCGTTCAGGGGGAGTTCAGGGGCGCTTGCGTAGTCTGGCTTCAACAGCCAAACGCGTAGAGGTAAGCACCATGACTGCGATCAAACAGCTGATGTTGGCGTTAACCATGCTCAGTGCCGCTGCCGGGGCCCAGGCTTCGGACGGCGCTTTTGCGGCATTTGGTGGCGAGAAAACCAAGAAGCCCAGCAACCTGATCCATCGTGTCAGCTTCGAAGACGCGGGCAGCCAAGCCGCGCCGTGGGGCCGGTCCCTGGGCCAGGCAAATCCGCAACCGGCCTACCGCACCGGCTACGAACACCTGACGGGCCAATACAATGGCATTAAACTGCGCCCGCAAGACGTGCAGGGCCGCTATGATATGCCCCTGTCGGACAGTTGAATCGCTTTGGAGAGCCTTATGAAATTGCTGGTCGTGGAAGATGAGGCGCTGTTGCGTCATCACCTGTTCACCCGCCTGACCGACAGCGGCCACGTGGTCGAAGCCGTGGCCAATGCCGAGGAAGCCCTGTACCAGACCGGCCAATTCAACCATGACCTGGCCATTATCGACCTGGGCCTGCCCGGTATGGGCGGCCTGGACCTGATCCGCCAATTGCGCAGCCAGGCCAAGACTTTCCCAATCCTGATCCTCACCGCGCGCGGCAACTGGCAGGACAAGGTCGAAGGCCTGGCCGCCGGCGCTGACGACTACGTGGTCAAACCGTTCCAGTTCGAAGAACTGGAGGCGCGGATGAACGCCTTGCTGCGCCGCTCCAGCGGTTTCACTCAGTCGACCATCGTTGCCGGGCCTTTGCTGCTGGACCTCAATCGCAAGCAAGCGTCCCTGGATGAGCAGCCGTTGGCGCTGACCGCTTACGAATATCGGATTCTTGAATATTTGATGCGTCACCATCAGCAAGTGGTCGCCAAGGACCGCTTGATGGAACAGCTCTACCCCGATGACGACGAGCGTGATCCGAATGTGATCGAAGTGCTGGTCGGGCGCCTGCGCCGCAAGCTCGAAGGTCCGGCCGGGTTCAAGCCGATCGACACCGTGCGCGGCTTGGGTTACCTGTTCAATGAGCGCTGCCGTTGATTCGCTCGTTACGTGTGCGCTTGATGCTCGCGGCCACCACCCTGGCCGTGCTGTTTATGCTGGGCTTATTGCCGGCCATGCAAGGCGCGTTCAGCCTGGCGCTGCAGGATTCTATCGAGCAGCGCCTGGCCTCGGACGTGACCACGCTGATTTCCGCCGCGCGGGTTGAGAACAACCGCTTGTTGATGCCGGCGCAGTTGCCGGATGAACGTTTTAACCTCACCGACAGCCGCTTGCTCGGCTATATCTACGACCGTGAAGGCCACCTGGTATGGCGCTCACGGGCGACCCGGGAAGAAAACATCAACTACAAGCCGCGCTACGACGGGCGCGGTAATGAGTTTGCACGTATCCGCGAGGCCAATGGCCAGGAGTTTTTCGTGTATGACGTCGAGGTCAAGCTGCTGGGCGGCAAGAGCGCGGCGTTCAGTATCGTCGCCCTGCAACCGGTGCGCGAATACCAACTGACCCTCGAAGGCCTGCAGGAAAACCTTTACCTTGGATTCGGCGCGGCGTTGCTGGTGTTGCTGACCTTATTGTGGCTGGGCCTGACCTGGGGCCTGCAAGCCCTGCGGCGCTTGAGCCAGGAACTTGACCAGATCGAAGGCGGCACCCGCGAAAGCCTGTCTGAAGAACACCCCCGCGAACTGCTGCGTCTCACCGGCTCCCTCAACCGTTTGCTGCACAGCGAGCGCGAACAACGGGCGCGTTACCGCGACTCCCTCGACGACTTGGCCCACAGCCTGAAAACCCCGCTGGCGGTGTTGCAGGGCGTGAGCGAAGACATGGCCCAGCGCCCCGAGGACCGCGGCCAGGCCTGGGTGTTGCAATCGCAGATCGAGCGCATGAGCCAGCAGATCGGCTACCAATTGCAGCGTGCCAGCCTGCGCAAAAGCGGGTTGGTGCGCCACCAGGTGCGCCTGGAGCCGGTGCTGCAAAGCCTGTGTGACACGCTGGACAAGGTTTATCGCGACAAGCGCGTGACGGTGACCTTCGAGTTGCCGCTCGAGTGCGATGTGCCGATCGAGAAAGGTGCCTTGCTCGAAATGCTCGGCAACTTGCTGGAAAATGCTTATCGGCTATGCCTGAGTGAAGTGCGTATCAGCCTGAGCGAAAACCTTGAAGGCACCGAGCTGTGCATTGAGGATGACGGCCCAGGTGTGCCGCCCGATCAGCGTGCGCGGATTCTGCAAAGGGGTGAACGGCTGGACCGTCAGCACCCGGGGCAGGGCATCGGCCTGGCGGTGGTCAAGGACATTATTGAAAGTTACAGCGCGCGGCTGACCCTTGGGGATTCACCGCTGGGCGGTGCGGCGTTCAAAATTCACTTTCCGGCCTTGTGATCTCTGTTGACTCCACTGGCCCCTTCGCGAGCAAGCCCGCTCCCACATTTAACCGCGTTTATCCTGTAGGAATGCGGTCGAATGTGGCAGCGGGCTTGCTCGCGAAGGGGCCGGCATTGGCAACACACCTCTAGCTCTCCTGCGCCCGGTAAGCCCCTGGCGTCAACCCTGTCCACTTCTTGAACGCCCGATGAAACGCCGACGGTTCGGAAAACCCCA
>NZ_UYXQ01000024.1 GCF_900624995.1 Pseudomonas antarctica
CCCGCGACATGCTCGTGCGTGGCCAGCAAAACACCCGTCTGGAGCGCTTCAGCCTCGGCGCCAGCCTGGGCCAGTGCTGCGGCGGCGTGACCGTGCTGCTGTTCGAACCCGTGGGTCAGGTACAAGCCCAGATCGCCGTATTCGGTGCCGGCCACGTTGGCCGTGCCTTGGTGCCGTTGCTGGCCAGCCTGCCGTGTCGGGTGCGCTGGATCGATGCCCGGGATCAGGAGTTTCCGCAGCATATCCCCCAGGGCGTGCGTAAAATCGTCAGCGAGGAGCCGGTCGATGAAATTGCCGACTTGCCCGTGGGCAGTTACTGCATCGTCATGACCCACAACCATGCGCTGGACCTGGAGCTGACCGCCGCCCTGCTCAAGCGCAATGACTTTGCCTACTTTGGCCTGATCGGTTCGAAAACCAAACGGGTCAAGTTCGAACACCGCCTGCGTGATCGCGGTTTCGACACCGCGCAACTGCAACGCATGCGCTGCCCCATGGGCCTCACCGAGGTGAAGGGCAAATTACCGGTGGAGATCGCCATCTCCATCGCCGGCGAAATTATCGCCACCTATAACGCGAACTTCGGCCAGCACACCGCGAGCGCCGAACCCATTGCCAAACTGCTGCCGGCCTCGCGCCGCAGCCAAGCTATCTAACAATTGAGATCACCATGCCTTTGACTCGCAAAGCCTACCGTGCCGCCATCCTGCACAGCATCGCCGACCCTGCTGAAGTGGGGATCGAAGCGTCCTATGAATACTTCGAAGACGGCCTGCTGGTGATCGATAACGGTCAGATCAGCGCCTTGGGCCACGCCAGCGATTTGCTGCCAACGCTGCCCGCTGATATCGACGTCACTCATTATCAGGACGCACTGATCACGCCGGGCCTGATCGACACCCACATCCACCTGCCGCAAACCGGCATGGTCGGCGCCTATGGCGAGCAACTGCTGGATTGGCTCAATACCTACACCTTCCCGTGCGAAAGCCAGTTTGCCGACAAGGCCCACGCCGAAGAAGTCGCGGATATCTTCATCAAGGAACTGCTGCGCAACGGCACCACCACCGCGTTGGTGTTCGGCAGTGTGCACCCGCAGTCAGTCAATTCGTTTTTTGAAGCGGCCGAGAAACTCGACCTGCGCATGATCGCCGGCAAGGTGATGATGGACCGCAACGCGCCGGACTACCTGACCGACACCGCCGAATCCGGCTACCAGGAAAGCAAAGCGCTGATCGAACGCTGGCACGGCAAGGGCCGCTTGCACTATGCAGTCACGCCACGTTTCGCACCGACCAGCACGCCGGAACAACTGACGCTGGCCGGGCAACTGCTGGGCGAATACCCAGACCTGTACATGCAGACGCACATCAGTGAAAACCTGCAGGAAGTCGAGTGGGTGAAAGAGCTGTTCCCGGAGCGCAAAGGCTATCTGGATGTGTACGACCACTACAAACTGCTCGGCGAGCGCTCGGTGTTTGCCCACGGCGTACACCTGTGTGACGACGAGTGCGCGCGGCTGGCGCAGACCGGTTCGGCGGTGGCGTTCTGCCCGACCTCAAACTTCTTCCTCGGCAGCGGCTTATTCAACCTGCCGATGGCCGAGAAACATAAGTTGAATGTAGGCCTGGGCACCGACGTGGGCGGCGGCACCAGCTTCTCGCTGCTGCAAACCCTGAACGAAGCTTACAAGGTCATGCAGTTGCAGGGCGCGCGGCTGAGCCCGTTCAAGTCGCTGTACCTGGCCACCTTGGGCGGCGCGCGGGCACTGCGATTGGAAGACAAGATCGGCACGTTGCAGCCGGGCACTGATGCGGACTTTTTGGTGTTGGATTACAACGCCACGCCGTTGCTCAGCTATCGCTTGAAGCAGGCCAATAACATTGCCGAGACGTTGTTTGTGTTGATGACGTTGGGGGACGATCGGGCGATATTGCAGACGTATGCAGCGGGTCAGTTAGTCCACCAACGCTAATTTCAGGTACACCACAAAACAAATGGGAGTTGGCTTGTGTGGGAGCTGGCTTGTCGAATCGTCGCACCGCTGCGATAGCATCACCGCGGTGTAACTCTCATACCGAGGTGCCTGCATCGCGAGCAAGACCGGCTCCCACACACGCCAACTCCCACATTTCTTGTCCCCGGTGAGCCCGGGAAATTACAACTTGACCGAGGACCGGCCTGGCTTCTTGGTCTGCACAGATGCGAGAACACCGCATGCAAATCATCCGACGCGCTTTCCTCATCGAGGTTGAGCTTGCTGTCGATGTGATCCATGTGGTGCATCATCAAATTCACTGCCAGCGCCGCGTCGCGCGCTTCGATCGCGTCGATCAGTTGGGTGTGTTCATCGTAGGAGCAGTGCGAGCGGTTGCCGCTTTCGTACTGGGCGATGATCAACGAGGTCTGGGACACCAAACTGCGCTGGAAGCTGATCAATGGCGCATTCTTCGCCGCTTCGGCCAGTTTAAGGTGGAATTCACCGGAGAGGCGGATACCGGCACCACGGTCGCCACGCGAGAAGCTGTCGCGCTCGTCGTTGACCATCTGGCGCAACTCGGCCAGTTGCTCAGCCGTGGCGTGCTGCACCGCTAACTCAGTGATCGCCCGCTCGACCAGGCGCCGGGCCAGGAACACTTGGCGTGCTTCTTCGACACTTGGGCTCGCCACCACCGCACCACGATTAGGCCGCAGCAACACCACGCCTTCATGGGCCAGGCGCGACAGCGCACGGCGAATGATGGTGCGGCTGACGCCGAAGATTTCGCCCAGTGCCTCTTCACTCAATTTGGTTCCGGGCGCCAGGCGTTGTTCAAGGATGGCCTCGAAGATATGCGCGTAAACGATATCGTCCTGGGTTCCGCTGCGACCGGCCTTGCCAGCTCGCGGTTGTTTCTTGAGAGGTTGCAACTGTTCGTTCATGGGCACTCGGGTTTGGAGAACGGCGGCGAATTAACGGTAATACGGCAAGCGCGTGTCGCTGGCAAGTATCACCTAAAAACACGGCACATTGTACACAACCCACTGCGCCAACACACTGTACGGCTGTTTGCGGCGTCGGCTGTATTGCAATGAGTGGTTACGTTTGAGTTTAGGCTTGAATCCGCGCCTTCACCGGCAAACACCCTGGTAAAAGGAACACCTCTGCATGACCGACGCCACCCAAGCGCCCTTGCGCCCGCTGGCCGACACTTCTGCGTCGGCCGTCGTCGCCGGCTTCATCGCCATGATGACCGGTTACACCAGCTCCCTGGTCCTGATGTTCCAGGCCGGCCAAGCGGCCGGTTTGACCACGGCGCAGATTTCCTCATGGATCTGGGCCATCTCCATCGGTATGGCGGTGTGCAGCATCGGTCTGTCCTTGCGTTACCGCACACCGATTACCATTGCCTGGTCGACGCCCGGCGCGGCGCTGCTGATTACCAGCCTGGGCGGCGTGAGTTACGGCGAAGCGATTGGCGCCTACATCACCTGCGCGGTGCTGGTGACACTCTGCGGGCTGACCGGCAGCTTCGAAAAAATGGTCAAGCGCATTCCGTCGTCGCTGGCGGCGGCGTTGCTGGCGGGGATTCTGTTCAAGATCGGCAGTGAGATATTCGTCGCCGCGCAACATCGCACCGGCCTGGTCCTGGGGATGTTTTTCACCTACCTGATCATCAAGCGCCTGTCGCCGCGTTATGCGGTACTGGCCGCGCTGGTGATCGGCACGCTGCTATCAGGCCTGATGGGGCTGCTGGATTTCAGCGGCTTTCACCTGGAAGTGGCAACGCCGGTGTGGACCACCCCGCATTTCTCGCTGGCGGCCACCATCAGTATCGGCATCCCGTTGTTCGTGGTGGCGATGACCTCGCAGAACATGCCCGGCGTCGCCGTGTTGCGCGCCGACGGCTACAACGTGCCCGCCTCGCCGCTGATCACCGCCACCGGCCTGGCCTCGCTGGTGCTCGCGCCGTTCGGCTCCCACGGCATCAACCTGGCGGCGATCAGCGCGGCCATCTGCACCGGGCCGCATGCCCATGAAGACCGCAACAAGCGCTACACCGCTGCGGTGTGGTGCGGGGTGTTCTACGCGATTGCGGGCGTATTTGGCGCGACGTTGGCGGCGTTGTTCGCAGCCTTGCCCAAGGAGCTGGTGCTGTCGATTGCGGCCTTGGCGTTGTTTGGCTCAATCATCAATGGCTTGAGCATCGCCATGAATGAGCCGAAGGAACGCGAAGCGGCGCTGATCACCTTTATGGTCACCGCGTCAGGCTTGACGCTGTTTTCCATCGGTTCGGCGTTCTGGGGGATTGTGGCGGGGGTGTTGACGCTGTTGATTCTGAATTGGCGCAAGGCATAAAAAAACGGCGACCCTCAGGTCGCCGTTTTTTTCAGTATCACTTAGCCGCGTTGATCGGCTTTTCCGGATACCACACGTCCAGCAACGGGCTGACTTCAGCCTTGGTCAGCTCGGAACGGGTTTTCAGCCAAGCTTCAACAGCAGCACGCTGCTCTTCGGAAACCGAGCCGCGTTTCTGCAGGCAAACCAGACCGTAGTCGTCGCCGCCGACATAGCCCAGACCGTTGGCTTCCATGGCTTCTTTGATGAATGCTTCGAGGAAAGCGTCGATAGCTTCTTCACTCAGGCCTTCGTTGAAGTCCAGGTTCAGTTCGAAACCCAGCTCTTGAAATTCATCAACGCACAGTTTTTTGCGCAGACGCTGGGAACGGTTAGTCGCCATTGGAACAATCCTCATAAGTAATAACGGGCGGCACTTTAGCAGTTTAAGGCGGCAATTGCCCGACTCTCTGGGACAGCCGGCCATTTGTCTGCAAAAAAACACGCAATACCCGCTGTCGTTCAGCTACAACTGCATCTACCTTGGGGCATAATGCCGACACTTTCGTGACCAATGAGGGATTTTCATCCATTCCCCTCGCCTTTTTCACCCTCCTCAGCAGTAGGGTTTTATTCTTTATGATCAAATCTTTTCGCTCAGCACTACTGGCCGGTTTTTTTCTACCACTGGCCCTTTGCGTTTCTGCCGCCCCGATCAACAACACCCTGCCACCCAACGTTGCGCAGGCTCTCCAGAAAGCCAAACTGCAAAATACCGCGCTGTCCCTGGTGATGCTGCCCCTCACCGGCCCCGGCACGCCGACCGTATTCAACGCCGACGTTTCGGTGAACCCGGCCTCCACCATGAAGCTGGTCACCACCTACGCGGCCCTGGAAATGCTCGGCCCCAACCACCAGTGGAAAACCGAGTTCTACACCGACGGCACCCTCAGCGGTGGCGTGTTGCGCGGCAACCTCTACCTCAAGGGCGGCGGCGACCCCAAGCTGAACATGGAAAAACTCTGGCTGCTGATGCGTGATCTGCGTGCCAATGGCGTGCGGCAAGTCACCGGCGACCTGGTGCTCGACCGCAGTTTCTTCAACCCGCCGCAATTGCCCGATTTCAATGACGACGGTAACGACGAAAACAAGCCATTCCTGGTCAAGCCCGACGCCCTGCTGGTCAACCTCAAGGCGTTGCGCTTCGTTACCCGCAACGACTCCGGCCGAGTGATCGTGTCGGTCGAGCCGCCGATTGCCAGCGTCCGTATCGACAATCAGGTCAAAGTGACCAGCGCCAAGCAGTGCACTGGCGACGTGCGCTACAGCCCGGTCACCGCCGCCGATGGCAGTGTCACCGTGACGGTCAGCGGCCAGTTAGGCGATGGCTGCAGTTCGCAGACTTATCTGTCACTGCTCGACCACGCCACCTACACCGCCGGCGCCGTGCGCGCGATCTGGCAGGAGTTGGGCGGCACCATCCAGGGCCGAGATATCCAGGCGCCAGTGCCCAAGGACGCCAAAGTACTCGCCCGCGCATTTTCGCCGGACCTGGCGGAAATCATCCGCGACATCAACAAATACAGTAACAACACCATGGCCCAGCAGTTGTTCCTGAGCCTGGGTGCGCAGTTTCGCAACGATGCCGACGGCGATGATGCCAAGGCTGCGCAACGCGTGATTCGACAGTGGCTGGCGAAAAAAGGCATCACCGCGCCGCACCTGGTGATGGAAAATGGCTCCGGTCTGTCGCGCGCCGAACGCGTCAGCGCCCGCGAGATGGCAGCCATGCTGCAAGCCGCCTGGAAAGGCCCTTACGCGGCGGAATACATCAGCTCGCTGCCGATTGCCGGCACCGACGGCACCATGCGCAAACGTCTGAAAACTACCGCCATGCGCGGCGAAGCCCACATCAAAACCGGTACCCTGAACACTGTGCGCGCGATTGCCGGGTTCAGCCGCGACAACAACGGCAATACCTGGGTGGTGGTGGCGATCCTCAACGATTCGAAACCGTGGGGGGCGTCCTCGGTGCTGGATCAGGTGCTGCTGGACCTGTATCGCCAGCCGAAGCTGGCGGCAGCGGCACCGGTGCTTTAAAAGGCAACACAGATCAAGTGTGTGTGGCTTGCCTGCGATAGCGGTGTATCAGTATCAGATGCGTTGACTGACGCGCTGCAATCGCAGGCAACACAGCTCCCCCATGAATGCGCACCGTCTGAAAACGCTGTCAATCAAGCCCTAAGTCGCTGCGCTTGCACCCGGTCCCTGCCCGCCTGCTTGGCCACATACACCGCCGAATCCGCGCGCAGCAACAGCCCATCAATGCCGTCGTCGACTCGCCAGCTGGCCACACCGAAGCTGGCGGTCACGGTGCCCACCGCGTCCATCGGCGCACTGCGTAGCGACTGCCACAATTGCATCGCCAGGCTGTACGCCTGCTCACCATCGGTGTGCGGGCAAAGCACCCCGAACTCTTCGCCGCCCAAGCGGCAGAACACATCCGTACGCCGCAGGCGCTGGCTGATGCGCTTGCACACCTCTTGCAACACCCCATCCCCCACCGCGTGCCCGTGTTGGTCGTTGATGCGTTTGAAGTGGTCGATATCGAGCATGATCAACGACAGCGCCCCCGAGGTGCGGTTAAGCCTGAGCATCTCGGCCTTTAAGCGGTCCTGGAAATAGCGCCGGTTATGGATGCCCGTCAGCGAGTCCGTGATGGACAGCGCGCGCAACTCTTCCTCCACCCGTTTGAGATCGGAGATATCCGACACGTAGCCGTGCCACAGCGTACCGCCACCGGGTAACTCTTCCGGCGTAGCTTCGCCACGAATCCAGCGCAGGCCGCGTTGCGGCAACAGCACGCGGTACTCTTCGCGCCAGTGGCTCAACTGCAGCGCCGACAAACGAATCGACAGCTGCACCCGCTCTACATCCTGAGGATGGATGCGCTCGAAGACCTTGCCTGCGTCCTGCTGCAGCAGCCCGGGGTCGATTTCATAGATATCGCGCATGCCATCGCTGGCATAGATGAAACGCCCGTTGTCCTGGTGTTCCAGGATGAACTGGAAGATCCCGCCGGGCACATGGGCACTGAGTTTTTTCAGCAGCCGATCGCGCGCGGCCAGCGCCTCGAAGGCGCGTTTCTGCTCGGTGACGTCCAGGTAAATCGCCAAGTGCCCGACCCACAAGCCATGGTCATCGAGCAAAACGGTGCCGAGCATATTCACCGTCAACCGGCTGCCATCTTCGCGCAACAGCGTCCACTCTCGGGCCTCGTGCAGGTTGTCCGGGGTCTGCACCAGCATCGCCTGGCTCGGCACGATGCGCTTGCCCATGGCCGCACTTAAACTGGCGGAGCGCGCATCGAGTTCAGCGCCCAAGTGCAGGCTTTCCAGGGTCATCCGCCCGAGTACCTGCTCGGCCTTGTACCCCAGCATCTGCTCGGCGCCAGCATTGAAAGTACTGATCACACCCCGCAAGTCGGTGGCAATGATCGCGACCTGGGTGGCCGCATTCAGCACGCTGCGCAATTGCCCATGGGCCCCGCGCAACTCCTGCTCACGCAGGCGCAATTGCTCGGTGCGCTGCTCTACCAATTTAAGTGCGCGTTGGCGTTGGCTGACCAACACATACAGCAAGGCGCTGAGCAGCAGGCTGAGCAACCCGCCCATGCTCAGGATCGTGCTCGTTGAGGAGCGGTTGGCCTGGTCGAAGACCCGGCTGGCTTGCACCGTCAGGGCATACACGTGGTCGCCGAGGGTTAGACGCCGTGCGGCGCTGAGGTCGCTGGCGCCGACCGCATTGCTCGACGCATACAGCACGCGCTGTTGGGTGTCGGAGGTATCGACGATCTGCATCACCAGGTTGTCGCGGTTCGGCTTGGGCAAACCATCGGCCACCAATTGGCGCATGCTGATCACTGCCATCACAAAGCCGCTGGGCTCAGCAGCGGATAGCTTGCTCACCGGCGCCACCAGCAAGACGCCAGCCGCATAGGCCGGTTCCACGCCCACCAGTTGCATGGGCTGGGAAACCGCCGTCTTGCCGCTTTTTTGCGCGCGCTCAAGGGCCGATCGCCGTAGCGGTTGGGCCAGCAGATCAAAGCCCAGCGGCGAGCCCAGCAGGCTTTGGGTCTGGCTGTACAGCACCGGCACGTATTCATCGCGCTCGAGGGCCGGGGCCAATTCACCTGACGCGTTCAATTCACGGATGGCGAACGGGGCACCGCGCTGGCGCGAAATCTTTTGTTCAAACGCACTGCGTTGATCGCGCAATATCCGCGGCGCCCAGGCATAAGCGTGGGCACGCAGCAGCAAGGGTTGGGCAAACCCATCAAACTCTGCACGGGACACGTTACTGGAGTTGACGAAGAAGCGCTGCAGACTGGCCAGGCGTTGTTCCTGCTCTTCGAAGCGTTCCTGAAGACGGGTGTAGCGCTCGTTGACCAGCAACTGGAAGCGCTGGCGAACCTGTTGCTGATAGAGGTCGGTGGCGGCCCACGCGACGATGAGCGTCAGCGCGCCACCTGCCAGTAACACCACCAGTGCCACCAGCCAAGCCGACGCCTGCTCACTGATAAAACCAAGGACTTTTGGGCGTACGGCATGCATCGGCATAGGCAACACTCACAACGCCAGCGTACGGGGCTGTCACTTTGGCTAGGCGTTAAGTTATAGCCACGAGGCCACGGTTTGACCAGCGCAAAAAAGCCGCAAGACTGGAATACACCAGGCTTGCGGCTTTTTGTTCCCACTGAGTGCAGCGATCAGCGTGCGGTGATTTTCCAGGCCCGGTGGATCTTCGCGTTACGCGCGAAATCCGGGTCGAGGGTCTTGTCGCTGATTTCCTCGACCGCATAGCGTTCGCTGAGGTTGTCCTCCAACACAAACTTGCGGAAGTTGTTCGAGAAGTACAACACGCCGCCCGGTGCCAGGCGCGCCATGGCCAGGTCGAGCAACTGCACGTGGTCGCGCTGCACGTCGAAGATGCCTTCCATGCGCTTGGAGTTGGAGAAGGTCGGCGGGTCGATGAAGATCAGGTCGAATTCATCGCGACTGGCGTCCAGCCACGCCATCACGTCACCCTGCTCCAGGCGGTTCTTGTCGGAAAAACCGTTGAGCGAGAAGTTGCGGCGCGCCCAGTCCAGATAGGTCTTAGACAAGTCGACGCTGGTGGTGCTGCGCGCGCCGCCTTTGGCTGCATGCACGCTGGCGGTGGCGGTGTAGCAATAGAGGTTGAGGAACCGCTTGCCGGCCGCTTCTTTCTGGATGCGCATGCGCATCGGGCGGTGATCGAGGAACAGGCCGGTGTCCAGGTAGTCGGTGAGGTTAACCAGCAGCTTCACGCCGCCTTCGCTGACCTCGGTAAACTTGCCCTGGGCGCTCTGGCGCTCGTATTGCTTGGTGCCGCTCTGACGCTCACGACGCTTGACCACCACGCGGCTCTTGTCGACGTTCAGCGCCTGAGGAATCGCGGCCAGCGCGTCAAACATACGCGCGGAGGCTTTTTCCGGGTCGATGGATTTCGGCGCGGCATATTCTTGCACGTGCACCCAATCGTGGTAGAGGTCGATGGCCATGGAGTATTCCGGCATGTCGGCGTCGTACACACGGTAGCAGTCCACGCCTTCGCGCTTGGCCCACTTACCCAACTGCTTGAGGTTCTTCTGCAGGCGGTTGGCGAACATCTGCCCGCCTTCGCTCAGGCGCGCCTGCTCAACCACAGGCGCCGGGGCTGGCTTGATCGGGTTACCGTTCTTGTTGTACTGGCGTTCTACCGGCTCGGTCGGGGCCTGATCGTAAGCGGCTTGCTCACGTTCAGCTTGACGCTGTTCCGGCGTGCGGCGCTCGCCAGTGACGAACTGGTCCGGGTTGACCTTGATCAGCAGCAGTTTGCACGGCAAGGCGCCGTTCCAGAACGAATACTGTTTGTGGCTGCGGATGCCCATGCGCTTGCCCAGGTCCGGCGCGCCGGTGAACACCGCCGCTTCCCACCCCATACAGGCCTGACGCAGGCGCTCGCCGAGGTTCTGGTAGAGGTACAACAGGCTGGCTTCGTCACCCAGACGCTCGCCGTACGGCGGGTTGCAGATCACCAGGCCTTTTTGATTCTGGTCCGGGCGCGGCTCGAAGGTGCCGACTTCGCCCTGGTACACCTTGATCCAATGGCTCAGGCCGGCGCGCTCGATGTTATTGCGCGCGGGTTGAATCAAACGTGGGTCGGCTTCGTAGCCTCGCACCCACAACGGCGGCTTGTTCATGCCGATGGCTGCACGCTCGGTCGCTTCGGTGTGCAGCTTTTTCCACAGCGCCGGAACGTGGCCAAGCCAGGTGGTGAAGCCCCACAGTTCGCGATTGAGGTTGGGGGCCATGTCGGCAGCGATCATCGCGCCTTCGACCAGGAAGGTACCAACCCCGCACATCGGGTCCGTCAGCGCGCCGCCTTCGGCCGCAATGCGCGGCCAGCCGGCGCGAATCAAAATCGCCGCTGCCAGGTTTTCCTTCAACGGTGCCGCGCCCTGCTGCAGGCGATAACCGCGCTGGTGCAAGCTGTGGCCGGACAGGTCGAGGGACAGGATCGCTTCGCCACGGTCCAGGCGCAGGTGGATGCGCAGGTCCGGGTTGATCTTGTCGATGGATGGGCGTTCACCGGTTGGGGTGCGCAGCTTGTCGACAATCGCATCCTTGACCTTCAGCGCGCCGAAGTGGGTGTTGTCGATGCCCGAACCGTGACCGCTGAATTCCACCGCCAGGCTGCCGTCCGCAACCATATGGTCGGCCCATTCGATGTCCAGCACGCCGTGATAGAGGTCTTCGGCGTCCTTCATCGGGAAGCGCTTGAGCACCAGCAGCACGCGGTTGGCCAGGCGCGACCAGAGGCACAAGCGGTAGGCGGTTTCCATGTCGGCCATGCCGCGCACGGCCGAGGTGTGCTCGCGGGCTTCCTCAAGGCCAAGCCCGACGGCTTCCTCGATCAGCAGGCCTTCGAGGCCCTTGGGGCAGGTGAGGAAGAGTTCAAAACGGTCCGACATGGGGCATTCCAGGCTTTTCAGCAATAAATGAACGGGCGACGCATCGCCGGCTCGGTTTTCAATCAAGCACTTTTCTTGAAGAGTGCTCGCGTGGCACGAATGTGCCGTTCCACCCCGGCTGCCAGGCCTTTGAGCCAAAATCTCCAGGGCAGATAAACAAATGACTGCAACAAAAAGAAATATTCATACCCTTCGTCGAATAATAACCGACTGCAACAGGCGGACATTCTCACTAAAGGATTAAACCCATCCTCTTTGCAGAGCACATCATAGCTGGGTTTGCCCAATAAAAGGGGCGAAAAGCCATCCCAGCTTATGGCTATAGCATCGTTATCGTTACGTGCTTATGACAAAACGATCATTGAATCCATGTGACCTATTGGTTAGAACTCAACACAGGTTGGCGCCGTAACGACGCCGACACATGGCTCGCCACGCCGGCAGCGAGCCCACCAACGGGCAGAAAAACTCTGCCCGGCCTCGGACGAGGCCGAAGGATATCTAGACAGTCAACAAGTGAGGGAAACACCCTATGAGAAGACTTAAGCGTGATCCGTTGGAAAGAGCATTTTTACGCGGATATCAATATGGCGTTCATGGCAAATCCCGTGAGCTTTGCCCATTTACTCTACCGTCGGTACGCCAAGCCTGGATCAACGGCTGGCGAGAAGGACGCGGCGACAACTGGGACGGTATGACTGGCACTGCGGGAATCCACAGACTCAACGAACTTCACGCCGTCGGCTAACACAGGGCACTTAAACCGACACACCACCTTGAAGATTATGTAACGACTTAACCACGCACGCCCCATCAGGGCGGCGGGCTTCGGCCCAGGGGCTCCTTTAGGGAGCCCTTTTTATTGCCTTACGCTTTCGGCAAAGCCGCTATCGCATCCACCGACTCGCGGATCAACGCTGGCCCTTTATAGATGAAGCCGGAGTACAACTGCACCAGGCTCGCGCCGGCAGCAATTTTCTCGGCCGCGTGCTTGCCTTCGGTGATACCGCCCACTGCGATGATCGGCAAGCGCCCCGCCAACTCGGCTGCCAGCACCTTGACGATGTGAGTGCTTTTGTCTCGCACTGGCGCACCCGACAGACCACCCGCTTCATCCCCATGCGCCAGCCCTTCAACACCGGCGCGGCTAAGCGTGGTGTTGGTGGCGATCACCGCATCCATACCCGACTCCACCAGGGCCTGGGCGACCTGCACGGTTTCTTCATCACTCATGTCCGGAGCAATCTTGATTGCAAGCGGAACGCGCTTGCCATGGCGTACGGCCAGGTCTTCCTGGCGCAAGCGCAAGGCTTCGAGCAATTGCTTGAGGGAGTCGCCGAACTGCAGGCTGCGCAGGCCCGGGGTATTGGGGGAGCTGACGTTGACAGTGACGTAGCTGGCGTGGGCGTAGACCTTGTCCAGGCAAATCAGGTAGTCATCGACGGCACGCTCCACCGGTGTGTCGAAGTTCTTGCCGATGTTGATGCCGAGAATGCCCTTGTATTTCGCGGCTTGAACCCGCGACAGCAGGTGATCAACCCCCAGGTTGTTGAAACCCATGCGGTTGATGATCGCCTCGGCTTCCGGCAAGCGAAAGATCCGTGGTTTCGGGTTGCCTGGCTGCGGCCGTGGTGTCACGGTGCCAATTTCGACGAAACCGAAACCCAGTTGCGCGAAACCATCGATGGCCGCGCCGTTCTTGTCCAGGCCTGCAGCCAACCCGACCGGGTTAGGAAAGTCGAGCCCCATCACCGACACCGGCATCTTCGCTGGCGCTTTGCATACCAGGCCATTAAGCCCCAGGCGGCCACCGGCACCGATCAGGTCCAGGGACAGATCGTGGGAAGTTTCCGGGGAGAGTTTGAATAACAGCTGGCGGGCCAGGGTATACATGGGCGGGCTAGACTCGGATGGCGGCGAAAGGTGGCGCCGATTATAGCCGGGGTGACGCGCCTGGTGCGAGGTACGCCGTCCAATCGTCAGTGCCGCTGTGCAACCAACGCTTCATACTGCGCCCAGATTTTTTCCGCATAACGCAGGCGCAACGCCTCGCGTTCAGGCGCCGCCCCTGCATTGTAGGAACCCACGGCAGTCCAGTTGTAACCAAAACGCTGGATGAACTCGGCCAGGATCGAGGCGCCCACTTCGACCGACAAACACGGCTCGGCCAGCAACCTCTCCTCGGTAATACCCTGCTTGGCCAGGCGCGGCAGGTGCATGCTGTTGATCTGCATCAGGCCGATATCTCGGGAGCCATCGCTATTGCCAGGGTTCAATGCCTGCGCACGGTAACCCGACTCCACCACAGCGATGGCCTGCAACAGCTCCGGCTCGATGTCGTAACGGCCGGCAACCTCCTCCCAGCAACTGGCCCAGGCGTAGTGGCTGCCCATCATTACGCTCAACAATAACCCTTTGCACAATCGCTTAATCATGTGTCACCTGGCCACAGGCCGAACAGATGTACTGCGCGCGCCCTCGTCCAGCGCGGCGCGACGCGTGATGCTCAACTGTCACGACGCAGGTAAAGCGATAGCCTCTGCCGTAGATCGTCTTGATAAACCCTTTGTCTTTCTTCAGGTGCTTGCGCAACGCGTAGATACAGCGAGTGAGCGACTCCTCTGCAACCTCGCCACCGGGCCAGGCCAATTCAAGCAATTGATCCTTGGTCATCAGTGCGCCATCGGACGCCAACAGCAGCCGCAGCACATGCCACTCCTTGGGCGGCAACTGAATATCCACGCCGTCGCCGGTCAGTTGGCCATCGCCATACAAGGTCCATCCGGCAAAAACCCGTGAGGCCGTCGGCCCATCATTCACGATGGTCATACACACCTCTGCATCCGACTACTGACATTGAATTCCTTGCTTCCAGAAACGGCCGATTCGGCAACCTCACGACTATAAAAACCTGAGCCGTAAACGACGTTAGGAAAAGGCTCATGTAAGCCAGGCTTTCGGCACGTACTTCGTAGGATTTTTCGCCAGCACGCACAGGTAATCGTTCAGACACGTGCCTAAGGGCCCGTTCATTCAGGCGCTTCACGGTTTTCACGCACAAACGCGCGTTGCACCTGCTCATACTGGCTTTGCGTTAATGGCGGCGGCCCGACGGCACCGGCGAGCATCTGGAGCTCGCGGCCAACCGCTCGCGCCTGGATGACAAACATCCGGACCTCGGCGCGTCGACTGCGGCCAAGCCCTTCGCCCTCACGTCGAAAACCGCCCAGCCAAAGACGCCTGCCCGGAGGTACACGCACCACCGTGCTGATGCCTACTCGTCCCACGCCGCCTGCCGAACCACGCTTGAGCGTGTTATCCATCTGCCGGTCGTCCTCAATGGTCAGCTGCATTTCGATCTGATTCGACTCGACAAAGCGCGCTAGCACACTGGCTTGCGTGCCATACCGCACGGGCTGCCACTCACGGCTGTCGCCACCGGAACCGGGCAGGTAGAACGTATGGTTATCCTGGAAAACTGCCGGAACATTCTCTTGGGTAAGGATCACCGGAAACGCAAGGATCCTGGCTTTGCGCCGGCGCTCCAGCACACCGAGCTGCGCCATCAGGCGGTTATCCTCCAAAGGCGCCAGCACGCGCGTCACGAAAGCTTCGGTGTCTGTTTCCTGAGCCCAGGCCGCGCCCATCTTCTCGAATTCGCTACGCTCCATGTCGACCTGCCATAACGATACTTCAATCGGCCGCTTGGGCTTATCGAGCTCCGCCACCAGTTCCTCGATCACCTTCACCTGCGCCGGCTTGCCCTTGATCAGCAAGCTGTTGGAGTCCGGGTAAGCGATCACCACCAGGCTCTTGTCGGCCAGCAAACTCACGGGGCGCTGCGTGCCATTCTTCTGCTCGCTGGCCAGCACGGTTTCGATCATCGATGCCATGCCCGCCACGTTGACCTTGTCGCCGCCGATGACGTACTGACGATCCGCCACGTGGGTGTTGAACACCTGTACCACGCCGAAGGCCTGGGTGCCCACGCGCACCTCGGTGCGCCGCCTGTCCATCAGTTGGGCCAGCTGCAACACGTGGTCCACGTAGTTAGGCGGCCCGGACACATAGAATGTCCGCTCCCCGCTTTCCCTGAGCGGATAACGTGATTCATCAAGCCCCGAACGGCGCATGAACCCACGCAGCCTGTCGACCGAAATATGCCGCAACGCCACCGCCGAACTTTTTGCCTCGCTGGCGGCATAGAGGTAAAGCACCTGCCCGTCGCTGTACCAGATCAGGCCTTGCTGCTCGGCGACCACCTCCAGGGTGTGCTGCGCCGCACCCAGGTCGAATGCCCCGGAGAGGGTCCTGCGCGCGACCTCGCGACTGACCACGACGGGCACGCCCAACGGCACCGACAGTGCGGTAAAAAAGGTATGCAAACTTTCATCCCGCGCCTGGTAGCGCTCACCCAAGGCAGGGGCGATTGCCAGCAACAGTGCAAAGCACAGCAGCCAGCGATGCAGCCTGCGGCGGCTGATCATGGCTGGGGAATCGATAGTCACCGTAGGTGTTCCTGCCTATCTGGCGCGAAGAGGCGGCCATACTGAAAGGCAGGCGAGTTTCAATCTTGATGAAAAGCTGACGACGACCGAGCCTGTTTTCCTGTGGCATGTGCTTTGCTAAGGACTCTGCATGAAAGCCCCTCCAACGTCGGAGCAGGCTTACGGACAAAGGCGTCGTTACCCTGCAATGGCTTGTATTGCCATGCGAGGGAGCGGCGCTTTTTTTTGAAAGAAAAGGTAGGTGTTGATGAACGATTCGGTCGGCAACAGCGCTGTGAATAATGCGCTGGCCTGGGTAAACGGCAGTGACGCCCCGGAAAAGAGCAGCCTCGACCTGGGTTTCATGGCGCTGACCGATTGCGCCTCGCTGGTGGTCGCCGCCACCCAGGGCTTCGCGCAACCCTATGGCCTGACACTCAACCTCAAGCGCCAATCGTCGTGGGCCAACCTGCGCGACAAACTGGTCAGTGGTGAGCTGGACGCCGCTCACAGCCTGTATGGGCTGATCTATGCCGTGCACCTGGGCATCGGCGGAGTTGCGCCGACCGAGATGGCGGTGCTGATGGGGCTCAACCAGAACGGCCAGAGCATCAACCTGTCACACGGTTTGCAGCAGCAAGGGGTGACCACTCCTGAGGCATTGGATCGTCACGTGCACCAAAGCCAAACAAAACTGACGTTCGCTCAGACCTTTCCCACAGGCACCCACGCCATGTGGCTGTATTACTGGCTGGCGAGCCAGGGCATTCATCCGTTGCTGGACGTCGACAGCGTGGTGGTGCCGCCGCCGCAGATGGTCGCGCACCTGCAGGCCGGGCGCATCGACGGCTTTTGTGTCGGCGAACCCTGGTGTGCCAGCGCGGTAAAACAAAACCTGGGATTCACGCTGGCGACCACCCAGGCAATCTGGCCGAATCATCCGGAAAAGGTTCTAGGCTGCACCCAGGCCTTCGTCGACCACTACCCGAATACCGCCCGCGTGCTGGTGATGGCGATTCTCGAAGCCAGCCGTTTTATCGAAGAAAGCCAGGAAAACCGCCGCTCTACCGCGCAATTACTCAGCGCCCGCGACTACCTTGATGCGCCGCTGGACTGTATCGAACCACGGCTACTGGGCGCTTATGACGACGGCCTCGGCAACCACTGGCAAGACCCGCATGCCTTGCGGTTTTTTGCCGGTGGCGAGGTGAACCTGCCCTACCTGTGCGACGGTATGTGGTTCATGACCCAGTTCCGGCGCTGGGGCCTGCTGCGCGAAGACCCGGACTACCTGGGCGTGGCCCGTAAGGTGCAGCAATTGGATCTGTATCGCCAAGCGGCCGCCGCCGTCGGCGTGCCGGCAAACGCCCAGGACATGCGCAGCAGCCAACTTATCGACGGCAAAATCTGGGATGGCGCTGACCCCGCTGCCTACGCCCGCAGCTTCCGTTTGCACGCCATGGCGGACCCTTGCAACCGCCAAGCGCTGCGTTGACAGGACGACCACTATGTTGCGAATCCTGTTGATCAACGATACTCCGCGCAAAGTCGGGCGCCTCAAGGCCGCGCTGATCGAAGCCGGATTCGAGGTGATCGATGAGTCAGGTCTGACCATCGACTTGCCCGCGCGCGTCGAAACGGTGCGCCCCGATGTAATCCTGATCGATACCGAGTCGCCCGGCCGCGACGTCATGGAGCAAGTGGTGCTGGTCAGCCGCGACCAACCGCGGCCGATCGTGATGTTTACCGACGAGCACGACCCGAACGTGATGCGCCAGGCGATCAAGTCCGGGGTCAGCGCCTACATCGTCGAAGGCATCCAGGCCCAGCGCCTGCAGCCGATCCTGGACGTGGCCATGGCCCGTTTTGAAAGCGATCAGGCCCTGCGCGCCCAGCTGCAGGCCCGTGACCAGCAGTTGGCCGAGCGCAAACGCATCGAGCTGGCCAAGGGCATGCTGATGAAAATGAAGCACTGCAATGAAGAAGAGGCCTACACGCTGATGCGCCGCCAGGCCATGAGTCGCCAGCAGAAACTGATCCAGGTGGCGGAACAGATCATCGCCATGAGCGAGTTGCTCGGCTGATCTGGCGCAGCTCTTGCTAAGCAATCATCACAGGTAACCAACGGCGGTTGCCCCTTCTACGACAAAGACGTCGCCCACCCGGTTTGCACCCGCAAACCGGGTGGCGACGTTTTTTCGTTTTGGCCCCTGAGCAGGGGCCGATGGGGCTGCCCTCACCGGCGGTTCCATCACCAGGCCTTCTTTTAAGACTCCCAACCGTTGAGGTGCGTGATGAAATCAAGCTTCTGGAAATCCGGGCACACCCCGACCCTGTTTGCCGCGTTCCTGTATTTCGACCTGAGCTTCATGGTTTGGTACCTGCTGGGCCCACTGGCGGTACAGATCGCCGCCGACCTGCACCTGACCACTCAACAACGCGGCCTGGTGGTGGCCACGCCAATCCTGGCCGGCGCCGTGCTGCGCTTTCTAATGGGCATGCTGGCTGACAAACTGTCGCCCAAGACCGCCGGGCTGATTGGCCAGGTGATTGTGATCGCAGCGTTATTCGGCGCCTGGAAACTCGGCATCCACAGCTACGAGCAGGCCCTCCTGTTGGGCCTGTTCCTGGGCATGGCCGGTGCGTCTTTTGCGGTCGCGCTGCCGTTGGCATCCCAGTGGTATCCCGCTGAACACCAAGGCAAGGCCATGGGTATCGCCGGTGCCGGGAACTCCGGAACGGTGTTTGCCGCCTTGCTGGCACCGGTACTGGCCGCCGCGTTTGGCTGGAGCAATGTGTTCGGCTTTGCGCTGATTCCATTGGTCATCACCTTGGTCGTTTTCGTCTGGCTGGCGCGCAATGCGCCTGAACGCCCGAAAGCCAAATCCATGGCCGACTACTTCAAAGCCCTGGGCGACCGCGACAGCTGGTGGTTCATGTTCTTCTACAGCGTGACCTTCGGCGGCTTTATCGGCCTGGCCAGCGCCCTGCCCGGCTATTTCAACGACCAATACGGCTTGAGCCCGGTAACCGCCGGCTACTACACCGCCGCCTGTGTGTTTAGCGGCAGCCTGATGCGCCCGTTGGGGGGCGCCCTGGCCGACCGTTTCGGCGGCATACGGACCCTGCTCGGCATGTACAGCGTGGCGGCAATCTGCATCGCGGCCGTGGGTTTCAACCTGCCAAGTTCCTATGCTGCCTTGGCACTTTTCGTTTGCACCATGCTCGGCCTCGGCGCCGGTAATGGCGCTGTGTTCCAACTGGTGCCCCAGCGCTTTCGCCGCGAGATAGGCGTGATGACCGGCCTGATCGGCATGGCCGGCGGCATCGGCGGCTTCGCCCTCGCGGCAGGCATGGGCGCGATCAAACAAAGCACCGGCAGCTATCAGATGGCCCTATGGTTGTTCGCCAGCCTTGGTGTGCTGGCCTGGTTTGGCCTGCACGGCGTCAAGCGGCGCTGGAGAACCACCTGGGGTTCGGCCGCCGTGACCGCCGCACGCGTCTGATGAGCCTGCAACTGAGCGTCGCCCAGGCCAGTGCGATCGGCCCCCGGGGGCAAAATCAGGATGCGCTGCGGGTGGTCACACCCGTGGCGGAGCTGGCGGCAAGCAAGGGTTATTTGTGCGCGATTGCCGACGGCGTCAGCCAATGCGCTGACGGTGGCCTGGCAGCCCGCTCGACATTGCAGGCGCTGGCCCTGGACTACTACGCCACGCCGCAGACCTGGGGCGTGGCCCAGGCATTGGAGCGTTTATTACTGGCGCAGAACCGCTGGCTGCAGGCCAACGGCGGTGGCCAGCCCTTGCTCACCACCCTCAGCGCTTTGGTGTTTCGCGGCCAACGTTTCACCCTGGCCCACGTCGGCGATTGCCGAGTGTATCGCTGGCTGAACGGCGAGCTGCAGCGCATCACTGAAGACCACGTGTGGGAGCAACCGGGCATGCAGCATGTGCTCAAGCGCGCCCTCGGCCTGGATCAACATTTGGTGCTGGATTTTCTCGACGGTGAACTGCGCGAGGGCGAGTGCTTCCTGCTGCTCAGCGATGGCGTATGGGCCACCTTGGGTGATCACAGCATCAGCGCGATCCTGCGCGAGCAACCCGACCTTGATGTGGCGGTCAACACGCTGGTCAATGCTGCCCACCTGGCTGCCAGCCAGGACAACGCCAGCGCGCTGCTGGTGCGTATCGACCGACTCGGCGCCGCCACCCTTGGCGATGCGCTGGTGCAGTTGCAGCAATGGCCGCTGCCACCGCCGCTGAAAGCCGGGCAACGCTTTGAAGGCTGGCAGGTGGAAAGCCTGCTGGCACACAGTCGACAGTCGTTGCTGTACCGCGTGCGCGATGCCCAGCAGCAACCCTGGCTGCTGAAAACCCTGCCGCTCAACCACGACGATGACAGCGATGCCGGCCAAGCCTTGCTCTCGGAAGAATGGTTTCTGCGCCGGGTTGCCGGGCGGGCGTTTCCTGAAGTCCATGCCGCCAGTGGGCGTCAGCATTTGTACTACGTGATGCGTGAATATCCGGGGCAAACCCTTGCGCAGCGGGTCCTGCAACAAGGCCCACTGCCGCTGGCGCAATGGCAGTCCATCGCTGAGCGCCTGCTACGCGCTATCGGCATGCTGCATCGACGGCAGATCCTGCACCGCGATATCAAACCGGAAAACCTGCTGCTGGGCGACGATGGCGAACTGCGCGTGCTGGATTTCGGCCTGGCCTACTGCCCGGGGCTTTCCGAAGACCGTGCGCATTTACTGCCCGGCACCCCGAGTTTTATTGCGCCGGAGGCGTTTGGCGGTGAGCGTCCTGCGCCGCAACAGGATTTGTACAGCGTCGGCGTCACGCTCTATTACCTGCTGACCGGGCATTACCCCTACGGCGAAATCGAAGCCTTCCAACGGCCGCGTTTCGCCCACCCCGTCAGCGCCAGCCGTTACCGCCCCGACCTGCCGGATTGGTTACCGCTCAGCCTGGAGCGTGCCGTGGCGGCGCAGCCCGCACAACGCTATGAAACTGCCGAAGAGTGGCTGCTGGTGCTGGAGCAGGCCGACCGCCGCGAACTGAGCGTGCGGCCGCGACCGTTGCTGGAGCGCGAACCGCTGAAGGTCTGGCAAACCCTGGCAGCGGTCTCGCTGTTGATCAATCTGGTGCTGCTGTTCTGGTTTCTGCACCACTAGAGGGCGACTTCCCACACGATTTGGATGCCAACCCCACTAAACCCGGCGCCTGGCTACTTGGCACAGCCACTGCATTACTTTCATCAACACCCCACATATAGCCGCCCCTTCAACGTCGAAGGGGCGAGCTTCCCGAGAGAACGGGACCAGGACAAAGGCGTCCTCGCTAGATCACTAGCGGGGACGCCTTTTTTTGTTTGCGCGTGATTGGTCGAGCCATTGCGGAGAACGACATGAAAAAACTCAAACTGGTGATGATCGGCAACGGCATGGCCGGGGTTCGCACCCTTGAAGAATTGCTCAAGCTGAGCAGCGACCTGTACGACATCACCGTGTTCGGTGCCGAACCGCACACCAACTACAACCGCATCCTGCTGTCGCCGGTGCTGGCCGGTGAGCAGACCTTCGAAGAGATCGTACTCAACGATCTTGACTGGTACCTGGATAACCACATCAAGCTGTTGCTCAACCGCAAAGTGGTGCAGATCGACCGCGTCAAACGCATCGTCATTGCCGAAGACGGCACCGAGGCCGAATACGATCGACTGCTGATCGCCACCGGCTCGACGCCATTTATCCTGCCGATCCCCGGCAACACGCTGCAGGGCGTGATCGGCTACCGCGACATCGCCGACACCCAGGCCATGATCGACACCGCCAAGACCCACACGCACGCGGTGGTCATCGGTGGCGGCCTGCTCGGCCTGGAAGCCGCGAACGGCCTGATGTTGCGCGGCATGCACGTGACCGTGGTGCATATTGGCGAATGGCTGCTGGAGCGCCAACTGGACAAAACCAGCGGCCAGTTGCTGCAAACCGAGCTGCAAAGCCGTGGCCTGGTGTTTCGCCTGTGCGAACAGACCCAGGCCCTGCATGATGCCGGCAATGGCCGCGTCGGCTCGGTGCAATTTAAGAACGGCGACATCATCCCGGCGGATTTGGTGGTAATGGCTGCCGGCATTCGCCCTAACACCGAACTCGCGGAAAAATCCGGCATCCCGTGCAACCGTGGGATTCTGGTCAACGACACCCTGCAAACCTACGATCCGCGCATTTATGCCATCGGCGAATGTGCCAGCCATCGTGGCATTGCTTATGGCTTGGTCGCGCCGCTGTTCGAACAGGCCAAAGTCTGCGCCAACCACCTGGCCCAGCTGGGTTTTGCCACCTACAAAGGCTCGGTCACTTCGACCAAGCTGAAGGTGACCGGTATCGACCTGTTCTCTGCCGGCGACTTCATGGGCGGCGAAGGTACCGAGACCATCACCCTCTCCGACCCGATTGGCGGCGTGTACAAAAAACTGGTGATCAAGGACGACATCCTGGTCGGCGCCTGCCTGTACGGCGACACCGCAGACGGCGGTTGGTACTTGCGCCAGATCCGTGAGAACCACGCGATTGGTGAGATCCGCGATCACTTGATGTTCGGCGGCTCTTCTCTAATGGAGCATGCGTTAGGCGACGTAGGCCATCAGGGCCAAGACAAGGCCATGAGCATGGCCGACAACGCCGAAGTCTGCGGTTGCAACGGCGTGTGCAAAGGCACCCTCGTCAAGGCGATCCAGGAACACGGGCTGTTCAGCGTTGACGAGGTGAAGAAGCACACCAAGGCCGCCAGCTCCTGCGGCTCTTGCGCCGGGCTGGTGGAACAGATCCTGATCAACACCGTGGGCGGTGCCGCCGACGTCAAACCGAAGAGCGAAAAGGCTATCTGCGGTTGCAGCGACTTCAACCACGGGCAAATCCGCCAAGCCATCCGCGAGCAGCATTTGCTGACCATCGCCGGCACCATGAGTTACCTGAACTGGCGCACGCCCAACGGCTGCGCCACCTGCCGCCCAGCCCTTAACTATTACCTGATCTCCACGTGGCCTGGCGAAGCCAAGGACGACCCGCAATCACGCCTGATTAATGAACGCGCCCACGCCAATATTCAAAAAGACGGCACCTACTCTGTAATCCCGCGGATGTGGGGCGGTGTGACCAATCCATCGGAACTGCGACGCATCGCCGACGTGGCTGACAAGTACAACGTGCCGATGGTTAAAGTGACCGGCGGCCAGCGCATCGACCTGCTGGGTATCAAGAAGCAGGATTTGCCGGGCGTGTGGAAAGACCTCGACATGCCTTCCGGCCACGCCTACGGCAAATCCATCCGCACCGTGAAGACCTGCGTCGGCAGCGAGTTCTGCCGCTTCGGCACACAGAATTCGACGCAGTTGGGCATCGAACTGGAGCATGACCTGTTCAATATGTGGTCGCCACACAAGGTCAAGCTGGCGGTGTCCGGTTGCCCACGCAACTGCTCGGAAGCGGGCATCAAAGACGTGGGAATCATCGGCGTGGATTCCGGCTGGGAGATGTACATCGGCGGCAACGGCGGGATCAAAACTGAAGTCGCGGTGTTCTTCGTCAAGCTCAAAACTGCCGAAGAAGTGCGCGAATACAACGGCGCCTTCCTACAGCTGTACCGCGAAGAGGCCTTCTACCTTGAACGCACCGTGCACTACCTGCAGCGGGTGGGCATGGCGCACATCAAGAAGGCCGTCTTGGAAGACCCGGCTCGACGCCAGGCTCTTAACGAGCGCCTGCAATTCTCACTGTCATTCGAACAAGACCCTTGGAAGGAGCGCCTGGAGCAGCCGTTGCTGAAAAAGGAATTCGAGGTCATCCCCGTCAAACAGCTGGAGGTGCCGGTATGAACTGGTTGGATATCTGCGCCCTCGAAGAAATTAACACCCTGGGCTCGCGCATCATCCATGGGCCCAAAGGTCATATCGCGATTTTTCGTACCAGTGACGACGAAGTGTTCGCCCTCGATGACCGCTGCCCGCACAAGGGCGGCCCACTGTCCCAAGGCTTGATCTACGGCAAGCGCGTGGCCTGCCCGCTGCACAACTGGCAGATCGATTTGGCCTCCGGCGAAGCCCAGGCGCCGGACATCGGCTGCGCCCATCATCACCCGGCCCGCGTGGAAAACGGCCGGGTCATGCTCGCCCTGCGGGACGCCGGTTGATGAACCGCCAGACCACCGCGTCCACCTGCTGTTATTGCGGAGTGGGTTGCGGCGTGCTGATCGAGCATGACGGCACGCAGATCCTGGGGGTGCAAGGCGACCCAAGCCACCCGGCAAACTTCGGCAAGTTGTGCAGCAAGGGCGCCAGCCTGCACCTGACCGGCGACTTGAGCGCCCGCGCCTTGTACCCGGAACTGCGCCTGGGCAAAGGCTTGGCGCGCGCGCGCACCGACTGGGACACCGCCCTGGAGCACGCGGCCAATGTATTCGCCGACACCATCGCCGAGCACGGGCCGGACAGCGTGGCGTTCTACATCTCCGGGCAATTGCTGACCGAGGACTATTACAGCTTCAACAAGCTGGCCCGTGCATTGGTCGGCACCAATAACATCGATAGCAACTCACGGCTGTGCATGTCTTCGGCGGTGGTCGGCTACAAGCGCAGCCTGGGTGCCGACGCGCCGCCGTGCAGTTATGAAGACCTGGAAGCCAGCGACTGCGTGATGATCGTCGGCAGCAATATGGCCTACGCCCACCCGGTATTGTTCCGACGCTTGGAGGAAGCCAAAGCCCGGCACCCACAGATGAAAGTGCTGGTGATCGACCCGCGGCGCACCGATACCTGCGACTTGGCTGACCTGCACCTGGCCATCCTGCCGGGGACGGATGTGGCTTTGTTTCATGGGATTTTGCATCTGTTGCTATGGGAAGACTGGATCGACCGTGACTTTATCCAGGCGCACACCGATGGGTTAGTCGAGTTGAAACGGCTGGTGCACGACTACACACCGCAGATGGTCACCCAGCTGTGCGGGATCAGCGTTGAGCAACTGCGCCTGTGCGCGGCATGGGTCGGCACCTCGGCGAGCTTTTTATCGCTATGGTGCATGGGGCTTAACCAGTCCACCGCAGGCAGCGCAAAGAACAGCGCCTTGATTAACCTGCACCTGGCCACCGGCACCATTGGCCGCCCCGGGTGTGGACCGTTTTCGCTGACCGGCCAGCCGAATGCCATGGGTGGCCGCGAGACCGGCAGCCTGTCGAATTTGCTGCCAGGCCATCGCGAGGCTGCCAACCCTGAACATCGGGCCGAAGTGGCGGCGTATTGGGGGGTTGAGCAACTGCCAGCCAGCACTGGGCTGACAGCCATCGAACTGTTTGAACAGGTGCAGGCCGGCAGGATCAAGGCCTTGTGGATCGCCTGCACCAACCCCGCCCAATCCCTGCCCGACCAGAACAGCGTGCGCCAGGCCTTGGAGACATGCCCGTTCGTGGTGTTACAGGAGGCTTTTCGCACAACCGAGACAGCTCGTTTCGCGGATCTGTTGCTGCCAGCGGCCAGTTGGGGCGAGAAAGAAGGCACGGTGACTAATTCTGAACGGCGCATTTCCCACGTCCGACAAGCCATCGCCCCACCCGGAGAAGCGCGCCCGGACTGGGCGATCACGGTGGATTTTGCTCAGCGCCTGGAGCAACGTCTTTGTCCCGGAAAACCGAGTCTTTTTGCCTTTAAGCAACCCTCGCAGATCTTTGAAGAGTACAAGGTGCTGACCCGCAACCGCGACCTTGACCTGTCCGGCATCAGCCACGCCTTGCTCGACCAGATCGGACCGCAGCAATGGCCGTTTCCCGAAAGCGCACATTCTGGCACTCCGCGTCTGTACACCGATGGGGTGTTCCCAACCGAGAGCGGCCGCGCGCAGTTTATCGCCGACCCCTACCGCGCCGCCAAGGAGCAGCGTGACGCACGCTTCCCGCTGACCCTGATCACCGGGCGCCTGCGCGATCAATGGCACGGCATGAGCCGCACAGGTACTGCAGCGCAGTTATTTGGCCACGTGAGCGAGGCGTTGTTGAGCCTGCATCCGGATGAATTGCGCCGCCATCGCTTCAAAGAAGGTGATCTGGTCAACCTGAAAAGCCGTCGCGGCAGCGTGATCGTCGCTGTTAACAGTGATGACAGCGTACGCCCGGGCCAGGCGTTTCTGCCGATGCATTGGGGCGATCGCTTTCTCAAGGGCGGCGTAAATACCCTGACCCAGCCGGCGTTCGACCCTTTGTCGAAACAGCCGGAACTCAAACACAGCGGCGTACGCCTGGAAGCGGTGCAATTGCCGTGGCAATTGTTTGCGTTGATCGAGGGCGATGTGCAGCAACACATTGAAGCCCTGCGCCCACTGTGTGAGGGCTTTGCCTACGTCAGCCTGAGCCTGGCTGGGCGCGAACGTCCAGCGCTGCTGGTTCGCGCCGCACATACCGAGGCGCCGGGTCTGCAACTGCTGACTCGCATCGACGAACTGCTGGGCCTCAACGACGGCCCTGTCATGGCGTATGACGACCCGCGCCGCTCGATTGGCAAGCGCGTGAAAATCGAAAAAGGCCGGATTACCGCGCTACGCCTGGCTGGCGAAACCCTGGCCCGACATTGGCTGCAAAGCCTGTGGCTGGAAGGTCGTACCGACGATCAGTTGCGGCGTTGGTTATTGGCGCCACTCAGTGCGCCACCGGGCGGTGCGCCCGCCGGCGGCAAGACCCTGTGCAACTGCAAAAACGTCAGCGAGAACGCGGTGTGCGCCGGCATAGCCCGTGGCCTGGACCTCAATGAGCTCAAGCAAGAACTGGGCTGCGGCACTCAATGCGGCTCCTGTGTACCGGAAATCAAACGTCTTTTGGCCAGCCGTCCGCAGCCAATTGCAATCAATGTGTGAGGGAAAAACATGAACGCAAAAGTCTGGTTGGTGGGCGCAGGGCCAGGTGATCCGGAGCTGTTGACCCTCAAGGCAGTGCGAGCCCTGCAGAAGGCCGATGTGGTACTGATTGATGACCTGGTCAACCCGGCAGTACTGGAACACTGCATTGACGCGCGTGTGATCACCGTTGGCAAGCGCGGTGGTTGCCGCTCAACGCCCCAGGACTTCATCCACCGTTTGATCCTGCGTTATGCACGACAAGGCAAGTGCGTGGTGCGGCTTAAAGGCGGCGACCCTTGTATTTTCGGCCGGGGCGGCGAAGAAGCGATGTGGCTGCGCGAACGCGGAGTGGAGGTGGCGCTGGTCAACGGCATAACCGCTGGCCTGGCGGGTGCAACGAATTGCGATATTCCACTGACGTTGCGCGGTATCAGCCGAGGCGTAACGCTGGTCACTGCACATACTCAGGACGACAGCAGCCTTAACTGGTGTGCACTGGCCGAGGGCGGGACGACGTTGGTGGTGTACATGGGGGTGGCGAAGCTTGAAGAGATTCGTCAGCAACTGCTGGATGGCGGAATGGCTAAGGATATGCCGGTGGCAATGATCGAAAATGCGTCGCTCCCCCAGCAACGGGAATGCCGCAGTGATTTGGCGCATATGCATGCGGATGCGCAGGCCTTTGCCTTGAAGAGCCCGGCGATTCTGGTGATCGGTCGTGTTGCCGCCACTGATCAGGCGGCCTACGTTACGGTCTCAGCCAGCGCCTGAGGCAAATTTCAGGCGAAAAAAAGCCCGGCCTAAGCCGGGCTTTTTTCTACCACTCAGTAATTACTGAGCTTGAGCTTCAACCGACGCTTCTACGCGACGGTTAACAGCGCGACCAGCTTCAGTTGCGTTATCAGCAACTGGGCGGGATTCGCCGTAACCTACCGCGGTGATGCGGCTAGGCTGAACGCCGTCTTTAACCAGGACTTGCTTAACAGCGTCAGCACGACGCTGGGACAGCTTCTGGTTGTAGGCGTCTGGACCGATGGAGTCAGTGTGACCAGCAACTTCTACGTTGGTAGCTGGGTACTGAGCCATGAAGTCGGCCAGGTTTTTCACGTCGCCGTAGCTGTTAGGCTTAACAACCGACTTGTCGAAGTCGAACTTAACGTCCAGCTCAACACGAACAACCTGAGCAACCGGAGCTTCTGGCTCTGGAACTGGCTCTGGAGCTGGTGCTGGAGTAGGAGCTGGAGCTACTGCGCCAGCGTTACCGCCGAAGTTCACACCCAGGCCGACCAGTGCGGAGTAATCCCACTTGCCGTTGTCCAGGTTGTAGTCAGACTCAACACCGGCACGTGCGAACAGGTTGTTGGTGAAGTAGTACTTCACACCAGCGCCAGCGATAGCCAGGGTCGACTGGTCGCGACCGCTGTGGCCGTCGGCTTTAACGTTGGTACGGCTCTGGTGACCGAAACCACCTTCTACGTACGGACGCAGAGAATCAACACCGGCCTGACCGAAGTGGTACTGAGCAGTCACGCTGCCAGTGTCACCTTTGATCTTCTGGTTACCAGTACCGTCGTTCGAACGGGTGTGGTTGGTGGTGTCGTAGTTCAGGTTAACCGACACGTCGTCGGTAATGAAGTAACCGATGCTGGCGCCAGGGTTGTAGCCGTCTTCGATGTGCTTGACGCTATCGTTGAACTGCTTTTTGTAGAACAGCTGGCCTTCAACTGCGCCTTGGCCTTGTGCCAGTGCGCCGAAAGAAGTAGCGGCAATAAGAGTACCAATGGCCAAGCCCAAGGTGTTTTTCAGTTTCATCCGTTAAATCCCCATCTGGTGATTGTAAAGCAGTCCCACAAACCGGGGGACAACTCGGCGGCAAGTCTAACAGAACTTGCCTACACGTAAGAGATATTTGCCACGCACTAAGTTTCAGTCTCGCCCGCAAATTTCTCACGTAATTTATCAAGAGCACGTTTGTAACGCATTTTTGTAGCACTCAAACCCATGTGCATGATGTCAGCAATTTCCTGAAACTCGAGCTCTGCGACAAATCGTAGCACCAGAATTTCACGGTCAATTGGATTCACATGCACCAACCAGCGATCGAGTCCGCCCTTCTCCTCGGGTGTCGGCGCCTTTTCTTCAGACGCTTCCTCAAGGGGGTCCAGACTCAACGCGTCCATCAAGCGACGCTTGCGCCGTTCCTTCCGATACTGCGTGATGCACTCGTTGTACGTGATGCTGTATAGCCACGTTTTGAACTTCGATTTGCCCTCAAAGTTCTTCAGACCGTACAGCACCTTTAGCATCACTTCCTGACAGACATCATCCGCATCTCTATCGTTCCCTAAATACCTTGAACAAACGTTGAACAGAGTGCGTTGATATCTGCGCATCAATTCTTCGTACGCGCGTGTAACGTGAAACAGCTCCGTGTGCGCGCGCGCGACCAGCTCCTCATCAGAGAGCTCACGGGGGTCATAGCGCGTGGACAGCGTTTGGGCTTTATTCAAAACAAGGCGTGCCGACAGTCAGGTCAATGTCCGCTACAACCCGGTCAGCCGGGTTTGCGGCGGCGTACATTAGCAGGGTTTGCCGGGTTAGCGGCTACTGACCTGCTGCTCGAGGAGAATCCGGTTGGACAGCGACACCAGGTCACCGTCATCGGTCAGCACCGTCGTTTTCACGGTTCCGATCTCCTCGATTTGCCCTTCGACCTCGCCCACACGCACCTGTTGCCCAACCTGATACAACTCACGCACATAGATTCCCGCAAGAATCTGGCCAGCAATTTCCCGGCTTCCCAAGCCCATGGCCAGCGCAACGGCCAGACCAACGGTAATCAAGACAATCACGATCACGTGGTTGAGCAGGTCAGTTTTGACCTCCAACTGGCTAATCGCGACTGAAATACTGATGATAATGACCAGGCCCTGGGCAATTCGTCCCAGGCCCGCAGCATAATCCAGACCCACACCTTCAGCGGCCCCGCGCACCAGCCCATTGGCCAGCTGCGCCAGCAAAACGCCTACCAGCAGCACCAGCGCGCCGCCGAATACTTTCGGCAAATACAGTGCCAGCATGTCGAGCGTAGCTGAAACTCGCTCAAGTCCAAGGGATTGAGCTGCAGAAACCAGAAAAATAAGTAAAACGAACCAATAAACGATCTTCCCGATCAGGGTCGAGATCGGCACCTGCAACCCGGCGCGGCCCAAAAGCTTGGTCAGGCCCGTGCCTGCCATCAAGCGGTCCAGGCCGAGTTTTGCGAGTAATTTGGAGAGCAAGGTGTCGAGCAACTTGGCCACGACAAAGCCTAGCAATACCAGGACCAGGGCACCAAACAGGTTGGGAATGAAATTCGCCACCTTGGTCCACAATGCGGTCATTGCCGTGACCAGGCTCTGGGTCCAGAGATCAAGTTCCATATTCAATCAGCCTTATCAGCAGTGCGAGCAAGAGGTTTGCGACGGGACACCGGCGATACGTGGGCCGAACCATTGTTCAGGGCCATCATCAACGCTGGCAACCAACGACCGAGCAGACCGAACAGGTCACCCGCCCCTACCTGACGGTTGGCGGTTTTCAACACGCGACCAAGGCAAGCATCGTCGTCACGGTTGGACGGCGAAGCATTGAGCATGTCACGCAAAGACTGTTCGAACGGATCGTGCATAAAAGACCTCTCGCAAGTGTTTTAAAAGACGAGGGTTAAATTCTTCGGGTCACATGGGCCCCGTCGTACGTTCAGCTCATATTCAGGTCAAACCCAGCGCAATCGTCGAAATAGCCACCACTGCCCCAGTGCCACAGCGACCATCATCAGGCACGCAATTACGAACCCATAAGGGCTGCTGGAGAACGGAATTCCGCCCACATTTATACCCAGCAAACCGGTGAGAAAACTCATCGGAAGGAAGATCCCAGTGATGATCCCGAAACGGTACATGGTGCGATTCATACGCACACTCAAGCGTCGGTCTTCGGCCTCAAGCACAAGCCCCACGCGCTCCCGGGCCAATTCGAGCTCTTCCAGATAGCGCGTCAGACTGTTGTGTAATTCATTCCAATAGTCGGCATCGTCGTCACAGAACCACGGCAATTTTATCCGTGTGAGCTGGGCAAAAATATCCCGCTGGGGTGCCAGAAAACGTTTGAGTCCTGCCGCTCGCCGCCGGATCTGCAAAACGCTGCCATGCTCCGGAGTATACCGTTCGTCGGTATCAAGTTTTTCTTCTTCAACATCGACGATTTCGGACAGTTCGGTGACCAGATCCTGCACTTTATTAGTCAGGTACTGCGCCATATAGAGGATGAGTTCGGACGCGGATTTTGGTCCTTTGCCGTCTGCCAATTGCACCAGCAGCTCATCGGTCGCGCGCAGCGGTCGCAGACGCAGTGAAATCACACGATTGGCCGCAGCAAAGATCCGCACCGACACCATGTCTTCCGGCTCCGCGCCTGGGTTGAGGTTGACCCCACGCAGGAACAGCAGCAATTCGCCATCGGTCAGCGGTAACAGCCGCGGACGGGTGTTTTCCTCCAGCAGCAAGTCACAGGCGAACTCGCTCAAGCCGCTGGACTTACGCAACCAGGTCTGGGTTTGCGGATGGCTGCGATCCCAATGCAGCCACAGGCTTTCCTGGGGCTGCAGTTGCAAGTCGTCGAGCTCAGTCCGGGCAATCGAACGCGCACCGCCTTTACCGTCCAGCACCAGAGCATGCACCAGCCCCCACTGCGCGTTTTCTTCCTCGAACATCCTCACCCCTATCGGTTACTGCGGTTTATTCAGGCATTTTCAGCGGGCTTGGCGAGACGATCACGCCATTATTGTCCGCATAGATGTATTCACCCGGTCGGAACGTCACGCCGGCGAAGGTCACTACCACATTCAGGTCGCCAATACCGCGCTTGTCGGTTTTCATCGGGTGCGTCGCGAGCGCCTGCACGCCCAAGTCAGTTTGTGCTATGACATCGACATCACGGATGCAGCCGTAGATCACCAGCCCTTCCCAACCATTTTTTGCGGCTTTCTCAGCGATCATGTCGCCCAGCAACGCGCGACGCAGGGAACCACCGCCGTCGACCACCAGCACCTTGCCGGCGCCTGGCTGGTCGGCTTGTTCCTTGACCAAGGAGTTGTCTTCGAAACATTTGAGGGTGACGATTTCGCCGCCAAAAGAGTCTCGACCGCCGAAATTACTGAACATCGGCTCAACCACCTGCACCAGGTCCGGGTAGGCGTCGCACAGGTCGGGCGTCACGTAATGGTTCATCGAAAAACTCCTGTCGTTACGGAAGAGGTCGAACATCCCACGGTGTACATCAGAAAAACGCATCGCAACAGGCATTCTTTAACTGCTTGCCCGTCGGCGGCGGCCATGATCAGACCCATTTCATCGCAACGCAATAACCACTGCGCGACTGAATATGACCAGAAGCGTTTAACGCGTCATATCTTAGCCGCAACCACACACGAGCGAAACGCCCTCGACAGAGCGCTCAGTCAAACCGCCTCGAGTACCTGAGGTTGCGCCCCGGCCAGAGGTGTCAGCGGATCTTTCAACCAGCGCTCTACCAAAGGCCACACTTCAACCTGGGCGGCTTTGCTGACCAGCATCTCGACATGCCCGAAATCCCCGGCAAAGCCTTGCTGGCGCCCCAGGCACAGGTATTGGCGATGCTCGGAACCGACCTGCTCAAACAACTTGCGGCACGCCCAATCCGGATCCTGATGGTCGCCAGCCGCGCTCACTGCCAACAACGGCACATCAACCTCTGCGAGGCCTTTCCACCAATCTTGCTTTCCATCACCAAAGCGACCGAACAGGCCGTTCCAACGCATGGCTTCGATCATCACGCCTGCCGGTTCGTCCTCCGGGCCACGCTTGAGCCGTACGCCTGACACCTCGCCGAAGCGCTTCAAGAGTAAACGGCCGGTCCATTCCACCGGTGGGATTTTCAACGGCCAGTGGGTCCGGCTGACCTGACAGCCAAACAGCGCCACCGAGGCCACTGCCGGCGCGCCAAGGTGCTGACCGCCCAATGCCGCGGCCAGCGCAGTGCCTCCCAGGGAATGGCCGACCCAGTGTGGGATTTGTGCACTTTGCTCACGCACAAACGCGCCGATGGCGGGTAAGTCGTAACGCGCGTAGTCGGCGACGCGATTCTCCGCGTAGCCCTGATTGCGCTTGGACAAACCATGCCCGCGCATTTCCGGGATCCACACATCAAATCCTCGGCGCGCCAGGTAAGCCCCAAGGCCAATGCCTTTGGGCGAGTACCAGAAGCGCCGGTTGGAAAAACTACCGTGCAACAAAATAACCGGCGTGCCCCGGTTTTCCGGGGCATCAGCCAGGCCCAAACGGGTCACGGCCAGCTCGACGGTGCCGTCAGGGCTGTTGCCGGGTTTGAGGCGGTACACATCTTCACTCAGGTCGCCACGACGTTCAGCGCTGATCAGGGCGACGGGAAACAGATTGCTGCTGCTTTGCATAATGCTCTTGCACAAAAAAGGGCGGCGTCCGGAAGGAGTTCCGCCCTGCACAGATAAGAATGCCGGTCACCCTTGATGAGTGACCGGCACTTTTGACGTATCGACCTTAGGCGGACGCTTGGCCTTCTGCCAGGAAGAACCAGGTTTCCAGCACGGAATCGGGGTTCAGCGAGACGCTTTCGATGCCCTGTTCCATCAGCCATTTGGCCAGGTCCGGGTGGTCGGAAGGGCCTTGGCCGCAGATGCCGATGTACTTGCCGGCCTTGTTACAGGCCTGGATGGCGTTGGCCAGCAGCTTCTTGACCGCAGGGTTACGCTCGTCGAACAGGTGCGCGATGATCCCTGAGTCACGGTCCAGGCCCAGGGTCAGTTGGGTCAGGTCGTTGGAACCGATGGAGAAACCGTCGAAGAACTCCAGGAACTCTTCGGCCAGGATGGCGTTGGACGGCAATTCGCACATCATGATGACGCGCAAGCCGTTTTCACCACGGCTCAAGCCGTTTTCGGCCAGCAAGTCGACGACTTGGCTCGCTTCACCCAACGTGCGGACGAACGGCACCATGATTTCGACGTTGGTCAGGCCCATCTCGTTGCGCACGCGCTTGAGGGCACGGCACTCGAGTTCGAAGCAGTCACGGAACGCTTCGCTGATGTAACGCGAGGCGCCACGGAAACCCAGCATCGGGTTTTCTTCTTCTGGTTCGTAGAGCTTGCCGCCGATCAGGTTGGCGTATTCGTTGGACTTAAAGTCCGACAGGCGCACGATGACCTTTTTCGGGTAAAACGCCGCCGCCAGGGTGCTGATGCCTTCCACCAGCTTCTCGACGTAGAAACCCACCGGGTCGTTGTAGCCTGCGATGCGCTTGTCGACGCTTTCCTTGATCTCCGGCGGCAAACCGTCGTAGTTCAGCAGGGCTTTGGGGTGCACGCCGATCATGCGGTTGATGATGAACTCCAGGCGGGCCAGGCCCACACCAGCGTTCGGCAACTGCGCAAAATCGAAGGCGCGATCCGGGTTGCCGACGTTCATCATGATTTTGAACGGCAGGTCGGGCATAGCGTCGATGGAGTTTTGCTTGATGTCGAAGCCCAGTTCACCTTCAAAGATAAAACCGGTGTCGCCTTCGGCACAGGAAACCGTCACGCCTTGGCCGTCTTTCAACAGTTGGGTGGCGTTGCCGCAACCGACAACTGCAGGAATCCCCAGCTCACGGGCGATGATCGCCGCGTGACAGGTTCGCCCGCCACGGTTGGTGACGATGGCGCTGGCGCGTTTCATCACGGGTTCCCAGTCCGGGTCGGTCATGTCGGAGACCAGCACGTCGCCTGGCTGGACTTTGTCCATCTCGGACACGTCCTTGATGATCCGCACCTTACCCGCGCCGATGCGCTGGCCGATGGCGCGACCTTCCACCAGCACGGTGCCGGTTTCCTTGAGCAGGTAGCGTTCCATGACATTGGCTGAGGTGCGGCTCTTCACGGTTTCAGGGCGCGCCTGCACGATGTACAGCTTGCCGTCGTCACCGTCCTTGGCCCACTCGATGTCCATCGGGCACTTGTAGTGCTTTTCGATGATCATCGCTTGTTTGGCCAGTTCGCTGACTTCAGCGTCGGTCAGGCAGAAACGCGCACGCTCGGCCTTGTCGACTTCAACGGTTTTTACCGAGCGACCAGCCTTGGCCTCGTCGCCGTAGATCATCTTAATAGCCTTGCTGCCCAGATTGCGGCGCAGGATCGCCGGGCGGCCAGCCTCAAGCGTGTGCTTGTGCACGTAGAATTCGTCCGGGTTGACCGCGCCTTGTACGACGGTTTCGCCCAGGCCGTAGGCACCGGTGATAAACACCACGTCACGGAAACCCGATTCGGTGTCCAGGGTGAACATCACGCCGGCAGTGCCGGTTTCCGAACGCACCATGCGCTGTACGCCAGCAGACAAGGCCACCAGTTTATGGTCGAAACCCTGGTGTACGCGGTAGGAAATAGCGCGATCGTTGAACAGCGAGGCGAACACTTCCTTGGCAGCGCGGATGACGTTTTCGACGCCGCGGATATTCAGGAAGGTTTCCTGCTGGCCGGCAAAGGAGGCGTCCGGCAAGTCTTCGGCGGTGGCCGAGGAGCGCACGGCGACGGCCATGTCGGGGTTACCCGCCGACAGCGTGGCGAAGGCGGTGCGGATCTCTTCGTTGAGCTTCTCGGGGAACTCGGCGTCCATGATCCACTTGCGGATCTGGGCACCGGTCTTGGCCAGGGCATTGACGTCATCGACGTCCAGGGCGTCCAGCGCGGCGTGGATCTGAGCATTGAGGCCGCTCAGTTCGAGGAAATCGCGGTACGCCTGGGCGGTGGTGGCGAAACCACCGGGCACCGAGACACCAGCGCCTGCAAGATTACTGATCATCTCGCCGAGGGATGCGTTCTTGCCCCCCACATGCTCTACATCATGGACGCCGAGCTTATCGAGGGAAACTACGTACTCTACCAAGGTGATCTCTCCACTTTCTGTGTTGGAAAAGCTCAGGACGCCGACTGCTCAGTAAGAGCAAACGCCAGCGCTTGTGGCCTGGACCTGGAAAATAAGTGAGAATGCGGCCCACTGCGGGACGGCAAAATCGCGCCTATCATATCCAAGATTCGCCATCAGCTTAAGGCCCAGGGCTCAAATGAAACGATCTGCTTTCTTTATCTCCGACGGCACCGGCATCACAGCCGAAACATTGGGCCAGAGCCTGCTCGCGCAGTTCGAAAACATTACCTTCGCCAAATTTACGCGGCCTTATATAGACAGCGTGGATAAAGCGCGGGCCATGGTACAACAAATCAATCTGGCGGCTGAAAAAGACGGTTTTCGGCCGATCATTTTCGACACCATCGTCAATCAAGACATCCGTGAGATCCTTGCAACCTCCAATGGTTTCATGATTGACATTTTCTCCACGTTCCTGGCGCCACTGGAACAAGAGTTGAGTGAACACTCCTCGTATTCCGTAGGAAAGTCCCATTCCATCGGGCACAACTCCAATTATATGGAGCGTATCGAGGCGGTGAACTTCGCGCTCGACAATGATGACGGCGCCCGCACTCATTATTACGACAAGGCCGATTTGATTCTGGTGGGTGTATCCCGCTGCGGCAAGACGCCGACGTGCCTGTATATGGCCATGCAGTTCGGCATCCGCGCGGCGAACTACCCGCTGACCGAGGACGACATGGAACACCTGACGCTGCCGGCCGCCCTGCGCGCGCACCAGCACAAGCTGTTCGGCCTGACCATCGACCCGGACCGCCTCACCGCCATCCGTAACGAGCGCAAGCCCAACAGCCGCTATTCGAGCTATGCCCAGTGCGAGTTCGAAGTACGCGAGGTGGAAAATCTGTTCCGGCGCGAGAATATTGCGCACATCAATTCCACGCATTTTTCGGTGGAAGAGATTTCGGCGAAGATTCTGGTGGAGAAAGGCGTCGAACGACGTTTTAAATAAACTCGAACTAGGGGTACCGAAGTGCCTGTGTGGCGAGGGCACTTGCTCACTCGCCACTAATAGACCGGCCTACAAGTGAAACCGGCCCCCACCCTGCCCCAACGCGGTCGCCAGCGCATCAAATCCCTCACGCAACAACTGATCATCCCCCGACGTATTACAGATGCTCGCCCGAATGAACTGCGGCACCGCCGTCTGCCCTACGGCAAACGCCTCGGCGGTGGCAATCAGGTAATTGTTCTGCTTGAGCTCGGCCTCGATTTCCGACGCGCGCCATGGCTCGGGTACTTCAATCCAGAAATGCGGGCTATTCAGATGGGTGCAGTATTCAAGGCCGGCCAGCAGGTCGCGCACCAGGGCTTTGCGACGACTGATCTCATTGATCTGCTGGCGTAGCAGGTATTGCGCCGTGCCGTTTTCGATCCATTGGGTCGCCAGCTCCAGCGTCACCGGCGTGGCCATCCAGCAGGTCGAGCGCAAAGCCGCTGAAATACGACTGACCAGCGCCGGTGGCGCGTGCACATAGCCCACGCGCAGCCCGGCGGACACCGCCTTGCTCAAGCTGCTGATCAAAATCGTACGCTCAGGCGCGAAATAGCTGAGGGGCGGCGGCCGATCCTCCACCAATACGCCGTGGGCTTCGTCTTCAAGAATCAGCAGGTTGTGCTCGCGGCACACTTTAACCAAGGCTTCCCGGCGTGCGACCGACAATACCGCCGTCGTCGGATTCTGAATGGTCGGCGTGCAGTACAACGCCGACACCCGGTGATTACGACAGACTTCATCCAGCGCGCCTGGCAGCACGCCCTCTTCATCCATCTCCAGGCCGATCAGCCGCACACCCAGCATGCGCGCAGCCGTGATCAGGCCAGGATAGGTAAGTTGTTCGGTGACCACTGTATCGCCCGCCCGCAATAGCGCCATCATCGCGCAAAGCAGGCCATGCTGGCCGCCATTCACGCAGATGACCTGCTCGGGAATGGGATGAAAATCACGCTGCACCAGCCACTGCGCACCGGCTTCACGGTAGCGTGGCAAACCGGCATCCGGGGTGTAGGCGCTGATGTCCTGCAGGAACTTGGCGTTGGTCGACAAGGTTTGGAAGCTCTGGGCCAGAAACACGGTCTCTTGCCCAGGAATATGCATGTTTCGGCTCATGTCGAAGTGATGGCGTGGCTCCTCGCTGACGTTGCGAAAGCCTTCATCACGCTGGCGTTCCATCCCACGCTTGCGCACGAACGTGCCGTCTCCCACACGCGCCACTACTAACCCCAGGCGCTCCAACTCGCCGTAGGCTCGGCTGATGGTGCCGATGGTCACACCCAGATTGTCGGAAAGCACCCGGTGGGGCGGCAGTTTTCGTCCGGGCTCAATCAGGCCCTCAAGGATGCCTCGCTCCATCACATCGGACAGGCGCTTGTACTTCACGCCCTGACCGCTGGACAACCCCTCACGCATAATTGACACCATGTCAATATTTGTTTTGACAGCCATCATTCGCCCTAATAGTGTGCTTTTACGGGTTCAATCACCGAATGAAACAACTTAATACACAGTCAATATAGAGTTCAATTCCGGCTCAGGGAAGCAATAAACGATGCCAATGTCCGCCGTTCTTGAAAACACAACAAAAACAAAAACTCAGAAACAGTGGTTGGCCGGCCTGGTCACCAGCATGATGTTTCTTATCGTGTGCCTGAGCTGGGGCACCACGTGGCTGGGGATCAAGATCGCCGTCGAAAGCGTGCCACCGCTGACATCGGCGGGCCTGCGCTTCTTGATCGCCTTCCCGCTGTTCCTGTGTTTTGCCCTGGTGCGGCGCGAGCCGATCCTGTTCCCGCGAGAAAGCCGCTGGTTCTTTGTATTCGTGACCCTGTCCTACTTCAGCGTTCCCTATTACTTGCTCAATTACGGCGAGATGCATGTCTCCTCAGGCCTCACCGCACTGCTGTTCAGCTGCATGCCGGTGTTTATCCTGATCTTCTCCGCGCTGTTTCTGCGCGAGCGCATCTATTTTTCCCAGGTGGTCGGCATCGGCATCGGTTTCGGCAGCCTCTACATGATCATCAAGAGCCAGGGCCTGCACCTGGACCACGCCGAGCTCTTCGGGGTACTGGCGATTCTGACCGCCGCGATCATGCATGCCTTGTGCTACGTCATTACCAAGCAAAAAGGCAGTGCCATCAGTGTGATCACCTACAACACCCTGCCCATTGGCATTGCCGGGCTGATGCTGTTCGTGGCCGGCCTGTGGTTTGAAACACCCACCTTCGAAAACATCACCCTGCGTTCCTGGAGCGCGCTGTTTTACCTCGGGCTGGTGGCATCGGTGGGCGGGTTCATCGTGTACTTCATGCTGCTCAAGCGCTTGAGTCCGATCATCCTGTCATTCGTGTTCATCATCTTCCCGGTGTTCGCAGTGATCATCGGCGCCTGGTACGAAGGCGTGGAAATTTCCCGCGACTTGATGCTGTACTCAGCCATCCTGCTGGCCGGTTTTGCGATCACCAAGTTGCCGGTTGAAAAATTCCTGGCCAAGAAAAATTGACCCTCCCACCCCTCACTCAGCAACGCGAGAGAAACATGGACGTCCTCCGCCCGACCGCCCTGGAACAGATCTACGCCCACGCCAACCGCAGCTACCCCGAGGAATGCTGTGGTTTTGTCTTCGCCGACGGCAGCGTGTACCAGGGCAGCAATATTCAGAACGAGCTGCACCGCAAGAACCCCGAGATGTACCCGCGCAGCGCGGCCAACGGCTACACCTTTTCCGTAGCCGACACGCTGCTGATGAACAAGGCGTTTCGCAGCGATAACCCGGTGGTGGTGATCTACCACTCCCACCCGGATGTCGGTGCCTATTTCAGTGACGAAGACCAGGACAAGGCGCTGTTCCTGGGTGAGCCGATCTACCCCGTCAGCTACTTGGTGGTGGACGTTCGCCAGGGCCAGGCCCTCGGCTCAAAGCTGTTTGCCTGGGATGGCAAGCATTTCGCTCTTCAACCTTTCAACGACCTGCACACGGAGTTGTCCATGAACGCTGTCTCTTTCCCCGACATTCTGGTTCGCGTGGCCAAGCTGCCGGAATCGACCCTTGAGGGCACCGGATCGACATTGCGCGAAGTCATTGAAAACCTCTGCAGCAACCATCCACAGCTGCGCCCGCACCTGTTTCACGAAAAGAACAACCAGCTCAAGGAACACTTCCTGTTCACCGCCGAAGAAGAACTGATCGGTGCGGACGAGCCGTTGCCGGAAAAGGCCAAAATCGAAGTGCTGCTTGCCACGTCCGGTGGCATGGACGTCGACGGCCTTAGCAATGAAGAGGTGCAGCGCTACGTGCGCCACATCACCCTGCCGGGCGTCGGCCGCGAAGGTCAGTTGAACCTGAAAAAAGCCAAGGTGCTGATCATCGGCACCGGCGGCCTGGGCTCGCCCATCAGCCTGTACCTGGCGGCGGCCGGCATTGGCACCCTGGGCCTGGTGGATTTCGATGTGGTGGAAAGCAGCAACCTGCAACGCCAGGTCGTCCACGGCAACAGCAGCCTGGGCATGCCCAAGGTCGAGTCTGCCAAGCAACGCCTGCACGACCTCAACCGACATATCCAGATCAACGCGCACAACACCGCAATCAACGCCGACAACGCACTGGAGCTGGTAGGCGCCTACGATCTGGTGATCGACGGCACCGACAATTTCGATACGCGTTATCGGGTCAACGACGCCTGCGTGCAGCTCGGCAAACCGTTGGTGTATGGCGCCATCTACCGCTTCGACGGGCAGATCAGCGTGCTCAACTATAAAGGTGGTCCGTGCTACCGCTGCCTGTTCCCGTCAGCACCGCCTGCCGAATTGGCGCCCAACTGCAGCGCCGGTGGGGTGATCGGTGTGCTGCCGGGAGTGGTCGGGATGATTCAAGCTACTGAGGCCATCAAGTTGCTGATCGGCATTGGCGAGCCTCTGTCCGGCCGGTTGATGCGCTTCGATGCACTGGCGATGAAATTCAGCGAAATCCGCTTCAAGCGCCGCCCCGACTGCCCGTGCTGCTCGGAACTGCGCCATAGCGAAACCGTGGCCCCGGCGGTTTGCGCCGATGCAGTCCCAAGCCAACCCTCTCTCGCCGAGGAACGCTACATCAAGCCGCACGTACTCAAGCAAGTGCTTGAACACCACCGCAGCGCCGATGTGCTGCTGGACGTGCGCGATGCCAGTGAGCTTGAAGTGTGCAAATTGCCGGGCGTAGTGCATATCCCCCTGGCCGAACTGGATGGGCAACTCGACAGCCTCAGCCGCGACAACACCCACTACCTGATCTGCTACGCCGGAACCCGCGCCGAGCAAGCGGCCAGCACCTTGCTGGCCGCCGGTTTCGCCAACACCAAAGTCCTGCAGGGCGGCATGAAACATTGGGTGCGTGACGTCGAACCCGATATGCCTTTGTACTGATTCGGGGACTGACCGATGTTGCACAATTCCATTCTCGACGTGATCGGCCGTACGCCGATTGTACGCCTGGCGCAGTTTTCCGAAGACCTCGGCATCGAGGTCTACGCCAAGCTTGAATCCCTCAACCCCGGCGGTAGCCACAAGGCGCGCATCGCCTTGGGCATGATCCTCGACGCAGAGCGCCGGGGCGTGCTGATGCGTGACTCCGGGCAGACCATCATTGAGCCCAGCGGCGGCAACACCGGCATCGGCCTGGTAATGGCCGGTAACGTACTGGGCTATAAAGTGGTGCTGGTGATTCCCGATAACTACAGCCCAGAAAAGCAGAAACTGCTACGCCTGTACGGCGCCAAGGTGGTGCTCTCGGACAGCCGCCTGGGGAACAACTCCCACGGCGAAAAATGCATGGAGCTGCAACTGGAAAACCCCAGTTACGTGATGCTCAACCAGCAGCGCAACGGCGCCAACCCGCAAACTCACCGCGATACCACCGCGCCGGAAATCCTCCACGCCTTCGGTGAGCGACGCGTGGACTACTTCGTCAGCGGCATCGGCACCGGCGGCCACATCACCGGCATCGGCGAAACCCTCAAGGTTGCCTGGCCGGCAATGCGCGTGATGGGTGTGGAACCGGAGGAATGCGACCTGCTGAAAAACCAGCACGCGCCGCACCATATCCAAGGCCTGTCGATTGGCTTGATCCCGAGCATTCTTAACGTGGATGTGCTGGACGGAATGCTGAAAGTGTCGCGCCAGGCGTGCATCGACATGATGAAACGCATCATGCGTACCGACGCCATCAGCCTGGGCTTGTCCTCGGCCGCCAACATGGTTGCCATCGCGCAGCTCGCCCCCGAACTGCCGCCCGAAACGGTGGTGTTGACCATGGTCTACGACAATGCTGACAGCTACCTGCCCAGTTTCGAATAACCGGTTTCCCAACTATCCAGAATGCGGGGGTGCCTCCATGGGGGGCTTTATCGACATGCAACAGCTGCACGATGAGCTGCTCACGCACCTTATCCAGACCTTGACGCCTGCGCAGATGAAGCAGTTGGAGCCACACCTGGCGCCGTTGATCCAGAACGCCGCCCAAGCCGTAGCCGAAGACTTGATCGCCTACGCCTATCGCGACCCGGCGTCACGCGGGCGCGGCGAGTTGATCCTGGAGTCCTATGCTTCGTTCAAGGCGGTGCTGTTTTACCGCCTTGCGCACCTGGTGTGGCATTTCCCTGACCAGACCACCGGCACGTTTTCGCGCATGGCCCTCAAGCTCAGTAACCAAGGCAAAATCCTTTCCGGCGCCGAGATTCATCCCGCAGCGCGTATCGGCCGACGCTTTGTGCTGGACCACGGCTACGGCACGGTGATCGGCGAAACCTGCGAGATCGGTAACGATTGCTACATCCTTTGCGGCGTCACCCTGGGCGCCCGAGGTATCGCCAACAACCCGGATGGCAAACGCCACCCACGCCTGGGCAACAATGTCGAGGTGGGATCCGGCGCCCGCGTGCTGGGCTATGTACTGATCGGCGACAACGTGTTTATCAGCCCCTCCTGCGTAATCACCCAGGACGTGCCGGCCGGCACTAAGGTCAAAGTGGTCAACCAGGTCCAATTGCAAAAAAATGCCGAGTCGGATCACAGCAATTATCTGGGCGCCTTCGCCATGGATGAGCGTTTGCACGTGGTTGGCGAAGTCAGCGCCAGCCACAAGGTCACGGTGCTGGACGCCGACTTTCACCCCTTGCAGGGGCTGATGCTGGAACCCACGGTGAAAGAACGCCATCACCTGCAATTTCGCCTGCGCCGCCTTGACGTCGGCGACCAGTTGCCGCGCCTGCCGCTGAACCTGAAAGTCTGCGGGCCGGAATTTGAAATTACCCTGCTTTCCCCCCCTGGCTTAAGTGCAATGGTGCGTCATCTGTTGCAAGCCAGCCCACTGATTGTCGGAGGTTGAACATGTCCGTGCACACCATGGAAACCCTGGCGCTGTTCGACAGCGCGCCCTACCAAAACGCCTTCAGCGCCCGGGTGATTGCGGTCAGCGAACACGGCGTCGCACTGGAGCACACGCTGTTTTATCCCACCGGCGGCGGGCAGCCGGGAGACACCGGCCACCTGACACTGGCCGATGGCACGCGGGTCGACGTGATCGGCACCGTACGTGACCCGGTGTTGCGTTCGATCATCTGGCATCAGGTGGAACATTGCCCCGAGCAACTGACCGCCGGGGTGCAGGTGGACGCTGGCCTGGACTGGGAACGGCGCTACCAGCACATGAAGATGCACACCTGCCTGCACTTGCTGTGCTCGATCATCGATGCCCCCGTCACCGGCTGCAGCATCAGCGCCGACAAAGGCCGCCTGGATTTTGATCTGCCAGAAATGACCCTCGACAAAGACAGCATCACCCGCGACCTCAACGCACTGATCCAACAGGCACACGCGGTGAAAACCCTGTCGATGCCCGCCACGGAGTATTCAACCCTGCTGCAGATCACCCGCACCCAGGCGGTTGCGCCGCCAGTGATTCAGGGATCAGTGCGGGTGATTGAAATCGCCGGGATCGATATCCAGCCATGCGGCGGCACCCATGTGATCAACACCGAGGAAATCGGCCGGGTGTTCTGCGAGAAGATCGAGAAGAAGAGCAAGCACAACCGTCGGGTGATCCTGCGGTTTGAGTAAACGATCGATGCTGAAGCGGATGAGTGTGAGGTCGCCCCACACTCACCTAGGCATGTCGAGCCCTAGCCCTTTTGCGGAATTTTCTGAGCCAAGGTGGCTACCTGTTGTTGGAGTCTTGAGATGGTATCCGCGAACATGTCCTCCATATAATCAAGCTGGGCTTCAAGCCTGGCGTTTTCCTTCTTGATTCCTTCCACATCGCCATTCGCCGGCGCGGTTTGCGCATTCACCTGAGCCGAGCGTTCGTTTTGTGAAGAGGCCTGTGTTTCAGGCTGTGCGCTGTATGGCGAAGCCGACTCGGCGCCGTCCGCCTGCTCAGAAGGCGCCTGATTTTGAGAGGTGTTCATCGTGTCGATTCGCGTCATCAAATCATTAATTGTCTGAGTCAAGCCTTCGATGATCGCTTTGAACCTCTCGAGTATGCTGTCAAGTGTTTTGCTGAACGCAGCAGTCGCCTGGATCAGTTCATCAAGCCCCGCAGCCTGGCCTGGCTGAGTGACTGGAGCGTCCGGTGTACCTGGAGCAGGTGCTGGCTGCTGTGTGTCCGCAGATTGCTGTGTACTTACGTCATCCTGATTAGGAGACGTCTCAGGCGGCGCAACATTCTGACTATCGCTACCACGGCCCTGAGCCTGAGCGTTTGAAGCGTCGTTAGTGGCTTTGCCTGAAGTCTCAAGTTGTGCAGTCAGGTCCATTATTTTCTGGCTGAGCTGCTTGATAATCGGACCGAACTTGTCAGTCAACGCCTTGAGTTTGGCGTGAAGCGCGTTATTTTTTTCAGTCAGCTCTGCGAGCGGGTCCGGTGCACCCGCCCCCTGCGCCTGATTTGGATTAACGATGCTGCGATGGCTCGAAAAGTTGCCACGCTGTTCAGGCGTCATTTGCCTGTTGGGCGGCGCAGAATTGGCCTGAGCACCGTTTTCTTGAGCAGCTTGCGCGCTGTCTTCGTAGTTGATCGGCGACGCCTTCTGAGGCTGTTCATAGCCAACGGTGTAGGGTGCTGGCCGAGTGTTTACGCTAGTCATAGGTACCTTCCCAGATTCAGGTATTAAATTCGCAATTGCCGATTATCAGAGGGCCTGAATGTGCAAGCCGTCCGGTTACCTGATTGGCATTTATCTGGAAGAGGGTTCCGACGTCGTAGGTCGTGTGAGTAGCTATTTGTATCAGCGGTAGGGCCCCAACGCCTAGCCGCCGTTCGTACAGGAAACTGACAGCAAATTTATGTGCTTGTAACATTCAGAAACGTACAATCCCGCCAGCAACGTCTCGTTGCCCCTGACTCACGAAAACAGCGCCCGTCCTTCTCGCAGGGACACTCGTGCAGCAGCGAAGCTCACGCCCATCACGCCCCTGAACCTGAACGCTGCAGAACTGACAGCCTATGAGCAACGGCCTATGAAAAAAGTATTCCGTCACTACATACCGGCGTCCACGCTGCGCTTGCTGCCCAACCGCTGGGACTTGGTCGCCCTGCCGCTGGTGATTGGCTTTCTGTTGTTTTTTTCCATCACCGCCCGCGAGACCTGGGCGCCTATCGCCACCTTGCAAAGTGAAGTCATTTCCCTCGACCCGGCCAACCTGCCGGAGTACGCGATGCGCACTACCCTGCGCATGCTCGCGGCGATGGTCGCAGCGCTGATTTTCACGCTGTTGTACGGCACCCTGGCGGCCAAAAGCCGGCGCGCCGAGAAACTGCTGGTGCCGGTGCTCGATATCCTGCAATCGGTGCCAGTGCTGGGTTACATCTCCTTTACCGTGACGTTTTTCCTGCTGCTGTTTCCCGGGCGCGTACTGGGTGCCGAGTTCGCGGCAATTTTTGCGATCTTCACCAGCCAGGCCTGGAACATGAGTTTCAGCTTCTACCAGTCACTGCGCATGCTGCCCCATGACCTGGTGGAAGTATCGACCAACCTGCGTCTCTGCGGCTGGCAGAAGTTCTGGAAGCTCGACGTGCCCTTCGCCATGCCGGGGCTGGTGTGGAACATGATGATGAGCATGTCCGGCGGCTGGTTTTTCGTGGTCGCCTCCGAAGCCATCACCGTCGGCGACAAGACCATCACCCTGCCGGGCGTGGGCTCATACCTGGCGCTGGCCATTGCCCAGAAAGACCTGCACGCCGTGGGCTACGTGATCCTGGCGATGATCGCGGTGATCCTGATCTACGACCAGTTTCTGTTCCGCCCCTTGGTGGCCTGGGCTGACAAGTTCCGCATGGAAACCACCGCCTCCCAGGGTGCAGCGCCGCAATCCTGGGTGCTCAACCTGATCCAACGTACGCGCGTGGTTCAGCGCATCCTGCGCCCGATCACCCGCGCCATCAGCCGTATCGGCAACAAACGCTTCAGCCTGGCAGGCGGTGCATTCAAAGCGTTGCCGGTGGAAACACCTGGCACCTCAAAGATTATCGATTGGGCATGGGGCACGCTCATCTCCCTGATGGCGGCGTATGCGCTGTATCACATCGTGTTGTACGTCGGCACCGAGGTGACCTTCGCCGAGGTCGGCCATGTGTTTGTACTGGGCTTGATCACACTGCTGCGGGTCACCGGCCTGATCCTGATCGCGTCGCTGATCTGGGTGCCTTTGGGGGTGATCATCGGCTTGCGCCCCAGCCTCGCGGAAAAAATCCAGCCGCTGGCGCAGTTCCTTGCCGCGTTCCCGGCGAACCTGCTGTTCCCGGTGTTCGTGATCGTGATCCTGCATTACCACCTCAACCCGGATATCTGGTTGAGCCCGCTGATCGTGCTAGGCACCCAGTGGTACATCCTGTTCAACGTGATCGCCGGCGCCAGTGCGTTTCCCAACGACTTCAAGGAGGCCGCCGCCAACTTCCGTATTCGCGGCTGGCTGTGGTGGCGCAAGGTGATGCTGCCGGGAATCTTCCCGTACTACGTCACCGGCGCCATTACTGCGTCGGGCGGCGCGTGGAACGCCAGTATCGTTTCCGAGTACGTGTCCTGGGGTCAGGACAACGTGGTCGCGCACGGGCTGGGCGCCTACATCGCACAGACCACCGCCGCCGGCGACTTCCCAAAGATCGCGCTGGGCGTGGTGGTGATGTCGATCTTCGTCGTGGCCTTCAACCGCGCAGTCTGGCGGCCGATGTACGCCTTGGCTGAAAACAAACTTCGTCTGAATTGATGGGATTCGCTGTGATGAATAGCGCTACCGAACACGCGGCTGATACGCCGAGAATCTACTCGCTGAAAAACGTCAACCGCGTCTTCGGCAAAGGCAAAGACGAACTGCAGGTGCTCTGCGGCGTGGACCTAAGCCTGCATGAAGGCGAGATCGTCGGCATGCTCGGCCGCTCCGGCTCAGGCAAGTCCACGCTGCTGCGTATCATCGCCGGGCTGATTCAACCATCGTCGGGCGACGTCCTGTATAACGGCGCGCCGCTGAACGGCCCGGCTGAAGGGGTGGCGATGGTGTTCCAGACCTTTGCGCTATTCCCTTGGCTGACTGTGCTGGAAAACGTGGAAGCCGGCCTGCAAGCCTTGCAAGTCGAGCGCAAGGAAAGCCGCAGGCGCGCCCTGGCCGCCATCGACCTGATCGGCCTGGACGGTTTTGAAAACGCTTACCCGCGCGAATTGTCCGGCGGCATGCGCCAGCGTGTGGGCTTTGCCCGCGGCCTCGTCGTCAACCCAACCTTGCTGCTGATGGACGAACCCTTCTCGGCCCTGGACGTGCTCACCGCCGAAACCCTGCGTACCGACCTGCTGGATTTGTGGAGCGGCAAACAGCTGCCGATCAAGTCGATCCTGATCGTGACCCACAACATCGAAGAAGCGGTGCTGATGTGCGACCGCATCCTGGTGTTGTCGTCCAACCCCGGCCGCGTGGTCGCCGAAATCAAAGTGCCGTTTGCGCACCCGCGCAACCGGCTGGCCCCAACCTTCCGGCAAATGGTCGACGACATCTATGCGCTGATGACCGACCGGCGCAGCGCCGATGTCAAAGGCATACCCGAGCTGAAAATGGGCAGCCTGCTGCCACAAGTGTCCACCAACCTGATGGCCGGTCTGATCGAAACCCTGGCCGCCGAGCCCTACAACGGCCACGCCGGCTTACCGACCGTGGCGGAACGGCGCCTGCTGGAAGTCGACGATTTGTTCCCGGTGGCCGAAATGCTCGAGCACTTGGGTTTCGCCGAGCTCAAGGGCGCCGACATTACCCTCACCGACGCCGGCAAGCTGTTCGCCGACTACGGCACCCAAGAGCGTAAAACCCTGTTCGCCGAGCATTTGATCCGGCACGTGCCGTTGGCCGCGCGCATTCATCAGGTGCTGCTTGAACGCAGCGGGCACCGTGCGCCACGGGTGCGTTTTGAGCAGGAATTGGAAGACTCGATGACCGAAGCCTTTGTGGAAAAAACCCTGGAAAGCGTAGTGGCGTGGGGGCGTTATGCGGAGATTTTCTCGTATGACGACCATACCGAGACGTTTAGCCTGGATGATGTGGAAGGCAGTATGTAATTACCTGAGGCCGCCCCCCATCCAAATGTGGGAACAGGCTTGTGTGGGAGCGGGCTTGCTCGCGAATGCGGTGTGTCAGTGACAGATGAATTGCCTGACACTCCGCTTTCGCGAGCAAGCCCGCTCCCACATTAGTTTTGTAGTGTCTTCTAAATAACGAACAGATCTACAAACCGATTCACCGGCGTAGCCTCAAGCCGCGCCTGATCCTTGCACACTGCAAAAATCTCCCCGCTGCGTTGTGCGGTAAATCGCGTGGCCAGGTTGGCCTTGAACTTGTCTTCCAGCAATGGAATGCCATCCGCCCGACGCCGGCGGTGCCCAATCGGGTATTCCACCGCCACCTGCTCGGTGCTGGAACCATCCTTGAAAAACACCTGCACCGCGTTGGCGATGGAGCGCTTGTCCGCCTCCAGGTATTCGCGGCTGTAGCGTGGCTCTTCGACGATCACCATCTTCTGGCGCAGCTCATCAATGATCGGATGGGCCGCGTGAAACTCATCTTCGTACTGCTCGGCCACCAAGTTGCCGAACGCCAACGGCACAGCGGTCATGTATTGCAGGCAGTGGTCGCGGTCGGCGGCGTTGGCCAGTGGGCCGACCTTGGAAATAATGCGAATCGCCGACTCGTGGGTGGTGATCACAATACGCTCGATTTCAAGCAGCCGATCTTTGACCTGCGGGTGCAATGTCACTGCGGCTTCGCAGGCGGTTTGCGCATGGAACTCAGCCGGGAAGCTGATCTTGAACAGCACGTTTTCCATCACGTAGGTGCCGTAGGGCTGGGACAGGCTGAACGCGCGTTTGTCTTCAGGCTTGAGCGCCAGGTCCTTTTTGGTGTGGCTGAACAGCACGTCGTAGAAACCCCACTGCGGCGCGCTCAACACACCAGGAATGCCCATCTCGCCGCGCAGGGCTATATCCGCGAGGCGCACGCCACGGCTGGATGCATCGCCTGCCGCCCAAGATTTGCGCGAGCCGGCGTTCGGCGCATGCCGATAAGTACGCAGTGCCTGGCCATCAACAAACGCATGGGACAATGCAGCCAGCAACTGCTCGCGGTTGGCGCCCATCAGCTTGGCCGTGACCGCCGTGGAGGCGACTTTCACCAGCAGCACATGGTCAAGGCCGACGCGGTTGAAGGCGTTTTCCAGGGCAATCACACCTTGGATTTCGTGGGCCATGATCATCGCGTCCAGCACCGCGCGCACGGTCAGCGGTGCGTCGCCATTGGCCACGCGCTTTTGCGAAAGATGATCAGCCACGGCGAGGATGCCACCGAGGTTATCCGAAGGGTGACCCCATTCGGCGGCGAGCCAGGTGTCGTTGTAGTCGAGCCAACGCACGATGCAACCGATGTCCCAGGCGGCTTTAATCGGGTCCAGGCGAAAGGAGGTACCCGGCACGCGCGCGCCGAACGGCACCACTGTGCCCTCGACGATCGGCCCCAGATGTTTGGTGCACTCGGGGAAGCGCAGGGCCAGCAGGCCACAGCCGAGTGTGTCCATCAGGCAGTTGCGGGCAGTGTCCAAGGCGTCCCGGGACTCGATGCGGTAATTGAGGACGTAATCGGCGATGTCCTGCAGGACTTGGTCGTAATCGGGGCGGTTGTTCTGGTCGACGTTAGCGCTCATGGCCGTTCTCCAAACAGTTAGGGGTTGTTCCATCCTCAGGGTCAGGGTTGATCGTGGTTTGGCAGGTCTGATTGCCTGCCTTGGTCGTGCGGATACCACCATTCCATGTGGGGTCAGTGCAAGCTGTTAGAAGGCGTCGCCGGGAACGCGGACGAAGCCTTCCATCAGGACTCGCGCGCTGCGGCTCATGATGGCTTTTTTCACCCCCCATTCGCCGTTCACTTGTGTCGCTTCAGCGCCGACACGCAAGGTGCCGGACGGATGCCCGAAGCGCACCGCATTGCGCTCAACACCACCGGCTGCGAGGTTGACCAAGGTGCCGGAAATCGCCGCCGCTGTGCCAATCGCCACCGCCGCCGTGCCCATCATGGCGTGGTGCAGCTTGCCCATCGACAGCGCGCGCACCAGCAAATCCACATCACCGGCCTTGATTGCCTTACCGCTGGACGCCACGTAGTCCAAAGGTTTGGCCACAAACGCGACCTTCGGCGTGTGTTGGCGCTGGGCGGCTTCGTCCAGGTGTTTGATCAAGCCCATGCGCAAGGCGCCATAGGCGCGTATGGTCTCGAACATCGCCAGGGCTTTGGGGTCGCTGTTGATCGCGCCTTGCAGCTCGGTACCGGTGTAGCCGAGGTCTTCAGCGTTGATAAAAATCGTCGGGATGCCCGCGTTGATCAGCGTCGCCTTGAAGGTGCCGACACCGGGCACTTCCAAGTTGTCGATGAGATTGCCAGTGGGAAACATCGAGCCACCGCCGCCCTCTTCTTCCGCCGCCGGGTCCATAAACTCCAGCTGCACCTCGGCGGCTGGGAAGGTCACGCCGTCGAGTTCGAAGTCGCCGGTTTCCTGCACCGTGCCGTCGGTGATCGGCACGTGAGCAATGATGGTCTTGCCGATATTCGCCTGCCAGACCCGCACCACGGCTACGCCGTTGCGGGGCACGCGGGCCGGGTCGACCAGCCCGGCGCTGATGGCGAACGAGCCCACCGCGGCGGACAGGTTGCCGCAGTTGCCACTCCAGTCGACAAAAGGCTTGTCGATGGACACCTGGCCAAACAAGTAGTCCACGTCATGATCGGCGCGCGTACTTTTGGCGAGGATCACGGTTTTGCTGGTGCTCGAGGTGGCGCCGCCCATGCCGTCAATCTGCTTGTCGTAGGGATCGGGGCTGCCGATCACCCGCAACAGCAGGGCATCGCGCGCGGCTCCCGGCACCTGCGCCGCTGCGGGCAGGTCTTTGAGGCTGAAAAACACGCCCTTGCTGGTACCGCCACGCATGTACGTGGCGGGGATCTTGATTTGCGCTGCGTGTGCCATGGTTAACCCCTCAGGCGGTCGCCGCCGATTCCAGGAAGTCCTGGGCAAAACGTTGCAACACGCCGCCCGCCTCGTAGATCGACACTTCTTCAGCGGTGTCCAGGCGGCACGTCACCGGCACTTCGACACGTTCGCCATTCTTGCGGTTGATCACCAGGGTCAACTGCGCACGCGGGGTGCGCTGACCGATTACGTCATAGGTTTCGCTGCCGTCGATGTTCAAGGTGTGACGGTCGGTGCCCGGCAGGAACTCCAGCGGCAACACGCCCATGCCCACCAGGTTGGTGCGGTGAATACGCTCAAAACCTTCGGCGGCAATCGCCTCTACACCGGCCAGGCGTACGCCTTTGGCCGCCCAGTCGCGGGACGAACCCTGGCCGTAGTCGGCACCCGCAATAATGATCAGCGGCTGCTTGCGTTCCATGTAGGTTTCGATGGCTTCCCACATCCGCGTGACCTGGCCTTCGGGCTCGATACGCGCCAGGGAACCCTGCTTGACCTTGCCGTTTTCAACCACCATTTCGTTGAACAGTTTCGGGTTGGCGAAGGTCGCGCGCTGCGCGGTCAAGTGGTCGCCGCGGTGGGTGGCGTATGAGTTGAAGTCGACCTCCGGCAGGCCCATTTTCGCCAGGTATTCACCGGCGGCGCTGCCCGGCATGATCGCGTTGGACGGCGACAAGTGGTCGGTGGTGATGTTGTCCGGTAGCACCGCCAGCGGGCGCATGCCCTTGAGCGGACGGGCACCGGCCAGCGCGCCTTCCCAGTAGGGCGGGCGGCGGATGTAGGTGCTTTGCGGGCGCCAGTCGTACAGCGGCGCGACTTTAGGGCCGGTGTCTTCGTGAATCGCGAACATCGGGATGTAGACCGCGCGGAACTGCTCCGGCTTGACCGAAGCCTTGACCACCGCGTCGATCTCTTCGTCGCTCGGCCAGATGTCTTTGAGGCGGATTTCCTTGCCGTCGGCATCCAGGCCCAGCACGTCCTTTTCAATGTCGAAACGGATGGTGCCGGCAATCGCATAAGCCACCACCAGCGGCGGCGAAGCGAGGAACGCTTGCTTGGCGTACGGGTGAATACGCCCGTCAAAGTTGCGGTTACCGGAAAGCACGGCAGTGGCGTAGAGGTCGCGGTCAATGATTTCTTGCTGGATCACCGGGTCGAGCGCACCGGACATGCCGTTGCAGGTGGTGCAGGCGAATGCCACGACACCAAAACCCAACTGCTCCAACTCGTGGGTCAAGCCCGCTTCGTCAAGGTACATCGCCACGGTTTTCGAACCCGGCGCCAGCGAGGATTTGACCCACGGTTTGCGGGCCAGCCCGAGCTTGTTGGCGTTACGTGCCAACAGGCCGGCGGCGATCACGTTGCGCGGGTTGCTGGTGTTGGTGCAACTGGTAATGGCAGCAATGATCACCGCGCCGTCGGGCATTTGCCCCGGCACTTCGTCCCACTGGCCGCTGATGCCCTTGGCCGCCAGGTCGCTGGTGGCGACACGCGCGTGCGGGTTGCTCGGCCCCGCCATGTTGCGCACGACGCTGGACAGGTCGAAGGTCAGGCCACGCTCGTACTGCGCGCCCTTGAGGTCATCCGCCCACAGGCCGGTGTGACGCGCGTAGTGCTCCACCAGGGTGACTTGCTCGTCTTCACGGCCGGTGAGTTTCAGATAGGCGATAGTCTGCGGGTCGATGTAGAACATTGCCGCCGTGGCGCCGTATTCCGGGGCCATGTTGGAGATGGTCGCGCGGTCGCCCAGGGTCAGTTTGGAGGCGCCTTCGCCGAAGAACTCCAGCCACGCGCCGACCACTTTTTGTTTACGCAGGAACTCGGTCAGCGCCAGCACCATGTCGGTGGCGGTGATGCCGGGCAACAGCTTGCCGGTGAGCTCCACGCCGATGATTTCCGGCAGGCGCATCCACGAGGCGCGGCCGAGCATCACGCTCTCGGCTTCCAGGCCGCCGACGCCGATGGCGATCACGCCCAGGGCATCCACGTGTGGGGTGTGACTGTCGGTGCCGACGCAGGTATCAGGGAACGCCACGCCATCTCGCACCTGAATCACCGGGGACATTTTCTCCAGGTTGATCTGGTGCATGATGCCGTTGCCGGGCGGGATCACGTCGACGTTTTTGAAGGCCTTTTTGGTCCATTCGATAAAGTGGAAACGGTCTTCGTTGCGACGGTCTTCGATGGCGCGGTTTTTCTCGAACGCGTCCGGGTCGAAACCACCGGCCTCAACGGCCAGGGAGTGGTCGACGATCAGTTGGGTCGGCACCACCGGGTTGACCTGGGCCGGGTCGCCGCCTTGCAGGGCGATGGCATCGCGCAGGCCGGCGAGGTCGACCAGGGCGGTCTGCCCAAGAATGTCGTGGCACACCACACGCGCCGGGAACCACGGGAAGTCGAGGTCACGCTTGCGCTCGATCAGTTGGCTCAGGGACGCATTGAGCGTGGCCGGGTTGCAACGGCGCACCAGGTTCTCCGCGAGTACGCGTGAGGTGTAAGGCAAGGTGGCGTAGGCGCCAGGGGTGATTGCATCGACGGCCGCACGGGCATCAAAGAAATCCAGGCGGCTGCTGGGCAGCGGTTTACGAAATTCAGTGTTCATCGTCAGGACTCGGTCACGGTAGTTACAAAAGAAGAGCCGAGGCAGATCCAGAATTGGAATGAGGTCAAAATGTGGGAGCGGGCTTGCTCGCGAAGGCGGTGTAACAGTCGCCCTATGTGTTGAATGACACACCGTATTCGCGAGCAAGCCCGCTCCCACATTTTTGATTCGGTTACCACTTCAGGATCGCCGGTCACTTCACTCAGCGACGCTCGATTGGCACGAACTTGCGCTGCTCAACGCCGATGTATTCGGCGCTTGGACGGATGATGCGGTTGTTGGCGCGCTGTTCGAACACATGCGCGGCCCAGCCAGTGAGGCGCGAACACACGAAGATCGGCGTGAACAGCTTGGTCGGTATGCCCATGAAGTGGTAAGCCGAGGCATGGTAGAAGTCGGCGTTGGGGAACAACTTCTTCTGCTCCCACAGGGTCTTGTCGATGGCTTCAGAGACCGGGAACAACACTTTGTCGCCCACTTCGTCAGCGAGTTTTTTCGACCAGCCCTTGATCACTTCATTACGCGGGTCGCTGTCTTTGTAGATCGCGTGGCCAAAGCCCATGATCTTGTCTTTGCGCGCCAGCATGCCAAGGGTGCCTTCAACGGCTTCTTCGGCCGAGCCGAAACGCTCGATCATTTCCATCGCCGCTTCGTTGGCGCCGCCATGCAGCGGGCCGCGCAGGGAGCCGATGGCGGCGGTGACGCACGAATACAGATCGGACAAGGTCGAGGCACATACGCGGGCGGTGAAGGTCGACGCGTTGAATTCGTGCTCGGCGTAGAGGATCAGCGACACGTTCATGACTTTCTCATGCAGCGCGCTCGGCTGCTTGCCGTGCAGCAGGTGCAGGAAGTGGCCGCCGATGCTCGGCTCGTCGGTGACGCAGTCGATGCGCTTACCGTCATGACTGAAGCGGTACCAGTAGCACATGATCGCCGGGAAGGCGGCGAGCAGGCGGTCGGTGACATCGCGTTGCACGCTGAAGTCTTTCTCGGGCTCGATATTGCCCAGAAACGAGCAACCGGTGCGCATCACGTCCATCGGGTGGGCGTCGGCGGGGATGCGCTCCAGAACTTCTTTCAAGGCCTGGGGCAGATCGCGCAGCGTGCTCAGTTTTTTGCTGTAGGCGGCCAGTTCGGCTTTGGTCGGCAGCTCGCCGTAGAGCAGCAGGTAAGCGACTTCTTCAAATTGCGCGTCGGCGGCGAGTTCACGCACGTCGTAACCGCGATAGGTGAGGCCGGCACCGGCCTGGCCTACGGTGGACAGTGCGGTCTGCCCGGCTACCTGGCCACGCAGGCCGGCGCCACTGAGTACTTTTGCTTCAGCCATGGTTGTTCTCCAATTTTGTAGTTATTCAGGGAGGCGCGTTCGTTACTTTTTCGCAGCAAACAGCGCATCGAGCTTCTGCTCGAAGGTGTGGTAGTCGATGCGATCGTAAAGCTCCATGCGGGTTTGCATGGTGTCGATCACGTTCTGCTGGGTGCCGTCGCGACGGATCGCGGTGTAGACGTTCTCGGCAGCCTTGTTCATGGCACGAAAGGCCGAGAGCGGGTACAGCACGATGGAAACATCGGCAGATTTCAACTGTTCGGTGGTGTACAGCGGGGTCGCGCCGAACTCGGTAATGTTAGCCAGGATCGGCGCTTTCACGCGGGAGGCGAACAGCTTGTACATCTCAAGCTCAGTGATGGCTTCCGGAAAGACCATGTCGGCACCGGCTTCGATGCAGGCGGCAGCGCGTTCCAGGGCGGACTCCAACCCTTCGACGGCGAGCGCATCGGTACGCGCCATGATCACGAAGCTGTCATCGGTGCGCGCGTCCACGGCGGCCTTGATGCGGTCGACCATTTCCTGCTGGGACACAATTTCTTTGTTCGGGCGATGACCGCAGCGCTTGGCGCCGACCTGATCTTCGATGTGGATAGCGGCGGCGCCGAACTTGATCATCGACTTGACCGTGCGTGCCACGTTAAAGGCCGAGGAGCCGAAGCCGGTGTCCACGTCTACCAGCAGCGGCAGGTCGCACACGTCAGTGATGCGGCGCACGTCGGTCAGCACGTCATCCAGGCCGGTGATGCCCAAATCCGGCACACCGAGGGAACCGGCAGCGACACCGCCACCCGAGAGGTAGATGGCCTTGAAACCGGCGCGTTTGGCCAGCAGCGCGTGGTTGGCGTTGATTGCGCCCACCACTTGCAGTGGCTGTTCGCTGGCGACTGCATCACGGAACCGCTGGCCTGGAGTGGTTTTATTGTTGGAACTCATGACTCACCTCGCTGAGTGGCTGTCTGGGGGGCGCCGTCGGGGAAGTGACGGGCAATGTTGCGTTTGGAAGCGCCGATATGGCGGCGCATCAACAATTCGGCCAGTTCACCGTCGCGATCGGCAATCGCGTCAAGAATGCGGTGATGCTCGGCAAAAGCCTGGCGTGGACGATTGGGGGTGGCGGAGAACTGGATACGGTACATGCGCACCAATTGGTACAGCTCGCCGCAGAGCATTTGGGTGAGGGTGCGGTTGCCGGCGCCTTGAATTATCCGGTAATGAAAATCGAAGTCGCCTTCCTGCTGGTAGTAGCCGACGCCAGCCTGGAACGCTTCGTCGCGCTCATGGGTGTGCAGCACTTGGCGCAGCTCTTCGATTTGCGCGTCGGTCATGCGCTCGGCGGCCAGGCGGCAGGCCATGCCTTCCAGGGATTCGCGAATTTCGTAGAGTTCGATCAGCTCGGCGTGGCTCAAGGACACCACTCGTGCGCCAACGTGAGGCACGCGCACCAGCAGGCGCTGACCCTCCAGTCGGTGGATCGCTTCGCGCAATGGGCCACGGCTGATGCCGTAGGTGCGCGCCAATTCCGGCTCGGAAATCTTGCTGCCGGGGGCGATTTCCCCCTTAACGATGGCGGCCTGGATACGCCGGAAGACGTTCTCCGACATTGTCTGGGAATCGTCTGACAGCGCCACGGAGATTTCCGTTTGATCGAGCATATTGTCGACACCTTTAAAAGCAATGCCGCAAAAACTAGCCAATCAGCCTGTAATAGTCAAAGAATAAAACAATATTGTCGACAATCGTCTAATAACCTCGCCTGCGCTTTATCGGAGCATGGCCGCCTGCCAGCGCTGGCGCCAAAAAAGCATCATGTTAGAATGCCCACCGCTTTTGCCTGACATCATTTGATGAAACGGCGCACGAGGGAGCTTGCGCAGCAATGCCAGTCGCCTTGAATTAAACATCGCACTGCACCGCCTCAGGATCTATGAGACTCAAGCCCTTCCTTTTACTGTGTTGCCTAGTATGCATACCGAGCCTTGGCGTCGCCGCCGAGAAGACCGTGTATGGCCTGAATGAATACGCGAAACTTGCCGGCATTGACCTGGAAGTGGCGGCCAAACTCGACACCGGCGCCAAAACCGCCTCCTTGAGTGCCCGCGATATCAAGCGCTTCAAGCGTAACGGTGAATCCTGGGTACGCTTTTACCTGGCCATCGACACCGCCCATTCCCACCCCATCGAACGCCCACTGGCCCGCGTCAGCAAGATCAAGCGCCGCGCCGGTGACTACGACCCCGATGAGGACAAGAACTACACTGCCCGACCAGTGATTGCGCTGGATATCTGCATGGGCAGCGCTTTACGCAGCATCGAAGTGAACTTGACTGACCGCAGCGCATTCCAATACCCGCTGCTGATCGGCTCCGAAGCCTTGAAACGCTTTGATGCGCTGGTCGACCCCAGTCTTAAATACGCAGCGGGCAAACCTGCCTGCGCCGCTGACGCTCATACCGCCGAGTAAACCGAATGCGCTCTCTGACCCTGCACCTGAAAATCCTGATCACCCTCCTGGTGGTGTTGGGCATTTCGGTCACCGCCTACCAGATTTTCGTGCAGGGAATTCCTGTCACCGAGGACGCCACCGACGACCTGTGGAACATCGACGCGAAAGTCGAGTTCGTCGCCAACCCCAAGGACCCCGTGAAGATCTCGATGTTCGTGCCGCCCCTGAGCCGCGACTTCGTCAGTCTCAACGAAAGTTTCATCTCGAATAACTACGGCGTAAGCGTCAACCGCACCGACGGCAACCGCAAGGTCACCTGGTCGGCACGCCGTGCCAAGGGCAACCAGACGCTGTATTACCGCTTGGTGCTGACCAAGCGTTACAGCGGCGAAAAGGTCAAGGTCAAAGGCCCGACCTTCCGCGACAGCATTGCCGTGGAAGGCCCGGAAAAAATCGCCGCCGAAGCGTTGCTGGCGCCGATCCGCCAGCACTCGGCCGACGTCGAAACCTTTATTACCGAAGCGATCAAACGCACCAACAACCTCAACGACGACAATGTGAAGCTGCTGCTGGCGGGCGACCCGTCGACCCCGCACAAGGCCAAAATCGTCGAGTTGCTGCTGTCCATCGCCCACGTACCGGTGGAAAAAGTCCACACCATCCGCCTGGTGGCCGACCAACCTCAAACCCCGGAACTGTGGTTGCGCAGCTTCAATGGCAATGACTGGTTGTACTTCAACCCGGAAACCGGTGAACAGGGCCTGCCGGCTGACCGCCTGCAGTGGTGGACCGGCGATGAAAACCTGATCACCGTCGATGGCGGCAAGAAGGCCATGGTGACGTTCAGCCTGAACAACAGCGAAATGAACGCGATTCGCCTGGCCAAGCTGACCGACGAAAACACCGATGCCAACTTCCTCGAATACTCGCTGTACGGCCTGCCGCTGCAAACCCAGCAGACCTTCATGATCATGGTGATGATCCCAATTGGCGTGCTGGTGATCCTGATCCTGCGCAACCTGATCGGCCTGCAGACCCTCGGCACCTTTACCCCGGTGCTGATCGCCCTGACATTTCGCGAGACGCAACTGGGCTTCGGCATTGTGCTGTTCACCATTATTACGGCGCTGGGCTTATCGCTCAGGTCGTACCTGGAACACTTGAAATTGCAGATGTTGCCAAGGCTGTCGGTGGTGCTGACCTTCGTGGTGGTGCTGATTGCGGCCATCAGCCTGTTCAGCCACAAGTTGGGCCTTGAGCGTGGGCTGTCGGTGGCGCTGTTCCCGATGGTGATTTTGACCATGACCATCGAACGCCTGTCGATCACCTGGGAAGAACGCGGCGCCAACCATGCGCTGAAAGTGGCGATTGGTACGCTGTTCGCCGCCTCGCTGGCGCACATCATCATGAGCGTGCCGGAACTGATCTACTTTGTATTCACCTTCCCGGCGATCCTGTTGATCCTGGTGGGCTTCATGCTGGCCATGGGCCGTTATCGCGGCTACCGCCTGACCGAGCTGGTGCGTTTCAAGGCCTTCCTCAAGGCTGACTCGTAATGTTCGGCTTCTGGAAGACCTGGAAGGCCCTCGAAGCGCGGGGGATCATGGGCATCAACCGGCGTAACGCCGACTACGTACTCAAGTACAACAAGCGCAGCCTGTACCCGATTGTGGATGACAAGATCATCACCAAGGAGCGCGCGATAGCGGCCGGTATTCACGTGCCACAGATGTACGGAATCATTTCCACCGAAAAAGAAATCGACAAGCTCGATGAGATCATCGGTGGGCGTAGCGACTTCGTGATCAAGCCGGCCCAAGGTGCCGGCGGCGATGGCATCCTGGTGGTGGCTGACCGTTTTGAGGGGCGCTATCGCACGGTGTCCGGCAAGATCATCAGCCATGAAGAAATCGAGCACCAGATTTCCAGCATCCTCACCGGCCTGTATTCCCTGGGCGGCCACCGCGACCGCGCGCTGATCGAATACCGCGTGGTACCCGACCAGATCTTCAAGAGCATCAGCTACGAAGGCGTGCCGGATATCCGCATCATTGTGCTGATGGGCTACCCGGTGATGGCCATGCTGCGCTTGCCGACGCGCCAGTCCGGCGGCAAGGCCAACCTGCACCAGGGCGCGATTGGCGTGGGAGTCGACCTGGCCACCGGCCTGACATTGCGCGGCACCTGGCTGAACAACATCATCACCAAACACCCCGACACCACCAACGCCGTGGATGGCGTGCAACTGCCCAACTGGGACGGTTTCATGACACTTGCGGCCAGTTGTTATGAGCTGTGCGGGCTGGGTTACATCGGTGTGGACATGGTGCTGGACCAAGAAAAAGGCCCGCTGATTCTCGAGCTGAATGCGCGGCCGGGGCTGAATATCCAAATCGCCAACGACTGCGGCCTGACCCTGCGCACCCACGCCGTGGAAGCGCGCCTGGAAGAGCTGAAAGCCGCCGGCGTGACGGAAACCCCGCAAGAGCGCGTGAAGTTTGTGCAGGAAATGTTTGGGCATATACCCCAGGTCGAAGGCTGATCCGGGCTTCAATCTGTCTATAGCCGACATCCCCTCTAGGACCAAATCCTACGGGGGACTACAATCGCCTCCCCACGCCAATCGCTGATCCGCCCCGCAATGTCGACCTGCTCCGTACACTCGCTGCCCTACCGGGCCAACCCCGCCGAATACTTTGCGACGATTCGCCATGCCCCCGGTGCGGTGCTGCTCGACAGCGGGCGCCCGGCTGCCGAACGCGGGCGCTATGACGTGCTCAGCGCCTGGCCACAAGCAACCTTGACCGTAAGGCCTGACGAAAGCGGCAGTGATTTCCTGCAACGCTTGCGCGATAACCTGACGCAGCTGGGTGAAGCGGCAATGCCGGCAGGTGTGGAACTGCCGTTTGCCGGCGGCTTGATCGGCTATCTGAGCTACGACTTCGGCCGGCACCTCGAACAGATGCCACACTTGGCGGTGGATGACCTGCACCTGCCGGATGCACGCTTCGGGCTGTATGCGTGGGCGCTGATCAGCGATCACCAGGCACAGACCAGTCAGTTGGTCTTCCACCCGGCGCAGGCCGACAGCGAGCGACAACGGCTGATCGACCTGTTCAGCCAGCCTGCCCCACAAACATCAGCCACCTTCAAGCTCCACGGCCCGATGGCGCCCGACCTCACAGCCGAGGCTTATCGCCAGGCCATCGTGCGCATTCAGGACTATATCCAGGCGGGCGACTGCTATCAGGTCAACTTCGCGCAGCGCTTCCGGGCGCCGTGCATCGGCGACCCATGGGTGGCTTACTGCGCTCTGCGTGAAGCCTGTCCTACACCTTTCTCAGGTTTTCAAAGCCTGCCGGATCACGGCGCGGTATTGAGCCTGTCGCCGGAGCGCTTCGTCAGGGTCAGCGAACGCCACGTCGAAACCCGCCCGATCAAAGGCACCCGCCCGCGGGGTTTGACCGCCGAAGAGGATGCAGCTCACGCCGCCGAACTGCTGGCCAGCCCCAAGGATCGCGCCGAAAACCTGATGATCGTCGACCTGCTGCGCAACGACCTCGGCCGCACCTGCCGCACCGGCTCGGTCAAAGTGCCGGAGTTGTTCAGCCTGGAAAGCTACCCCAACGTGCACCACCTGGTGAGCAGCGTCACCGGCACCTTGGCCGATGACAAAGACGCCCTCGACCTGATCGCCGGCAGCTTCCCCGGCGGCTCGATCACCGGCGCGCCGAAGATCCGCGCGATGCAGATCATTGACGAGCTGGAGCCGACGCGACGCGGCTTGTACTGCGGCTCGCTGGTGTACCTGGACGTACGCGGCGAGATGGACAGCTCCATCGCGATTCGCAGTTTGTTGGTCAAGGATGGGCAGGTGTGCTGCTGGGGCGGCGGCGGGATCGTAGCGGACTCGCAGTGGGAGGCGGAGTATCAGGAGTCGCTGACCAAGGTGCGAGTTTTGTTACACACGTTGGAAAGCCTGTAGCGCTCCGTATCTTCCTGGCGCTCGGACGCAGAGCCCCGTAGCCGAAAAAGCCTGAATCAGAATGGCCGTGGACGGCGTGTGAGTGGGAGGATAGCGTCCAGCCCCTACCGTCCACCCGCCGTTTGTGAAGGATCACATGAAGCGACTGTCTACTCGTCAGAAATTATTTCCGCGATTGCATATCCACTCAAGCATATCTACTATCTCCCGTATTGGGAGATTGCAACGATGCGGATAATCGCACTCTCTACCTTACGAATATTCTGGGAAAGCCATCCCGCGTATATCGAGGCCAAAACGCCGCTGGTGGAGCTGTATCGCCACATGGAGAAGACTATTTACGCCACGCCGCAGGCACTCAAAGATGAGCTTAGAACGGCGAGCATTCTCAAGGGCGGCAGGGTTGTTTTCAACGTGGGCGGCAACAAGTCCCGAGTGATCATGGCGATCGACTATCAACGACAGCTGGGTTTCATCCGTTTCGTAGGGACCCATGCGCAATACGACCAGATCAACGCGGAGACCGTGTGATGAACATCAAACCTATTCATTCCCAGGAAGACCTGACTGCGGCGCTCGCACGCGTCGAGCAGCTATGGGGAGCGCAAGTCGGCTCGCCAGAGGGTGACGAGCTGGAAATCCTCGCCGTACTCATTGAGAAGTACGAGGCGGAACATTTTCCAATGCTGGCTTCGGACCCAGTGGAAGCGATTAAATTTCGCATGGAGCAGTTGGGCATGACTGCCCGCGACCTGGAGCCTTTTATCGGTACGAGCGGGCGAGTGTCCGAAGTGCTGAATCACAAGCGAAAGCTGAGCCTGGCGATGATCAAACGCCTGCATGAAGGTTTAAGTATTCCCTATGAGCGGTTGCTGGCCGGGATTTAGGCGCAGACTGAACCGGCTTCATCGCAGGCAAGCCAGCACCCACATTTTAAGGGTCACAAATCAAAATGTGGGAGCCGGGCTTGCACGCGATGAAGCCAACAGCATCAACCAATCAACTACAGGCTCAATGGCCGATTCGACGCCTTGATGAACGCTTTCTTCAAGTCCTCAAACGTATGCACCGCGGGGAACTGCGGGAACTCGCGAATCACATTCTCCGGCGCATGGAACAGAATCCCACGGTCAGCTTCGCCGAGCATGGTGGTGTCGTTATAGGAATCACCGGCGGCGATCACGCGGTAGTAGAGGGTCTTGAACGCCAGCACCGACTGGCGCTTGGGGTCCTTCTGGCGCAGTTGGTAGCTCACCACCCGGTCGTTCTCATCGGTAATCAACCGATGGCACAGCAAGGTCGGGAAGCCGAGTTGGCGCATCAGCGGTTGGGAGAACTCGTAGAAGGTGTCTGACAAAATCACCACCTGGAAGCGCTCGCGCAGCCAGTTGACGAACTCGATGGCACCGTCCAGCGGCTTGAGGGTGGCGATCACTGCCTGGATATCGGCGAGCTTGAGCCCATGCTCGTCGAGGATGCGCAGGCGTTGCTTCATCAGCACGTCGTAATCGGGAATATCTCGGGTGGTGGCCCGCAAGGCTTCAATACCGGTTTTTTCAGCGAAGGCGATCCAGATTTCTGGAACCAGTACCC
>NZ_UYXQ01000025.1 GCF_900624995.1 Pseudomonas antarctica
CGGCCTTGGTATCCCTGTTGACTCCACTGGCCCCTTCGCGAGCCAGCCCGCTCCCACATTTAACCGCGTTTATCCTGTAGGAATGCGGTCGAATGTGGCAGCGGGCTTGCTCGCGAAGGGGCCGGCATTGGCAACACACCTCTAGCTCTCCTGCGCCCGGTAAGCCCCTGGCGTCAACCCTGTCCACTTCTTGAACGCCCGATGAAACGCCGACGGTTCGGAAAACCCCAACTGCTCGGCGATCTCCTGCAATGACAAATCCGCTCGCCCCAAGTGGTAGATGGCGATGTCGCGCCGCAACTCATCCTTGAGCGCCTGAAAGCTGGTGCCTTCTTCGCGTAAATGCCGGCGCAGGGTTTGCGGGCTGATGTGCAGGTGCTGGGCGACGGCTTCCAGGTCTGGCCAGGGCGTGCGGTCGCGACTCAACAGGCGGCGCAGCTGGCTGCTCAGGCTGTCGCCTTCATCCGGCCGCGACAGCAGGTCGGCGGGAGAACGCTCGAGAAAGTGCTTGAGTGTCCGTTCGTCCTGCAACAACGGCAGGCTTAGGTAGCGCGCGGGAAACACCAGGCTGCTATGTGGCGCACCGAATACCAGGGGGCAGGGGAAGAGCAAGTCATATTCGCCGGCATGCGCGGGCATCGGGTAGCTGAACGTTGCCTGGTGCAGCCGAATACGCTGGCCGATCAACCAGCTGCCTAGGCGATGCCAGATCACCAGCAGGCATTCACTGAGAAAGTGATCCGGGTCCCACAGCTGCGAATCGTCCAGGCTCAGGCAGGCCATGTCGCCTTCTCTTGTCAGCTGCCACCGGGGACCCTGTGGGAATAGGCTGTAAAATAATAAGCCGCGCTCCAGAGCCTTCTCCAGGGTGCGGCAGTGAATCAGCGCGTGGCACATCATGGCGAAGGTGCCGCGTTTGCTTGGGCCTTCGGCAAACCCCAGGTATTCGTCATCCAGCCCCAGCCAGAGCATTTGCAACAACCGGGTAAATTGCTCGGGGGCGATGCGGGCACGGGGTTCGGCCAGCAACTCTGGCGTGATGCCCACCTGCAGCAGCAGGGGCGAGTAATCGTAGCCCGCCCGGCGCGCACCGCCGAGGGCGGCTCGGGCGTAGTGACTGGCGATCGTACGTTCACGCATGTGAGGGCCTCGTCCATGGAGTGGCGGATGGTAGCCATCACCGCGAAAAGCGACAAGGCGGATATCCGCCAAATTGTAGGACGAGACCGGGTGGGTGGGCGGATTTCCGCCACCGCGTGCGCCTGCTGATGGCAGCAGTTAGCCCCCACAGCCCTGATGTCTAAAGGCCTTCAAGGTTTTTGAGCAAAATGGCACGGCGTTTGCGTTAGAGATTGCAGCGCGGGAATGTTCCTACAGTCCTCGCAAACAACAAATCCCTCCAGTGCAGGAGGGTTCGCAATTCAAGTGTCGTGGGCAATGGCGGATCTTTGCCACACGGTGCGATTGAGGAACTTTGCAATGACGACTCGTCAGCCACTGTATAAATCCCTGTATTTCCAGGTGATCGTTGCAATCGTTATCGGTATTTTGCTCGGTCACTTCTACCCGCAGACCGGCGTGGCCCTCAAGCCACTGGGTGATGGCTTTATCAAGCTGATCAAAATGGTCATCGCCCCGATCATCTTCTGCACCGTTGTCAGCGGCATCGCTGGCATGCAAAGCATGAAATCGGTCGGCAAAACCGGTGGCTACGCGCTGCTGTACTTCGAAGTTGTTTCCACCATCGCCCTGCTGATCGGCCTGGTCGTGGTCAACGTTGTGCAGCCGGGTGCCGGCATGCACATCGACGTAACGACCCTCGACGCATCTAAAGTCGCAGCCTACGTGACTGCCGGTGCAGACCAGAGCATCGTTGGCTTCCTGCTGAACGTGATCCCGAACACCATCGTCGGCGCTTTCGCCAACGGCGACATCCTGCAAGTGCTGATGTTCTCGGTGATCTTCGGTTTCGCCCTGCATCGCCTGGGTGCCTACGGCAAGCCGGTGCTGGACTTCATCGATCGCTTCGCCCACGTGATGTTCAACATCATCAACATGATCATGAAGCTCGCGCCACTGGGTGCCCTGGGCGCCATGGCGTTCACCATCGGTGCCTACGGTGTAGGTTCCCTGGTGCAGTTGGGCCAACTGATGATCTGCTTCTACATCACGTGCATCCTGTTCGTGGTGGTAGTGCTGGGCTCCATCTGCCGCGCTCACGGTTTCAGCGTCCTGAAACTGATCCGCTACATCCGTGAAGAGCTGCTGATCGTTCTGGGTACTTCCTCCTCCGAATCCGCACTGCCACGCATGCTGATCAAGATGGAGCGTCTGGGCGCGAAGAAATCCGTCGTAGGCCTGGTGATCCCCACCGGCTACTCGTTCAACCTCGACGGTACTTCGATCTACCTGACCATGGCTGCCGTGTTCATCGCCCAGGCGACTGACACACACATGGACATCACCCACCAGATCACCCTGTTGCTGGTGCTGCTGCTGTCCTCCAAAGGTGCTGCAGGCGTGACCGGCTCAGGCTTCATCGTTCTGGCTGCCACCCTGTCGGCCGTTGGCCACCTGCCGGTTGCCGGCCTGGCGCTGATCCTGGGTATCGACCGCTTCATGTCTGAAGCGCGCGCACTCACCAACTTGGTGGGCAACGCTGTTGCCACCTTGGTTGTGGCCAAGTGGGTCAAGGAACTGGATGAAGACAAGCTGCAGGTAGAATTGGCTTCCGGTGGTCGCGGTATCTCCGACACCCGTGAAGAAGATGACCTGGGTGTGGCTGAAGGCCCGGCCCCTGCCGTGAAGTAACAATGCTCAGGGCGTGATAAACCCCTAAAGCTCTGCAAACGCCCCGACTTGTTCGGGGCGTTTGCATTTCTGGCGGGTCACTTTTGGTATTTTTTGATTTACAGTCAGTCACCACTTCATCAGTCGCCCTGGGTGACCTGCGCAGATGAAACTCGCGTTGGCTAACCCGTTCTATAACTCATTATTCAGTCGGTTATTTACGCCGCATCGTGTGCAGGAGTATTGATGGACAGTGTGGATCTGAATGTCTTGCGCAGCGTGCTCGACTGGCGCCGCGCCGGGCACCGCGTGGTGCTTTACAGTGTGGTTCAGACTTGGGGCAGTGCGCCGCGTCCGCCTGGGGCTATGTTGGCCTTGCGTGGCGATGGCGTGGTGATCGGGTCGGTGTCCGGCGGCTGCATTGAGGATGACTTGATTGCGCGCTTGCAGGACGGCCGCTTGGCGGCAGATGGGCCGCCGGTGCAACTGGTGACCTACGGCGTCACCCGCGATGAGGCGGCGCGTTTTGGCCTGCCTTGCGGCGGGACATTACGCCTGACCGAGGAGCGCGTGGACCGCTGGGACTGGGTCGCCGAATTGCTGGCGCGGTGCGAGGCCCATGAAATCGTTGCGCGCGAACTGGACCTGGCCACTGGCGCTGTGAACTTGAGCGTGGCGAGCAAAACCGACGTCGTGAGTTTTGATGGCGAGCGCCTGCGCGCGATCTATGGGCCACGTTGGCGCCTGCTGTTGATCGGCGCTGGGCAGCTGTCGCGTTACGTGGCTGAGATGGCGCGGTTGATGGATTTCGAAGTGCTGATCTGTGACCCGCGTGAAGAGTTCGTCTATGGCTGGGAAGAGCAGCATGGGCGCTTTGTACCGGGCATGCCGGATGAGGCGGTGTTGAATATCCAAACCGACGAACGCACCGCCATTGTGTGCCTGACCCACGACCCACGCCTGGATGATATGGCGCTGCTGACAGCGTTGAATTCCACGGCGTTCTACATTGGTGCCCTGGGTTCGCGGGTCAACAGCCAGAAGCGCCGAGAGAACCTGGCGGCGCTGGGTCTGTCTGCCGAGGCGATTGCACGTTTGCACGGGCCGATTGGGTTGCATATCGGCAGTCATACCCCATCGGAGATTGCGCTGTCGTTGCTAGCGGAAATTGTCGCGATCAAAAATGGTGTGGCGCCGGTGCAAAAGAAGCCATTGCCGGTGGCGGCCGAATGACGGTTACGGCAATTGTGTTAGCGGCCGGGCAGGGCAGTCGTTTTCGCGCTGAGGCGGGGGCTGATAACGATAAGTTGTTGACCAATTGCGTAGGGCGCGATGGTGTTACGCGACCGATGATCGAGCAGGTGTTGTTGAATTTGCCTGCGTGTGTGACTGCGCGCTGGATAGTGACCTCCCCGGACCGGCCTGAAGTGGTTCGCCTGGCGCGGGCCTACGGCTGCGAAGTGTTGCTGCTGCGCTCGGCCGGCATGGGTGACAGTATTGCGGCGGTCGTCGCCGCCGCTGGCTCAGCTGAAGGGTGGCTCGTGGTATTGGGCGATATGCCGTTTATTTTGCCTTCGAGTATGGTGCAAGTCGTTGCCGCGCTGGGGGACGATCGCATCAGCGTACCGTTGCATGACGGGCAGTACGGGCACCCCGTCGCATTTGGTCGTTCGCTCGGCCCTGCCCTGATGGCGTTGAGCGGCGATCGCGGTGCCAAGCCGCTGTTTGCCAAAGCCTGTGTGCGGGAAGTCACAGTCGATGACCCCGGGGTTTTGTGGGATGTGGATGTGCCGGGGTTGCTGCACTACGGCAACTGACAGTGCGATGGCTTTTCAGTTTTTCTCTTCTAGACTGCTGTATGTGGCTAAGGCGTGATGTATCCAAACTGACTGCTATTAGCCTTGCTACGTGGTATCAGTTCAAAGGTGGAATGCTGTTATTGCCTGCTGTTTCATGCCCCGAAGTGGCATTATTTTCTTTCTAGGCTGACGTGTAAAAATCAATTTACAGTGAGTGCCTTTCAATACCAGGACGATCGCTTTGACCTGGTACCCAAGCCAGTTGCTAATTAAGGCGTCTTGTGCGCGTTAATGGGTAAATGCATGCGACGGTGAAGGGCGTCCAGGCAAGCCAGCTCCCACCGTTGAATGCATTTCGAATCAATATTGGCGTGTGTTCAGCGCCATAAAAAAGCCCCGCCTGATCACTCAGGCGGGGCTTTTTAGTGGCTGATGGAATCAGGCGAGGGGTTTAGGCTCGTGTTCTGCTTCCAAAGCCTTTGGAGCGTGCTCAACCACTGTTTCAGCAGGCAGGGCTTGCGCCTCGCCCCCTTCGACAGCGGCCGGTGCGGCAGCGGCAGCGGCGGCGGCTGCCTCAGCTTCCTTGCGGCGGCGACGCACTTCACGTGGGTCGTTCGGCGCGCGGCCGTTTTCGGTCAGGGCGCTAGCAGGAGCGGCTTCAACCACCGGAGCGGCGATTTCGGCAACCACCGGCGTTTCAACCACCGGCTGAGGCTCAACCACTGGTGCTGGTTCGGCAACCACTTCGGCAACCGGAGCCGGCGCTTCCTCTACCACGGGTGCAGGGGCTGGCGCTTCAACCGCAGCGGCTGGCTCGGCGGTCCACTGGAAGGCGGTCTGTTCTTCGCGAACTTCACGCACGGCCGGGGCGGCCTCTTCGACAACCGGTGCTTCAATGACGGCTTCAACCAATGGCTGAGACTCAACCACCGGTGCAGGGTCGACAGTGACCACTTCCACTTCGGGTTGAGCTTCGCGAACCGGTGCAACTTCCACTTCTGGAACCACTGGGGCTTCGATTGGGGTAGTTGCTTCAACAACCGGCGTTTCTACTGCAGGTGCTTCTACCACGGGCGTTTCAGCAACCGGTGCTTCTGGTGCTTCTACAACCACGGTTTCTTCAACGGCAGCGGTGGCGCGTTCAGCTTGCTCGTGCGCCTGGGCTTCAGCCGGTGCGCTGATCACGGTGCTTGCAACGGCAGCTGTCACCGCCAGGCCAGCAGCCAGTTCGGCGCCCGTCGGCTCGGTGGTGGCGGCTTCTGCGTTCTCGCCGGTCTCTTCCGAGCCTTCGATTACATTGCCGTTGGCATCACGTTGACGCTCACGACGGTTGCTGCGACGACGCTGGCCACGGGAGCGGCGGCGTGGACGATCGCCTTCGGCGTTGTCCTGGCCATCGTCCTGCAGTTGCTCTTCGCCGGTCAGCACTTCTTCTTCGCTGGCAGCAGCGGTTTGCTCGGTGCGTGGTTGACGCTCTTCACGCGGTGGGCGCGGCTGGCGCTCTTCACGTGGGGCGCGCTCTTCACGCGGCTGGCGAGCCGGGCGTTCTTCGCTGGCAACTTCGGCAGCAACAGCCGGGGCAGCGTCCAGTGGCTCGCGCAGTTCACGCACACGTTCTTCACGCTCGCCACGTGGCTTGCGATCTTCACGGGGTGCGCGTGGGGTACGGGGTGCGCGCTCTTCACGCGGTGCACGTTCTTCACGGGCTACGGTCGGGGTTTCTTCACGGGCTTCGCGAGGGGCACGCTCTTCACGTGGTGCGCGTTCTTCACGCGGAGCACGCTCTTCGCGAGGCTTGCGCTCTTCGTCACGGCGACCGTTGCGGTTACGGCTTTGCTGACGGCCGTTGCGACGCTCTTCGTTGCGTGCTGGGCGTTCGGTGACGGGTTTTTCAACCACAACCGGGGCCGCAGGCTCTTCTTTGGTCGCGAACAGGCTGACCAGCGACTTCACCAGGCCTTTGAACAGGCTTGGCTCAGGCAGGGCGGCCGGCGCGGCAACTGGGGCGGCGACTTCAGCAGGCACCGGTGCATTGGCGCGAGCTGGAGCCGTCTTCACGGCCGCTTCCTGGCGAACCAGGGTGCGGGTCGCGGCAGCTGGCTGGACTTCTTCCACTTCCGCCGCAGCGGCGGCGATTTCGTAGCTGGACTGGCCGCTGTGAGCTTCCGGGCTGTCATCACGCAGGCGCTGCACTTCGAAGTGCGGCGTCTCGAGGTGATCGTTCGGCAGGATGACGATACGGGCACGGGTGCGCAGTTCGATCTTAGTGATCGAGTTGCGTTTTTCGTTGAGCAGGAAAGCGGCAACCGGGATCGGCACTTGCGCGCGGACTTCGGCGGTGCGGTCTTTCAGGGCTTCTTCTTCGATCAGGCGCAGGATCGCCAGGGACAGCGATTCAACGTCACGGATGATGCCGGTGCCGTTGCAACGTGGGCAGACGATGCCGCTGCTCTCACCCAGGGATGGGCGCAGGCGCTGACGGGACATTTCCAGCAGGCCGAAGCGTGAGATACGGCCGACCTGTACGCGAGCACGGTCAGCTTCCAGGCATTCGCGGACTTTCTCTTCCACGGCGCGCTGGTTCTTGGCCGGGGTCATGTCGATGAAGTCGATCACGATCAGGCCGCCGATGTCACGCAGGCGCAGCTGGCGGGCGATTTCTTCAGCCGCTTCCAGGTTGGTCTGCAGGGCGGTTTCTTCGATGTCGCTGCCTTTGGTCGCTCGCGCCGAGTTGATGTCGATGGACACCAGGGCTTCGGTCGGGTCGATCACAATGGAGCCGCCGGAAGGCAGTTCGACCACGCGCTGGAAGGCGGTCTCGATCTGGCTTTCGATCTGGAAACGGTTGAACAGCGGAACGCTGTCTTCGTACAGCTTGATCTTGCTGGCGTACTGCGGCATCACCTGGCGGATGAAGGTCAGGGCTTCGTCCTGGGCTTCAACGCTGTCGATCAGCACTTCACCGATGTCCTGGCGCAGGTAATCGCGGATGGCGCGGATGATCACATTGCTTTCCTGGTAGATCAGGAACGGCGCGGAACGATCCAGGGACGCTTCTTTGATAGCGGTCCACAGTTGCAGCAGGTAGTCCAGGTCCCACTGCATTTCTTCGCTGCTGCGGCCCAGGCCGGCAGTGCGAACGATTAGGCCCATGTCGGCCGGTGCGATCAAGCCGTTCAGCGCTTCACGCAGTTCGTTGCGCTCTTCGCCTTCGATGCGACGGGAAATGCCGCCGGCACGTGGGTTGTTCGGCATCAGGACCAGGTAACGGCCAGCCAGGCTGATGAAGGTGGTGAGGGCAGCGCCCTTGTTGCCACGTTCTTCTTTTTCGACCTGAACGATGACTTCCTGGCCTTCGCTCAGGACGTCCTTGATGTTCACGCGTCCTTCAGGGGCTTTCTTGAAGTATTCGCGGGAGATTTCTTTGAGGGGCAGGAAGCCGTGGCGCTCGGAGCCGAAATCGACAAAGGCAGCCTCAAGGCTTGGTTCGATGCGAGTAATACGGCCTTTATAGATGTTGGCCTTCTTTTGCTCGCGTGCACCGGATTCGATGTCCAGGTCGTAGAGGCGTTGGCCATCTACCAGTGCAACACGCAACTCTTCGGGTTGAGTTGCGTTAATCAGCATTCTTTTCATGTTGTACCGTCGGTTTCCGGGCTGCCGGAAACGGCGTTCGGCACACACGACTTCTCACGGTCGGTGTCAGGTGCGTCAAGAGTGGTTGGCCACTCCAGTGTCCAGCAAAAACCCGCCAATGTGGGCCGGTATCGCGACGGACGCGTCCTGCTTGTTAGCGGTGGTGCAAAGGCACCACTTCAACAAAAGCTAAGGTCAGGAGGAGGAATCAACCGGCGACTGTGGACGAGATGAAGCGTCTAAATATAAGCCTAGTGCTACACGGTCCGACGGTTGTGCATCTCCACCCTACACGTATCCCTGATAATTCGGGTGCTGCCGCGCGCAGAATCCGCAGCGGGTTGGCATTTACCGTGTTCTCCAATGGGGAGTCCACGCTCATGGCTAAACAAGACTAGGTGTGGGCGATTGCGCTCTCACTCAGCTCTTAACAGGCTTTGTTTCCGAAGCATTCGCCATGGTCTGGCTCAAGACTGACTGCACTTTGTGAACTGGCCGTAAATATCGGCGCAGAACGCGAGTATTCACTCTGCTTTCTGCACTCGCTTCAGGCCTCATGTCACCTGCGCTTGTTACAATCTCAAGCCTTCCACGATGGCGAAAGCCCCGTAGGACGGCCTCGCGTCCTGATGAATTGCGATGGTCAGGGCCGGCAGTTTGCCGCAAGTCCTCTGTCCAGGCCGCTTTTGACGGCGTTCGCGACTATAGCAGCAATGATTAAGTGCTTCAATTCCATAAAAAATTGTTATCATCGCCGCCATGACGACTACCGCCCCCCAGACCCCCAGCGTCCAGCTGCTTGAGGTCTCGCCGGAATATGCCGGCCAACGCATCGACAATTTTCTATTGGCCAGGCTCAAAGGCGTGCCCAAGACCTTGATTTACCGCATCTTGCGTAAAGGCGAAGTGCGCGTGAACAAGGGCCGCATCAAGCCTGAGTACAAGCTGCAGGCGGGCGATATCGTCCGTGTGCCGCCGGTGCGCGTGCCTGAGCGTGACGAGCCCGTACCGCTGGCCCAGGGCCTGCTGCAGCGCCTTGAGGCCTCGATTGTCTTTGAAGACAACAAGCTGATCGTGATCAACAAGCCGTGCGGCATTGCCGTTCACGGCGGCAGCGGCCTGACCTTCGGCGTGATCGAAGCCTTCCGCCAGTTGCGCCCGGATGCCAAGGAACTGGAGCTGGTCCATCGCCTCGACCGCGATACCTCCGGCCTGCTGATGATTGCCAAAAAGCGCAGTATGTTGCGCCACCTGCACACCGCCCTGCGTGGTGACGGTGTGGACAAGCGCTATATGGCGCTGGTGCGAGGCAACTGGGCCAGTTCGATCAAGAGCGTTCGTGCGCCGTTGCAGAAGAGCAACCTGCGCTCCGGCGAACGCATGGTCGAAGTGGACGAGGAGGGCAAAGAAGCCCTGACCTTGTTCAAGGTGCTGCGTCGCTTCGGCGATTTCGCCACCTTGGTCGAGGCCAAGCCGGTGACCGGTCGTACCCACCAGATTCGCGTGCACACCTTGCACGCAGGCCACTGCATTGCTGGCGACACCAAATACGGTGACGAGGATTTCTCCAAGGAAATCCGCGACCTGGGCGGCAAACGTCTGTTCCTGCATGCCTACATGCTGACGGTTCCGCTGCCGGATGGCGGTGAGCTGAAGTTGCAGGCGCCGGTCGATGAGATGTGGGCCAAGACCGTGGAGCGTTTGAGTGTCGCACCTTGATTACAAGCTGCTGATTTTCGACTGGGACGGCACCCTCTGTAATTCCATTGGTCGGATCGTCGATTCAATGCACGCAGCCTCGACCCGCTCGGGCTTTGCGTTGTGCACTGATCTGGCGGTAAAAGGCATTATCGGCCTGGGCTTACCTGAAGCGATCCGTACCTTGTACCCGCAGATCAGCGACGCTGAACTGGTCACCTTTCGTGACCATTACGCTGATCACTACATTGCGCTGGAGGCCACGCCTTCTGCGTTATTCGACGGGGTGGTGCCTTCGCTTGAGGCGTTCCGCGCCGAGGGTTATCACTTGGCTGTGGCCACCGGCAAGGCCCGTCGCGGTCTGGACCGGGTGCTCAAGGCGCATGGGTTTGAAGATTATTTCGACATCACTCGTGCAGCGGATGAAACCGCCAGCAAACCCCACCCTCTGATGCTGGAGCAGATCCTGGCGCATTGCGGCGTAGCGCCGCGCCAGGCCTTGATGGTGGGTGATGCGTCCTTCGATCTGATGATGGCGCGCAACGCCGGCATGGACAGCGTGGCAGTCAGCTACGGTGCGCAGACTGCCGAGGCCTTGCAGCAATACGAGCCTAGGCTGACGATTGATCATTTTTCTGAACTGCAGGCCTGGCTCAGCCGGGCCCAATAAGTCTTTGCTGGGGTTAATGGCATGAGTGACGAGTGGAAAACGCCCGAAAAGGCCGAGAGCGGCGATGATAAAAGCTGGAAGTTGCTGGAGAAGACCCTTCTGGCCAGCGTCCAGGAGCAGCGCCGTTCGCGGCGTTGGGGGATTTTTTTCAAGCTGCTGACCTTTGTTTACCTGCTCGGCATGCTGGCGCTGTTCAGCCCGCTGATGGATATGGAAAAAAGTGCCACTCGTGGCAGCAACTACACCGCCTTGATCGAGGTGCGTGGGGTAATTGCCGACAAGGAATCCGCCAGCGCCGACAATATTGTCAGCAGCTTGCGTGCTGCGTTTGAAGACCCGAAGGTCAAGGGTGTGATCCTGCGCATCAATAGCCCGGGCGGCAGCCCTGTTCAGTCGGGTTATGTGTATGATGAGATTCGTCGCCTGCGCGGGCTGCACCCTGATACCAAGTTGTACGCAGTGATCTCTGATCTCGGCGCCTCGGGTGCTTATTACATCGCCAGCGCCGCTGACCAGATCTACGCCGACAAGGCCAGTTTGGTTGGCTCCATTGGTGTGACGGCCGCCGGTTACGGTTTTGTCGGCGCTATGGAAAAGCTCGGCGTGGAGCGTCGCACCTACACCTCCGGCGAGCACAAGTCGTTCCTGGACCCGTTCCAGCCGCAAAAGGCTGATGAAACCCAGTTCTGGCAGGGCGTACTCGATACCACTCACCGTCAGTTCATTGCCAGTGTTAAGCAGGGGCGTGGTGATCGTCTGAAGGACAAAGACCATCCGGAGTTGTTCTCTGGGCTGGTGTGGTCGGGTGAGCAGGCCTTGCCGCTGGGCTTGATCGATGGCCTGGGCAGTGCCAGTTCGGTGGCGCGGGATGTGATTGGCGAGAAGGAGTTGGTGGATTTCACGGTTGAGGAATCGCCGTTTGACCGCTTCTCCAAGAAGCTCGGCGCCAGCGTGGCGGAGAAGTTGGCCCTGTACATGGGCTTCCAAGGCCCCACGCTGCGCTGATACCTGCAGCTTGGTGTAGATCAACAGGTGGGAGGGGGCTTGCTCCCGATAGCAGTGGGCCAGTCAGTTATCTGTAGCTGAGCCATCGCAATCGGGAGCAAGCCCCCTCCCACATCTGTTTTTGTGGTGGGCTTAAGGGATTTGCACGCCTTCAGCCAGCAACATGTCCACCAGGCGAATCAGCGGCAAGCCTATGAGGCTGGTGGCATCCGGCCCTTCAGTGCTCTGAAAAAGGCTCACACCCAGCCCTTCAGCCTTGAAGCTGCCGGCACAGTCATAAGGCTGCTCGACACGCAGATAGCGCTCAATGCGGCCCACGTCCAATACGCGCATGTGCACGGTAAACGGTACGCAGTCGACCTGGCAGTGCCCGGTCTCGCTGTTAAGCAGCGCCAGGCCGGTGAGGAAGCTCACGCGCTGGCCGCTGGCTGCCAGTAATTGTTCGCGGGCATTTTCGAAGGTGTGGGGCTTGCCGATGATGCGTCCGTCCAGCGCAGCTACCTGGTCCGAGCCGATGATCAGGTGCCCTGGATGGCTGTCGGCGAGGGCGCGGGCTTTCTCTTCGGCCAGGCGTTTGACCAGCTCGATGGCGGGCTCATTTTTGCGGTGGCTTTCGTCGATGTCCGGCGAGCTGCAGATGAACGGCAGGTGCAGGCGGCTCAGCAATTCCCGACGGTAAACCGAGCTGGATGCGAGTAATAAAGGCAGCATGGGCGTCTCCTTAAGGCAGTTTGAGATTCTAGCGAGGCGACCCGCTGACGCACAGGGCTGAATTTCCTTTGACATGGCTGGGTGCATCCCTATAATGCTGCGCCTATGTTGAATGACCCGATTCCACCTCACGTTGACCCGCGCAAATTGGCAGATCGTGGCACTTCCCTTCAAGGTGAATTGCTGCTGGCCGATTTGGAGAGACTCTGCGACCCGCTTTCCGACACTGTCGGTACGGTGCAGGCCAAATTCGTTTTTGAACGAGATGAACGTAAGTCTGTGGTAATCCACAGTTTTATCGACACCGAAGTCAAAATGGTTTGCCAGCGTTGTCTTGAGCTGGTCACCCTGCCGATTCACAGCGAATGCAGTTACGCTGTGGTGAAGGAGGGTGCGAATACCCAGTCGTTGCCGAAAGGTTATGACGTGCTGGAACTGGGCGAAGATCCTTTGGATCTGCATGCACTGATCGAGGAGGAGCTTTTGCTCGCCTTGCCCATTGTGCCTGCTCATCATCCGGAAGAATGCCAGCAGCCGGAGGGTCTCGATGACGAGGCCGAGCCGAGCGAGGACGAGGTAACGCGGTCCAACCCGTTCAGTGTATTGGCGCAGTTAAAGCGTGACCCAAACGTTTAGGAGTTAATCAATTATGGCTGTTCAGCAGAACAAAAAATCCCGCTCTGCCCGTGACATGCGTCGTTCGCACGATGCCCTGACGGCAAGCACTCTGTCTGTAGAAAAAACCACCGGTGAAATTCACCTGCGTCACCACGTATCGCCAGAAGGCGTATACCGTGGCCGTAAAGTGATCGACAAGGGCGCTGACGAGTAATCACTTGTCTGCTCAAGTCATCGCGATTGACGCAATGGGCGGGGACTTCGGTCCCCGCAGCATTGTTCAGGCTTGCATTGCCAGCCTGTCTGCAACGCCCTCGCTGCACCTGACCCTCGTCGGTCAACCTTCCCTCCTTGAAGAACTGATTGCCAGCCATCCGGCGGTCGATCGCGCGCGCCTGACGGTTACAGCGGCCAGGGAAACCATCAGCATGGATGACAAGCCGGCGACAGCCCTGCGCGGCAAGCCCGACTCGTCAATGCGCGTGGCCCTTGAGTTGCTGCGTGATGGCAAGGTGCAAGCCTGTGTCAGTGCCGGCAATACCGGGGCGTTGATGGCGTTGTCGCGGCATGTGCTCAAGACGCTGCCCGGGATTGACCGGCCGGCGATGGTCGCGGCGATCCCCACACAGAAAGGCTATTGCCAGTTGCTGGACTTGGGCGCGAACGTTGATTGCACTGCCGAGCACTTGTTCCAGTTCGCCGTGATGGGCTCAGTGGCCGCTGAGGCGTTGGGCGTGACCCGGCCGCGGGTGGCGTTGCTCAATATCGGCACCGAAGACATCAAGGGCAACCAGCAGGTCAAACTCGCGGCCACCTTGTTGCAAGGTGCGCGGGGCTTGAACTACATCGGTTTTGTCGAAGGTGACGGCTTGTATCGCGGCGAAGCCGATGTGGTGGTGTGCGACGGGTTTGTCGGCAATATCCTGCTCAAGTCCAGCGAAGGCTTGGCAACCATGATCGCCACGCGTATCGAGGCCTTGTTCAAGCAGAACCTGGTGTCACGCGTGGTCGGCGCCCTGGCGTTGCCGTTGATGCGCCGCTTGCAGGCCGACCTGGCGCCGGCGCGGCATAACGGGGCGAGCTTTTTGGGGTTGCAGGGCATTGTCGTTAAAAGCCACGGTTCGGCGGGCGTGCAAGGCTTTCAAAGTGCGATTGCGCGGGCGTTGATCGAGATTCAGGAAAACCTGCCGCAACGCTTGCGCGGGCGTCTTGAGGACCTGTTGCCTTAGGCGAATCGGCTCGGGAGTGCTTAAATGTGACCGGCCAGTTCAATTGACCATCCAATCTGTCAGTTTCGTGCGTTCCCCTCCTTGGATTCATCTCAAAATTGGGAGCGCGCATTTTTGACGACCAGATCATTAGGGGCTTGTTACATGTCTACATCCCTCGCATTCGTCTTTCCAGGGCAGGGTTCGCAGTCCCTCGGCATGTTGGCCGAGCTGGGCGCGCAACATCCGCTGATCCTGGAAACCTTCAAGGAAGCTTCCGAGGCCCTGGGTTATGACCTGTGGGCGCTGACTCAGCAGGGTCCGGAAGAGCAACTCAATCAAACCGATAAAACCCAGCCGGCCATCCTGACCGCTTCGATCGCCCTGTGGCGCTTGTGGCTGGCGGAAGGCGGCGTGCGCCCGGCTTACGTGGCCGGTCACAGCCTGGGCGAATACAGTGCCTTGGTAGCGGCTGGCAGCCTGACCCTCGGTGAAGCGGTCAAGCTGGTCGAGCGTCGTGGCCAACTGATGCAAGAAGCCGTTCCGGCCGGGCAGGGCGGCATGGCTGCTATTTTGGGCCTGGACGATGCCGTTGTGATCGAAGCCTGCGCCGAAGCGGCCCAGGGCGAAGTGGTCAGCGCAGTGAACTTCAACTCCCCTGGCCAGGTAGTGATCGCCGGTGCGAAGGCGGCGGTTGAGCGCGCCATCGAAGGCTGCAAGGCCCGTGGTGCCAAGCGCGCCTTGCCATTGCCGGTCAGCGTGCCGTCCCATTGTGAGCTGATGCGCCCGGCCGCTGAGCGTTTTGCCGAGTCCATTGCCGCCATCAACTGGCAGGCGCCGCAGATCCCGCTGGTGCAGAACGTCAGCGCGGCCGTTGCCGCCGACCTCGACACCCTCAAGCGCGACCTGCTGGAGCAACTCTACAAGCCTGTGCGCTGGGTTGAGTCTGTGCAGACCCTGGCCGCCAATGGCGCCACCGAGCTGGTTGAGTGCGGCCCTGGCAAAGTCCTGGCCGGCCTGAACAAGCGCTGCGCCGACGGTGTGTCGACTGCCAACCTCAATACCCCGGATGCCTTCGCTGCCGCTCGCGCGGCACTGGCCTGAATCCCTGATCCCCGAACTTAGGAGAAGCTTGCATGAGTCTGCAAGGTAAAGTTGCACTGGTTACCGGCGCCAGCCGTGGCATTGGTCAGGCGATCGCCCTGGAACTGGGCCGTCAGGGCGCCGTCGTTATCGGTACCGCCACGTCTGCCTCGGGTGCCGAGCGTATCGCCGCCACCTTGAAGGAAAACGGCGTTCAGGGTACCGGCCTTGAACTGAACGTGACCAGCGATGAGTCGGTTGCCGCTGTCCTAGCTGAAATCACTGCACAGTTCGGCGCGCCGGCTATTCTGGTGAACAACGCCGGTATTACCCGCGACAACCTGATGATGCGCATGAAAGACGACGAGTGGTACGACGTGGTCGATACCAACTTGAACAGTCTGTTTCGCCTGTCCAAGGGTGTTTTGCGTGGTATGACCAAGGCGCGTTGGGGTCGAATTATCAATATTGGCTCCGTAGTGGGTGCCATGGGCAACGCAGGCCAAGTAAACTACGCGGCGGCTAAAGCCGGTCTGGAAGGTTTCAGCCGTGCATTGGCCCGTGAAGTCGGCTCGCGGTCGATTACGGTCAATTCGGTGGCCCCTGGGTTCATCGACACTGATATGACCCGCGAACTGCCCGAAGCGCAGCGTGAAGCGTTGCTGACGCAGATTCCGCTGGGCCGTCTGGGTCAGGCTCAAGAGATCGCAAATGTGGTCACTTTCTTGGCATCCGACGGTGCGGCATACGTGACTGGGGCTACAATCCCGGTGAACGGCGGGATGTACATGAGTTAAATTGTGACGGATCGCTTCAAAAAAATGTCATACGAGCTGTCTAAAATCCGTTATAAAGCTGCAACTTAATTTATAGGCAGGTGGCGGACCGGGTACAGGGTGAAGCTTTCAGTTGAAAAGCTGAAATGGCTTTCTATACACTTACCCACTGGCCAGCTGCCTGAATTTGTCCATTAGGAGTTAAACAAGGTATGAGCACCATCGAAGAGCGCGTCAAGAAAATCGTTGCCGAGCAACTGGGCGTCAAAGAAGAAGAAGTGACCAACACTGCTTCCTTCGTAGAAGACCTGGGTGCCGATTCCCTTGACACCGTTGAGCTGGTGATGGCTCTGGAAGAGGAATTCGAGACCGAAATCCCGGACGAAGAAGCTGAAAAAATCACTACTGTTCAAGCTGCTATCGACTACGTTACTGCCCACCAGGCGTAATAGTTTGTAGTCGTCGCTTGCTGTTAGGGAAAAACCGCACTGCTGTAACGGCGTGCGGTTTTTTCTTTAGCTCAGATGAAAATTGAGCGCTGAAGCGAAGTGTCGTCATTAGAAAAAGGAGAGTGCTGTGTCGCGTAGACGCGTCGTAGTCACCGGTATGGGTATGTTGTCGCCACTGGGCACGGATGTGCCGAGCAGTTGGCAGGGCATTCTGGCTGGCCTCAGTGGTATTGGTCTGATCGAACACACGGACCTTTCTGCCTATTCCACCCGTTTTGGCGGCTCGGTAAAGGGGTTCAATGTCGAGGAATATCTCTCGATCAAAGAGTCCCGCAAACTCGACCTGTTCATTCAATACGGCCTGGCAGCGGGTTTTCAGGCAGTGCGTAATGCCGGCCTGGAAGTCACCGACGCCAACCGTGAGCGCATCGGCGTGGCCATGGGTTCGGGTATTGGCGGTTTGACCAATATCGAAGAAACCAGCCGCACGCTGCACGATTCCGGCCCCCGTCGAATTTCACCGTTCTTCGTGCCGGGCTCGATCATCAATATGATTTCGGGTTTCCTGTCCATCCACTTGGGTGCGCAGGGACCTAACTACGCCATTGCAACGGCGTGTACCACTGGCACTCACTGCATCGGCATGGCGGCACGCAACATTGCCTACGACGAGGCTGACGTGATGATCGCCGGTGGCGCCGAGATGGCCGCCTGCGGCTTGGGCATGGGCGGCTTCGGCGCGTCCCGTGCGCTGTCGACCCGCAATGACGAACCGACCCGTGCCAGCCGTCCGTGGGACAAAGGCCGTGACGGTTTTGTGCTGGCCGACGGTGCCGGCGCCCTGGTGTTGGAAGAGTTGGAGCATGCCAAGGCGCGTGGCGCCACTATCTACGCCGAGCTGATCGGCTTTGGCATGAGTGGTGATGCCTACCACATGACCTCGCCACCGTCCGACGGCGCTGGTGCTGCACGTTGCATCACCAACGCCTTGCGTGATGCGAAGGTCAACGCCGACCAAGTGCAGTACATCAACGCCCACGGCACCTCGACCCCGACCGGCGACTTGGCGGAAGCCGAAGCCATCAAGTCGGTGTTCGGCGAGCACGCCTACAAGCTGGCGGTCAGCTCCACCAAGTCCATGACCGGCCACCTGTTGGGTGCGGCGGGCGCGGTCGAGGCGATCTTCAGTGTGATGGCCATCAAGGATCAGGTCGCTCCGCCGACCATCAACCTCGATGAGCCGGACGAAGGCTGCGACCTGAACTTTGTGCCTCACGAAGCGCAGCCGATGCCGATCGACGTGGTGATCTCCAACTCGTTCGGTTTTGGTGGCACCAACGGTTCTTTGGTGTTCCGCCGGTTTGCGCAGTGATGCACAGCTGGGTCGACGGTCAGCCAGCGGGCAGCGTGCCCCTGAAAGATCGCGGCCTGGCGTACGGCGATGGGCTGTTTGAAACCATCGCCGTCAAGGCCGGGCAGCCTGTGCTGCTCGAGCGTCACCTGCAACGCCTTGAAGAGGGTTGCAGGCGCGTTGCCTTGGTCGCGGACCAGGCACTGATCCGCGACGAAGTGCTGGCTTATGCCAGCGCCCTTGGCGACGGTGTGCTCAAGTTGATCCTCACCCGTGGCGACAGCTTGCGCGGTTATGGCATCAACCCCGGCGCCCCGGTGCGCCGTATCTTGCAGGGCAATCCGCCCGCTATTTATCCTCCCGCGCATGGAACCGACGGCATACGCCTGTTTCCGTGCGCCACCCGCTTGGCTGAGCAGCCCTTGCTTGCCGGTATCAAGCACCTTAATCGCCTGGAACAAGTGATCGCCCGTGCTGAGTGGCAGGATGTCGAGCATGCCGAAGGGCTGATGCTGGATATGTCCGGCCGTGTCATCGAGGGCGTGTTCAGCAACCTGTTTTTGGTTCGCAACGGCTTGTTACTTACCGCTGATCTGAATCGTTGCGGGGTTGCTGGGGTCATGCGCGCGGAGATTCTGGCCCAGGCGCAAGCACTGGGCATCCCGCAGGCCGTGGCCGACATCAGCCTTGAGCTGTTGCAGCAGGCCGACGAGGTTTTTGTCTGCAACAGCGTCTATGGCATTTGGCCGGTGCGTGGCTGTGCTGCGATGAGCTGGTCGGTTGGGCCGCTCACCCGTAAACTGCAGGCCATTGTTCGCGCGCTATTGGATATTTGAGTTGATACGAAAACTGATTTTACTGCTGCAGATCGGCCTGGTCTCGGCAGGCTTGCTGCTGGGCTTCTCGGCCTGGAAGCTTGATTCTGCCTTGAAGCAGCCCCTGAATCTGACCCAGGAACAATTGCTCGATGTGCCTGCCGGGTCGACCCCAACGGGCACCTTCAATCGCCTTGAAAGTGAAGGCGTGCTCAATGATGCCTTCTGGCTGCGCCTTTACTGGCGTTTCAATCTCGACGGCCAGCCGTTGCAGAGCGGCGAATACCGCATGACGCCTGGGCTCACCGCCGAAGGTTTGATCGGCCTGTGGCAGCGCGGTGAAGTGGTGCAATACAGCCTGACCCTGGTCGAAGGCTGGAACTTCCGCCAAGTGCGTTCGGCCCTGGCCAAGCATGAAAAGATTGCGCAGACCTTGTCGGGTCTGAGCGACAGTGAGGTGATGGACAAGCTCGGTCACCCTGGCGTGTTCCCTGAAGGGCGGTTTTTCCCTGACACTTACCGCTTCGTGCGCGGCATGACCGACGTCGAATTCCTGAAAAAAGCCTACAACCGTTTGGATGACGTGCTCGCCCAGGAGTGGAGCAAACGCGCCCCCGATGCGCCCTACACCGATCCTTACCAGGCGCTGATCATGGCCTCGCTGGTGGAGAAAGAGACCGGCGTACCGCAAGAGCGTGGGCAGATTGCCGGCGTGTTCGTGCGGCGCATGAAGATCGGCATGCTGCTGCAGACCGACCCGACGGTGATCTACGGGTTAGGCGAGCGTTACAACGGCAAGTTGACCCGCGCGCATCTCAAGGAAGCCAACCCGTACAACACCTACATGATCGCCGGCCTGCCGCCGACGCCGATCGCCATGGTCGGCCGCGAGGCAATCCATGCTGCGTTGAACCCGGTGCCGGGCAGCAGCCTGTATTTCGTCGCCCGCGGCGATGGCAGCCATATTTTTTCCGATGACCTCGATGCGCATAATGCCGCCGTACGCGAGTTTCAGCTCAAGCGTCGGGCTGATTACCGCTCCAGCCCGGCGCCGGCGGTCAAACCGCAGGACGACGCGGCGCCGCCTGCCGTGGCCCCGACTGACGCGCCGGTTGAAACGCCCGCCGAGCCTGCGCCGGATACCGCCGCGCCGCAAAGCCGGCAATGACTCTGACTAAGGACTGCCTGTGACTGGCTTGTTTATTACCCTGGAAGGCCCGGAAGGCGCCGGCAAAAGTACCAATCGCGATTACCTGGCTGAGCGCTTGCGTGTTGAGGGCATCGAGGTGGTGTTGACCCGTGAGCCCGGTGGCACGCCGCTGGCCGAGCGAATCCGTGAAGTGCTGCTGGCCCCAGGTGAAGAGCAGATGAACCCGGACACCGAGCTGCTGCTGGTGTTTGCCGCCCGCGCCCAGCACCTGGCCGAAGTGATTCGCCCGGCCCTGGCACGTGGCGCCGTGGTGATTTGCGACCGTTTTACCGATTCAACCTACGCCTACCAAGGCGGTGGCCGCGGCTTGTCGCTCGAGCGCATCGCTACCCTGGAAACTTTCGTCCAAGGCGATGTGCGCCCTGACCTGACGCTGTTGTTCGATCTGCCGGTGGAAGTGGGCATGGCTCGCGCCAGTGCTCGCGGCCGCCTTGATCGCTTCGAACTCGAAGGCCGGACCTTCTTCGACGCCGTGCGCAGTGCGTTCCTCGCTCGCGCCAAGGCCGAGCCTGCGCGTTACCACCTGTTGGACGCGGCCCAGCCGCTGGCACAGGTACAGCAGGCCATTGATGCCCTGTTGCCCAACCTCCTGGAGCGCGCCCGTGGCTGAAGCGTACCCGTGGCAGGAGAGTCTCTGGCAGCAATTGGCGGGGCGTGCCCAGCATGCCCATGCCTATTTGCTGCACGGGCCGTCGGGTATCGGCAAGCGGGCGTTGGCCGAGCGGCTCATGGCGAGCCTGCTGTGCCAGCGACCGGTCAAGCTTGAAGCTTGCGGTGAGTGCAAGTCCTGTCTGCTGCTCAAGGCCGGCAGCCACCCCGACAACTACGTGCTGGAGCCCGAGGAAGCCGACAAGGCGATCAAGGTCGACCAAGTGCGTGACCTTGTCAGCTTCGTGGTGCAGACCGCGCAGATGGGCGGGCGCAAGGTGGTTTTGATCGAACCGGTGGAGGCGATGAATATCAACGCCGCCAACGCCTTGCTTAAGAGCCTGGAAGAACCGTCGGGCGATACGGTGCTGCTGCTGGTGAGCCACCAGTCCAGCCGCTTATTGCCGACCATTCGCAGTCGCTGCGTGCAGCAAGCCTGCCCGTTGCCGAGCGAGGCCATGAGCTTGCAGTGGCTGGCGCAGGCGCTGGCGGAGTGTTCCGCGCCCGAACGGGTTGAGTTGCTGACCTTGGCGGCCGGTTCACCCCTGGCGGCTGTGAAGCTGCAGGCTCAAGGCGTGCGCGAGCAGCGTGCTTTGGTGGTCGATGGCGTCAAAAAGCTGCTCAAGCAAGAGCAGTCTGCCACGCAACTGGCCGAGAGCGCCTGGAAGGATATTCCGTTGCTGCTGCTGTTTGACTGGTTCTGCGATTGGTCGAGCCTGATCCTGCGCTACCAGTTGACCCAGGATGAAAATGGTCTCGGCCTGCCGGATATGCGCAAAGTCGTGCAGTACCTCGCGCAGAAGAGTGCGCAGGACAAAGTGCTCAATATTCAGGATTGGATTCTGGCCCAACGTCAGAAAGTCCTCGGCAAAGCTAACCTGAACCGCGTGCTGTTACTCGAAGCCTTGCTGGTGCAATGGGTCGGCTTGCTCGGTCGGCGTTAATTTTCGTGGCCGACGGGTGTACGTTGGCCAGACATTTTCCGTAGCTCATCTTTACCGGACACAGTTCTCACTCCTTATGCTCGTAGACTCCCATTGCCACCTTGATCGCCTCGACCTTGCCCAACACGGAGGCTCCCTTGACGCCGCCCTGGAAGCTGCGCGCCAGCGCGGAGTAGGGCATTTCCTGTGTATCGGCGTCAGCGCCGAGAACGCCACCGACGTCAAAGCGCTGGCTGATCGTTATGCCGATGTCGATTGCTCGGTGGGCATTCACCCGCTGGACCTCAAGCCCGGTGAGGCGCCGGCCCTCGACTGGCTATTGGGCGCGCTCAATCACCCGCGTGTGGTGGCGATTGGCGAAACCGGCCTGGATTACCACTACGAGCCCGAAGCCGCCCAAGTGCAGCAAGCGTCTTTTCGCCTGCACCTGCAGGCCGCGCAGCAAACCGGCAAACCGGTGATCGTCCACACCCGTGGCGCGCGTGCCGACACCCTGACCCTATTGCGTGAAGCTGCGTTGCCCCAGGCCGGCGTGCTGCACTGCTTTACCGAGGACTGGGACATGGCCAAGGCCGCCCTGGACCTGGGTTTCTACATTTCCCTGTCAGGTATCGTCACCTTCCGCAACGCCGATGCCCTGCGCGACGTGGCGCGCCAGGTACCGGCCGATCGGCTGCTGGTGGAAACCGATTCGCCGTACCTGGCGCCGATCCCTCATCGCGGCAAGCCAAACCTGCCCGAATATGTGCGCGATGTGGCGGATTACCTGGCGATGCTGCGGGGTGAGTCGTACGAGCGCTTTGCCGAGCAGACCACCGAGAACTTCAAGCGCCTGTTCCCGCTCGCGCATGTTGCCAGCTGACACGGCCAAATCGCAGGCAAAAAAAACCCGGGTTCTGGGGGGGGAATCCGGGCTAAGACCATTAGGAGTAAAACAAGGGTACGCAGTCCGTCGGTACCCAGGTCGACGCGTCACTTGGGGGAGATGCCACGCCGACACTTCAAGTATTGATCACTATCCCATTCAGTCCAGTCATATCTGATCGTTTTTTAAACAGATTTGGAATACGCGCGCTTCGCTTGAGTTCTCATTGAGCAGGTGTGCGGCCGTAGTTGTTGTGTATTATTTCTGACTGATATCAAGCAAGTCGTTGGCGTGCTGAAAGTAAACTGCTTGGCGGGTTCACATAGGCGTTGCCCAACGACCGTTCAGTCGGGATAATCCCTCGCACTGGGTAAATCGTATCGCCACGTATCAATGGCCCTGCGCAATCCCTCCCACATTGACCTCTGCAGACCTCTCCCTCATGCAAAAAGAACCCCGTAAGGTCCGTGAGTTTCGCCGCCGTGAGCAGGAAATTCTCGACACCGCACTCAAGCTGTTTCTCGAACAAGGTGAAGACAGCGTCACTGTCGAGATGATTGCGGATGCCGTGGGTATCGGCAAAGGCACGATCTACAAGCACTTCAAGTCCAAGGCCGAGATCTACCTGCGCCTGATGCTCGACTACGAGCGCGACTTGAACGAGCTGCTGCATTCGGCTGATGTCGACAAAGACAAGGAAGCGTTGTCCCGCGCCTACTTTGAGTTCCGCATGCGCGACCCGCAGCGCTACCGCCTGTTCGACCGCCTGGAAGAGAAGGTGGTCAAGGGCCATCAGGTGCCGGAAATGGTTGAGGAGTTGCACAAGATCCGCGCCTCGAACTTCGAACGCTTGACCCTGCTGATCAAGGGCCGCATCAGTGAAGGCAAGCTTGAAGATGTGCCGCCATATTTTCACTACTGCGCCGCTTGGGCGTTGGTGCATGGCGCCGTGGCGTTGTATCACTCGCCGTTCTGGAGCAATGTGCTGGAAGATCAGGAAGGTTTCTTCCAGTTCCTGATGGACATCGGCGTGCGCATGGGCAACAAACGCAAGCACAGCAGCGAACTGCCGGGTGCTGAGCCGAAGAGCGGCGAAAGCCCCGCGACTTAAGCTATTCCCGACAGTGATGGCGCAATGATTTACTGCCAGTTGCAGTACCCCAGGAATATACTCAGGCAAGGACCTTGCTAAAAACTGATTTATAAGTCAGCTTTTAGCGCGCCCGAATCATCTTCTGCCGGAGTGATCCATGATCGTTGATCGTCAAGGCAGGCGGTTCCGCAACTTGCGAATCAGCCTGACCTCAGCCTGCAATTACGCGTGTACCTACTGCGTGCCTAACGGTAAGCGGTTGGTGGCTGCCCAGGACGAACTCTCGGCCGAGGCCATGGCCCGTGGCGTGGCCTATCTGATTGAAGCGGCGGGTATTGAGCGCCTGCGTATCACGGGCGGCGAGCCGCTGGTGAGCCCCAAGCTGGAAGCCTTCATGGGCGCCGTGGGCGGTATGGGCCTCAGTGATATCAGCCTGACCACCAACGGGCAATTGCTGGCGCGCAAACTGCCGCTGCTGGTGGACGCCGGTATTCGTCGGATCAACGTGTCCCTCGACACCCTCGACGCCGATGCCTTCCGCACCATCGCCCGTGGCGGCGACCTGGCCACCGTGCTCGATGGCATGGACCAGGCACGGGCCGCCGGGATCAAGATCAAGGTCAACATGGTGCCGTTGCGGGGTCAGAACCTGGACCAGGTGATGCCGCTGCTCGATTACTGCCTGGAACGTGGCTACGAACTGCGCTTCATTGAACTGATGCGCATGGGCCACTTGGCTAAGGATTCCAATGCGTTCCTGCAGCAATTCGTCAGCCTGCAACAACTGCTCAGCCTGATCGGTGAGCATCACGAATACCTGCAAGCCAATGCGCCTGTGGACGCCACCGCGGTGCGCTACGAAGTGCCGGGCAAGGGCTTCTTCGGCGTCATTGCCAATGAAAGCGTGCCGTTCTGCCGCACCTGTTCGCGGCTGCGCTTGTCATCGACCGGCTGGCTGCATGGCTGCTTGTCGTCGAGCAACCGCCACTATGTCGGTGACCTGCTCGACCAGCCGCGCCACCAGGCATTGCCAGCCTTGCAAGGCCTGCTGATGAAGGCCCTTGGCGATAAACAGGAAGTGGCCTTCTCTGGCGGTGCCACTATCATGAAGATCATCGGCGGCTGACGTCGCTACTGAAGCTTCACACCCATCAATGGGGTAGGGGCTTGCTCCCGATAGCGGTGCATCAGTCACCGATGCAGTGACTGACAGACTGTCTTCGGGAGCAAGCCTGCGCCCACATTTGAGCTGTGTTGCCTCCAAATGGCGCGGATTCTGCATTACGTGCCCATTCGCCGGTTTTCCGTCACCGGCTTCTGGAGGATTAGGATGCGAAGTCTGGTTTTGTTGCTGGCGTCATTGACGCTGAGTGGTTGCATGACCGTCAGCGATATGGCCGAAGGCACCCGCTATCAGATGAGCGACGCCGGGTTGCTGGACCACAGTGATACGCGCCGCACCGCGTCGATTCGCATACAGCCGGACTCCTTTGTCTTTATCGCCCAAGGCGCCTTTGTACCACCGGGCAGCGCCTACCCGCGGCCTAACGTGGTGGCCGAAGAAGCCTTCAATGGCTTCGTCGAATACTTTCCCATGGTACGCCGCGCCCGTAAGCCAGAGGGGCTCGAGCAAGCGATGTCCGAAGCCCGCGCGGCGGGTGCTCATTACTTGCTGTATTGCCGCTTTGCGGCCGCCGACGACCGTATTGGCAATGCCGATGAGTGGACCGATCAGCAAGCCCTCGACCGCGTGGGCCTGGACAGCGGCGTCATCCAGATCATGTTGATCGAGACCAGCACCCAGTATTTGATTGATACTGCACGTATTCGCAGCCGTGGCGGTTTACTGACGTTCCACGACAACAAGCCAGAAGATCTGATTGCCCGCCCCTTGGCGCAGTACGCCCGCGGCCTGCTGGGCATGGGAGATCAGTAAAACTCAAGGAGAACTTCATGACCGATTCCGCCAAGGCCAATGATCTATTGGCGCAACTGCCCAAGGGCAAGGGGCCGGCACCGGTGCACATGTGGAACCCGGATTTTTGCGGCAATATCGACATGCGCATCGCCCGTGACGGCACCTGGTTTTACCAGGGCACGCCGATCGGGCGTAAGCCGATGGTCAAATTGTTCTCCAACATCATTCGCCGCGATGGCGATGATTATTTCTTGGTCACTCCGGTGGAAAAGGTCGGCATCACCGTCGATGATGCGCCGTTTGTTGCGTTAACCCTTGAAGTCGAAGGGCAGGGCGAAGACCAAGTGCTGCGCTTCATCACCAACGTCGACGAACCCATTGAGGCCGGCCTCGAACATCCATTACGCGTCGTAATCGACCCCGTCACCGAGGAACCCGCGCCGTATCTGCGCGTGCGCACCAACCTCGAGGCTCTGGTGCATCGCAACGTGTTCTACCAATTGGTCGAGCTGGCGGTCAGCCGTCCGATCAACGGTAAAAGTTGGCTGGGCGTCTGGAGTGGCGGGGAATTTTTCCGCATTGGCCTGGAGCCGTAAGGCCGTCTTTTTCATCGTTCTGACATAATTCGCTTGCTGTAATCGGACGCTTTCGGTTATCAATTTGTACATGATTAGACATGTCCGATTTGATAAGAAAAAACGCGTCGTCGACGAGCTCATCCGCCGTATCGAGGGCGGGGTGATGGCTGACGGTTTCCTGCTGCCGGGCGAGCATCAGTTGGCTGAAGAGTTCGCGGTCAGCCGTGGCACCCTGCGCGAAGCTTTGGCAGAGCTCAAGCGGCGCAACTACATCGCTACCCAGAGCGGTGTCGGCTCTATCGTCACCTTTGACGGCATGGTGCTCGACCAACGCAGCGGCTGGGCCCAGGCCCTGGCCGATACCGGTGCGCGGGTCACCACCGACATCCTGCGCCTCGAAGCTGTAACCCGCCCAGACCTGCTCAGCCGCTTCGGCAGCGACCAATTCATCGCGCTAGACCGCCGTCGGCGCACCACGGATGGCACAGCAGTGTCCCTCGAGCGCTCGTTAATGCCCGCGACCGGTGGCCTGGAAAGCCTGCCCCGCGTCGGTCTGATCGACGACTCCCTGACCATCACCCTGGCCGCCTACGGCTACGTCGGCGCCGAAGGTGACCAGTGGATCGGCGCCGAGCCCCTGAGCTATGAAGACGCCGAGCTGCTCGGCCGCCCGGCCGGCACGGTGTTTCTCAAAGCCTCGCGCACCACCTACGACCGTCGCGAGCGTTTCATGGAGTACGTCGAAAGTCTGCTCGACCCTCTGCACTTTCGCCTGCACCTGCAGTTTGGAGCGTCAAAATGACCGCAGAAAATCGCGCCCTTGGCGCCTTCTACGGCCTGGCCTTGGGTGATGCCTTGGGTATGCCCACCCAGTCTTTGAGCCGAGAGCAGGTGCAAAAGCGCTTCGGTGCGATCACTGGCCTGGAAGACGCCGATGCCGACCAGCCTATCGCGCCAAACAGGCCGGCGGGCTCCATCACCGATGACACCGAACAGGCGATCCTGGTCGGCGAATTGCTGGTGGAAGGCAAGGGCAAGATCGAACCGACCGTGCTCGCCCAACGCCTGATCGACTGGGAAGCGGTGATGCGCGCCAAAGGCTCGCAGGATTTGCTTGGGCCATCGACCAAGCGCGCCATCGACATGATCCTCGCCGGCCACACTCCGGAAGAATCCGGGCGCTACGGCACCACCAATGGCGCCGCCATGCGTATCACGCCCGTGGGAATCGCCGCCGATGTCCGCGACCCGGCGCAGTTTATCCAGGCGGTGATTCAGGCCTGCCAGGTAACCCATAACACCACGCTGGGCATCTCCAGTGCGGCGGCGGTGGCCGCGGTGGTCTCGGCTGGCATCAACGGCGTCGACCTGGGCGAAGCGCTCAACATAGGCACTCAGGTTGCCCAGCAGGCCGAACGCCATGGCCACTGGATTGCCGGTGGACGCATTTCCACGCGCATCAGTTGGGCGCGGACCTTGAGCGTCGGCACTGGCGACAAAGCCTTGTTTGCCGACCTGCTCTACGAATTGATCGGCACCTCCGTCGCGTCCCAGGAATCGGTAGTGGTCTCGTTTGCCCTCGCGCAACAAGTGGCGGTGGGCGCGATGAATGCCTTCGAGGCCGTGTGCCTGGCCGCCAGCCTTGGCGGCGACACCGACACCATCGCCGCGATCCTCGGCGCGATGTTGGGCGCGTGTTTGGGCATGCAGTGCTGGCCTGAAGCGATGGTTGAACAGGTCAAGCAGGTCAATGGCCTGGATTTGCAGGCGCTGGTGCAAGGGCTGCTCGACATTCGATAAGCGCCGCAGGCAAACAGGTGGGAGCGGGCTTGCTCGCGAAAGCGGTGTATCAGGTGGCCTATCAGCTGGCTGAACCACGCTATCGCAGGCAAGCCAGCTTCCACATTAAATCGTGTTTGAGTCAGGACGACCGGCGACAGCTTCACTTTGCACATCTGCCACAACCACAACAATACAGGCACCAGGAGCACCCCTCATGAGCACCCCGTCTAGCGGCCAAAGTGCCGGGCAATTGGAAACACGCGGTATCGAACCGGTCCCTGAAGGCGAGTGCAACGGCCATCCGCTGCAGCTGTTCTGGGTGTGGTTCGCGGCCAACATCAGCATCCTCGGCTTGCCGCTCGGCGCGACCCTCGTGGCGTTTCGTGGCCTGGCGATCTGGCAGGCGATCATCGTCGCGATTCTCGGCGCCGCCGGCTCTTTCGCCGTGGTAGGCATCATCTCGATTGCCGGCCGTCGCGGGCGTGCACCGAGCCTGACGCTGTCGCGTGCCATCTTCGGCGTGCGTGGCAATATCGGCCCCACCTTGGTCTCGCTGATGTCGCGCCTGGGCTGGGAAACCGTCAACACCACCACCGCCGCGTTTGTGCTGCTGTCGTTGTGTTCGATCCTGTTCGGTTCGCCGGTCGAGGCAAAAAGCGCACCGGTGCTGACGCTGGTCTTCATCGCCATTTTCGTGCTGCTGACCCTGTCCGTTTCCGGTCTCGGCCACGCCACCCTGTTGGTGATCCAGAAGTGGGCCACCTACGTGTTCGGCGCGCTTAACATCTTGGTGGGTGGCTTCCTCTGCGCCACCATCGACTGGAGCGCGGTGTTCAATGCGACGCCGGCGCCGCTGAGCGCGATGATCATCGGCGTCGGCACCATGGCCGCCGGCACCGGTATCGGCTGGGCCAACGCCGGTGCTGACATGTCGCGCTACCAGCACCGCAGCGTCAAGGCCGTGCGCCTGGTGGCATCCGCCGCGTTTGGTGCGGGCATTCCGTTGGTGCTGCTGATCACTCTGGGCGGCCTGCTGTCGGTGGGCAACAACGACCTGGCGTCGGCGACTGACCCGATCATCGCAATTCGCGACATGCTGCCGACCTGGATGGCCGTCCCGTATCTGATCACCGCGTTTGGCGGGCTGCTGCTTTCCAACAATCTCTCGGTGTACTCGGCCGGTCTGACCACCTTGACCCTCGGTTTGAAGGTCAAGCGCGTGCACGCGGTGATCGTCGACATCGTGGCGATCTTCGCCGGCTCGATTTACTTCATGCTGGTCGCCGACAGCTTCTACGGTCCGTTCATCACCTTCATCTCGCTGCTGGCCGTGCCGATCACTGCGTGGGTCGGCATCTTTGTGATCGACTTGATTCACCGTCACTACTACAGCGCCAAAGACCTGCTGGACGTGAGCCCAAGCAGCGCCTACTGGTATCGCGGTGGCGTGGAGTGGCGTGCATTCGGCGCCTGGGCGGTAGCCATCGTGCTGGGCTTGAGCTTCACCACCATTGGCACTACTGCCGAAAACATCTGGTTCGCCGGGCCGTTGTCCGACTCGTGGCTGGGCCATAACGGCCTGGGCTGGATCGTCACTTTCCTGGTGGCCGGCGGGATTTATCAGGGACTGGGCGGCGCGGCTGATCGTCGTACAGCTTTAGTCGAGAGCCCTAATGTCTAGATTGCTGCACACCGGCCAGGTCATCGTCGACCTGGTCATGGCCCTCGACACATTGCCTGCGACGGGCGGCGACGTACTGGCGCAATCTGCCCGCTTCGAAGCCGGCGGCGGTTTCAACGTAATGGCTGCTGCCCGGCGTAATGGTCTACCGGTGGTTTACCTCGGCCGGCATGGCAACGGCCGCTTTGGCGACTTGGCGCGCGCAGCGATGCGGGTCGAAGGCGTGGAAGTGGCGCAGGCAGCCAGCGACGGCAAAGACACCGGTTTGTGTGTGTCGCTCACCGAAGCCACCACCGAGCGCACGTTCATTTCGCATATCGGCGCTGAAGGGGATTTGAGCACCGAGGATTTGGCCCGCGTGGTGCCGCGTGCGGACGATTATGTGTACGTCAGCGGCTACAGCTTGTTGCTCGAGGGCAAGGCCCAGGCATTGCTCGATTGGCTGCTGGCGTTGCCGCGCGAAATCACGGTGGTGTTCGACCCGGGGCCGTTGGTCAAGTCACCGGATTCGGCATTGATGATTGCCTTGCTGCCGCGCATCGACATCTGGACCAGCAATGGCCCCGAAGCCCTGGCGTTTACTGGCGCGAGTACGTTGGCCGATGCACTGCTTTAACTTAATCGCCACCTGCCGGCTGAAGCACTGCTGGTGGTGCGCGATGGACCGAATGGGTGCTGGGTCAGCCGCCAGGGCGAGGCCGAGCATGTGCCGGGTTTCAAGGTGACAGCGGTCGACAGCAACGGCGCGGGCGATGCCCACGCCGGTGTGTTTCTTGCTGGGTTAGCCGAGGGGTTGCAACCTTCGCAAGCAGCACGTCGCGCGAATGCAGCCGCGGCCTTGGCAGTGACACGCTGGGGGCCAGCGACGTCACCGGGTACTGACGAAGTGGACGCGTTGTTGGCAGAATAGGGCCTTCTCAGCACGGAGTGAGCCCATGACCCAGAATATCTACGACACCCAGGCCTTCTTCGAGGGCTACAGCAAGATGGGCCGTTCGGTCGAAGGCCTGGCCGGTGCGCCGGAGTGGCCTGCCTTGCGGGCACTGCTGCCGCCGATGCGCGGCCTGAAGGCAGTGGACCTCGGCTGTGGCTACGGCTGGTTCAGCCGCTGGGCCGAGGAGCAGGGCGCTGCGCAGGTGCTCGGGTTGGACGTGTCGCACAAGATGCTGGCGCGGGCCGAAGAGATGACCTCTGCGCCGACCATCACTTATGCAATCGCCGACCTGGAACAGCTCGACCTGCCTGCCGGCGCATTCGATCTGGCCTACAGCGCCCTGGCCTTCCACTACATCGTCGACCTTAAAGGGCTGTTTGCGCGCATACATCAGGCGCTGGTGCCCGGTGGGCGGCTGGTGTTTTCCATCGAACACCCGATCTTCATGGCGCCGCGCAATCCAGGCTGGCTGGTGGATGATCAGGGGCGCAAAAGTTGGCCGGTGGACGGTTATCAGTTGGAAGGGCCACGGGTGACCAACTGGCTGGCCGATGGCGTGATCAAGCAGCATCGTACGGTGGGCACGTTGCTGAATTTGCTGATTCAGGCGGGGTTTACGCTGAGTCATGTGCAGGAGTGGGGGCCAAGCGAAGCGGACCTGATTGCACGGCCCGAGCTGGCGGAAGAACAAGAGCGCCCGATGATGCTGCTGGTATCGGCTCAGCGCTGATTTTGGGTGTGCAACGCAAATCAAACTGGGGGAGCGGGCTTGCTCGCGACTGCGCAGTGTCAGCCAACCTATAAGGTGACTGGTTGACCGCATTCGCGAGCAAGCCCTCTCCCACACGAGTTTTGTAGGGGTTGAAACCTGCGTTAGCCGGTTTTGCGCAGCGCTTCAATCAACGGGCCAGCCCCGACAAAATCGATTACTGGGGGCTTTGACCGTCCAGCTTGCGCGCCTCGTCAACGCCCGAGGCGGTTAGCTTGATCGGCAGGTTCAACGAATATTCACCGGCGTCGTCGGTGGTCACATGCCCATCCTTGATAAACCCACGGTCCTGCAGGAACGCCAAGACACTGGCCACCTCCTTCTCGCCGCGGTAGTTATCCAGCACCTCCTTGCCCAGGCCGTTAGGGTGGGCGTGCAGCAGGCGGGTGAGGACTTCTTTCTCAAGGTTTCTATCGACGTTCATGCGTACCTCTTCACTGGGAAATGATCGGGTGTTCGTCTTGCATTCGATGGATCAAGGCGCAGGTTATTTTGCTGCATCAGGGGCGTTGGAATCGCCACCGGAGTTGATTTTTGGCTGGTTGACACTCGGCCCCATTTTGCCGTTGCCGACCGCAGCGGGCGCCTGGCGTTGGGTGTCATTGCCCTGGGTGCGAGGGTCAGCGCCGGGTTGGATGATCGCGCCACCATTGGTATCCATGCCGGTGCCCATCGAATCCTGAGATTCCTGGGTGGCAGGGTTCGGTGGGCTGCCGACCGGGTCAGTCTTGCCGGTCGAGGAGGTGGCCGCAAACGCGTTCAGCGAGGCGGCAGACAACAGGCCGGTGATGGCGAGGGCGACAAACTTGGAATTCTTCATGAGGGTGTCTCCATATGATTAATGTCCTTACCCTGCATTGGTCCGCCTGGCCTTCGCGTTCGTGCCTTGATGGCGACGAACGGTATTAGCTCACCTGTAAGATTTTATGTGCTGAAAGACGGCGCCTGATCAGGCGGGCCACGGTGATCAGCCAGTTCAAGGCGGCGATGACCAATAGGCTGAGCATCAGCACGGGCATGCCGTAGTCGACGATGATCTTGCCCGCCAGCCAGGGAAACCCGAACACGCCGACAAAGTACGCCAGGCTGAACAGCAGCAGCGCTTGGGACGTGGTCCCGGCTGGCGCTTCGTTGGCTACCAACCCATTGATCACCGAATAGGTCAGGCCGTAGCCAACCCCCAGTGTGGCAGCGGCCAGCAAGTAGCTGAGATTACCGCTCACGCCAAACGCAAACAGTGCGATGGCCCCGAGCATGATCCCGGACAACACACAGGCGGCCCGGTAGGCATCACGCTTGACGACCACGCCTGCGATCAACAGGCGGCTGGTGATCGCCGCACTCAGGAACCCCGCGAAGAACAGCGAATAGTCCAACCCGTGCGCGGCCGCGTAACTGGTCTGGAACGACGAAAGCCCACCAAACACGCAACCTCCCAGGCCGACCATCAAGATCGCGAATCCCGCCTTGGATGACAGCACTCGACGGCTGGCGGCCCAGGAAATCCGTGAGGCCGGCACATTAGCGTGCTGCTTGAGTTGAGCGCCCATGCGCCAGAACATCACCACCCCGACAAGGCTGGCCACCCCGGCGATGTAGAACGCCGTGGTCAGGGGCAAGTCCAGCGCACTGGCAGCACGCCCCAGCAGCGGGCCGGAGCCGATCCCGCTCAACATGCTGCCCGACAGCAGGGCAAAGTACTTGGCTCGCTGCTGGGGCTCCACCAACAGGCTCACGATGATCGGGCCCAAGGTGTAGAACACGCCCCAGCCCAACCCCAGGGCCAGCCCGAACAGCATTAAGCCTTGGCCAAACCCCGGCATCATTGCAAAACCCAGGCAGGCCACCACCAGCAACACGCCCATCCCCGCAATGGCTCGCGCCGCGCCCAATGCATCGGCTAAATGCCCGGAGAGCAACACCGCCACGAAGGTGCTGAGCATCGCCATTGAAATCACACTGCCGGCGTCGTGCTCATTACCGCCGCGCGAATGAATCAGCAGCGACAGCAGGAACGTCGAGCCGTAGGACAGTGATAGCAGGAAGCTGGCGAGGCAGAACAGGGCGAAGGTCTTCGCGCCCACCGTGGACGGGGAGTGCATGAGCAAGTCTCGAGTTGTTGGATTTATGCCCTCTGTTTACCACGCGAGGCCAAGCGGATTGTTCTGTGGTTGGTGGTGCTCGGATTACCGTTCGACGGAGTAAAACGCGCTGCTGCCCACGAAATTGCACTGCAATCAGTCATCAAAGCGCCTTAGTATGGCGCCTTTGAAATTGCCCAAGGCTCGCCCATGACCATCGAGATTCGCCCCGCCGTGCCCAGCGATGCTGTGCAGATCCTGACCTTCATCGCCGAGCTTGCCGAGTACGAAAAGGCCCGGCATGAAGTGATCGCCAGTGTGGTGGACATCGAGCGCAGCCTGTTCAGTGAGGGCGCCACCGCCCATGGCCTGATCTGTTCGCGGGACGGTCTGCCGATTGGCTTTGCCGTGTTCTTTTTCAGCTACTCCACGTGGCTGGGCAGCAATTGCCTGTACCTCGAAGACCTGTACATCAACCCCGAGCAACGCGGCGGCGGGGCGGGCAAAAAATTGCTGCGCCACCTGGCGAAGATCGCCTGCGACAACGGCTGCGGGCGTTTCGAGTGGAGCGTGCTGGATTGGAACGAACCGGCGATTGCGTTCTACAAATCCATCGGCGCGCAGCCGCAGGAAGAGTGGGTGCGTTACCGCATGGAAGGGGATGCACTGCGCGATTTCGCCATCGGCTGAAGTCACCCGTCTTAAAACACCTAAGACCAAAATGTGGGAGCGGGCTTGCTCGCGAATGCGGTGTATCAGTTAGCTGATGTCTGGCTGACCCGCCGTATTCGCGAGCAAGTCCGGTTCCACATTTTTTTGGATTTGTTTCACTATGTGGGATGCAAATTTATATATTGAGATATTTCAAATGATGGGTTTATAGTCGCCAGCATCAGCACTCACTACCAAAAATAAAACAGGTGAAGCGATGCAGCCCCAACCGTTGTCATTACCCGCCGTGCCCGAACCCACCTACGGCGAGCGGCTGAAGAACAAAGTGGTAATCATCACCGGCGCCGCCCAAGGCATAGGCGAGGCAATCGTTGCCTGCTTCCAGGCCCAGCAGGCACGCCTGGTGATCGCGGATATCCAGGGCGAAAAGGTCGAAAAAGTCGCCGCCCACTGGCGCGAACGCGGCGCCGAGATCGTCGCGCAAGCCGTCGATATCACCTCCAAAGAGCAATGGCAGTCGCTGGTCAACCTCGCCATCGAGCGCTTTGGCCGCGTGGATGTATTGGTCAACTGCGCCGGGGTCAATGTGTTCCGTGACCCGCTGGAAATGACCGACGAAGACTGGCGCCGCTGCTTCGCCATCGATCTCGACGGTGCCTGGTTCGGTTGCCGTACAGTGCTGCCGCACATGATCGAACAGGGCATCGGCAACATCATCAACATCGCGTCCACCCATTCCAGCCACATCATCCCCGGCTGCTTTCCCTATCCCGTCGCCAAGCACGGCCTGCTCGGCCTGACCCGTGCCCTGGGCATCGAATACGCGTCCAAGGGCATCCGCGTGAATGCCATCGCACCGGGCTATATCGAAACTCAGCTCAACGTCGATTACTGGAACGGTTTCCCCGACCCTCACGCCGAGCGTCAGCGTGCGTTTGACCTGCACCCGCCCAAACGTATTGGCCAGCCGGTTGAGGTGGCGATGAGCGCACTGTTTTTGGCGACCGACGAGGCGCCCTTTATCAATGCAACCTGCCTGATGATCGATGGCGGGCGTTCTGTGATGTACCACGACTAAAAACGTTTCCAATAACAAGAAGGAGGTGGTTCATGTTCAAGAAAACACTCGGCGCCCTGGCGCTCACGATGGCCTTCAGCGGTTTCGTCTGCGCCGAAGAAGTGAAGATCGGCTTCCTGGTCAAACAGGCTGAGGAACCTTGGTTCCAGACCGAATGGGCCTTCGCCGAAAAAGCGGGCAAGGACCAGGGCTTCACCGTGATCAAGATCGCCGTGCCGGATGGTGAGAAAACCTTGTCCGCTATCGACACCCTCGCTGCCAGCGGCGCCAAAGGCTTTGTGATCTGCCCGCCGGATGTGTCCCTGGGCCCGGCAATTATGGCCAAGGCCAAGCGCAATGGTTTGAAAGTGCTGGCAGTTGATGACCGTTTTGTCGATGCCAAAGGCAAGCCTATGGAAGACGTGCCTTACGTCGGCCTGGACGCCTACAAGATCGGCCAGAAACAAGGCGAAGCCATGGCCGCCGAAGCCAAGCATCGCAACTGGGACTGGAAAGACACCTACGCCGTCATCAACACCTTTGACGAGCTGGAAACTGGCAAGAAACGTACCGACGGTTCGGTAGAAGGCCTCAAGGCCGCCGGCTTGCCCGCTGACCACATCCTGTTCAGCGCACAGAAAACCCTCGACGTGCCGGGCAGCATGGACGCCACCAACTCGGCGCTGGTGAAACTGCCGGGCACCGCGAAAAACCTGATCATCGGCGGCATGAACGACAGCACCGTGTTGGGCGGCGTACGCGCCACCGAAAGCGCCGGGTTCAAGGCGGCCAACGTGATCGGCGTCGGCATCAACGGCACCGATGCTATCGAAGAGCTTAAGAGATCAGATACCGGCTTCTACGGTTCGATGCTGCTCAGCCCGGACGCCTCCGGCTACAAAACCGCTACGGCGATGTTCGAGTGGGTCACTAAAGGCACTGAGCCGGCCAAGTTCACCGCCCTGGATAACGTGACCCTGATCACCCGCGCCAACTTCAAGGAAGAGTTGAGCAAAATCGGTCTGTGGAAATGACCGGCGCGGCCTTGCGTTTCAACGGCATCGGCAAAGAATTTCCCGGGGTCAAAGCCTTGGCTCAAATCAGCTTTGAAGCGCGGCCGCATTCGGTACACGCGCTGATGGGTGAGAACGGCGCGGGCAAGTCGACCTTGCTGAAAATCCTCGGCGGCGCCTACATTCCGAGCAGCGGCACGGTGCAGATCGGTGAGCAGACCATGGACTTCAAGTCTGCCGCCGACAGTATTGCCAACGGCGTCGCGGTGATTCACCAAGAGCTGCACCTGGTGCCAGAAATGACCGTGGCCGAGAACCTATTCCTCGGGCATTTGCCGTCGCGTTTCGGCGTGGTTAACGGCGGCCTGCTGCGCAAGCAGGCACTGGCGTGTCTTAAAGGCTTGGCGGATGAAATCGACCCGCAGGAGAAACTCGGCCGGCTGTCGCTGGGCCAGCGTCAACTGGTGGAAATCGCCAAGGCGTTGTCCCGTGGCGCCCATGTGATTGCCTTCGACGAGCCCACCAGCAGTTTGTCGGCACGCGAAATCGACCGCTTGATGGCGATCATCACGCGCCTGCGTGACGAGGGCAAAGTGGTGCTGTACGTGTCGCATCGCATGGAAGAGGTATTCCGTATTTGCGATGCAGTGACGGTGTTCAAGGATGGCCGCTTCGTGCGCACCTTTGACGACATGGCCACGCTGACTCACGACCAACTGGTGACCTGCATGGTCGGGCGCGACATTCAGGACATCTACGACTATCGCCCGCGTGAACGTGGCCAGGTGGCGCTCAAGGTTGAGGGCTTGCTTGGCCCCGGCTTGCGCGAAGCGGTCAGCCTTAAGGTGCACAAGGGCGAGATTCTCGGTTTGTTCGGGTTGGTTGGCGCAGGTCGTACTGAGTTGTTTCGGCTGCTGAGTGGATTGACCCGCTCCACCGCCGGGCAACTGCAACTTTTTGGTGAAAACCTGCACCTGCGCTCGCCGCGTGATGCCATCGATGCGGGCGTGCTGCTGTGCCCGGAAGACCGCAAAAAGGAAGGCATCATCCCGCTGTCCAGCGTGGCTGAGAACATCAACATCAGTGCACGTGGTGCCCACTCCAGCTTTGGTTGGCTCTTGCGTGAAGGCTGGGAGAAGGGCAACGCCGACCAGCAAATCAAGGCAATGAAAGTCAAAACGCCGAACGCCGAGCAGAAAATCATGTACCTGTCCGGCGGCAACCAACAGAAAGCCATTCTCGGCCGCTGGCTGTCGATGCCAATGAAGGTGCTGCTGCTCGATGAGCCGACCCGTGGCATCGACATCGGCGCCAAGTCGGAGATCTATCAGATCATCCACAACCTGGCGGCCAGTGGCATCGCGGTGATCGTGGTGTCCAGCGACCTGATGGAAGTGATGGGCATCTCTGACCGCATCCTGGTGATGAGCGAAGGCGTGCTGACCGGCGAGTTGAACCGCGATCAAGCGGATGAAGCACAGCTACTGCAACTGGCACTTCCGCGTACGCGGGCTTGAAGAATTCGAGGTGAATAATGTCCCAGGTAAAAACTGCAAAAGGCTTCTGGCCAGGCTTCAACCAACGCAAATTTCTGGACGATTGGGTGATGCTGCTCGCCGCGTTGAGCATCTTTGTGCTCAGCGCGCTGTTTATCGATAACTTCCTTTCGCCGCTGAATATGCGCGGGCTGGGCCTGGCGATTTCCACGGTTGGGATTGCCGCGTGCACCATGTTGTTCTGCCTGGCGTCGGGGCACTTCGACTTGTCGGTGGGCTCGGTGATTGCCTGCGCCGGCGTGGTGGCGGGGATTGTGATTCGTGACACCGACAGCGTGGTGCTCGGCGTGTCGGCGGCCTTGGCCATGGGTCTGGTGGTGGGGCTGATCAACGGCATCGTCATCGCCAAACTGCGCATCAATGCGTTGATTGCCACCTTGGCGACCATGCAGATCGTGCGTGGCCTGGCCTATATCTTCTCCAGCGGCAAGGCCGTCGGCGTGATGGACGAGCGCTTCTTCGTGTTCGGCAACGGCCAACTGCTGGGCGTGCCGGTGCCGATCATCATCACCGTGCTGTGTTTTGTGTTCTTCGGCTGGCTGCTCAACTACACCACCTACGGGCGCAACACCATGGCTATCGGCGGTAACCAGGAAGCGGCGTTGCTGGCCGGGGTAAACGTTGATCGCACCAAGATCATCATCTTTGCCGTGCATGGTTTGATCGGCGCGTTGGCCGGGGTGATCCTCGCCTCGCGCATGACTTCCGGCCAGCCGATGATCGGGCAAGGTTTCGAGCTGACGGTAATTTCTGCCTGTGTGTTGGGCGGTGTCTCGCTGAGCGGCGGCATCGGCATGATCCGCCATGTGATTGCCGGGGTGTTGATTTTGGCGATCATCGAGAACGCGATGAACCTGAAGAACATCGACACCTTTTACCAGTACGTGATCCGCGGTTCGATCCTGTTGCTGGCGGTGATTATCGACCGTATGAAGCAACGTTAGAAACCCGGTCTCAACAACACTGAAAATCCAATGTGGGAGCGGGCTTGCTCGCGAATGCGGTATGTCAGTTTGCACATCTGCGTCTGATACACCGCATTCGCGAGCAAGCCCGCTCTCACATTTGGATCTCCACTGTATTGAGGTTCAGCATTTGCCATAATGGCGCCGTTTTCGTACTTCCCAATAGGCCCGATATGCAGGAAAACGCCCACACTCCCGTCAAAGACGCCGCGCCCACCGGCACCCCGACCCTGCTGCGTGGCCTGGGCGTGGTGCAAGCGGTGGCGGCCGGTGCGCGCGACTTGAAAGAGATCGCCAAGCGCATCGGCACGACCCGCAGCACCACCCACCGCCTGGCCAGTTGCCTGGTGGAAGAACGTTACCTGCGCGTGGTGCCTCAAGTCGGTTACCTGCTGGGGCCGAAGCTGATTGAACTGGGCTTTCAGGCACGCGAAGAACTGCCGCTGGTAAGCCTCGCGGTGCCCTATCTGGATGAGCTGTCGGCGCTGACCGGCGACACCATCCACTTGGCGATTCGCGAATACGACGATGTGCTTTATTTGCACAAGAACCCCGGCCGCAATGGCCCGGAAATGCGCTCGCGGGTCGGCCATCGCATGCCGCTGGCGCGCACGGGTGTGGGCAAGGCCATGTTGCTGGATGACTCGGTGCAGGAGTGGCAGCGTTTGTATGACGCCAGCCTGCCAGCCGCAGGCAAGAGCCAGCAATGGCCGCAGCACCCGGAGCAATCCTGGGCGCAGTTCGAGCAGCGCATGCACGAATACGTGGAGGGCGGTTATGCGTTCGACCTGGAAGATAACGAGCCGTCGATCCGTTGTGTGGCGGCACCGGTGCGCGATGCCAGCCGGCGAATCGTCGCCGGCATCAGCATCGCCAGTACCGTGCCCTACATGCCGCTGGAGAAAATGGCCGAGCTGATTCCTGTGATCAAACAGGTCGCAGCGCGGCTATCAGCTGAGTTGGGCGCGAAGGCCTGATCAGACCTTCAAGGTCGCCATGTCGATGACAAAGCGGTACTTCACATCACCGGCGATCATGCGCGTGTAAGCCTCGTTGATCTGGCGGATGTCGAGCATTTCGATGTCGCAAGTGATGCCGTGCTCGGCGCAGAAATCCAGGACTTCCTGGGTTTCTGCAATGCCGCCGATCAACGAACCAGCCAGCACTTTACGACCCAACACCAGCTTGGCGGCGTTGACCGGCGGATCGACCGGCTCGATCAGGCCGACCAGGATGTGCACGCCGTCAAAGCGCAGCACGTCGAGGTAGGGGTTCAGATCGTGCTGCACCGGAATGGTGTCCAACAGGAAGTCAAAGCTGCCGGCGGCGGCTTTCATCTGGTCGGCGTCGGTGGACACGATCACGTGATCGGCGCCCTGGCGACGGCCTTCCTCAGCCTTGCTCGCGGAGCGGGTGAACAGCGTGACTTCTGCGCCCATCGCTTTGGCGAACTTGATGCCCATGTGGCCCAGGCCGCCCATACCCAGAATGCCAACTTTGTCGCCAGCCTTTACGCCGTAGTGCTTGAGCGGCGAGTAGGTGGTGATGCCGGCACACAGGATCGGCGCGGCGCTGGCCAAGTCGAGCTTGGCCGGGATTTTCACCACGAAGTGCTCGCTGACCACGATGCTGTCGGAGTAGCCGCCCATGGTGTTGCTGCCATCGACCCGGTCCGGGGTGGCGTAGGTCATGGTCGGGCCTTCGAGGCAGTATTGCTCCAGGTCCGCATGGCAGGCGTCGCAATGACGGCACGAATCAACCATGCAGCCTACGCCGACCAGGTCGCCGACTTTGTGTGCGGTGACGCTGGCGCCGACGGCGGTGACTTTGCCGACAATCTCGTGGCCCGGCATCAGCGGGTACACGGCAATGCCCCATTCGTTGCGTGCCTGGTGGATGTCGGAGTGGCACACGCCGCAGTACAGAATCTCGATGGCCACGTCATCGGCGCGCGGGCTGCGGCGTTCGAATGACATAGGGGCGAGGGGAGTGGTCGCCGACTGGGCGGCATAACCGATGGCGGTGTACATAGTGAAAACCTCGCGAAAGCAGTGACAGGTAAGGCGGGCCATTCTGAGCGCCACCCCCTGAGCCGGCCATGGCGATTGCTCCGAACCTCATGCCTATTCGTCCGACAGTGCCCCAGGTTTGGATTTATGTGCCCTCAGACCTGCGATGATGTTCTTATCCCTTTTTCGCGAAGTTTTTTGCCATGTTGTTGACCCGCCATCTCGACGCCAACGCCACGCTGGTGGCCTTGATAAAAGGGCTTACGCCCCGCGACGGTTTTTCCCCGACCCACCTGCCGGGTGTGAAGGTCCTGCGCGCCAGTTGCGACGTGGCGCGTGGGCCGCAGATCTATGAGCCGAGTCTGATGATCGTCGCCCAGGGCAGCAAAGTCGCGTACCTGGGCCCGCGTACGCTGGAGTATGGCGCTGGGCATTACCTGATCCAGGCGATGCCGGTGCCGTTTGAATGCGAGACTTTTGCCCTGCCGAATGCGCCGCTGTATGGCGTGACGGTGGGCATCGACCGTGTGGTGCTGGGCGAGTTGGTCATGGCCATGGGTATTCAGGCAGGGCCGCCGCCGACCGCGCAGACCCTGGAGTCGATGAGTTCGGTGGTGTTGGATGACGCCATGCGCGGTTGCGTCGAGCGGCTGTTGCAGTGCCTGCACGATCCGCTGGAAAGCCGGATCATGGGCCCGGCGCGGGTGCGCGAGTTATTGTTCGCCGCCTTGCGTGGGCCGCAGGCCGATGTGCTACGCGCATTGGTGGAGCAGCAGGGGCAGTTTTCACGGATCGCCACGTCGTTGAATCACCTGCATGCCCATTACGCCGAGCCGCTGAATATCGAGACGCTGGCGAGTTATGCGCACATGAGTGCGTCGACCTTTCATGAGCATTTCAAGCGCTGCACGTTGTTGTCGCCGGTGCAGTATCTGAAGCGTTTGCGCTTGCTCAAGGCGCAGCAGTTGCTGCTGGTGGACGGTTTGAGCGTGGCGCAGTCGGCGCACAGCGTGGGGTATCAGAGCACGTCGCAGTTCAGTCGCGAATATAAGCGCTACTTCCTGCGCAATCCCGGGGATGAGCGGGCGGCCTAATTCCTCCAGGCTTCCACATTTGATCGGGTCGACTGGTAGTTATCGGCCACAAAAAAGGCTCCCGTCCGGGAGCCTTCTGTTCAAGCCGATGACTTACATGTTCGGGTAAGTCGGCCCACCCGCACCTTCCGGCGTCACCCAGGTGATGTTCTGCGAAGGGTCCTTGATGTCGCAGGTCTTGCAGTGCACGCAGTTCTGGGCGTTGATCTGGAAGCGCTTCTCGCCGTCTTCCTTTGTAATCACTTCATACACGCCAGCCGGGCAGTAGCGCTGCGCCGGTTCGTCGTAGAGCGGCAGGTTGGTGCCGATCGGGATGCTTGGGTCTTTCAACTTCAAGTGGCACGGCTGTTCTTCTTCGTGGTTGGTACCGGAGATGAACACCGAACTGAGCTTGTCGAAGCTCAGCTTGCCGTCGGGTTTGGGGTAGTCGATCTTCGTGCTGTCCTTGGCGAGCTTCAGGCAGGCGTAGTCCGGCTTGGTGTCGTGCAAGGTGAGCGGCATTTTGCCGCCGAGGATGTTCTGGTCGAACCAGTTGAAGCCCGCGCCGATGATCGGGCCGAACTTGTGCATCGCCGGGCCGAAGTTGCGGCTGGCGAACAGCTCTTCGTAGAGCCAGCTGGCTTTGAAGCTGTCGACGTAGTTGGTCAACTCGTCGCCGCCTTCGGATTCGGCAAACAGACGCTCGGCCACGGCGTCAGCCGCGAGCATGCCTGATTTCATCGCGGTGTGGCTGCCTTTGATTTTGGCCACGTTCATGGTGCCCAGGTCGCAGCCGATCAAGGCGCCGCCTTTGAAGACCATCTTCGGCAACGAGTTGATACCGCCTTTGGCCAGGGCACGCGCGCCGTAGCTGATACGCTTGCCGCCTTCCAGGTACTGGGCCAGCACCGGGTGATGCTTGAGGCGCTGGAACTCATCGAACGGCGACAGGAAGGTGTTGCTGTAGGACAGATCGACTATCAGGCCCACGACCACTTGGTTGTTTTCCAGGTGATAAAGGAAAGAGCCACCGGTGTTCTCGTTGCTCATGATGTCCAGCGGCCAACCGGCGGTGTGTACCACCAGGCCTGGCTGATGCTTGGCCGGGTCGATTTCCCAGATTTCCTTCAGGCCGATGCCGTAGTGCTGGGCGTCGGCGTCGCTGTCCAGGTTGAAGCGCTGGATCAGTTGCTTGCCGATGTGGCCACGGCACCCTTCGGCGAACAGCGTGTACTTGCCGCGCAGTTCCATGCCAGGGGTGTACACGCCTTCTTTTGGATGGCCTTCACGGTCGACGCCGAGGTCGCCGGTGATGATCCCGCGCACCACGCCGTTTTCGTCGAACAGCGCTTCTTGAGCCGCGAAGCCTGGGTAGACTTCCACGCCCAGGTTTTCAGCCTGCTGGGCCAGCCAGCGGCACAGGTTGCCCAGCGAGATAATGTAGTTGCCTTCGTTGTGCATGGTCTTGGGCACAAAGAAGTCGGGAACCTTGGTGGAGGTGTCGGCGCTGCGCAGTACATAGATGTCATCGCGCACCACGGGGGTGTTGAGCGGGGCGCCGAGTGCTTTCCAGTCCGGGAACAGTTCGTTCAGGGCGCGTGGTTCAAACACGGCACCGGAGAGAATGTGCGCACCGACTTCGGAGCCTTTCTCGACCACGCAGACGCTGATTTCTTTACCGGCTTCGGCGGCCTTCTGCTTCAGTCGGCAGGCGGCAGACAGGCCTGCCGGGCCAGCGCCGACGATGACCACGTCGAATTCCATGTATTCGCGTTCCACAGGCTATCTCCTACTCAAGGCTCAACAGGCTTTTTTTCTAATGGGTGGAGGTTCGGTGTCGTGTTCGTCATCGCTGCATTCGCGGCAGAGTTGACCCACCTTTCTCTCTAGGTGGCGCATTATATCTACACCACTGTCAGCGTCCAATACAAACGTTTGTTTGAATTGCCCGCAGGCTAGGTAAATCAAAGAGACGCGGCTTATGACTGGCTATTTTGGCGTATTGACCAGAATAGGTGTTCCGGTCAATATACGGTCGGTTTTGCGCATACCGTAGGCATACCGCAGGTTTCAAGAGCACGTCCAAAAGCAAGACAGGTGACGCGCGCCCAAGCGATGGCGCGCAGTTTACACGCTGCGATAAAGAATGACCTCTCAGTCACCCCTGACGAACGGTCATCATTTCCCTATCGCTGTGTCATCCGCCGAGGTTTTTGGAGGTGCCCTTGTGTGCCGATGAGCATCAACCGCCAGGTTCGCCTAGGCGACTTTCTTTTCACCGGAGAGTAACGAGGAATCCATGAAGGTTCTTGTAGCTGTCAAACGCGTTGTCGATTACAACGTGAAAGTTCGCGTCAAAGCGGACAATTCCGGCGTCGACCTCGCTAACGTCAAGATGTCGATGAACCCTTTCTGCGAAATCGCTGTGGAAGAAGCCGTACGCCTGAAAGAGAAAGGCGTGGCGACTGAAATCGTCGTGGTTTCCATCGGCCCTGCCACTGCTCAAGAGCAGTTGCGTACTGCCCTGGCACTGGGCGCCGACCGCGCTATCCTGGTTGAGTCGGCTGAAGAGCTGACCTCCCTGGCCGTGGCCAAGCTGCTCAAAGCCGTTGTCGACAAGGAACAGCCTCAGTTGGTGATCCTCGGCAAACAAGCGATCGACAGCGACAACAACCAGACTGGCCAGATGCTGGCTGCGCTGACCGGTTACGGCCAGGGCACCTTCGCCTCCAAAGTCGAAGTGAGCGGCGACAGCGTAGCTGTGACCCGTGAAATCGACGGCGGCGCACAAACAGTTTCGCTGAAACTGCCGGCCATTGTGACCACCGACCTGCGTTTGAACGAGCCGCGCTACGCGTCCCTGCCAAACATCATGAAAGCCAAGAAGAAACCGCTTGAGTCGGTTACTCCAGAAGCTTTGGGCGTTTCCACCGCCTCCACCAACAAGACCGTCAAGGTTGAAGCACCGGCTGCACGCAGCGCGGGCATCAAGGTCAAGTCGGTGGCTGAACTGGTCGAGAAACTGAAAAACGAAGCGAAGGTAATCTAATCATGACTATCTTGGTAATCGCAGAACACGACAACACGGTGCTGGCCCCGGCCACGCTGAACACCGTGGCTGCCGCAGCGAAAATCGGTGGCGACATTCACCTGCTGGTAGCCGGTCAAGGCGCTGGCGCCGTGGCTGAAGCCGCGGCGAAAATCGCGGGCGTGAGCAAAGTACTGTTAGCCGACAACGCCGCCTACGCTCACCAACTGCCGGAAAACGTGGCTCCGCTGGTAGCAGAGCTGGGCGCTGGTTACAGCCACATCCTGGCCGCTGCCACCTCCAACGGCAAAAACATCCTGCCACGCGTTGCTGCGCAGCTGGACGTTGACCAGATCTCCGAGATCATCTCGGTTGAAAGTGCCGACACCTTCAAGCGCCCGATCTACGCTGGTAACGCCATTGCCACCGTGCAATCGACTGCTGCCGTCAAAGTCATCACCGTGCGTGCCACCGGTTTCGATCCGGTTGCTGCTGAAGGTGGTTCGGCTGCCGTTGAAGCCGTCTGCGCTGCCCACGACGCTGGCACTTCCAGCTTTGTTGGCGAAGAGCTGGCCAAGTCGGACCGTCCTGAGCTGACCGCTGCCAAGATCGTCGTATCCGGCGGTCGTGGCATGCAGAACGGTGACAACTTCAAGCACCTGTACGCCCTGGCCGACAAGCTGGGCGCGGCGGTCGGCGCTTCCCGCGCGGCCGTCGACGCAGGTTTCGTACCCAACGACATGCAGGTCGGCCAGACCGGCAAAATCGTTGCGCCACAGCTGTACATCGCCGTCGGTATCTCCGGCGCGATCCAGCACTTGGCCGGTATGAAAGACTCCAAAGTGATCGTTGCGATCAACAAGGACGAAGAAGCACCGATCTTCCAGGTGGCTGATTACGGCCTGGTTGCGGACCTGTTCGAAGCCGTACCAGAGCTTTCGAAGCTGGTCTAATCCAGCGGCTTCACTTATAAAGAGCCCGGTCTTTGGACCGGGCTTTTTTTTGCGCCTTTTTTAACCTGGAGAAACCGCCATGGATCTGCGTCCCGTATTGCTAGCCCTGTCGCTACTGCCGAGCCTGACGCTGGCCGCCGGCAAATGTGAGCGCCTGGTGATCACCGGCAGCCCGGACGCACCGCCCTTGCTATGGCGCGACCCGCAAGACCCGACCCACCTGATCGGCGCCACCGCTGATGTATTGCAACAAGTGGCCAAGGACCTCGGGCTTAAACTTGACCTGCTCTACGGCGGCAAACGCTCCCAGGCCCTGGATGAAGTGCGCAGCGGGCGCATGGACATCCTCGCCGATGCGCCGCTGAACGTGGGCGAACTGGAAACCCTCGACTACATCCACCCGGCGCTGGTGCAGCTCGACTATCTGGTCTGGACACGCAAGGATTCGGCGCTGGTCTACACCACGGCCGCCGACCTGCACGGCCACAAGGGCGCGGTCTCGGAACGTGCACGCTTGAGTGCCGACTTCGAAGCATTCGCCGGCCAGCAACTGAGCCTGCAACGCCTGCCCAGCCTTACGCCCGCCTTCCAGAAACTGTTGCTGGGTGACGTGGACTACGTCCTCGCCGGGCGTTACTCCGGCATGGCCATGGCCCAGACCTTGGGCATGAGCAATGACCTGGTCGCGCGCGAAGACCCCGTTGATCAGCCCGGTCTGTACCTGGCGATTTCACACAACTCCGCCTGCAATGATCCGTGGCTGCGCGGACAGTTAGCCAAAAAGATGACAGAATTGGCCGCGTCCGGTGTGGTGCAAGCGGCAACGCAACGCAACCTCGAGCGCTGGAAGGCGCAATTGCAGCAACCCGTCGGCACCCCAGCAAAGTAAGGATCTACAGTGACTATTCGACCTCTTTTCGCGGCCCTCGCCGTTGTCGCTTTGGCGGGATGTGCAGCCGATCCTGCGCCGAATGAACAAATACGCCTCACTCAGCAAGCCTTGGAACAGGCCAGCGCCGTGGGTGCCAGCACCGATGATTCGCCAGAGCTGAAACTGGCCGAAGACAAGTTCGCCAGGGCCAAGGCCAATATGGCCGACGAATCCTATAAACGCGCGCGCATGCGGGCCGAACAAGCCGAGCTGGACGCGCGCCTCGCCGAAGCCAAGATTCTGACCCAGAAAAGCCAGGAGCAACTGAACGTGCTCAACACCCGCATCACCCGCCTGCGCAAGCAATTGCAGTTGGGAGAGGCCCAATGAGCCCGATGATCCGTGGTTTGAGCTGTGTGTTGCTGCTCAGTAGCGCCGCCCTGGGTGGTTGCGCCGGCCAGGCCAATAGTGAGCAGGCGTTGCAACAGGCCGGCAATGACTTCCAGACGGTCAAGGAAGACGCCAACGTGTTGCGCTTCGCGCCCAAGGATGTGATTCGCGCCGGTGAATCCCTGGCCCGCGCCGATCGCTTGTCCGGCTATTGGGGCAGCGGCGCCGACGTGGTGCATTACGCTTACCTGAGCCAGCGCTACAGCGCGATCGCTCGCGAACACACCGAACAGGGGCTCAATGCCGAGCGCGGCACCAAGCTCGAACTGGAACGCCAACGCCTGCAACTGGCCCTGCGTGAAAACAAGCTGGCCAGTGTGCAGCAGCAGGGCAAGTGGCTTGAAGAGCAAATCGCCAGCCTGACCACCACCCAGACCAATCGCGGCCTGGTGATGACATTGGGCGACGTGCTGTTCGACACCGGTGAGGCAGAGCTGGAAAACTCGGCCAACCGCACCGTGCTGAAGATCGTGCAGTTCCTGCAGTTGAACCCCAAGCGCGTGGTGCGTATCGAGGGCTATACCGACAACACCGGTGGCGAGCAGGAAAACCTCAAACTGTCCCGCGACCGTGCGCAATCGGTGGCCGACGTACTGATGGACCTGGGCATCGACGAAAAACGTATTCAGGTCGAGGGCTATGGCGACCAGTATCCGGTCGAAGCCAACGCCTCCGAACGTGGCCGTGCGCAGAACCGTCGGGTGGAAATTGTGTTCTCCGATGAGAAGGGCCAACTGGGCGCCGCGCGCTAAGACCCGGCACGGTCTTGTGTGGGAGCTGGCTTGCCTGCGATAGCATCACCTCGCTCAGCCAGATACACCGAGGTGCCCGCATCGCAGGCAAGCCAGCTCCTACCTAAAGCAAACCCGATCGCTGATCGGGTTTTTCATGTTAAACACCCCTACAGTTTTTTCTATCACTGCCGCTCGTGCTCGACTATTCTCGCAACTGTCCCCGTACACTTCTAAACTGTGCCGGTATGTTTCACACAAAAATAAAATACCCGTGAAATCGAGTGCTGCGTCATGACCAATCTGTTGCTCTACCAACGTATCGCCCAGCAACTGGCTGAGGACATCCGCCGTGGTGTCTATCAGCCCGGTGAGCGCGTACCCTCGGTGCGCAAAATGAGTGCCCAGCTCAACGTCAGCCACGCCACGGTGTTGCAGGCCTACGCCAACCTGGAGGACCAGGGCCTGATCCGGGCTCGGCCGCAGTCGGGCTATTACGTGCACCAGACGCCTGCGTTGACGGCGCCAACGCCGGACATCGCACGGGTCGAGCGCCCTGGGTTGGTCACCCGCAGCAGTATCATCCAGCAAGTATTGGTCGAGTCGCGCCGCGAAGGCGTGTTCCCGTTAGGCGCAGCCGTGCCGAGTGTCGATTACTTGCCGGTACGCGCATTGCACCAGCAGTTGGCCAAGGTCACGCGCTTCCAGAGCCCACGTGCATTCAGTTACATGTTCAGCCCCGGTTTTGAGCCGCTGCGTCGCCAAGTGGCGATTCGCATGCGCGATGCCGGCGTGGTGGTGGACCCGTCCGAAGTGGTGATCACTCACGGCTGTGTCGATGCGTTGCAGAGGTCGTTGCGCGTGCTGACCCGCCCGGGCGACTTGATCGCCGCCGAATCCCCCACCTATTACGGCTTGCTGCAGTTGGCCGACTTGCTGGGCCTCAAAGTTATCGAGATCCCCAGCGACCCGTCCACCGGCATGAGCCTTGAGGCCCTGCAACTGGCCGCCAACCAATGGTCGATCAAGGCGTTGGTGCTGACTACGCGCCTGAGCAATCCCCTGGGCGCGACCATGCCCGAGGAGCGCCAGAAACAGTTGCTGCGTCTGGCCTCGGATTTCGATATCCAGATTGTCGAGGACGATATCTACGGCGAACTGATGTTCGAACTGGGCCGCACCAAGGCCCTGAAAGCCTATGACCGTCTGGACCGGGTGATCTACTGCTCAAGCTTTTCCAAGACCTTGTCCCCCGGCGTACGCATCGGCTGGATGATCGCCGGCAAGTACCAACAGGAACTCCAGCGGCTGCAGATGTTCAGCACCCACTCGGCCTGCAGCGTCACCCAGATGGGCGTTGCGGCGTACCTGGAAAACGGCGGTTATGACCGGCACCTGCGCTACATTCGCCAGGAATATCGCAAGAACCTCAGCGCCTTCCAGCTGGCGGTGCAGCAGTATTTCCCGGAGGGCACGCAAATGACCCGCCCGAACGGTGGCTTTATCTTGTGGGTCAGTTTGCCTGGTCGGGTCAACACCCAGGAACTGCACGTGCGCGCACTGCAACAGGGCATCAGCATCGCACCGGGGGTAATCTTCAGTAACACGGAACAGTTCAACCACTGTATTCGCCTCAACTGCGGCACGCCGTGGAACCGCGAGGCAGAGCGGGCACTGATGACGTTGGGAATGCTGGCAAGCCAGTTGTGCCAGGAAACCGCAGCCGGCTTTTGAAGTGGGCAAAGGGGACAGCGACGATAGCGGGCTAATCATCAGACTTGTCATGCCGTGCACAACAAGCGAGCATATGGCCCTCTGCCGTTAACGCTGTTGGCAATATGACTTCTACTTTTCGTGCTGCTGTGGTGATTGGACTGTTGAGCCTGTGTAACGTCGGCACCGTGCTGGCGGCTCAGCCCGTGACGCAAGCCAAGCCCGCTGCCAGCGTCGAACAGAAGGCACCTGCAAAAAAACACACACCCGCTAAGAAAGCCCCGGCAGCCAAGAAGAAAGCCGCTGCGGTTAAAAAGCGCGCCCCGATTGCGAGCAAGTCCAAATCGGCTCATGAAGTGGCACAAACCAAGCTGCCACCGGCAAAGTTGGATCTGTCCCTACCGTCGGAAATGGTCAGGCACTTGCAGCCCATCGGCACCATGCCCCAACCCAAGAGTGTGCCGCTGCTGCCGCCTATGTTTGATGAAAAGCCCTCCGACAACAGCGCCTTCCAGATCAACGGCCGCTTGCTCAGCAATGAAATGAAGCTGCAACTGCGCAACGAAGAGCGGCGCGATATCGAAGGTGCCGCGCTGGATTTCGAATTCAAGCAATAATTTTTCCCGCAAAGGTGACGTCGTCCGCCGACCATCTGTCGCAGACTGGTCAGTCACTTTTGTTTTGTGCGAAAAACCCCTGTTGGACCATTTTAAAACGGCTGTTTAAGGGCGTACCCTAGCCCGGCCATCCATTGAGTTGTCGAGGACCTGCTGGTCATGAAATGCCGTGAAGGCTGTGGCGCATGCTGCATTGCCCCCTCCATCAGCTCACCGTTGCCGGGTATGCCCCATGGCAAACCGGCGGGCGAACGCTGCCTGCACCTGTCGGTCGAACAGCTATGCCTGCTGTTTGGTCAACCGGAACGCCCAGCGGTGTGCAGTGATTTCAAGGCAGATCTGGATGTCTGTGGCAACGACCAGGCCGATGCGATCCGGTTGATCGGCTGGTGGGAGCAGATGACGGCGGCTTGATGGGCTTTACTATCGGAACTTACTTTCAGAACGTCGACAATAAGGAATACAACAATGGGTTCGCTGAAACGAATGGCTGTGCTGTGCGGTTTTACGGTGTTGTTTGCTGCCACTGCCCAGGCTGAGGATTGGCAAGTCGCCAAGGACGAAGACGGTATCAAGGTGTCCCTGAGCGAAATTGCCGGTTCCAAATACAAGGCGTATCGCGGTGTCACCTTGATCAAGGCACCCGTTGCCAAGATCCTGGCCCTGCAGGAAGACGTGGCCGGTGCCTGCTCCTGGATCCACGAATGCAAATCGCAAAAACTGCTCAAGACCGAAGGCGACAAGAGCTGGACCTACACCCAGTTCAAGGCCCCGTTCCCGGTGAGCGACCGTGATTCGATCCTCGAAATCACCACCTCCAAGGCCGCCGATGGCAGCGTGACGCGCAAGCTGCTGGAAGTACCGACCTATCAGCCGCAAGTGAAAGGCTACGTACGCGTCGCCCAAGTGGATGGCTACTGGAAGTTGGTGCCAAAAGGCGATAACCAGACCGAAGTGACCTACCAGGTGCACACCGAGCCAGGCGGCAGCGTGCCATCCTGGCTGGCCAACAAGTTTGTGGTGGACGCGCCGTTTAACACCTTGAAAGCCTTGAAAGAACACGCTGAAAAATAAGCGCAGTTAATCCGGTGCCTCCGGACATGAGTGGAACGTTTGCCGAGCCCTCAAGGTCCAGATAGTTGTAAGCCCACACACGGGTTTTATCGAGGAGGCACCGATGCAAAAGTGGCAGATTACCTTCGTTGATGATCACGGCGTAAAGTCCGTAGAGCAGTTTAACTGCGACCAGAAGCCCAGCCTCGAAGATGCGGCGCACATGATTCGCAACAAGCTGGTGCCCGTGGCCGCCGAACTTGACCTCAATGACCTGGAAGGCCGCAAACCCGAGCCTACGGTCAAGATTCTGAAAGACCAGAACAGCATTCAAATCCTCGACATATCGCCTGCCGCCTGAACATCCCCTGTATGCCTTTCAAGCGCCTCTGGTGGAGGTGATAGCTTCGCGCTACTCTGCAAGGGAGATCAGCGAATGAATCGCTAAGGTCTGGTCTTGTCAGCTACATGCTTGTTTTCCCACGGTGTCGTTAATGCCGTAGCACCGGCGCCAGCAGGGCGCGGTCTTCGGGAAGCACGGAAAGTCTATCCATCAGTTTGAGGAGGACGTTTCATGAGCACAGCCTATCAAGAAGACATCAGCACCAACGTACTGCGCCGCATGAAAGAGGGCGGCTTTGACTTCTCACGTTTTCACCCCATTGAGTTCTACGCCATATTCCCGGATGAGGAACGGGCGCGCAGGGCTGCGGGTCGATTTCGTGGTGAATCCCTGAATGCCCAGGTCAGCGCGCGCGATGATGGCGCCTGGTACCTGGAACTGAGCAAAATCATGTTCGCAACCTACGACGGCATAGGAGACTTCGAGCAAGACTTTGAAGCGGTGGTCGAGCCTTTGGGTGGGATCATCGAGGGATGGGGCGTCAAGCAGGAGGTGCGTGGGTTACCCATGTAGTGTCATGAAAAACGCAGCGTATCGGCTGACCTTTGGGTCGGCCGATTTTGTTTGTGCCGTCTGAAATTTCCCAAGTGGACAAGTTACTTTTCTTGCACCAAAAAAAAGCCACCCAAAGAGGGTGGCCTAAAGGGAAGAGCGGTTCGCTGAAACCTCAGGACACATCCTGTTCAGCTGATGGGGGGGATTATCCGCAGCGGCGGGCGGGCAGTGAAATCAACTCTGACTATGCTGTTGATAGTCAAAGCCCGCATTGCGATGAAGCGCGGGACGCGACAGCGGGCATTCTGCGCACCAGGACGGTGCGATCAGATTTCGGCGTTTATTCAACTTACTGATTTTTAAGTGTTTATGCCGATGGCGCGGGCCTTGCGATGGTTCTAACGCCCGGGTGACAAGGAGTACGGCATGACCCGCACTTATTACGATGAAATGTACGACGGGGCAGGGCAGGTCCGCCCCCACTACCGCGAGTTCGCCCGGTGGTTGGCCGAAACCCCAACTGAACTGCTGGCGCAGCGCCGGCGCGAAGCCGATTTGCTGTTCCACCGCGCCGGCATCACTTTCACCCTTTATGGCGATGAGCAGGGCACCGAGCGCCTGATCCCTTTTGACACCATCCCACGCAGTATTCCGGCGAGTGAGTGGCGGATCGTTGAACGCGGCTGCATCCAACGGGTCAAGGCGCTGAACATGTTTCTCGCCGACCTGTACCACGAACAACGCATCATCAAGGCCGGGATAATCCCCGCCGAACAGGTGCTGGCCAACGAGCAGTACCAGTTGGCCATGCAGGGCCTGGACCTGCACCGCGATCTTTATTCCCACATCTCAGGCGTCGACCTCGTACGCGATGGCGACGGCACCTACTACGTGCTGGAAGACAACCTGCGTACGCCGAGCGGCGTCAGCTACATGCTCGAAGACCGCAAGATGATGATGCGCCTGTTCCCCGAACTGTTCGCCGCGCAGCGCATCGCGCCCATCGACCACTACCCCAACCTGCTGCTCGACACGCTGAAAAGCTCAAGCCCCTTGGATAACCCCAGCGTGGTGGTGCTGACGCCGGGGCGCTTCAACAGCGCGTTTTTCGAGCATGCCTTCCTGGCCCGCGAAATGGGCGTTGAATTGGTGGAAGGCGCCGACCTGTTTGTGCGCGATGACCGTGTGTTCATGCGCACCACCGACGGCCCCAAGGCGGTCGATGTGATCTACCGTCGCCTCGACGACGCGTTCCTCGACCCGCTGGCCTTCAACCCGGACTCCATGCTCGGTGTGCCCGGCCTGCTGGCGGCGTATCGCTCGGGCAATGTGGTACTGGCGAACGCGATTGGCACCGGGGTGGCGGATGACAAATCGGTGTACCCCTTCGTCACCGAGATGATCCGTTTTTACCTGGATGAAGAGCCTATCCTGAAGAACGTTCCTACGTTTCAGTGTCGTAAGCCCGATGAATTGTCACACGTGCTGGCCAACCTGCCGGATTTGGTGGTCAAGGAAACTCAAGGTTCCGGCGGCTACGGCATGCTGGTCGGGCCCGCGTCTACCCAGGCGGAAATCGAAGCCTTCCGTGCCCGCATCAAAGCCAAGCCCCACGCGTATATCGCTCAGCCGACCCTGTGTTTATCCACGTGCCCAACCTTCGTCGAAAATGGTATCGCACCGCGCCATATCGACCTGCGGCCGTTCGTGTTGTCCGGCAAGGAAACCCGTGTGGTGCCCGGCGGCTTGACCCGCGTGGCTCTGCGCGAAGGCTCGTTGGTGGTCAACTCGTCGCAGGGCGGCGGCACCAAAGACACTTGGGTGGTCGAGGACTGATGCCATGTTAAGTAGAACTGCCTCGGATTTGTACTGGATGTCGCGCTACCTGGAACGCGCTGAAAACCTCGCGCGCATGCTCGATGTCAGCTATTCGCTGTCGCTGATGCCGCAGGATGGGCGTGGTGATGGCCTGCATGAATTGGCCATGCCGCTGTTGATCACCGGCACCTTGGAGGATTACCACGAACGCCACGGCGAATTGCATGCCGAGCGCCTGTTGCACTTTTTCGCGCTGGACGCGGCCAACCCGGCCAGCATCTACAGTTGCCTCGGTGCCGCGCGGGCCAGCGCCCACGCGGTGCGTGGGCGAATCACCGCCGACATGTGGGAAAATATCAACGCCACTTGGCTGGATATTCGCGATATTGCCCAGCAGGGGCTGAGTCGCTACGGCATGAGCCGGTTCTGCGAGTGGGTCAAGGAACGGTCGCACCTGTTCCGTGGTGCCACCTACGGCACCATCATGCGTAACGATGCTTTTCGTTTTATTCGCCTGGGTACCTTTATCGAGCGCGCCGACAACACCCTGCGCCTGCTCGACGCCCGCTACGAAATGGCTGGCGACCAAGCCGCCGCCGTCACTGACGGCACGGCCCACGCCTACTATCAGTGGAGCGCCTTGCTGCGTGCCTTGTCGTCGTTCGAGGCTTACACCGAGATCTACCGCGACGCGCCGGGTGCCCGGCAAGTGGCGGAATTGCTGCTGTTACGCGCTGACGTGCCGCGTTCGCTGCGCGCCTGCAGCGAAGAGATCGACCAGATCCTCGCCAGCCTGCCCGGCCTCAACGGTCGCCCGGCCCAACGCCTGGCCGCCGAGATGGACGCACGGCTGCGCTTTACTGCTATTGATGAAATCCTTGAGGAAGGCCTGCACGTCTGGCTGACCGACTTTATCCCCTTGGTGCGCCAACTGGGCGACGCCATCTACAGTGCCTACCTGGAGGCCGCATGAGACTCTCCATCAGCCACGAAACCACCTACCACTACGAAGACCCAGTGCGCGCGAGCATCCAGTACCTGCGCCTCACACCCCACGACAGCGAACGCCAGCACGTGCTCAGTTGGCAGCTGGATTTGCCACGCCCGGTGCGTGCCCAGGTCGACCCGTTTGGCAATATCCTGCATGTGCTGACCTTGGACGACCCCCACGACGCCATCATCATCGGCGCCCGTGGCCAGGTGGATATCGATGAGTTGCGCGAGGCCGAACACGAGAGCCAGTCGGCGTTCCCATTTCTGCGCAGTACGCGCCTGACTGAGCCCGATGAGGCCTTGCGCCTGTTCGCTGACCAGCATTGCCATCAACGTCGCGACCGCAGCGCGTTGATCGACCTGATGCACGCCCTCAACCAGTCGATGGTCTACACGCCCGGCGCCACCGACGTCGACACCTGCGCCGCCCAAGCCTTCGCGGGGCGTGCGGGCGTGTGCCAGGACCACACCCATGCGTTTCTGGCCTGTGCACGCAGCTTGGGCATTCCTGCGCGGTATGTGTCGGGGTATTTGTACACTGAGGACAGCACTCACCTGGCCAGCCACGCCTGGGCCGAAGCCTGGCTGGATGACGCGTGGTACAGCTTTGATGTGACCAACCAATTGGCGCGGCCCGAGCGGCATTTGAAATTGGCCGTAGGCCTGGATTACCTCGACGCCTGCCCGGTACGCGGCATGCGCCGTGGCGGCGGGCACGAGCAGATGCACGCCAAGGTGTTTGTGGCGCCGACGCCGGTGCTTTCGGTGCAGCAGCAATAACCGTCTTTACCGGCGAACTAGATCAAGGGGGGAGCTGGCTTGCCTGCGATAGCGGCCTGTCAGTTAACCCATTTGTAGCTGACCCACCGCCATCGCAGGCAAGCCAGCTTCCACAGTAAGCGGTGGTGTTTTCAGAACGTTTGCAAGGCTCACGGCTGCTGTTTACGTCCCGCCATATGCTTCAAATACGCCACCAGCAAGTCCAGCTCGCCATCCGGCAACACACTGGCAGCAAACGCCGGCATCTTTGCCTGTGGCCAATGCCGCATGCTTTGCGGGTCGCGGATATAACGCTTGAGGAAGTCCCCGCTGAAATACTCCGTAGGGTTGTAGGGAATATTCAGGTCCGGCCCTACCTGCGCATCGCCGGCACCATTGAGTCGGTGGCACGCCAGGCAGTTCTTCTGGAACAGCGCAAAGCCCCTGTTGACCGGGTCATTCGCGGCCAGTTTCGGGTCAGGTAACAAGGCTGGAAAACGCTCGGCCACTGTCTTCAATTGCTTGATCCCGGCTATCTGGAACGGCCACTGCTCAGGGCTGATAGGGCCAGCCTGCGGGTCAGTCCACACCAGATAAAACGGTCCGGCACTCGGTTTACCCGCCGCCAACGCAGGCCATGGGTGGGCGGGGTCTTCCACTGCCAGCCAGGCACGGGCGCCGTGGTTTTCCAACAGCGGTGCAGCCGTCAGCTCGGCGGCGAAACCATCCAGGGCCACGGCTTGCAAATGATTGTCCGGCTTCACGCCTGGAAGCAAGGACGCCAACGGCACCGCCCGATAAGTCATGTTGCGCTTGTAGGAAACATCATCAACGACCTGCACCGTTTGAACATCCGGGTGCGTGAGCAGGTCGGCGGTCTGCCACGTTTTGCGGGTGTGATCCAGTTCGATAGTTAATTGCGCAGCCCAAGTGGGTAAGGCAAACATCAGGGCGAGGGCGGCGAGGATTGATTTCAAGGACAGGGCCCGGTGGGAAGTGGTGATGTGGCCCACGATACCGCAAATCTGCATGCAAAAAGACAGCCCCTGCAACAGGACCGCTATAGGCAATGTCCCGGCAGGTGCTGCCAAAAGCTGCAGTCCTGGTGCAATGAGTGCTCTGAATGTGAGGCTCGCGTCGTCACCCAATAACCTTGGTTAAATTGGGTAGGATCAGAATCAGTGTGGTGGCGAACAGAATAAGTCCCGCCTGACGTACTTTCGAATGCTTGAACATGGCTGAATGCCTTTTGTTGTTATTCCTGAGCGTCAAATGCGTGCCGGTTTTTCTTCAGTCTCGCAACGTGACGTGTCGCTTTTCTTACGGCTGCTCCAGCAAAACCCGGCAGCAGCTTCTTACTGATTGAACCTTAGAGCCCTCGTTCTTCGCGGCTTAGACTCATTTCGTATCAGCTAAACAGCATTTCTACTTAAAAAAGCATGAGGCATATCGCCATATTGGCGCCAATGCCTTGGCTAGACCGCTAAAACGATTAACCCGAGGTATCCCATAGCACCCTACCGTTCGTCCGAGCGTGAGGGTCAAAAGCAATGAGCGCATCGGTCATTGAAACCGTGTCAATCGGGCCTAAGGTAGGGGCACACACGCACAGCGTTCGAGGATGTCATGACCCAAGCTTTGATCTTTGATGCGATACGCACGCCCCGCGGCAAGGGCAAGGCCGACGGCGCCCTGCACAGCGTCAAACCGGTAAACCTGGTGGCAGGCCTGCTCACCGCTCTGGCACAGCGCAGCGACCTTGATACGCACCAGGTGGATGACATCGTCCTCGGTTGCGTGACCCCAGTGGGCGACCAGGGCGCCGACATCGCCAAGACCGCCGCGCTGGTGGCGGACTGGGACATCAGCGTCGCCGGCGTACAGATCAACCGCTTCTGTGCCTCAGGCCTGGAAGCAGTGAACCTCGGCGCAATGAAAGTGCGCTCCGGCTTTGAAGACCTCGTGGTGGTCGGCGGCGTCGAATCCATGTCGCGCGTGCCGATGGGCAGCGATGGCGGCGCCTGGGTGCTCGATCCGTACACCAATATGCACAGCCACTTCACACCCCAAGGCATCGGCGCGGATTTGATCGCGACCCTGGAAGGTTTCACCCGCCAGGACGTCGACGCCTTCGCCCTGCATTCCCAGCAGAAAGCCGCCAGGGCCAGCGCGGACGGTTCCTTCAACAAGTCGCTGATTGCGGTGCACGACCAGAACGGCATCGTACTGTTGGACCATGATGAATTCATCCGTGGCGACTCCACCCTCGAAGGCCTCGGCAAGCTCAAGCCAAGCTTTGAAATGATGGGGCAGATGGGCTTCGACGCGACGGCGTTGCGGGTCTACAGCCATGTGGAACGCATCAACCACGTGCACACGCCGGGCAATAGCTCCGGCATTGTCGACGGCGCGGCGCTGATGTTGATCGGCTCCGAGGCCAAAGGCCGCGAGCTGGGCCTTAAACCACGGGCAAGGATTGTCGCCACCGCGGTCACCAGCACCGACCCGACCATCATGCTCACCGGCCCGGCACCGGCCACGCGCAAAGCCTTGGCCAAGGCCGGTTTGCGTGTGGAAGACATCGACCTGTTCGAAGTCAACGAGGCGTTTGCCTCAGTCGTCCTCAAGTTCATCAAGGACATGGGAATCGACGCCGCACGGGTCAACGTCAACGGCGGCTCCATCGCCATGGGCCACCCGCTGGGCGCCACGGGCTGCGCGATCCTCGGCACCCTGCTCGACGAACTGCAAGTGCGCCAGCAGCGCTATGGCCTGGCCACTCTGTGTGTCGGCGGTGGCATGGGCATCGCCACCATCATCGAACGCCTCTGAGCCCAAGGAACCTGTCATGACCGAAGCCATTCGTTACGAAAAAGGCCAGGACCAGATCGTGGTACTGACCCTCGACATGCCCGGCCAGAGCGCCAACACCATGAACGGCGTGTACCGCGAGGCCATGGCGGCCTCTTTGGCGCGCCTGGAAGCGGAAAAGGATGACATCGCCGGTGTGGTGATCACCTCGGCCAAAAAGACCTTTTTTGCCGGCGGCGACCTCAATGAATTGATCAAAGTCGATAAGGCCCACGCAAACGTTTTCTACGACAGCGTGTTAGTGCTGAAGGCGCAATTGCGCCGCCTGGAAACCCTCGGCAAGCCGGTGGTGGCCGCGATTAATGGCGCGGCACTCGGTGGCGGCTGGGAAATTTGCCTGGCCTGCCATTACCGCGTCGCGTTGGACGACAAGTCGACACAGCTTGGCTTGCCGGAGGTCACCCTAGGGCTGTTGCCGGGCGGTGGCGGAGTAGTGCGTATGGTGCGCATGCTGGGGCTGGAAAAGGCCTTGCCGTATTTGCTGGAAGGCAAAAAAGTGCGGCCGCAGCAGGCGTTGCAGGCGGGGTTGATCAATGAGCTTGCGGCAAATCGCGATGAGCTGCTGGCGAAATCTCGCGCTTGGATTCTGGCCAATCCTGACGCTAAACAACCGTGGGACAACAAGGCCTATCAGATCCCCGGCGGCACGCCCTCAAACCCAAAAGTGGCGCAGATGCTGGCGATTGCACCGTCGATTTTGCGCAGCAAAACCTCTGGCTGCTTCCCGGCCCCGGAGAAAATTCTCTGCGCCGCCGTGGAAGGCGCCCAAGTGGATTTCGACACCGCGCACCTGATCGAAACCCGCTACTTCACCGAACTTGTCACCGGGCAGGTGGCGAAAAACATGATCGGCACGTTCTGGTTTCAGCTCAATGAGATCAACGCCGGCAGCTCACGGCCACACGGCTTTACGCCGTACGTCACACGCAAAGTCGGTGTGCTCGGCGCGGGGATGATGGGCGCGGGCATCGCCTATGTCAGTGCCTGCGCGGGCATTGAAGTCGTGCTCAAAGACGTGACCCTGGCGGCGGCCGAAAAGGGCAAGGCGCACTCGGCCACGCTGCTGGACAAGAAGGTCAGTCGTGGGCAACTGACCGCCGAACAGCGCGAAAGCACCTTGGCGCGGATTCTTCCTACGGCCTCTGATGCTGACCTGGCGGGCTGCGATCTGATCATTGAGGCTGTTTATGAGGATCGTGAACTCAAGGCCACAGTCTCGGCTGCCGCGCAAAGCGTGGTCGGTGCTGACGCAGTAATCGCCTCCAATACCTCGACTTTGCCCATCAGCGGTCTGGCCCGCGCCGTGCCCGATCAAGGCGCGTTCATCGGCCTGCATTTCTTCAGCCCGGTCGACAAGATGCCGCTGGTGGAAATCATCAAGGGCGCCCACACCCGCGACGAAACCCTGGCCCGAGGTTTTGATTTCGTACTGCAAATCAAGAAAACCCCGATCGTGGTCAACGACAGTCGCGGCTTCTTTACCTCGCGGGTGTTCGGTACCTTCACCAACGAAGGTATCGCCATGCTTGGCGAAGGCGTGGCCGCGCCGATGATCGAAACCGAAGCGCGCAAGGCCGGCATGCCGGTCGGACCGTTGGCGGTATCCGATGAAGTGTCGCTCAGCTTAATGAGCCACATCCGAAAGCAAACGGCAAAGGATCTACAGGACGAAGGCAAGGCGCTGCCGACGCATCCGGCCACAGCGGTGATCGAGTTGTTGGTGAATGAATACAACCGC
>NZ_UYXQ01000026.1 GCF_900624995.1 Pseudomonas antarctica
ATGCATTCCTTATCGGCGCTTTGGTGAAGGGGTGGGGCGAAGTCTCCCACGGTCTGTACTGGCTAGAGTCAGATGCTGGCTTTTAGTCCCACCACCCCAACAAGTCTAACCATACAAGCGGGCTTGCCTGCGATTGCGTCACCTCGGTAGCAGGTTTGACCGAGTCGTCTGTATCGCGGGCAAGCCCGGCTCCCACATAGAGCCGGTGCATTCAGGTTTTGCGTGGTCGTTCATGGATGGAACTTGCCAGTGAGCTCCGTGGCCGGGCGCAACGCTCGGGCATAGCAGAACAGAAATAAATTACGCACCACTTCCTTGAGCACCCCAGGCTCACTGGAACTCAGGCCGCTTACGTCCAGGTCACCCTGGTCCTGCAATTCATTCAGCGCTTCTTCTTCCAGCACAGCACAGACTTCCCCGGTTTCCCGATGCAGGATTCGCAGGTAAGGGTGTGGGCGGTCCAGCCAGGCATCGATCAAATACGTCATAAGTGGTTCTCCTTGATGGGTTTCAATGAGAATAATTCTTATTAGTAGAATAGCAAGCGCCTATTGGCGGTTTCCGGGTTTTTCTGTGTGGATATTGTGTTCGATCAACGGAGAGAGCGAAACGCCATCCCGCGGCGGGCGCGGGATGGATGCAGCAGGTTCAGACTTTGCGCACGAACTCGGACTTGAGTTTCATCGGACCGATACCGTCGATCTTGCAATCGATATCGTGGTCGCCGTCGCACAAGCGGATGTTCTTGACCTTGGTGCCGACCTTGACCACCAGGGACGTACCTTTGACCTTGAGGTCTTTGATCACGGTGATGGTGTCGCCGTCCTGCAGGACGTTGCCTACAGAGTCTTTCTTCACGGTTTCATCGCTGGCCGCTTCGGCCTCGCCACTGGCGGACCACTCATGGGCGCATTCCGGGCAGATCAGCTGGGCGCCGTCTTCGTAGGTGTATTCGGAATTGCATTTTGGGCAGGGTGGCAAAGTGCTCACTAAGGCTCCTTGAAAGTCAGGATTGGCTAAAGTCGCACATTATATAGGGTTTTGTGGCACGGGCGGGGTCGTGAAGTGGTAATAAGGTCTAAATGTGGGACGGGCTTGCTCCCACATTAATCAGCGCCGAATCAGTGCGTACGCGCGACCGCGAACTCACTCAGCTCAACCAGGGCATCCCGGTATTCGCTGGCCGGGATCGCTTCCAGGCACTGGATGGCGCGTGCAACGTAGTCGCGCGCCAGTTGCGCGGTGTACTCCAGGGAGCCCGAAGCTTCCACGGCAGCGCGGATGCTTTCGAGGTCTTCGATCCCGCCTTTCTGGATCGCTTTGCGCACCAGAGCAGCCTGTTCCGGCGTGCCTTCGCGCATGGTATAGATCAACGGCAAGGTTGGCTTGCCCTCGGCCAGGTCGTCACCGACGTTCTTGCCCAGGGTCTCGGCATCGCCTTTATAGTCGAGCAGGTCGTCTACCAGTTGGAACGCCACGCCCAGATGGTCACCAAAGGTGCGCAGGGCTTCGGCCTGTTCGGCAGTGGCGCCACACAGGGCGGCGGCACTGTGGGTGGAAGCCTCGAAGAGCATCGCGGTTTTGCCGCGAATCACTTCCATGTAGGTTTCTTCGGTGGTGCTGGCGTCACGAACCTTCGACAGCTGCAACACTTCGCCTTCGGCGATGATGCGTGTGGCCTGTGAAAGAATCTTCATCACCGGCATCGAGCCCAGTTCGACCATCATTTCGAACGAGCGCGAGTAGAGGAAGTCGCCGACCAGCACGCTTGGGGCGTTGCCCCACATTGCATTGGCGGTCTCGCGGCCACGACGCATGCCGGACATGTCGACCACGTCGTCATGCAGCAGGGTGGCGGTGTGCAGGAATTCGATGGTGGCCGCCAGCAGGCGCAGGTCATCGCCTTCGCGGCCCAGGGCCTTGCCACACAGCAACACTAATAAAGGACGCAGGCGTTTGCCGCCCGCCGACGTAATGTAGTCGCCAATTTTGGAGACCAGCGGCACTTTAGACGTCAGCTGCTGCTTGATGATGCCGTCGACGGCGCTAAAATCGTCCGCGACCGCGCGGTAGAAAGCTTGGGGTTGCATCAGCGACAGTCGCTCCAGAAGGGTTGCGCGGCATGCTAGGACCCAGGCCCGACACTGTCAAGGCGCGATAGACGGCCTCTTGCAACACCCATTTACCTTGCGTACAATCGCGCACCCTGAACTTCCTGGGCAGCACCTGCCTTACGCAATTGCATTCGGGACGTCCATCCCATGCAGCCATGCCAGCCAATACCTCTTCTTATAAAGCGCTGGGTGAGCAGGATTATCGGAGAAATACCATGTCGTACGCAGTAATTGTTACTGGTGGCAAGCAATACAAGGTCGCCCCAGGTGAATACCTGAAGATCGAAAAACTGGAAATCGCTACCGGCGAATCCGTTACCTTTGATCGCGTTCTGTTGGTCGCCAATGGCGATGACGTGAACATCGGCGCTCCAGTTGTTGCTGGCGCTACCGTTGTGGCTGAAGTGATCTCCCAAGGTCGTCACGATAAAGTCCGCATCATCAAGTTCCGTCGTCGTAAGCACCACATGAAGCGTATGGGCCACCGCCAGTGGTACACCGAGATCAAAATCACCGGTATTCAGGCTTAATTTCAGCCTAATTCCTCACTAGGAGAATTGACTCATGGCACACAAAAAAGCTGGTGGTAGTACCCGTAACGGTCGCGACTCAGAAGCCAAACGCCTTGGCGTTAAGATGTATGGCGGCCAGAAAATCATTCCGGGCAACATCATCGTGCGTCAGCGCGGCACCCAATTCCACGCCGGTTACGGTGTTGGCATGGGTAAAGATCACACCCTCTTCGCTAAAATCGAAGGCGTGATCAAGTTTGAAGTAAAAGGCGCGTTCAACCGCCGTTACGTGAGCGTTGTCGCCGCTTAATTGCGCGATCGCTGGAAAAGCCCTGTCTCGCGACGGGGCTTTTTCGTTTGTGGAGTGAGTCTCTTGCAAAGCTGTTTGTAATGGGCTCAGGCGCTGGATAGGCGGTCATTGTTTGAGGTCGCTGCGCTCATTTTTGCAAGAGTCTTATGTCTTGGTTTCTTAAGCTCGTCCATGCGACGAGAGGCGTTTTGTTATGAAGTTCGTTGATGAAGTTTCCATCCGAGTAAAAGCAGGCGACGGCGGTAACGGTTGCATGAGTTTCCGTCGCGAAAAATTCATCGAAAACGGTGGCCCCAACGGCGGTGACGGCGGTGACGGCGGCTCCATCTACATGATGGCCGACGAAAACCTCAACACCCTGGTCGACTACCGTTACACCCGGCACTTCGATGCCGAGCGTGGCTCCAACGGCGGCAGCACCGACTGCACCGGTAAAAAAGGTGAAGACCTGGTACTGCGTGTGCCGGTGGGCACCACGATCATCGACTCCGCCACTCAGGAAGTGATTGGCGACCTGACCAAGGCCGGCCAGAAGCTGATGGTTGTGCAGGGCGGCTGGCACGGTCTGGGTAACACCCGATTCAAGTCCAGTACCAACCGTGCGCCACGTCAGACCACACCGGGCAAGCCGGGCGAGCAGCGTGACCTCAAGCTGGAAATGAAAGTACTCGCAGACGTAGGCCTGCTGGGCCTGCCGAACGCCGGTAAAAGTACCTTCATTCGCTCGGTCTCGGCCGCCAAGCCGAAAGTTGCCGACTACCCGTTCACTACCCTGGTGCCAAACCTGGGCGTGGTCAGCGTCGACCGCTGGAAAAGCTTCGTGGTCGCCGACATTCCTGGCTTGATCGAAGGTGCTTCCGACGGCGCAGGCCTGGGGATTCGCTTCCTCAAGCACTTGTCGCGTACCCGTTTGCTGCTGCACCTCGTCGATATGGCGCCGCTGGATGACACCAGCGCTCCGGATGCCGCCGAAGTGATCGTCAGCGAACTGACCAAGTTCAGCCCGGCCCTGGCCGAGCGTGATCGCTGGCTGGTACTCAATAAGTGCGACCAGATCCTCGAAGAAGAGCACGAAGAGCGCGTCAAGGAAATCGTCGATCGCCTGGAGTGGGAAGGTCCGGTCTACGTGATCTCGGCCATCGCCAAAGAAGGCACCGAGCGTCTTTGCCGCGACATCATGCGCTACCTGGAAGACCGCGCCGACCGCCTGGCGGCCGACCCGGTATTCAAGGCCGAACTGGCCGAACTCGATCAGCAGATCGAAGACGAAGCCCGTGCCCAGCTGCAGGCCCTTGACGACCAGCGTGCCTTGCGCCGCAGCGGCGTGAAGTCGGTCCATGACATCGGCGACGATGACTGGGACGAAGAAGACGTGGATGATGAAGACGGTCCGGAAATCATTTACGTGCGCGACTGACCGGTTGCGATAAACTTAAACGCCGCTCTCTGGAGCGGCGTTTTGGTATCTGGATATACGTAGTCACTAATAACGTTATGGGCGGCGCTGGGTCGCGCAGCCCACTATCTAAGGTTGAAGATGATGCGGAGCAAAGTGACAGGTGCGCAGCGCTGGGTCGTAAAGATCGGAAGTGCGCTGCTGACGGCGGATGGTAAAGGTCTGGATCGCGCAGCCATGAGCGTGTGGGTCGAGCAGATGGTGGCCTTGCATGAGGCCGGTGTCGAGTTGGTGCTGGTGTCGTCCGGGGCCGTTGCCGCCGGGATGAGCCGCCTTGGCTGGACCGCGCGACCCAGCGCGATGCACGAGCTGCAAGCCGCCGCCGCCATCGGCCAGATGGGCCTGGTGCAAGCCTGGGAATCCAGCTTTGCCGAGCACGGCCGCCACACGGCGCAGATCCTGCTGACCCACGACGACCTGTCCGACCGCAAGCGCTACCTCAACGCCCGCAGCACCTTGCGCGCCTTGGTCGAGCTCAAGGTCATCCCGGTGATCAACGAGAACGACACCGTGGTCACCGACGAAATCCGCTTCGGCGACAACGACACCTTGGCTGCGCTGGTGGCCAACCTGGTCGAAGCTGACCTGTTGGTGATCCTCACCGACCGCGATGGGATGTTCGATGCCGACCCGCGCAACAACCCCAATGCCCAACTGATCTACGAGGCGCGCGCCGATGACCCGGCGCTGGACGCCGTGGCCGGCAGTGTCGGCGGTGCCCTGGGCCGTGGCGGCATGCAGACCAAGCTGCGTGCGGCACGCCTGGCTGCGCGTTCCGGCGCGCACACCATCATCGTCGGTGGGCGCCTGGAGCGCGTGCTGGATCGTCTCAAGGCCGGCGAGCGCATCGGTACGCTGTTGTCACCGGAACGCGGCATGCTGGCAGCGCGCAAGCAGTGGTTGGCCGGGCACCTGCAAACGCGTGGCACGCTGGTGCTGGACGATGGCGCCGTGTCGGCGCTGTCCCAAGGCAATAAGAGCTTGCTGCCGGTAGGCGTCAAGTTGGTGCAGGGCAGTTTCCGCCGCGGCGAGATGGTGGTGTGCGTTGCGCCGGACGGTCGTGAGATCGCCCGTGGTCTGGCTAACTACAGCGCCCTTGAGGCGCAGAAAATCATTGGACAATCGTCTGACGCGATTGTCGGACTATTGGGTTACATGGCCGAACCGGAATTGGTTCACCGCGATAACCTCATCCTGGTCTAAGCGAAGGAATACACGATGCGCGTAATGAAGGGATTGCTCGGCCTGCTGCTGGCCATGCCGCTGCTGGCCTCGGCTGAAGAGATTGGTCAGGTGTCGACGGTGTTCAAGTTTGTCGGCCCCAACGACCGGATCGTGGTCGAAGCGTTTGATGACCCCAAGGTCGACGGCGTGACCTGCTACTTGTCGCGCGCCAAGACGGGCGGCGTGAAAGGTGGCCTGGGCTTGGCCGAAGACCGTGCCGAAGCCTCGATTGCCTGCCGTCAGGTCGGCCCGATTCACTTCAAGGGCGAACTCAAGGACGGCGACGAAGTGTTCAAGGAGCGAACTTCGCTGGTGTTCAAGACCATGCAGGTAGTGCGCTTCCTCGACAAAAAGCGCAACACCCTGGTTTACCTGGTCTACAGCGACCGTTTGATCGAAGGCAGCCCGCAAAACGCTGTTACGGCGATTCCGATTTTGCCCTGGCCGACCGCTCAGTAGTTCGCAGGCGAGTTTTGTCATCGGCGGCTATGATTGCAAGCTTGCGGTCTGTAATCTCGAACGGCCGCAACGCAAAAGAACATGGGATATCTGGAGTTCGTCATGAGTGCTTTCCACGACCTGAAACTCAAAGCTTTGGACGGACAAGAGCTTGCGCTGGCGCCCTTCAAGGGGCAAGTGGTGCTGGTGGTCAATGTAGCCTCCAAATGTGGCTTGACCCCGCAATACGCGGCGTTGGAAAACCTCTATCAGCAGTATAAGAGCCAGGGGTTTACCGTACTCGGTTTGCCCTGCAACCAGTTTGCAGGCCAGGAGCCGGGCACCGAGGAAGAGATCCGGGAGTTTTGCAGCCTCAATTATGGCGTGACGTTCCCGCTGGGCAGCAAGCTCGACGTCAATGGTCCGGAACGTCATCAGCTCTATCGCCTGCTGGCGGGCGAGGGTGCCGAATTTCCTGGGGACATCACCTGGAATTTCGAGAAATTCCTATTGGGCAAGGATGGGCGGGTGCTCGCGCGCTTCTCGCCGCGCACGGCACCGGATGACCCGACGATCGTGCAGGCCATCGAAAAAGCCCTGAGTTGAGCGCCCTCTGATCGTTCCCACGCTTTGCGTGGGAACGCCTTTGCGCACGCTCTGCGTCCCGCTTTTATCCCTTAATCACCCGAATCAATAGTGCTACCCAGCACGTCGCACTGCCCATATTATCCACATCATAAATCCCCCTCATGTGGAGTGCCCCTATGCCCGTCCAAGCTCTGTTCAAACCCTTCCAGCTCGGTGCACTGCAACTGTCCACTCGCGTGGTTATGGCGCCGATGACCCGTTCGTTCTCGCCGGGTGGCGTACCCAATTCTAAAGTCATCGAGTACTACCGCCGCCGCGCCGCCGCCGGCGTTGGCCTGATCATCACCGAAGGCACCGTGGTCGCCCATCAGGCGTCCAATGGCTACCCGAACGTCCCGCATTTTTACGGTGAGGCCGCGTTGGCCGGCTGGAAGAAAGTGGTCGACGCGGTGCACGCCGAAGGCGGCAAGATAGTCCCACAACTGTGGCACGTGGGCAGCGTACGCCGTATCGGCACCGAGCCTGACGCCAGCGTGCCAGGCTACGGGCCGATGGAAAAACTCAAGGACGGTAACGTGGTGGTGCACGGCATGACCACCCAAGATATCAAGGACGTGATCAACGCCTTCGCCCAAGCCGCCAAGGATGCACAACGCATCGGCATGGACGGTGTAGAGATCCATGGCGCCCACGGTTACCTGATCGACCAGTTCTTCTGGGAAGGCACCAATCAGCGCACCGACGAATACGGCGGCAGCTTGGCCAAGCGTTCACGCTTTGCTATCGAACTGATCCAAGCCACCCGCGCCGCCGTAGGCCCGGACTTCCCGATCATCTTGCGTTTCTCACAGTGGAAACAGCAGGACTACACCGCACGTCTGGTGCAAACCCCTGAGGCGCTGGGTGAGTTTCTCCAGCCACTGTCTGACGCCGGTGTGGATATATTCCACTGCTCCACTCGCCGTTTCTGGGAGCCTGAATTCGAAGGTTCCGACCTCAACCTGGCTGGTTGGACGCGTCAGCTCACTGGCAAGCCGACCATCACCGTCGGCAGCGTTGGCTTGGACGGCGAGTTCCTGCAATTCATGGTCAACACCGACAAGGTCGCGCAGCCGGCAAGCCTGGAAAAACTGCTGGAGCGCCTGAACAACGACGAGTTCGACCTGGTCGCCGTGGGACGTGCCCTGCTGGTGGATCCGGATTGGGCAGTGAAGGTGCGCGAAGGTCGTGAAGGCGACATCTTGCCGTTCAGTCGTGAGGCGTTGACGACCCTGGTGTAAGAGGCGACAGGGCGGGCACCGGGTGCCCGTCCTTGCACACACCGCGCAACTGCCGTTCGAACTGCTCGATAATCGCCGGCCAACCCTGGCGGCTCGCATGCTGGCGGGCGTTCAAGCGCATACGGCGCAAACTCTCCGCGTCCTCAAGCAGCCAATTGGCGGCATCGCAAAATGCATCCTCATCACCCGGCATTGCCAGTACGCCGTTGTAACCATGGCGAATATGCTGGGTCGCGGCCGCTTGGTCGTAGGCCACCACCCCCAATCCTGAAGCCATGGCTTCCAGTACCACATTGCCGAAGGTTTCGGTCAGGCTGGGAAACAGGAATACGTCACCGGACGCGTAATGCCGGGCCAGTTCTTCACCGCGCAGAGTGCCGCAGAAAATCGCCTCGGGCAGTTCCTTTTCCAGCATCCCCCGTTGCGGACCATCGCCGACGACGATCAGTTTCATCTGGCGCAGTGGATAGGTGTCTTGCAAGGTGTCAAAGCAGCGTTTAAGCAGGCCCAGGTTCTTTTCCTGTGCCAGGCGGCCTACATGCAGCACGGCGATTTGCTCACTGTTCAACGCCCAGCTTTCACGCAGTGCGTGATCGCGCTTGGCCGGGTGGAACAACTGGCTGTCGACGCCGCGTGAGAGCATCCCCAGGCGCTCGAAATTCCGACGCTCAAGCTCCACGCGTTGGCTGGTGCTGGGGACCAGAGTCAAGGTCGAACGGTTATGAAACCAGCGCAGGTAGTGCGTGACCATGCGGCTGAGCAGGCTCAAGCCGTATTGATTTGAATACTGCTGAAAATTGGTGTGAAAACCACTGACCACGCTGATTCCCAGGCGCCGTGCTGCGCGCAACGCCGACAGCCCCAGCGGCCCTTCGGTGGCGATGTACAGCACGTCCGGGCGCTGGCGAGTCCAGCGTCGCAGCAACTTGTGCATCGACGACTGGCCCCATTGCAGGCCCGGGTAACCCGGCAGCGGCCAGCCACGGCACAGCAGTAATGCGTCGTCGCTGGGGCGGCTCTGGTCGCAGCCCTGGCGTGGGCGCACCAGCTCGACCTGATGGCCGCGCGCGCGCAAACCTTCACACAGGCGCCCAAGGGTATTGGCCACCCCGTTGATCTCTGGCGGGAAGGTTTCGGTAATTAAGGTGATGTGAAGCGAAGCTGTCGTCATGACCCACAGTGTCACCGTGGGCCATGTCGTCATTGTGTCATTGGCGTGATGGATTTATGACTGGGTCACCTTGGGCGCGGCCATCGCCTCGGCGCCCTGTTCACGCACCCAGAACAACGTCGCCCCGGCCACCGCCGCTGGCATCATCAGCAGGTTGACCACCGGCACCAGCAATACCAGGTAAACAATCCCGCCAAAACTCATGCTCTGCCAGCGTTTCTGGCGCAGCCAGGCGAGCATCTCGTTCCAGCCCAGCTTGTGGTTATCCGCCGGGTAGTCGATGTACTGGATCGCCATCATCCACACGCCAAACAACAGCCACAGCGGCGCGGCGATCAGGTTGACCACGGGGATGAACGACAGGATAAACAGGCCAATCGCGCGAGGCAGGAAGTAGCCCAGTTTGCGCATTTCCCGGGCCAAGGTGCGCGGCACCATCGCCACCAGTTCGCCCCAGCTGAACGGCGGGAAGTCGTCGGTGCCGCGCACAACCACTTCAACTTTCTCCGCAAGAAAGCCGTTGAACGGCGCCGCGATGATATTGGCCAGCATGGTGAAGGTGAAAAACACCATCAGCACCACCAGCACCACAAACAGCGGCCACAAGATGTAGCTGAGGAAGCTCAGCCAGCCAGGCAGCGTCGGCATCAAGGTGTCGACCCACAGGCTGAACTGATGGCCGGCGAAATAGATCAAACCGACGAACAGCACCAGGTTGATCGCCAATGGCAGCAGCACAAATAGACGCAGGCCTGGGCTCAGCACCAGTTTGAGGCCTTCACGCAGGTATTGCGGGCCGGAAAGAGCGGGGGCGGGCATGGAGAACTCCGAGCAAGAAGACGAACGGGCCGACCTTACCGGCTTTGCATTCAACGCGAAAGCGCGGTCGATGTGACGACATCAGCGGTAACAAAGGTGTCGATTAACCGAGCTGACTGCATAGAGACCGCCTATGAGCTGGATTGTTATTCCGTATTTCCTTAATCTTGCCCCCCTCGATACGCTGCACCCATTATTTTTCAGGACCTGCGAGTTCAAGCCTTCCCCAAGTGCTTCGCGGTCCTTTTTTATTCCAGCCGCCTTGTTTTCCGGGTGGTCGATAGGAGTGAGTCATGTCTGATACCCGTCATTCGCGAGTGATTATTCTCGGTTCCGGCCCTGCCGGTTACAGCGCTGCCGTCTACGCTGCCCGGGCCAACCTCAAGCCGCTGCTGATCACCGGCATGCAGGCGGGCGGTCAGTTGACCACCACCACTGAAGTCGACAACTGGCCGGGCGATGTCCACGGCCTGACCGGCCCAGTGTTGATGGAGCGTATGAAAGAACACGCCGAGCGCTTTGAAACCGAGATCGTTTTCGACCACATCAACCAAGTCGACTTCTCGAAAAAGCCTTACAGCCTGACTGGCGACAACGGCGTGTACACCTGTGACGCGCTGATCATCGCCACCGGCGCCAGCGCCCGATACCTGGGCCTGCCGTCGGAAGAAGCGTTCATGGGCAAGGGCGTTTCCGCCTGCGCGACCTGCGACGGTTTCTTCTACCGCAACAAGCCGGTCGCCGTGGTCGGTGGCGGCAACACGGCGGTGGAAGAGGCGCTGTACCTGGCTAACATCGCCAGCACCGTGACCCTGGTGCACCGTCGCGAGACCTTCCGCGCCGAGAAGATCCTGATCGACAAGCTGCACGCCCGTGTCGCTGAAGGCAAGATCATCCTCAAGCTCAACGCCACCCTGGATGAAGTCCTGGGCGACAACATGGGTGTGACCGGTGCCCGTCTGAAAAACAACGACGGCAGCTTCGACGAGCTGAAAGTCGACGGCGTGTTCATCGCCATCGGCCACACCCCCAACACCTCGCTGTTTGCAGGCGTGTTGGACGCCAAAGACGGTTACCTGGTGGTGCAGGGCGGCCGTGAAGGCAATGCCACTGCGACCAACATCGAAGGCATCTTTGCCGCCGGTGACGTGGCCGACCACGTGTACCGCCAGGCGATCACCTCGGCCGGCGCCGGCTGCATGGCGGCCCTGGACGCTGAGCGTTACCTCGACGGTTTGAAGGACGCTTCCTTCTAAACCCGTTGCAATAAAAAAACCGGCTGAGAGGCCGGTTTTTTTATGCGCGTGATCTGATGATCGTCGCAGTTCAAATGTGGGAGCGGGCTTGCTCGCGAAAGCGGTATGTCAGGCCACACATGTATCGACTGATCTACCGCCTTCGCGAGCAAGCCCGCTCCCACATTTTGATCTATGTTTGACTCAGGATTTGCGGCTCAGCGGCTGCGCGGTGAATTGCACACCAGCCAAACCTTGCGCAATCAACGCGCGAATATTGCCGTGATCACTGCCCTGCGGTGTAGCCACCACCGACCGATAATGCTCACCAAACGCCAGCAGCGCTTCCTGATCGCTCAACCCTTCCAGCAGCGCCAGGCCCAGTGTCTTGCACGAGCCCTCGTTCTGCCCGGCGGCGTTTTCCACGCTGCCATTGGTGAAGGCTTGCGGCTGGTAGTCGTAACCGGCGGCAACAAACGCCAAAGTGTCGGCAAAGACGTGTTCGCCGCTGTTGAGGCTGGCGCGCAGGGTGTTCAAATCAGTCATGGGTTTTTCCTTTGGCAAACGCCGCCTGTTGGTCGGCGCTGGCTTCTTTCTGGTACTGGGCTTTCCACTCGGCGTACGGCATGCCGTACACCACTTCACGGGCGTCATCGAGGCTCAGCTCGATGTGGCGCTCGTCGGCCTCGGCTTTGTACCACTTGGACAAGCAGTTGCGGCAGAAGCCTGAGAGGTTCATCAGGTCGATGTTCTGCACATCCTTGCGGCTGTCCAGGTGCGCCACCAGTCGGCGGAAGGCGGCGGCTTCGAGTTCGAGGCGTTGTTGATCGTTCATAGGGCTCACTGCAGATTCTGGGGTTAGCGGCTGGCCGCCAGGGTAATCGAAACCGACTCGGCAAAGCGCAGCGCGTGGGGCTTGTCCACTTCGACTTCGGCGTACAGCACCGATTCGTTGCTCATCACCAGGTCCAGCAGCTCCTGGGTCAGGCGCTCGAGCAAGGCGAAGCGGTTGCCTTCGACGTGGGCGATGATGGCCTTGGTAATGGTGCGGTAGTTCAGCGCGTGGTCGATGTCGTTGTCGCGCACGGCTTCCTGAGCGGCATACAGGATGGTCAGGTTGATCAGCACGTCCTGCTTGTTGAGGATCTCGTCCTCGTTGATGCCGATAAAGGTGCGCAGGCACAGGTCCTTGACCCGGATGCGCGCCATGCCTGGTTGAAGTTGTGGCATTGCTACTTGCTCCGTCCAATCAGTTGCAGGAACTCCATGCGGGTGGTGTTCGACTCGCGGAAGGCGCCGAGCATCACCGAGGTGTTCATGGTTGAATTCTGTTTTTCCACGCCGCGCATCATCATGCACATGTGCTTGGCTTCGATCACCACCGCTACGCCTGCGGCCTGGGTGACCTGCTGGACGGCGTCGGCGATTTGCCGCGTGAGGTTTTCCTGGATCTGCAGGCGCCGCGCGTACATGTCGACAATGCGCGCCAGCTTCGACAGGCCCAGCACCTTACCGGTCGGAATATAGGCCACATGGGCCTTGCCGATAAAGGGCAGAAGGTGGTGCTCGCACAGCGAATACAGCTCGATGTCCTTGAGGATCACCATCTCGTCATTGTCTGAGGCGAACAGCGCGCCGTTGACGATTTCGTCCAGGTTCTGCTCGTAGCCATGACACAGGTACTGCATAGCCTTGGCGGCGCGCTTGGGGGTGTCGAGTAAGCCTTCGCGTTCAGGGTCTTCACCCAGGCCTTTGAGAATCTCGCGGTAGTGTTGGGGCAGGGACAAGGTCATACAACATCCTCACAAACGGCTTACTTGATATGCCGCCCGCCGTTGACGGTCAGGGTGGTACCGGTGACATAAGGGTTGTCCAGCAGATAACGCACGCTCTGGTAGATCACCTCGGGCCCAGGCTCGATGCCCAGTGCGGACTTGGTCAGGACCTTGGCGCGGTAGGCCGCATCGTCGCCTTCGTTGAACATCACCATCGCCGGCGCGATGCCGTTGACCTTGATCAGCGGCGCGAACTGCGCAGCGAACGACAGCGTGAGGCTGTCGAGCCCGGCTTTGGTGGCGCAATAGGCGATGTGCTGACGGCTGCCCTTGCGCACCACGTCGTCGCTGATATGCACGATATCGGCAGGTGTTGAGCGTTGCAGCAAAGGTGAACAATGCAGGTTGATCAAGTACGGCGCAAGCATGTGCACGCTGAACATGTCGGTAAATGCGCGGCTTTCGTCTCCCGGCGTTTCCGCGACCCACGCCGAGGCGTTATGGATGATCGCGCGCAGGCTGTCGGTGTGGGTCTTGAGTGCTGTGATGAAGGCCAGAATCCCGGCCTCACTGGAGAAGTCGGCAAACACACCGACCGCGCCACGTTCGCGCAAGGCCTGCACACCGGGGCGTTCACTGCGGTAGCTGAAAATCACCGGATGGCCCTCGTCCAGCAGGCGCTCGGCGCAATGCAGGCCGACACGCTGGCCGGCACCGGTGATCAGGATCGGGGCGTTTGTTGCTGTCATGGGAGGCTCGCGTCGCTGGCAGGATGAAACTATACCAGCGAGCGGCCTCTTGTACTCAAACGGCGGCTTCTGCAGCCTTGCGCGGTGGCGGTGTAGGGTGCAGCCAGTTCGCCAGCAGGTGGGTCGACAGCGGGATAAACCAATAAACCATCAATGGGGTGAGCGCCAGGGTGCTGACCAGCACGCGCGGGGCCAGGTCCAGTTCGTTGAGCAGCGGCCCCAGGACAACGTTGAACAGCAGCGACACCGGAAAAAACGCCAACCAGATTGCCACGGCCTGTTTCCAGCGTGGTGGCCGTGCACCTGCGGCGCCGAACCAGCCGTCAATGCCACTGACGCGATGCTCGGACGGGTCGGCAAACAACTCGCTGCCACGGCTCAACCACGCGCTGCGCGAAGCGGAAAACTCCCAGGCATGCAGGGTTTTTTCGTCGGCGAAGCGGAAGATAATCTGGAATTCATCGTCATTGGGCGGCGGGGCGAGCACGCCGGAACCCAAGTAACCGGGGAAGTCTGTGGCCAATTGTTCGCCTTCGCGCAGCCAGGCCATCAAGTCTTCGTAGCGCCCTTGGGCCACGCGGCGCGCAACCATCAAGGTGACGGGTGAGGTAGACATTGTGTATCTCCAAAGGTACGGGTGCGCCGATCCGGGTAGGGGGCGCACGAACGAGGCTGCGGGGTGGTGCAGCGACGTAGAAAAAACAGGCAAGGATTATTCCTGTTTTGCAAAAATACGCCAGTGACATTGGTCTGACAGAGCGGGCCTTGAAAAGGACAAGTCTAAAAGCGTTAAATGGGATCCACCTTTAAAAGGATGTTTTTTACCGCTGATGCCCGAAATTACTGTTCGTACTCGCGACATCATCCAGGGTCGCCTCGCTGATCCCGATGAGCTGTTCCCGATCCGCGAAGTGTCGAGATTGACAGGTGTCAACCCGGTCACCCTGCGTGCCTGGGAACGTCGTTATGGCCTGATCCAGCCCACGCGCACCGAAAGTGGGCATCGCCTCTACTCCAACGACGATATTGTGACCATCCATCGTATTCTCGATTGGATCGAGCGCGGCGTGGCGGTGAGCAAGGTCGGCAAGATACTGGCGCGCGACGATCAGCAGGCTGAAGCGATTCGTGCTGAGCGCGACACCGCCAGTGACAGTGAATGGCCACAGTGGCGGGCGCGCTTGGTACAGGCCGTCAGTGGGTTTGACGATCGTCAGCTACAGAGCCTGTACGCACAGATTCTTGCGAGCTACCCGCTCAGCGTGGCGTTCCAGGACATCCTGATGCCCCTCTGGAACGACCTGCTGCGCCATCAGGGCCGCTTCGGCCAAGCCAGTGAATGGATTTTTTACGATACCTTCCTGCGCATGCAGACCTTCGAACACCTGCGGCTGGCGGGCACCTCAGGCGCGCCACGGGTATTGCTGACGGCCATGCCCGGCGAGTGCCGTAAATTGGAATTGATGGTCGCGGCGTTGTTGCTCAATGGCGAGGACATACCTGTGAAGGTGCTGGGCATGGGCCAACCCTTGGACGAGTTGACACTGGTCTGTGAAAAGATGCGTCCCCCGGCGCTCATCCTCTTCTCCAATCACTCGCACAACCATGACCTGGCTGGGCGCCTGACCCGCTTGGCGCTGACCCTGGATTGCCCGCTGCTGCTGGCCGGTGTCGCCTCGGACCTGGCCGAAAAAGAGTTGGCAGGGTCTGCCATCGGTTGCTTGGGCAGCGAAGGGCACTTGATGCAGCGCCGCTTGCAGCAGTTTCTCCGCGGGCAGTTGGATACCTGATATCAGGCGTGCACGTGTGGGTGAACCAAGCGGTGCTGGTGCAGGATGAACTGGCGAAGGCGCTCGATTTCATCGGTATCGCTTTGGCTCAGGCGGTAGGCAAACAGGCCTCGGGCGGTTTCCCGCTCCAGCGTGCCGCGCAGTGAGATCCGCTCGTAGCCGGACGGGCTGAACCACAGGGAAAAGGTTTTCGGCGGTTTGACCCGGCCACGAATCTCCACCAGCACGCCCTTGAATGACACCTCGTGCACCCACAGGGCGGCGGGGTTGCCCTTGACGTTCTCCAGTGCCACCGGCGTTTCAAGCGCCAGACGCCAGGGGCGGATCATCGGGCCGTCTTCAAAAATACTCGGTACGCCCAAGCGCAAATGCACCGCATGAAACTCATCCTCCACCAAGTGCAGGGGAAAGGTGAGTTGCTGGTTATCGAACTGCGCCTGGATGGTGACGTGGTCGTGAGCGGCCAACCGCGTGAGCAAGTCGCGAATCTGTGCACCGCCGTTGACGGTCAGGCTCGACCACGCATCCCGCAGGTTGAGCTGCGGGTTGTGCTGCATTCCCTGGATAAAATCCAGTTCATCCTGCGTCAATAGCGCGTCGCGGTGCATTGATGTAGCTCAAAGGGTGAGGAATTAAAAAGCCATTATCGCTCTAAAGACCGCATTTACTGCAACTTGTTAATTGCGCTCCTCGCCTCAACTGCCGCCAAACGTGCTTTGAGTTGGGCCACTTGCGCTTCCAGCTGTGCCACCCGTTGCTGGGCTTTCACTTGGGTGGTGACGTCTTTTTGCACGCCCACGAAATAGGTTTGCTTGTCGGCTTCGTTGTACACCGTGGACAGCGACAGCTCATTCCAGAACGGCGTGCCGTCCTTGCGGTAGTTACGCAGGATTTCCCGGCAGGCGCCGTCGTGGTCGAGGGCTTCGCGAATGGCCATCAGCGCGGGTTGGTCGCGGTCACCGGCCTGTAGAAAACGGCAATCCTGATACAGGATTTCGTCCGGCGTGTAGCCGGTCATTCGCTCAAAAGCAGGGTTGACGTAGATCAGTGGCTTGTCTTCGCCTTCGCGTTCGGCGACGACGATGCCGTCGTTGGAAGCGTTGATGACCATCTGCATAAGCTTGGCGTTAATCATTGAGCGGTCCATGCCTTGTTTTTGAAGACTGGAGTTTATGGCATACCTTGAATGTTGCGCCGCTTGCACCGAAATATTTGCGCCAGCTGTTAATATCCCAGGCTTTGGCTCAACTACAGGATCAGATTGATGAAAGTTGCCATCCTTTCCGGCTCGGTCTACGGCACCGCTGAAGAAGTCGCCCGCCACGCCGCCGGCCTCCTCAACGCGGCCGGTTTTGAAGCCTGGCACAACCCGCGCGCCACCTTGGCCGACGTGCAGGCCTTTGCCCCCGAGGCCTTTTTGGCGGTGACGTCGACCACCGGCATGGGCGAGCTGCCCGACAACCTGCAACCGCTGTATTCGAGCATTCGCGACCAATTGCCCGCCGCCTGGCGCGGCCTGCCCGGCGCGGTGATCGGCCTGGGCGATGCGAGCTACGGGGACACCTTTTGCGGCGGTGGCGAGCAAATGCGCGAACTGTTCGGCGAGTTGGGCGTTCGCGAAGTGCTGCCGATGCTGCGCCTGGATGCCAGCGAAAGCGTTACCCCGGAAGCCGACGCCGAGCCATGGCTGGCCGAGCTGGTCACTGCACTGCGCGGTTGACCGCACACTCACACAGCAACGCAAGTCAAAGCTGGGCGGCTTTGGAAAGATAGGCCCCTCGCGGCAGATAAAGGCAATGTTCCAGCACAGGCAGTCCGGTGCCTTGAGTGTCAGGCATACCACGCCCGGTGGCATATTGCTCAAATGGTTGGCGCTGCGTACGCCGGCGGCGCGCGGCGAAGAAGGCCCGGTCGTGGGGTTGGTGAGGGTGTTGACAGGGTTGCTCAACCTGTTCGCCGTGCCTTTATTGGCGGCGCTTCTCTGACGCAACTTGGACTATTCATCTTGGATGACTCGCTCAGTCATCAAGCTGGCTGCGAAGGCAACTCCTTGTGCCACGGCGTCTGATTAGACTGGCCCCTCACCCAAAAAAACAATAACAAAGTGCGCCAAGGAGGTCGTTGCCGTGAGCCTAGCCCCCGTTCTATCGCCACAGAATGTCCAAGATCAGGTCAGCGCTGCCGAATGGCAGGCCCGTGTCGACTTGGCGGCCTGTTATCGCCTGGTCGCCTTGCATGGCTGGGATGACCTGATCTTCACCCATATTTCCGCCAAGGTGCCGGGCACCGATGATTTCCTGATCAACCCCTACGGGCTGATGTTCCACGAAATCACCGCGTCGAGTCTGGTCAAGGTCGACCAGGCCGGCAACAAGCTGATGGACAGCCCCTACGAGATCAACCCCGCGGGCTACACCATCCACAGCGCCATCCATGAAGTGCGCCACGACGTAGCATGCGTGATACACACTCACACGCCCGCCGGTGTTGCTGTTTCCGCGCAGAAACAGGGCGTGTTACCGATCAGCCAGCAGTCGTTGTTTGTGCTCTCAAGCCTGGCCTATCACGCCTACGAAGGCGTGGCGCTGAACCATGAAGAAAAGGCCCGCTTGCAGGCGGACCTGGGCGAAAGCAATTTCCTGATGCTGCATAACCACGGCCTGCTGACCTGCGGTGGCACCATCGCCGATACGTTCCTGATGATGTTTACCTTCCAGCGCGCCTGCGATATCCAGGTGCTGGCGCAAAACGGCGGCACCGAATTGATAGCCATCGAACCGCAGATTCTAGCGGGGGCCAAGGCGATGGTGGCGGCTGTCACAAAAAGCGCACAAGGTATGGGCGGCGCCCTGGCCTGGCCTGCGCTGCTGCGTAAATTGGACCTGCAAGATCCCGGGTATAAAAGCTGATGCCACTCGCCGAAATCCCGCTCAGAGCTTGGCGCAAACGTGGCCAGGCATTCGTCTTTCGTGGCCGTACGATCCGTTACTGGGTGGCCGGGCAGGGCGAGCCGCTGCTGTTGATTCATGGCTTCCCCACGGCGAGTTGGGACTGGCATTACCTGTGGCAACCGCTGGCCCAGCGCAACCTGGTGATCGCCTGCGACATGCTCGGTTTCGGCGACTCGGCCAAGCCGGTGGACCACGACTATTGCCTGTTGGAACAGGCCGACCTGCAGCAGGCGCTGCTCGACTACCTGCGCGTTGAGCAACCGGTGCATGTGCTGGCCCATGACTACGGCGACAGCGTCGCCCAGGAGTTGCTCGCCCGTCATCACGAAGGCCGCTTTCAGATGGCCAGCTGTGTGTTCCTTAATGGCGGCTTGTTCCCGGAAACCCATCGCCCGGCGCTGGTGCAAAAATTGTTGCTCAGCCCGCTTGGCTGGATGATCGGCCGCGCCTTCGGGCGCACTGCCTTGTCGAACAGCTTCAGCCAGATCTTCGGCCCGAATACGCGGCCGAGTGAAAGTGCGCTGGACGATTTCTGGAGCCTGATCAATTGCAATGACGGTACGCGCATCCTGCACAAACTGATTGCCTATATTCCCCAGCGCCGTCGCCTGCGTGAGCGGTGGGTGGATGCGATGCAGCGCGGCGAGGTGCCACTGCGCGTGATCGACGGCGAAGGCGACCCGATCTCCGGCGCGCACATGGTAGAGCGTTATCACCAGTTGGTGCCGCACGCTGACACCGTGTTGCTGGCCAATATCGGCCACTACCCGCAGATCGAAGCGCCGGTGCTGGTGCTCAAGCATTACCTGGCGTTTCGCGAGCGTATTGGCCAGACGGCGCCGCGAGTGGCCTATTCCTGAGCATAATCTGTGGCAAGTAAGCCGTTGTGGCGAGCGGGTTGTCTGCGAAAGTCTGAGCCAGGCAATCATCCCGCTGCCTTATCGAGCACCATTCAGCCTCGGCCGACTTTATTGTGACCAAAGGCTGCTTGCCTGACACTCACCCCATTCCTATTGTCGCCAGCGGAGTTCGGTATGAGTGAGTCAGTGCAGTTGCAGGATAAGGTCGTGATTGTCACCGGTGCCGGCGGCGGGTTGGGGCGGGCTCATGCGCTGCTGTTCGCCAGGCACGGGGCCAAAGTGCTGGTCAATGACCTCGGTGGTTCCACCCAAGGCGAAGGCGCCAATGCCTCGGCCGCCGACCGTGTGGTCGCCGAGATCCGCGAGGCCGGTGGCATTGCCGAAGCCAACCATGATTCCGTCACCGACGGCGACAAGATCGTACAGAACGCGCTCGATGTATTCGGCCGCATTGATGTGGTGGTCAACAACGCCGGTATCCTGCGCGACAAGACCTTCCACAAAATGGACGACAGCGACTGGGACTTGGTTTACCGGGTGCATGTCGAAGGCGCCTACAAAGTCACCCGCGCCGCCTGGCCGCATTTGCGTGAGCAAGGTTATGGCCGCGTGATCTTCACCGCGTCCACCTCGGGCATCTACGGTAACTTCGGCCAATCCAACTACGGCATGGCCAAGCTGGGTCTGTATGGCCTGACCCGCACCCTGGCGCTGGAAGGGCGCAAGAACAACATTCTGGTCAACGCCATCGCGCCCACTGGCGGCACCCGCATGACTGAAGGCCTGATCCCGCCGCAAGTGTTCGAGCGGCTCAAGCCGGAGCTGGTCAGCCCGCTGGTGGTGTACCTGGGCAGCGAGGCGTGCCAGGAAACGTCGGGGCTGTTTGAAGTGGGCGGCGGCTGGATCGGCAAGACTCGATGGGAGCGCAGTCTGGGTGTCGGTTTTGATCCTGAAGCGGGGTTCTCACCGGACGACGTGGCGGCACATTGGGCGCAGATTTGTGACTTTGAAGGCGCTGCTCACCCCAAAGACAATATCGAGGCGTTGAAGGAGATGATGGCCAACTTGCAGAAGTTCAGCCTCTGATCGTTGCTTGAACACTATTGAATACGACGGGGCGCTGAGGGCGCCCCGTTTTATTGCGGGCATAAAAAAGGCCGCTGCACAGGCAGCGGCCGAAGTAAGACGTTGGATCAAGGAGCGATAAATCAACGTCAGTGAACACCGGTAATAGATTGATACAGCGGGACAATCTATTGGAATAAGACTTTTTTTGCTGTTGAGCAAGCGGGCCATTTGCCCTGAAAGTGCGTTAAGAGTAGTCGTCTGTAACAAAATGAGTAATCCCCATTCAGGACAAGGACTGTTACCAAATCAGTAACGATCGTTCCCGCGCAGGGCGCGGGAACGATCTTCGATCTTTGGCCTATTTATCTTTCTGATAGCGCGTCATCTACCGCATCCATGGCCGTGCCCAAACCCGGGCCAGAGCGCCTGTTAATCCTTTCGAGCGACCTTGCGAATACCCCTTTTGTGCGCTTATCGCTCCTGACGAGCGGCAGTAGGGTGAGGCCTTCTGTCACTCACCGGGGAAGACGCATGACAAAAACAACAATGCGCGCCATCTTCACGCCACAGGCGCTGGCCACGGCGGTTGCACTGGGCTGCTGCGCCCAGGCACAGGCTGTTTCGTTCAACATTGGCGAGATCGAAGGGCAATTCGATTCTTCGCTGTCGGTCGGCGCCAGCTGGGGCATGCGCGATGCCGACAAAAAGCTGGTGGGCGTTCCCAATGGCGGCACGGGGCAGGCTTCGACCGGTGATGACGGGCGGCTGAACTTCAAGAAGGGCGAGACCTTCTCCAAGATCTTCAAGGGCATTCACGACCTGGAGCTCAAGTACGGCGACAGCGGCGTGTTTGTGCGCGGCAAATACTGGTACGACTTCGAACTGCAGGATGAAGACCGCGAGTTCAAACAGATCAGCAACCACCACCGCGACGAAGGCGCGCGCTCTTCCGGCTATGAGCTGCTGGATGCCTTCGTCTATCACAACTATTCCATCGGCGACCTGCCCGGCAACGTGCGCGTCGGCAAGCAGGTCGTGAGTTGGGGCGAGAGTACGTTTATCGGTAACTCGATCAACAGCATCAACCCCATCGACGTGTCGGCTTTTCGCCGCCCCGGCGCCGAAATCAAGGAAGGCCTGATTCCGGTGAACATGTTGTTCGCCTCCCAGAGCCTGACCAACCAACTGTCGGTGGAAGGTTTCTACCAGCTGAACTGGGAAAACACCGTAGTGGATAACTGCGGCACGTTCTTTGGTAACGATGTGGTGGCCCACGGCTGCAACAGCAACTACACCGTCGGCAGCCCGGCGATTGCGCCCTTGCAACCGGTGGCTGCTGCGTTCGGCCAAGGCTTTCAAGTCACGCGCGAAGGCGTGGTGGTGCAACGCGCCAAGGACCGTGAAGCCCGCGACGGCGGCCAGTTTGGCGCGGCCTTGCGCTGGCTCGGCGATGACACCGAGTACGGCCTGTACTTCATGAACTACCACAGCCGCACGCCCACCGTCGGCACGCTGACCGCCAACACCAACCTGGCCACTATCGGGCGCATCGCGGCCACCGCCAACGCCATCGCACCCGGCAGCGGCGCGGGCCTGGCCCAGAGCACCCTGCTCGGCCGTGGCCAGTACTACCTCGATTACCCGGAAGACATTCGCCTCTACGGCGCCAGTTTCTCCACCACCTTGCCCACCGGCACGGCCTGGACTGGCGAGATCAGCTACCGCCCGAATGCCCCGGTGCAACTCAACACCACCGACCTGACCCTGGCCTTGGTCAACCCGATTGCCGGCAATACCGCCTCGCCGATCCGCAGTTCGTTCGGCTCGGACAACGCCGGTTATCGACGCAAGGAAATCACCCAGATCCAGAGCACCATGACCCAGTTCTTCGACCAGGTGTTGGGCGCCGAACGCCTGACCCTGGTGGGCGAGGCGGCCTATGTGCACGTCGGCGGGCTGGAAGCCAAAACCAAGCTGCGCTACGGCCGCGACTCGGTGTTTGGCGCCTACGGTTTCCAAGGCGATACCGACGGTTTCGTCACCGCCAACTCCTGGGGTTATCGCGCCCGCGCCATCCTGGACTACAACAATGCGTTTGCCGGGGTGAACCTCAAGCCCAACCTGTCCTGGTCTCATGACGTCAGCGGCTATGGCCCCAACGGGATCTTCAACGAAGGCGCCAAGGCGATCAGCGTCGGCGTGGATGCGGACTACCGCAATACCTACACCGCCAGCCTGAGCTACACCGACTTTTTTGGTGGCGACTACAACACCCTCACCGACCGCGACTTTATCGCCCTCAGCTTCGGCGTGAACTTCTGATCTGGTTTAAGGAAGGACAAGAACCTATGCGTAAGATATTTGCAGTGATGGCCCTGAGTCTGCTGGCCGCTAACGTGATGGCGGCGGTGTCACCTGAAGAGGCCGCCAAGCTCGGCACCACCCTGACGCCGGTCGGCGCCGAAAAAGCTGGCAACGCCGACGGCTCGATCCCGGCCTGGACCGGTGGCATCCCCAAAAACGCCGGTGCGGTGGACAGCAAAGGCTTTCTCGCCGATCCGTTTGCCAATGAAAAGCCGCTGTTCGTGATCACCGCCGCCACGGTAGACAAGTACAAAGACAAACTCTCCGACGGCCAGGTGGCGATGTTCAAGCGCTACCCCGAGACCTACAAGATCCCGGTGTACCCGACCCACCGTACGGTCAACCTGCCACCGGACATTTACGAGTCGATCAAGCGCAGCGCGCTCAACGTGCACGCGATCAACGACGGCAACGGCCTGGAGAACTTCACCGGCAACCGCTACTACGCGTTCCCGATTCCGAAGAATGGCGTGGAGGTGCTGTGGAACCACATTACCCGTTACCACGGCGGCAACCTCAAGCGCATCATCACCCAGGCCACCCCGCAAACGAACGGCAGCTACACGCCGATCCGCTTCGAGGAGGAAGTGGCGGTGCCGCAGGCCATCCCGGATATCGACCCGGCCAAGGCGGCCAACGTGCTGAGTTTCTTCAAGCAGTCGGTCACCGCGCCGGCACGCCTGGCGGGTAACGTGCTGCTGGTGCACGAGACCCTCGACCAAGTGAAGGAGCCCCGCCTGGCCTGGATCTACAATGCCGGCCAGCGGCGTGTGCGCCGCGCGCCGCAAGTCTCCTACGACGGCCCAGGCACCGCCTCCGATGGGCTGCGCACCACCGATAACTTCGACATGTTCTCTGGCGCCCCCGACCGCTACGACTGGAAGCTGGTTGGCAAAAAAGAGATGTACATCCCTTACAACAGCTACAAGCTCGATTCGCCGACCCTCAAGTACGACGACATCATCAAGGCCGGGCATATCAACCAGGACCTGACCCGCTATGAGTTGCACCGGGTGTGGGAAGTGATCGGCACGGTCAAACCGAGCGAACGGCACATCTACGCCAAGCGGCACATGTACATCGACGAAGACAGCTGGCAGGTCGCGCTGGTGGATCACTATGACGGCCGTGGCCAACTGTGGCGTGTCGCCGAAGGCCATGCGCAGTTTTACTACGACCATCAGGTGCCGGCTTATACCGTGGAAACGCTGTACGACATCATCGCCGGGCGCTACATCGCGCTGGGGATGAAGAACGAGGAGAAACACAGTTTCGTGTTCGGCTTTGCGGCCAAGGCAGCGGATTACACCCCGGCGGCGTTAAGGTCAGAGGGCGTGCGCTGATCCTCAATTCAACCGGGATCAAAATGTGGGAGCGGGCTTGCTCGCGAAGGCGGTGTATCAGTCTAATCATTCGGTGACTGACACTCCGCTTTCGCGAGCAAGCCCGCTCCCACATTTGGTTTTGTGCATGGCTATAAATCACCCCGCTGAATACTTCTTCAACAACCGCCGACCACAGGACTAGGGTAGGCGCCAGGTTGCATAACAATAAAAAGCAGGATGCAGCAATGACCGCCATGACACGCTGCCTGGACCGTCCTGGATTCATGCCACGGCTGTCCGCCCACCATCTGTTGCGCCCGCGCCTGGCCGAGCCTTTGCTCGCAGCGCAGGTCAGGGTGAAGTTGCTCTGCGCGCCGGGCGGCAGTGGCAAGAGCGCGTTGCTCGCCGAGTGTGCGTTGCAGGCGCCGGTGGGGTGTCAGGTATATTGGCTGGCGCTCAATGGCGCCGTGCTCAGCCCTTTGGATTTTTGCAGGCGGCTGGCGCACAACCTCGGCGTGCCGTTTGTGGATGAAGCTACATTGCTGCTCGACCTTAGCCATTGGCAAAACCCGGCGTGGATATTCCTCGATGATTTCTGCCGGTTGCCCGCCCCCGACCTGGACGCCTTGCTCGACCGCTTGCTCACCGCCGCCAGCCCGGCGCTGACTTGGTGGCTGGGCGCGAGACGGCGCCCGCTGTGCAACTGGCCGCGTCTGTTGCTCGACGATGAGTTGCTGGAATGCAATGAGTTGATGTTCAGCCCTGCGCAAGTCCAGCAACTGCTCGGCCCGCAGCAAACCCTCGACAGCGTGATGCAATTCAGCGGCGGTTGGTGCGCGGGTGTGCGCATCGCTTTGCTGGGCGACGGTCACCCAGGCAAGACCCTGCTCGAGTATCTGCAACACGAGCTCTTCAGCACTTTGCCCATCGAACTGGCTGAGGCTTGGCGCGTACTGGCGCATCTGCCGCGCTTTAACCCGGGTTTGTGTGAGCACCTGTTCGGTTTTGGCGACGGCGATCAGTACCTGCGCGATTTACAGGCGCTGGGTGCGTTTATCCAGCCGTGGGAAGACACCACCGATTGGCTGCAGGTGTTCCCGCCCTTGGCGCAGTTAATCCGCGATGAGCCTTGGCCGGCCAAGCGCGCCTGGCACCGGCGCGCCTGCCAATGGTTCACCACACAAGAGGACTGGCAGGCCGCCTTCGAACAGGCGCTGCTGGCCGAAGCTTATGAAGTGGCGGTGAGCCTGTTGCAGCACTTCAGTTTCGAAGACGTGTTTCGTCAGCAAAACGCGGTGCTTTTATTGCGTCTGCACGAGCAGCATGGCGATGAATTGATGCTCGGCTCGGCGCAACTGGTCGGCTTGGTTACGGCGGCATTGCTGTTTGCCGGGCGCTTCGACCAGGCGGGCGTGTGCATCGATCAATTGGCGCGGTTCGCGCCGCAGCCGACGGCGGCGCAACAGCGTTATCTGTTGGCGCGCTGGCAGGCGCAATGGGGCTGGCTGTTGCATTTAGGCGGCGATGCCGAGCGCTCCCGCGCGCATTTTCTGGAGGCCCTGCAAGCGTTGCCCGACAGTGCGTGGACCTCGCGCCTGATGTGCCTCTCGGGCCTGACCCAACAAGCCTTGTTGCGCGGTGAACTGGACGTGGGCCAAGCGCTGAACCGCGAAGCCCTGTGCCTGGCCCGCGCCCATGGTTCGTTGGTGTTGGAGGCCTTGCTGGAGCTGGATCACGCCCAACTGCTGGAGCAACGCGGCGCGCCGTATCGGGCGCAAAGCCTGCTGGAAACGGTGCAGGCGATGCTGGTGGGGCAGCGGCTCAAGGCCGGGCCGTTGGTGGGGCGCATTGCGTTGCGGCGCGGGCATTTGGCGCTGCGCCAAGGTCAGGATGCGCTGGCGGCCGAGTGTTTCGAGGGCGGATTGACGATGTGCCTGCACAGTCAGGACAAGCGCGTGCTATACGGCTTTCTCGGCCTGGCGCTGTTGGCGGCGAACCGTGGCGATTATGCCCAGGCCTTCATTCAATTGCGCGAAGCTGAGCGCCTGATGCAGCAACGCCACGTGCCGGACACGGTGTATCGCGCGGTGCTGCTGCTGGTCAGTGGGCACTTCTGGTTGCAGCAAGGTCGCGCCGAATTGACGTTGGAAGCGATGCGCCGTGTGCTGCGCCATTTTCGTGGGCCGTGTGCCAAGCAGGCGCCGCCGGCCACGCTGGAGCTGATCCCGCGCCTGGAATACTTGCTGGTGCTGGCTGAGGTGAAGCTAGGCTGTGCCGATCAACCCATTGCGCGGTTGACGGCCTTGCTTGAAACCACCCGGCAGCGCGGCATGCTTTGCCTGGAAACCGAATTGCAGCTGGTGCTCGGCGAGGTGGCCTGGCAACTCGGTGACACCGCATTGGCCCGTCGTGCGCTGCAAGCCGGGTTGGCGCTGGCCGCGCGTTGCCAGGTGCAGCAGGCGATTCGTGAGCTGCGCTTGCGCTCGCCGGGGCTATTGAGTGAGCTGGGCCTGGAGACGCAGGCGTCGCCCAGCGGCGCGGCGGAAAACCCCCTGAGCCAACGCGAGTTGGAGGTGCTGCAACTGATCGCTCTTGGTAATTCCAACCTGGAAATCGCTGATCGGTTGTTTATCTCGCTGCATACGGTCAAGACCCATGCGCGGCGTATCCATAGCAAGCTTGGGGTGGAGCGGCGGACGCAGGCGGTGGCGAAGGCCAAGACATTAGGGTTGATGGGGTAGGCGCAGGCAAGCCCGCTTGCCACCGGAAGAGTTCGGCGGTTACAGAGTTTGTGTTCTGGCGCAGAACGCTTGGCGGTATTCGCCGGGGGTTGCACCCATGGCCTGGCGAAAGCGTTGGCTGAAGTGGCTGGCGCTGGAGAAGCCGCACAGCCAGGCAATTTCAGCCAGGGGCAGGCCGCCGTTGCGCAGCAGGCTTTGGGCGCGCGTCAGGCGACGCGCCAGCAGGTATTGATGGGGCGGCAGCCCGAAGCTTTGGCGGAACATCCGTGCGAAATGGTATTGCGATAGCGCGCACATTCCGGCCAGTTGGCCCAGGCTGATCGGGTCTTCCAGGTGATGGTCGATGTAGTCGACCAACAGGCGCCGCTGATGCGCCGCCAAGCCGCCTTTCAAGCGCAGCCCGTCGCGTGCACCGACTTGGCTGAGCAAGGTGTGGCTGAGCATTTCATGCGCCAGGCTGCTGGTCAGCAGGCGCTCGGCGGGCTCGTGCCAGTTGAGGGCGATCAACTGGTGAAAGCGCCGGGCCTGGCTCGCATCCTCTAGAAAGGTGCTTTCGCGCAATTGCAGCTCGCGCGGCTCGCGGTCGAGCAGGGTCACGCAGCCGAGGGCGAAGTGCTCCGGGCTGAAATACACGTGGGCCAGTCGGATCTCACCGTTGATCACCCACGCTGACTGGTGCTCGGCCGGCAAGATGCACAGCTTGTCGGGGCCACCCTTGGTGCCGGGCTGGTCGCGGCGAAAGGTGCCGGTGCCGCCGCCGATGTAGCAGGACAAGGTGTGGTGGGTGGGCGCCTGGTAGTCCTGGGAGTCGTGATGGTTGCTCCACAAGGCCGCGGACAAGCCGTCACCGAGCTCGGCGCAGGCTTCAAGGCGTGCGTTGGGCGAGCGGTTAAGGGCTTGAAAGACGTGCAGCGATTCCAGGTTTGGCATGGTTGTTCTCTCCGACGCCTTGCATCCTACTGCGTACGGTTGGCGCTGTGAGCCCACCGCCTGACAAAAGCGCAAGAATATGCAAGGGCGCCCGCAGACCGACGGGTGACACTGTGGCTCAATCACCGGAGCCCACCATGAACCTTTTCCTGTATTTACTCACTGTGCTGATCTGGGGCACCACCTGGATCGCGCTTAAATGGCAATTGGGCGTCGTGGCGATTCCCGTGTCGATCGTCTATCGCTTTGGCTTGGCGGCGCTGGTGCTGTTTGTGCTGTTGCTGCTCAGCCGCAAGTTGCAGGTGATGAACCGGCGCGGGCACCTGATCTGCCTGGCCCAGGGGCTGTGCCTGTTTTGCGTTAACTTCATGTGCTTTTTGACGGCCAGCCAGTGGATTCCCAGCGGCTTGGTGGCGGTGGTGTTTTCCACGGCGACGCTGTGGAACGCGCTCAATGCGCGGGTGTTTTTCGGCCAGCGGGTGGCGCGTAACGTGTTGATGGGCGGCGCGCTTGGGTTGCTGGGGTTGGGCTTGTTGTTCTGGCCGGAGTTGGTCGGGCATACCGCTAGCCCGCAGACCTTGCTTGGCTTGGGCTTGGCGCTGTTGGGGACGATGTGTTTTTCGGCGGGCAATATGCTCTCCAGTTTGCAGCAGAAGGCCGGGCTCAGGCCGTTGACCACCAATGCCTGGGGCATGGCGTATGGCGCGGCGATGCTGGCGACTTACTGCGCGGTGCGTGGGATTGCGTTTGAGATGGACTGGAGCGCGCGGTACATCGGCGCGTTGTGGTACTTGGTGATCCCGGGGTCAGTGATTGGCTTTACCGCTTACCTGACGCTGGTGGGGCGTATGGGGCCGGAGCGGGCGGCGTATTGCACGGTGCTGTTTCCGGTGGTGGCGCTGAATGTGTCGGCGTTTGCCGAGGGGTATCAGTGGACGGCGCCGGCGTTGGCGGGGTTGGTGTTGGTGATGTTGGGGAATGTGTTGGTGTTTCGCAAGGTTAGGCCTGTGAACCCGGTTTTCAGAGCGAAACAGGTTTAAAAACGTGGGACCTGGCTTGCCTGCGATGGCGGTATACCCGCCAGCTCATTCTGTATTGACCCACCGCTATCGCAGGCAAGCCTCTCCCACAGTTGACCGAGGTGTCTTCCTGATCTTTTGCTTATTTGAGGCCTAAGCGTTTGGCCATACGGCCGAGGTTGGCGCGGTCCAGGCCGAGTTCGCGGGCGGCGCTGGCCCAGTTGTGTTGGTGGCGTTCCAGGCAGGCGCTGATGACTTGGCGCTGGTAGTGCTCGGTGGCCTGGCGCAGGTCGCCGGTGACGATGGGGGGCACGTCGGCCGGTGCTTCGATCACCGCCGGTGCGCTGACGTCAGGCAGGTCCAGGTCCAGGTCCAGGTCCAGGTCCTGGGCACTCAGGCTCAGTATCTTCGGACGTTCGCGACAGTTTCCCAGCGCTTTGAGTGCGCTGCGTCCGATCAAATGTTCCAGCTCGCGCACATTGCCCGGCCAGTTGTAGGCCAGCAGTGCCGCCTGAGCATCGCTGGTCAGGCGCAGGCTGCCTAAGCCCATGCGTGAACGGTTCTGCTCGAGGAAGAACCCCGCCAGCAACAGCACGTCGCGGCCGCGCTCACGCAGCGCCGGCACTTGCAGCGGGTACACGCTCAGGCGGTGGTAGAAGTCGGCACGGTAGCGGCCGTTGCGCACCTCTTCGGCGAGGTCGCGGTTGGTGGCGGCGATCAGGCGCACGTCCACTTGATGCTCCTTGTCCGAGCCCAGGCGCTGCAACTGGCCGCTTTGCAGCACGCGCAGCAGCTTGGCCTGCACCGTCAGTGACAACTCACCGACTTCATCCAGAAACAAGGTGCCGCCATTGGCCAGCTCGAACTTGCCACGGCGCTCGTTCAGTGCGCCGGTGAAGGCGCCGCGCACATGCCCGAACAGCTCGCTTTCCACCAAGGTTTCCGGGAGGGCGGCGCAATTGAGGCTGATCAAGGGTTTGTCTGCACGGGCCGATGCGGCGTGAATAGCCTGGGCCACCAACTCTTTGCCCACTCCGGTTTCGCCGGTGATCAGCACGGTCAGGTCACTGCCACCCACCAGTTGGATCTCTTCGACCAGGCGCTTGTGCGCCTTGCTCTGGCCGATCATTTCCTTGTGCTGCTGGCCGCTGGCCTGGCGGTAGATTTCGGCGCGCTGATGCTCATCTTCGGCGCGCAATGCCAAGCGTTCGATACGTTCGGCGACGTTGACCGTGGCTGCAGCCAGGCTGGCGAAGGCTTGCAGGGCGTCCAGTTCGACGCGCTCGAAGCGCTCTGTGTCCAGGGCGTCGAGGGTCAGCAGGCCCCACGGTTTATCGTCGATGAACAGCGGGCAGCCCATGCAGTCGTGCACTTCCAACTGCCCGTGCAGGCCATCGACCAAACCGTCGTAGGGGTCGGGCAGCTCGCTGTCGCTGTCAAAGCGGGTCGGGCCGGGGCTGCTCAACAACACGGCGAAACGCGGGTGTTCGCTGACTTTGAAACGCCGGCCGAGCGTATCCGGGCTCAAACCATCGACTGCCAAGGGCACCAGCCATTCAGCGTCCAGGCGCAATAAGGCGGCGGCGTCGCAGGGTAGCAAAGCGCGCATGGCTTGCAGCAGGCGCCGGTAGCGCTCGCCTTCGGGCAGCTCGCGGGACAGGTCGGCGACCAGAGGCAGCAAGGTGGTGAGCAGTGATTGTGCAGTCATAATGACTCCTTGTAGTCCTTATGACTATAAGATGTAGGCAGTCATACTGACTACATATAATTCAAGTCATTGAAATATAACGAATTATAAATTGGCATGAATACTGAGTAGATAAGGGCAATCAGTAAAAAGACCCAGGAGTCTGCCATGCTTAGTGCCCAAGACCGTGCCATCGTCAAATCCACTGTGCCCCTGCTGGAAAGCGGCGGCGAAGCGCTGATCACGCATTTCTACCGCATGATGCTTAGCGAGTACCCAGATGTTCGCCCGCTGTTCAACCAAGCCAATCAGGCCAACGGCGACCAACCCCGCGCCCTGGCCAATGGCGTGCTGATGTATGCGCGGCATATCGACCAATTGGACTTGTTGGGCGATCTGGTTGCCAAAATCATCAACAAGCACGTGGCTTTGCAGATCCTCCCGGAACACTATCCGATCGTGGGCACCTGCTTGCTGCGGGCCATTTGCGAAGTACTCGGCAGCGAGATTGCCACGCCTGAGGTGCTGAGTGCCTGGGGCGCCGCCTATGGCCAACTGGCCGATATCCTGATCGGCGCCGAAGCCGCCATCTATGACGAAAAAGCCCAGGCCCCAGGCGGCTGGCGCGGTGCGCGGCCGTTCCTGTTGGTCAAACGCGTGGAGGAGAGCGATGAAATCATCTCGTTCTATTTTGCCCCGGTGGACAACGGCCCGATCCTGGCGGCCGCGCCGGGCCAATACATCGGCATGAAGCTGATGCTGGAGGGCGAGGAAGTGCGCCGCAACTATTCGTTGTCCGCCTTGAGTGACTCGGGCGTGTACCGCATCAGCGTCAAGCGCGAGGCCGGTGGGCGGGTGTCCAACTACCTGCATGACCAGATGCACGTCGGCGCGACCCTCGACCTGTTCCCGCCATCGGGCGAGTTCATCCTGGCGGCCAGCGACAAACCGCTGGTGCTGATCAGCGGCGGGGTGGGCATCACGCCAACCCTGCCGATGCTCGAAGCGGCCCTGGCCACCGAGCGCCCGGTGCACTTTATCCATTGCGCGCGTAATGGCGGTGTGCACGCGTTCCGCGATTGGGTGGACGCCCTGGCCGCCAAGCATCCGCAACTCAAGCGTTTCTACTGCTACGCCGAAGACGACGGCGTGAGCCCGGCGGCGGACAAGGTCGGGATGCTGAGCCAGGAGCAACTGGCGGCCTGGTTGCCTGAGCAGCGCGACGTGGATGCCTACTTCCTCGGCCCTAAAGGCTTCATGGCGGCGGTCAAACGCCACCTCAAAGCCCTGGGCGTGCCCGATAACCAAGCCCGCTACGAATTCTTCGGCCCGGCTGCCGCTCTGGAGTAACGCGGTTAAAAATGTGCGAGCGGGCTTACTCGCGAAGGCGGTGGATCAGTCACTTAACAAATCGACTGACTGCGCCTTCGCGAGCAAGCCCGCTCCCACATTTAGTTTTGCATTCCTCCCGATTAATCCGCCGTTAACCTCTCTCTGTTTTAACCATCCCTGTGTGTAAACTTGCGGCCATCAGGCACAACCATAATCAGGCAAAGGGAAACGGGGATGAGTGACGAATTGCGGTTAGGCAGGGAGCGGCGCTTTCTGGTGTTGCTGGGTATCATCTGTCTGGCGCTGATTGGCGGCGCACTGTACATGCAAGTGGTGTTGGGCGAGGCGCCGTGCCCGCTGTGCATCCTTCAGCGTTATGCCTTGCTGTTGATCGCAGTGTTCGCGTTCATCGGCGCCGCCATGCGTACCAGAGGTGCCGTCACTGTGTTTGAAGGGCTGGTAGTACTCAGCGCCCTGGGCGGCGTGGCTGCGGCCGGCCATCACGTGTACACCCAGTTCTTTCCCGAAGTCAGCTGCGGCGTCGATGTTCTGCAGCCGATCGTCGATGAGCTGCCGCTGGCCAAGGTATTCCCGCTGGGCTTCCAGGTCGACGGCTTCTGCAGCACCCCTTACCCGCCGGTCCTAGGCCTGTCCCTGGCGCAATGGGCGCTGGTGGCGTTCGTGCTGACCGTGATCCTGGTGCCATTGGGTATTTACCGCAATCGCCAGCGCAAGGCCTGAACGGGCTCGCTGAAACGCCTCGTTCTTCATTCGGTGAAGGACGGGGCGTTTTTGTATGTAGGGATTTGCGATAGGGGTGTGACGAAGGACAACTTCAGGTGCGCGCAGCGTGCGACATGTTGTCACACAGACGTTGTCGCAGGACGTTTCTGACGCACCAAGCCACCCCTTAAATTTGCATAAAACGGCGAAGATGTGCTGTCAGTTCATCGTTTGAGCGATGCTGCGAACGTCGTGTCGTCTGAGCCAATCGGTGATGTCCGAATGCCTTGTTTTATGGGGACTTGCATCCGTTTTGCATGCCCTTACAAGGTGTAAGGGATGGAAGGCTTTACGCAATAACACGGCAATTTTTGTGGTTTTTGTTGAGAATCGAACACGATAAGATCCCGAACCTTTGCAAGATTGGTGAAGGATTGTTGCTGGAATCGATAAAAATTATTTCTTTATAAGACATGGTTTATACATCGCTAGCTAACTACAATCGCCCGCACTGAATGTCCGGTGCTGTTCAATCTTTGAGCATTGGAGCGGTCGAGGGGCAGATGGATGGCTCTGTGCGACCCCAGGTTCCGGCAGCCTTTCAACTATCCGCACCAAATGGAATTGGTCTGTAACAAGGCCTTTAACCACGAAATCGAATAAGAACTCACCGCAGGTCCGTGAAACGTCCATTGATGGCGTGCCGGGCAGGCTCTTATTCAATCGAAGAGAAATGCCAACCCTTGGCAGGGTGAAGTGTTGGCGATCAAAACCCAACTGCATTGCGCAAGCTGCTTTAGAGGTCGTGAGATGAGTAAAAACAGGTACCCCCGATTACTAGGCTTTTTGCCGCTGCTCGGCATGCTGTTAATGCTGGGAGGCTGCAAGTGGACCTTGATGGACCCAAAAGGACAGATCGGTCTGGATCAACGCAACCTGATCATCACTGCCACTCTGCTGATGTTGTTGGTCGTGGTGCCCGTGATCATCATGACGTTCGCCTTCGCCTGGAAATACCGCGCGTCGAACACCAGCGCCACCTACGCGCCGAAGTGGTCGCACTCCACCAAGATCGAAATCGCCGTGTGGCTGGTGCCGATCCTCATCATCATCGCCCTGGGTTACATCACCTATAAGTCGACCCACGAGCTGGACCCTTACCGTCCGCTGGAATCCGACGTCAAGCCGATCAACATCGAAGTGGTCGCGCTGGACTGGAAGTGGCTGTTCATCTACCCGGACCTGGGTATCGCCACCGTTAACGAAATCCAGTTCCCTGAGAACACTCCGCTTAACTTCCGGATCACCTCCGACGCCGTGATGAACTCGTTCTTCATCCCTGCACTGGGCGGCCAGATCTACGCGATGGCAGGCATGCAGACCCGCCTGCACCTGATCGCGAACGAGAAAGCTGAAATGGAAGGCATCTCCGCTAACTACAGCGGTGCTGGCTTCACCGGCATGAAATTCAAAGCGATCTCGACGAGCCAGGAAGATTTCAACGCCTGGGTAGCCGCAGTCAAGGCCGCACCTAAACAGCTTGATCAAGCTGAATACGACGCCCTGACCAAACCAAGCCAGAACAACCCTGTCGCTCTGTACTCCACGTACGAGCCGGACCTGTTTCAGAAAATCGTCGACAAGTACGAAGGTATGAAGCCAGGCAAGCCGGTCAAGCACGAGAAGAAAGAAGTGGCCGTGGTTGACGGTTCTGACACGGGCTCGCATTCAACTGCTGGGGCAGAGGAGTAAACGATGTTTGGTAAATTAAGTTGGGATGCGGTCCCGTTCCACGAGCCGATCGTGATGGTGACCATCGCCATGATCGCGCTGGGTGGTCTGGCACTGTTTGCGGCAATTACGTACTACAAGAAGTGGACCTACCTGTGGACCGAGTGGTTGACGTCTGTCGACCATAAGAAAATCGGTGTCATGTACGTCATCGTTGCCATGGTCATGCTGCTGCGTGGCTTTGCCGACGCCATCATGATGCGTACCCAGTTGGCCATGGCCACCGAGGGTTCGCCTGGCTACCTGCCGCCTGAACACTATGACCAGATCTTCACCGCTCACGGTGTGATCATGATCATCTTCATGGCGATGCCATTCTTCACCGGCTTGATGAACCTTGCCTTGCCGCTGCAGATCGGTGCGCGTGACGTTGCCTACCCGTTCCTGAACTCCCTGAGCTTCTGGCTGCTGGTTTCTGGCGTGGTGCTGATCAACCTGTCCCTGGGCGTCGGCGAATTCGCCAAGACCGGTTGGGTTGCTTATCCGCCGCTGTCGGGCATTCAGTACAGTCCGGGCGTGGGTGTGGACTACTACATCTGGGCGCTACAGTTATCAGGACTCGGGACGACACTGACGGGGGTCAACTTCCTGGCCACCGTCCTGAAAATGCGCGCCCCTGGCATGAAACTGATGGACATGCCGATCTTCACCTGGACCTGCACCTGGGCCAACGTCCTGATCGTGGCTTCGTTCCCGATCCTGGCCGCTACCATGGCGCTGCTGTCGCTTGACCGTTACCTGGATTTCCACATTTTCACCAATGAACTTGGTGGCAATCCAATGATGTACGTGAACCTGTTCTGGGCATGGGGGCACCCTGAGGTGTACATCCTCATCCTGCCAGCGTTCGGTATCTTCTCTGAAGTGATCTCCACCTTTACCGGCAAGCGCCTGTTCGGTCACCACTCGATGGTTTACGCATCGGGGGCGATCTCGGTACTGGGCTTCATGGTGTGGCTGCACCACTTCTTCACCATGGGCTCGGGGGCCAGCGTCAACGCCTTCTTCGGCCTGGCGACGATGCTGATTTCCATCCCGACGGGGGTGAAGCTATTCAACTGGCTATTCACCATCTACCACGGCCGTCTGCGTATCACCAGCCAGGTTCTGTGGACCCTGGGCTTCATGGTGACCTTCGCCATCGGCGGCATGACCGGCGTACTGCTGGCCATCCCGGGTGCTGACTTCGTACTGCACAACAGCCTGTTCGTGATCGCTCACTTCCACAACGTGATCATCGGTGGTGCTGTATTTGGTTACATCGCTGGTTTCAGCTTCTACTTCCCGAAAGCGTTCGGCTTCAAGCTGCACGAAGGCTGGGGCAAGGCTGCATTCTGGTTCTGGATCTCGGGCTTCTTCGTCGCGTTCATGCCGCTCTATGCACTGGGCTTCATGGGCATGACCCGTCGTCTGAACGCCACTACCAACCCTGAGTGGGTACCGTACCTGTACGTTGCCATGTTCGGTGCGGTAATGATCGCTGTGGGCATCGCCTGCCAGCTGATCCAGCTGTACGTGAGCATCCGTGATCGCAAGCAGAACGCCTGCGACTCTGGCGATCCATGGAATGGCCACACCCTGGAATGGTCGACTTCGTCGCCACCGCCGTTCTACAACTTCGCTGTGATCCCTACTGCGAACACGATCGATGCGTTCACCGAAGCGAAGGAAGACGGTACTGCGTACCAGCAACCTAAGCATTACGAGCCGATCCACATGCCAAACAACACCGCCACTGGCGTGGTGATGGGCGCGCTGTTGACCGTATTCGGTTTCGCGATGATCTGGCACATCTGGTGGCTGGCAATCGTGGGCCTGGTAGGCACTATCGGTTACTTCATCATTCACGCTGCCCGTGATGATCAAGGCTACATGGTGCCGGTCGAGACGATCGAGCGCATCGAAGCCGAGCAACACGCTCGCCTGGTAGCCGAGAAGAAAATCCCGGCCAACCGTGTAGAAACCTCGTTGGAACAGGCTTAAACCATGTCGAACTTAGTGACCAATGCTGGACACGCCCATGTCGATGACCATGGGCACGATGACCATCACCACGACTCGGGGCCAATGACCGTATTCGGTTTCTGGCTCTACCTGATGACCGACTGCATCTTGTTTGCGTCGATCTTCGCGGTGTACGCGGTACTGGTAAACAACGTAGCGGGTGGCCCGTCGGGCCACGACATCTTCGAACTGCCTTACGTGCTCGGCGAAACCGCCTTGCTGTTGTTCAGCTCGATCACCTACGGCTTCGCCATGTTGGCCTTCTACAAGGGCAACAAGAAAGGCGTACTGAGCTGGTTGGCACTGACCTTCCTGTTCGGCCTGGGCTTCATCGGCATGGAGATCAACGAGTTCCACCTGCTGATCTCCGAAGGCTACGGCCCGCACCGTTCCGGCTTCCTGTCCGCGTTCTTCACGCTGGTAGGCACCCACGGTCTGCACGTAACTGCCGGCCTGCTGTGGATGGCGGTGATGATGTATCAGGTCAATAAGCACGGCCTGACCAACACCAACAAGACTCGCCTGAGCTGCCTGAGCCTGTTCTGGCACTTCCTGGACGTGGTCTGGATCTGCGTCTTCACCGTTGTTTACCTGATGGGGACTCTGTAATGGCTAATGCACACTCCCATGACCATGACAGCCATGATTCGAGCCACGGCAGCGTTAAGTCGTACGCCATCGGCTTCATCCTGTCGGTAATCCTGACGCTCATCCCGTTTGGTCTGGTGATGTACCCGACCCTGCCGAAATCGATCACCTTGATGATCGTTCTGGCATTCGCGGTGATTCAGGTGCTGGTTCACCTGGTGTACTTCCTGCACTTGGATCGTTCCAAAGAGCAGCGCGATAACGTGATTGCGTTCGTGTTCGCAGGCCTTGTGATCCTGCTGCTGGTTGGCCTGTCGATATGGATCATGTTCAGCATCCATACGTTCATGATGGCGAAGTGAGGTAAGACCCGATGTCGCTTAAGCACTTTATCCAAATCACCAAACCGGGGATCATTTTCGGTAACGTGCTTTCTGTGGCAGGCGGTTTCTTCCTGGCCTCCAAGGGACATGTCGATCTGGCCATATTCCTGGCTGCAATGATCGGCACCTCCCTGGTGGTCGCTTCCGGTTGTGTGTTCAACAACTGCATCGACCGTGACATTGATATCAAGATGGAGCGCACCAAGAATCGCGTGCTGGTCCAGGGCCTGATCTCCCTGAAGCTGGCACTGCTGTTCGCGACCGTCCTGGGTATCGCCGGTGTGGTGTTGTTGTACAAGGTGGCCAACCCGCTGGCGGCGCTGTTTGCCGTGATCGGTTTTGTCATCTACGTCGGGCTCTACAGCCTGTACCTCAAGCGCAAGTCGGTTCACGGCACGCTGGTGGGCAGTCTGTCGGGGGCGATGCCGCCGGTGATTGGTTATGTGGCGGTGACCAATAGCTTCGACATGGCCGCGCTGGTGCTGCTGGTGATGTTCAGCCTGTGGCAGATGCCGCACTCTTATGCCATCGCGATCTTCCGCTTCAATGACTACCTGGCGGCGTCGATTCCGGTTCTGCCGGTCAAGCGTGGCATCCAGGTGGCCAAGAAACACATCCTGCTCTACATCCTGGCCTTCCTCGTGGCGACCTTGATGTTGACCTTCAGTGGCTACGCCGGCATGAGCTACCTCGCCGTCGCCGCGGCCATGGGCATGTACTGGTTGTACATGGCCTGGACCGGCTACAAGGCGGTGGATGACACCGTCTGGGCGCGCAAGCTGTTCGTGTTCTCGATCTTCACCATCACCGCGCTCAGCGTGATGATGTCCCTGGATTTCCAAGTGCCGAAAGAGCTGTTGCTGACCTACGCTCACTGATCGTTCAAGCATTAAAAAACCCCGCCTTTGCAAGAAGCGCGGGGTTTTTTATGGCATGCCCTTTAAACTATTCCCACCTTCTACACATGCAGGAAGCAACGTAATGAGTAAAAAAGCCGTGATGGTGTTCAGTGGCGGGCAGGATTCGACGACCTGTCTGATCCAGGCACTGCCGTTGTATGACGAAGTGCACTGCATCACCTTCGACTATGGCCAGCGCCATGTGGCGGAAATTGAAGTCGCGCAGAAGCTCGCCAAGCAGCTGGGCGCCACCGTTCACAAAGTCATGGATGTGTCCTTGCTCAACGAGCTGGCCATCAGCAGCCTGACCCGTGACAACATTCCCGTACCGACCGTGGACAGTTCTGGCGGTAGCCTGCCAAGCACGTTTGTGCCGGGCCGCAATATCCTGTTCCTGACATTGGCGTCGATCTACGCCTACCAGGTTAAAGCTGAAAGCGTGATTACCGGCGTGTGCGAAACCGACTTCTCGGGTTATCCCGATTGCCGCGATGAGTTCGTCAAAGCCCTGAACAAGGCACTCGAGCTGGGCATGGAATACAGATTGCGCCTGGAAACCCCCTTGATGTGGCTGAACAAGGCCCAAACCTGGGCGCTGGCCGACTACCACAACCAGCTGGAACTGGTCCGCCACCAGACCCTGACCTGTTACAACGGCATCATCGGCAGTGGCTGCGGTAACTGCGACGCGTGCAACTTGCGTGCACGCGGTTTGAATGAGTATCTGCAGAACAAGGCGGATGTGATGCAGAGCCTGAAGGGTAAGTTGCAGCTGAGCTAAACCGCGCACTTTGTGGCGAGAGAGCGTGCTCCCTCGCCACAGGTACGGTGTTCCTCCTTAACTGATTTGCATCAGGCAGCGGCACCGGTGATCCAGCGCTTGAACAACGCGCGCGCACCATAGGCCGGCAAGATGTTGAAGAACGCGAAGCCGACTTTGATCGCAATCTGCACGTAGATCATGCTCAGGATGTCACTGGTTTGCATGGCACCGTAGAAGGCGATGAAGCAAAACAAAAAGCTGTCGATGATGACCGCAAAGAACGTACTGAGGAATAGGCGCAGGTACAAGTATTTGGAGTTGGTCAGCTCTTTGATCTTGCACAGCAGGTACGAGTTTATATTCTCCGACACCAGGAACGACACGGAGGAGGCGACCAGTACCGAGGACACTTGGAAGATGACGTCATTATACGGCCCATCCAGCCTCCAGCCCGGCAGCCCCGGCAGGAAGGTCGAGCCATAGAGCAAGATGATGATCATCGCGTTACTGGCAAACGCAAACAGAATAGCCCGTCTGGCCAGCCGCAGGCCGAATTGCTCGTTGAGCAAGTCCACGATCAAAAAGGTCAGCGGGTACAGAAACGTGCCCGGCGTGACGATGATGCCCAGCGATTCCAGGTAAAGAGGCTTGGTCGCGGCAATACTGGTGAAGATGTAAAACGTGAACAGCAGCAAATTCAGGATGATGTAAATCATCCAGGAGTTTTCGTTGCGGTCGTTTATGTCGTAGGCGGTGAGTGCCCCTCCGTGTGAATAGAACTTCTTGTACATGTTCTTAACTTCCATTTTGTTGAGGTCGTCCATTATTTCGCTGTTGAGTACTTCGCTCAGTTTCAGCTTGATGACCTTGCCCGTGGCGATCACCATGATCACGGCCAGGTGCTTGTCATTTTCAAAGCCCAGCAGTTTGTATTTGCTGTTTTCGATACCGGGTTCAAACGTTGTCATTGAAGCGCTCCTCAATGATATCGCCGACCACGCACAGGCGATCTGAGTGAGCACAGGCTTCAAGGGTAATCAGCATGCGTTGGGTGGCCCGGTCATACACCAGCTTTTCTTTGCCGTCGCTGGAAGAGCCTTTTTGCACAATCAACACATCGCCCGGTTCATTGATCCCGGGGATCGCATGTTCCAGTCGCACCGCGATCAGGTTGTGAGAGGTGCCGAAGTAGTAGGTCAGCGGGTACAACGTCGCCAACTCGCCAATGCGCTTATCCAGGTTCTGGATAACCAGGCTTTCCTTGAGGACCGGCACGGCCGCCGGGTTCATGTTGCCCTGTGGGGAAATACTGCTCTCGATGATTTCCTTGGCTTCAAAATCGATGGTTTCAATTTCGTCGTAAGAGACGCCGAAGAAATCCGAAATCTTACGGAGGGTGGACTGCTGGACGTTGACGACCTTGCCTTCCAGAATGTTGTAGATGGTGGTCCTGGTCAGGCCGGCGGCGCTGCATAACGACAACTGCGTTTCACCGCGACTTTTGATCAAGTACTTGATGTTGCTCTTCAAGTGCTCGGTTTTTTCCCGTCTGTGTATCACGTGCTCACCACTTCCTTTTAGTCTTAGCCGTCCTTGTGCGCGGCGCGTGCGGCGTCGCGGCGGCGGGAGTGTTGCATGCGTGGGCCCCAATAATAAAGTCCCGGAGGCTCTGCTTCGGTGCTTCTGCCATGCTCCGAGCGTGCAAAAAAGAACATTTAATTTGGAAAGTGTTTAATTTACTGTTTAATTTCCTGTTTAATAAAATCCCTCGGTTCAGGACGGATCGACACGCAACGCCCAGGAAGGGAACCGCACTCATGGCAGTCAATACCTCACAACTCAAAGATCAGGCCGACCTGCTGCGTCGTGGCCTGGCGGATCTGCACGCTGAAGATTTCGAGCTGGCGAGCCTGCTCGACGCCGAAGTCTCGCGCCAGCACCGCACGCTCTCTCTGGTTTCATCCTCCTGTGCGGTCAAACCGCGAACCTTGGTGGCCTGCGCCTCGGCACTGGTCAATGTGAGCGCCGAAGGTATGCCTGGCAAACGCCAGCGTGCCGGCTGCGAGAACGTCGACCTGGTCGAAGCCCTGGCCATTCGCCGCGCACGGGAACTGTTCGACGCCCACTATGCCAGCGTGCAGTCGCACTCGGCGTCCAACGCGATTGCCCAGGTGCTCTCGGCGCTGCTAGAGCCTGGCGATACATTGCTCGGCATGGCCCATGACCACGGCGGCGATCTCACGCTTGGCAGCCCGGCTGTTTTCACCGGGGCCTATTACAAGGCCATCCGCTACGGCACCACCGCCGATGGCTTGATCGATTACGCGCAGGTGCGTCACCTGGCGCTCGCGCATCGGCCACGCATCATCATTTGCGGCGCATCCGCTTACTCGCGGGTGGTGGATTTCGAGCGGTTTCGTGCGATTGCCGATGAGGCAGGCGCGATCTTGTTGGCGGACATTTCCCATATCGCCGGGCTGGTGGTGACGGGGCGTCACCCGAACCCGATCAACGCCGCCCACGTCACCGTCACCTGCACGCACAAGCAACTCGGTGGCCCTCGCGGCGGGCTCATCCTGTCGGGCCGCGACGCCAACACCAAAGTGCCCGGCTTGCGCTCCACCTTCAGTCGCGTGCTCGATCAGGCCGTGTTCCCGCGCATGCAGGGTGCACCGGCGGTTAACCTGATCGCGGCAAAAGCTGCGGCCCTGGGCTACGCGAGGTCGCCGGCATTCGACGCCTGCATGGGGCGGGTTCGCACGCTGGCCGATGCAGTGGCTGGCGCGTTTCAAGCCCATGGCTACGACGTGGTAGGCGGACGCAGTGAAAATCATACGGTGCTGATCCGTTTGCAGGGCGCCATGACCGGCGCCATCGCCGAGTCGGCGCTGGAGCATTGCGGCATCGTCGTGAACAAACACCGCGTACCGGGTGAGACGCGCTCGTCGTTGGTGACCAGCGGGCTGTGTATCGGCACCGGTTCCATGGCACAGCGCAGGCTCGACACCGAAGGGGGACGCCAGGTTATTGCGCTGGTTTGCCGGCTACTGAGCAGCGTAACGCCGCTGGGTGAGCAGGATTACCAGCTTGAGCCTGTGGCGTGTGAACAGGTGCGCAGCGAAGTGCAAGCCTTGTGCGCGCGCTATCCCATTGCTGACTACCTGGAGGGCTGATTCCCCGGTGCTCGGTTAAATCCGCCGAGACCTTGCTCGTCATACTTCCTTGTACGCACTGTGCGAATCGATCACCCGTCTACAAGGAGTAGTCCCCATGATCAGGGTAAGTCGTCGGTCCCTTCTGGCCCTCGGTGCGGCGTTGCCGGTGCTGGCGCGCCTGGATTGGGCGCTCGCCAGCCCGCCGCCGGCCAAGGCTGATACAGTGCGGCTCAACTACAACGAAAGCCCTTACGGCCCCTCAACCGCCGCCCGCGAAGCGATGCAGGGTGCAATCGCAACGTCCGGGCGTTATCCGTACAACGACATGTACGCGCTGGCCGGACTGTTTGCCCAGCAACAAGGGCTCGCCGAAGAACAGGTCGCGGTGTTTGCCGGCTCCATGGCCGCGCTGCGCTACGCCGTCTTGGCGTTTACCAACGCACGCCGCAGCCTGGTCATGGCCACGCCGTCCTACGAGGTGCCGCGCCAGGCTGCCAACGTGTGGCAGGCGCAGGTTCACGAAGTGAGCCTCGACGCGCAGCATGCCCATGACGTGCCGGCCATGCTCGCCGCCGATCCCCTGGCGGGCATGCTGTACCTGTGCAACCCCAACAACCCGACCGGCACCATCACCCCGACCGAGGCGATCCGCCAGGCACTGGCGAGCAAGCCCAAAAGCAGCGTGTTGGTGGTGGACGAGGCCTATATCGATTTCTCCGACACCCCAAGCGTCGTCAGTTGGGTCAAGGACCACGACGACCTGCTGGTGCTGCGCACCTTCTCGAAAATCTACGGCATGGCCGGCGCGCGCCTGGGCCTGGCGATCGGCCACCCGGCGCTGCTGGAGCGGCTGGCGGTGTTCGGTGGCGACAATGTGCCGGCAGCCGTGACCTTGCTCGGCGCCCGGGCGAGCCTGGAAGACATCAAGCTGCTGCCACAGCGCAAGGCGCTCAACGCCCAGTTGCGTGATGAGACCGTAGCGTGGCTCAAGAGCCGCGGGTTTACCTGCACGTTGTCGCAGAGCAACTGCTTCATGATCGACGTGAAGCAACCGGCCGAGCGGGTGATCGAGAAGCTGGCCGCACAGCGCGTGTTCATCGGGCGAGTGTGGAAAGACTGGCCGCACTGGGTGCGGGTGACAGTGGGCAATAAGCAGGAGATGCAGCGTTTTCGTGAGGTGTTCGCGGCCGCCGTTTGAGTCGACGCAAATCCACTGTGCGAGCTGGCTTGCCTGCGATACAGGCACCTCGGTGTGTCAATCACACTGCGCTGATGCCATCGCAGGCAAGCCAGCTCGCACATTTAGTTCATCGGTATTACTGCTGCGCGATGCTGTACCCATCAAACGCCGTCTGCTGCTGCAAGGCAGTGATCACACTCTTGCGGCTCAACGGCTGCTCGGCGCCGGAGTTATCCACAAAGCTTTCGACTTCCAGCTCGGCTTCATCGCCTTCACCCACAAAGCTGAAACCCAGGAACTCGAACGCCTCGCGGTCAACGCTCAGCTTGGAGCGCGGCGTGCGCAGCGGCAGGGTGACGCTGATGCCGTCCTTGCTGATCACAAACACTTCGGCTTCTTTCTTCGGTCGTGAGGCCTTGCCCTTGCCGGCGCTTGGGTTGCTGATGGCTTGGTGCGACTGGTTCAGTACCTTGAGGGCCAGGCCGTAGACCAGCTCCTGGAACTGCGGGTCGTCCTTGAAGCTGGACAGGATGCGGCTGATCGAGAACTTGCTGCTGAGGTCTTCCAGGGCGATGTTGTCGGCGGCCTCGGCGTCTTTGAGCTGCTTGAGCTGGCCCATCAGGTCGTAGGCCTTATCGTCGTCAAAGGCGTCGTGGGCCTGGCGGATAGCCACGCGCAGTTCGCGGATCTGGTCGCTTTCCTTGGAGGTGTGGAAGGCGTCCAGCACCATCTCGCTGATGATCTTGGCCGCAGGCAGATGCTGTGAAAGATTGATGGCGTTTTCGTATTCAGCTTTGGATTGCAGGGCTGTTACGGATTCTTCGGTGGAGTGTTCGGTGTAAGAATCGGACATTGAAATTTCACTACTTCAGTAAACGGGACAAAAAAGCGTCGCGCATTTTCAGTGGGCAGGGAGATCAGGTCAAGGCAGCACAACGCCCTTATCGCGGCGCAAGGCCGTCAGCGCCCGCTGCAGCCGTACGGCGCGCCCGCAGAACAGACCAACGGTTAACCCCGACACGGCGCCCACTGCCACCAGCATCGCTGGCGTGCTCAGCAGCAGCGGATGCACCGTCTGCTGGTAGCCGAAGTAATACTTCACCGCGAAGAACAGTTGCGAGATCAGCAAGGTTTTCCAGGTGCCCGGCAACACCAGGGTTTCGCCATTGGCATCGAGCCGCGCGCCTTCGGCGTTGAACAGCAACATGCCCACCAGGCTGGCGACCACCGCACCGCCCACCCAGGCGCTGCTCGACAGTATCGAAGGCGTCAGTGAGATCAACGACCACACCACCAACACCACGGGCAGAATCATCAACGAACGGCGATTCTCACGCCCGCCCAGGCAAGCCTTGACGCCGTAGTAACACATCCACAGGTAAACGGCGTACACCCAAAGGGGCGTGCCTTGGAGGATATCGAGCATGGGGTGCTTGCGTGCAGTGTGGTTAGGCGGTGGATAGTCGTTGAGACTTCACGGTTTTGTCCATCGATTTGTCCCTGACCCACATCAACACCCCGCGCCGTAAAATCCGTTAGAACTCAGAGGCCTGATGAACCCATAAAAACGATGACCTACCTGCGCCGAGGGGACCACTCCAGGCCAGGTTATTAAAGGATTAATTTCATGGCCTTTCCCCTTTCCCGCCTGGCCTTGCTGGGGACGACGCTCTGCCTGGCGCTACCCCTGCGCGCCGCCGTCACCGACGTTGAACACGGCAAATACGTTGCGCAATTGGGCGACTGCATCGCCTGCCACACCGCCAAGCAAGGCAAGGTGATGGCCGGCGGGCTGGAGTTGAGCACGCCGATGGGCACGATCTATTCGAGCAACATCACACCGGACCGCGAGACCGGTATCGGCAGCTACACCTTCGCGCAGTTCGACAAGGTGATGCGCGAAGGCGTGACGCCCACAGGCATGAATCTTTACCCGGCGATGCCATATCCGTCCTACGCCAAAATGAGCGATGAGGACATGCGCGCCTTGTACGCCTACCTGATGCAGGGCGTGGAACCCGTGCAACAGGCCAACCTTGAGGCGGACATGGGCTTCCCGTTCAATCAACGCTGGGGCCTGGCGCTGTGGAATTTTGCCTTTCTCGACAAACAGCCGTTCCAGTCCGACCCGGGCCGTAACGAGGTGCTCAACCGTGGCGCCTATCTGGTTCAAGGCCTGGGCCACTGCGGCTCCTGCCACACGCCACGCGGCATCGCTTTTCAGGAAAAAGCCATGAGCGATGACGGGCGCAGTGGCCAGCATTACCTGGCCGGCGAAACCGTCGAACACTGGCGCGCCTTGAGCCTGCGTAACCTGTGGACCGTGCAAGACACCGTGCAACTGCTCAAGACCGGGCAAAACCGCTTCGCCACGGTGGCGGGCAACATGGCCGATGTGATTCATCACAGTACTCAGCACTTCAGTGACTACGACCTCACGGCCATCGCCAGCTACCTCAAAGCCCTGCCGCCGGGCAAAGACGATCTGCCGATGCCATCAATCGCCCACGCACCTGCCGCGCCGCCGGCCGACCTGTTCACCCGCCGTGGCGGCCTGGGTTACCTGCAGTTTTGCAGCGACTGCCACCGCAGTGACGGCGGCGGCGTGAAGGGCTTGTTCCCACCGCTGGCTGGCAACCCGAGCATCGTCGCCAGCAACCCCACTTCGCTGCTGCATATCACCCTGACCGGCTGGGAGACCGCACAAACCGCCACCCATCCACGGGTCTATACCATGCCTGGTTTCAGCCGGTTGGCGGATCAAGAAATCGCCGAGATCCTGAGCTTCGTGCGCACCCGCTGGGGCAACGAGGGCACGCCGATCAGCGCCGCCCAAGTAAAAACAATGCGTGACCAACTCAACCCCGCCACCACTGATTCGTCGGCCTTCGAAACGCCACGCCTGGCCGACTTGCTCGCCGCACCGAATGCCGACCAAGTGGTTCGCGGCATGCGCCTGCACCTGCAAACCAAGGAACTGCTGCCAAACAATGTCGGTAACTCGCTCAACTGCACCAGCTGTCACCTCAACGCCGGCACCGTGGCGGACGGTTCGCCGTTTGTGGGCGTGTCGGCGTTCTTCCCCAGCTATGCACCGCGTTCAGGCAAGGTGGTCACGCTGGAAGAACGCATCAACGGTTGCTTGCGTCGTTCGATGAATGGCCAACCGTTGCCGCCGCAATCGGCGGATATGCAGGCGATGGTCGCGTACTTTGACTGGATGAAAAACAACACCCGCCCCGAAGACAAAGTCGCTGGGCGCGGCGTGGGCAAGATCGACCCTGCAATCAAGCCGGACCTGGAAAACGGCAAGCAGGTGTATGCCAAGCAATGCGCGGTGTGCCACGGCGACAACGGCCAGGGCCTGGCGCGTGCCGACGGCGAGCAGGTGTACCCACCGTTGTGGGGCGATCAGTCGTTCAACATCGGCGCCGGCATGGCGCGGCCCTACACGGCGGCGGCGTTCGTCAAACGCAACATGCCGATCGGCTTCCACGAGAAATTCCCGTTGGGGCAGGGCGGTTTGTCGGACCAGGAAGCGGTGGACGTGGCGGCGTATTTCTCCGGCCAACCTCGCCCGGATTTCCCGGACAAGGTCAAAGACTGGCCCAACGGCGGTAAGCCCGTCGATGCACGCTACTAAGTCAGCTGTTTGAGGCAGGCCTCAAGAATATCCAGGCCTTCTTCCAGCACCGCGGGCTCGGTGGTCAGCGGTGCCAGCAGCCGAATAATGTGTCGCGACTTGCCGCTCGGCATCAGCAGTAAGCCGGCGTCCCGGGCCAGGCCCAGCAACTGGGCCAGTTGCTGAGGCGCGGGCGAGCCGTCGGCATTGGCCAGTTCGATGCCACGCATGGCGCCGACGCCGGTCAGGCGACCCACATAGGGCAAACCTTGCGTACGCCACTGTTCATGACGGCTGACGATGGCTTCTTCTTGTTGTGAACCCCAGGTTTTGAGGTGTGCATCCGTCATCGCGTCCAAGGTGGCCAGGGCGGCTGCACAGGCGATGGGGTTGCCGGAATACGTGCCGCCCAGGCCGCCTTTGGGCAGGTTGTCGAGCAAGGCTTTGCGCCCGACTACCGCGCCCAGTGGCACGCCACCGGCGATGCTCTTGCCGAGCAGGATCAAATCCGGCTCGATGCCCAGGCGCGAGAATGCGAAGCGCTGGCCAGTACGGCCGAAGCCGGACTGAATTTCGTCAGCAATCAGCAAGATGTTTTTCGCATCGCACAAACGTCGCAGGGCGTGGGCGAACTCAATGTTAAGGGCGAGAAAACCGCCTTCGCCCTGCACCGGCTCGATGATGAAGCAGGCCACGTCCTCAACGTCGATTTCGACGCTGAACAGACGCTCCATCGCCTTGAGGGCTTCGGCACAGCTCACGCCGTTATCGGCGCTGGGGTAGGGCAGGTGGTACACCGGGCCGGGCAGTACGCCGACTTTTTGCTTGTAGGGCGCCACCTTGCCATTGAGGTTGAGCGTGGCCAGGGTTCGGCCGTGAAAGGCCCCATCAAAGGCGATGACTGCCGTGCGGCCAGTGGCGCCGCGCACGATCTTCAAGGCGTTTTCCGCTGCTTCCGCGCCGCTGTTGGTGAGCATGCCGCTCACCGGGTAAGCCACCGGGATGAACGCGCTAAGACGCTCCATCAATTCGATATAGGGCGCGTGGGGCGCGGCGTTGAACGCGTAGTGGGTCAGCTTGGTGGCCTGTTGTTGAATCGCCTCGACCACGCTCGGGTGGCAATGGCCGAGGTTGAGCACGCCGATGCCGCCGACAAAATCGATGTAGCGCTTGCCCGTGGTGTCCCAGACCTCGGCGTTTTTGCCGTGGCTGAGGCTGATGGGGTGAACGATGGAAATCGACTGGCTGATGGTTTCGCGGCTCATGAATCTCGGACTCGGCAATGGCGGGCGTGTTTTTATCTAAGCCGTGCGCCCGGCCTTGCCGCAAACGAAATAAAGTCGCCGGGTCATTATTAAAAGTCGGGATGTGCTTTTAAGTAGTCCACCATCCACTTCAGGAAGGCTTTCACTTTGGGAATCTCGCCAGCATGTTCGGCGTGCGCGATAAAGTGCGCGCCAGCGCTGGGCATTGTGTAACCCCAAGGAATCATCAGGCTGGCGTTGGCCAACTCTTCGGCGACCAGATACTGCGGCACCAGCGCCACGCCATAACCCGATTGCGCCGCGCGAATGCACATGTAGAACGTGTCGAATCGCGGCCCGTGGTAGCTGTTCTGCGAATGCAGCCCTTGTTCCAGAAACCACTCGTGCCAGGCTTGCGGGCGTGAAGTGCATTGCAGCAACGTGTGGCGCGACGAAGCATCGCTGCCCTCGGCGACAAACCCCGGCGCGCAGACCGGCACCACGGCTTCGCGAAACAACTCGATGCACCGCGCCCCTGGCCAAGAGCCCTGGCCGAAGAAAAACGCAATATCAGCCTTGGCCTGTAACACGTCGAAGGGCTCTAACTCGTTGCGCACATCCAGATGAATGTTCGGATGCTTGGCCGCAAAGTCCTTGAGTTTTGGCACCAGCCAGCGGTCGCCGAACGTCGGCTGAGTGGCGATGCGCAGTACTTCAGTCTCGCCACCATAGCTGAGGATATAGCGGCTGGAGATGTCCACCTGGGTGAGGATCTTGTGCACTTCGGCCAAATACAACGAGCCCGCCGGCGACAGGTACAGACGCTGGCGCACCCGTTCGAACAGGTTGTGGCACAGCATCTCTTCGAGTTGCGCGACCTGCTTGCTCACTGCGCTCTGGGTCAGGTGCAGCTCTTGGGCGGCGCGGGTGAAACTCAAGTGGCGGGCGGCGGCTTCGAAGCACTGCAGGGCGGTCATTGAAGGGGTCAAGCGTTTTGAAATCATGCAGTTCATTCCAAATCGGAAGGAGCCTTTGCCTAAAGGTCGTTTGTGGCAGGGATGTAAAGCCGTCGATACTGCGCGGCAACACTATAAACCGGCGCGGGCTGTGCGGCGCCGAATAATAAAGATCGACAGGGAGTGCCTCGCATGAAAATTCTCAAGACCACCTTGGCCGCCATCACCGCTGCTGCAGTCGTGGGCCTGGCCGGCAGCGCCCACGCGGGCGTGACCCTCGACGCCATCCAGAAAAAAGGCTTTATCCAGTGCGGCGTCAGTGATGGTTTGCCAGGCTTCGGTGTACCGGACAGCACGGGCAAGATGACCGGCATTGACGTGGACGTGTGCCATGCGGTCGCCGCCGCGGTGTTCGGCGATGCTTCCAAGGTGAAGTTCAGCCAGTTGACCGCCAAGGAGCGTTTCACTGCGTTGCAGTCCGGCGAAATCGACTTGATCTCGCGCAACACCACCTGGACCAGCTCCCGCGATGCGGGCATGGGCCTGGTGTTTACCGGTGTGACCTATTACGACGGCATCGGCTTTTTGGTGAACAGCAAGCTGGGAGTGACAGGCGCCAAGCAACTCGATGGCGCGACCGTCTGCATCCAGGCCGGCACCACCACTGAACTCAATGTTTCGGACTACTTTCGCACCAACGGCATGAAATACACGCCGATCACCTTTGACACCGCCGACGAAAGTGCCAAGGGCCTCGAAGCCGGGCGTTGCGACGTGCTCACCACTGACCAGTCGGGCCTGTACGCCCAGCGTATCAAGATGGCGCACCCGGACGAGTTCGTGGTGTTGCCGGAAGTGATCTCCAAAGAGCCGCTTGGGCCGCTGGTACGCAAGGGCGACGATGAGTGGTTTAGCATCGTCAAGTGGACCCTGTTCGCCATGCTCAATGCCGAGGAAATGGGCATCACCTCGCAGAACGTCGAAGAGCAGGCCAAGTCCACCCAGAACCCCGACGTTGCGCGGCTGCTCGGTGCCGACGGCGATTACGGCAAAGACTTGAAGTTGCGCAAGGACTGGGTGGTGCAAATCGTCAAGCAAGTGGGTAACTACGACGAAGTGTTCGAACGTAATATCGGCCAGGGCAGCGTGTTGAAGATCAAGCGCGGGCTCAATGCGTTGTGGAGCAACGGCGGTATTCAGTACGCGCCACCGGTTCGCTGATCGGGCAAGGCCAGTGTGGGCGCTGTATTTACTCTGACACCACATCCTTTCCCGCCGCTTTGGACCGATACAACGCTTGATCGGCGCGTGCCATTAACGCGGCAGGGCATTCACCCATATGGCGTTCCACCACACCCAGGCTCAGGGTCACCTTGAAGTCGCCGACGGCGGGTATCTCGGTGGTCTTGCGCCGAACCCGTTCGGCCAGTTGCTTGGCGGTACCCAAGGTGCTTTTGGGCAGGATCAGCATAAATTCATCACCGCCCCACCGCGCCAGTAAATCGCCGGGGCGTACGCAGGCTTCCAAGCCTTGCACCACCCGTACCAGCGTCTTGTCGCCTATGCCGTGACCATGTTGGTCGTTGATCGGCTTGAAGTCATCGATATCCATGGCCACCAGTGCCAGTGGCAAGCGGAAGCGCTCGGCACGCTCGCACTCCTCCAGCAGTACTTTTTCCAGGCGATACCGGTTGGCGATACGCGTCAGGGCATCCTGTTCGGCCAGTGAGCGGTTCTCGTCCAACTGCAATTGCAGCTGCTGATTGACCCGCGACAATTCACGGGTGCGTTCGGCCACCAGCGCTTCCAGCGACTGGTTTCGCTTCTGGAGCTGTTCGATGGAGTTTTTGCGTGAATGAATATCACGGTGCGCGCCGACCATGCGCGCCACTGAGCCGTCGGGGTTGCGGGCAATGACGTAGCCACGGTCCTCGATCCACAGGTAGGTGCCGTCTTGTTTTCGGCAGCGATACTCGGCCTGGTAATGGGGCGCGCGTTGGCTGATGTAGTCATCAAACACGGCCATCACGCCGGGGTAATCCTCGGCGTGGATCACGTTCTCCCAGGTGAACACACTGTTCTCCAGAGAGTGGCGGGGGTAGCCCAGCATTTCGTACCAGCCGGGGTTGCGGTAGACGAAGCCGGTATTGGCGTTCCAGTCCCAAATGCCGTCACTGACCAGTTCCATGACGGCCTGTAGCATGTCGGCGTTGAATTCGGAAAAGTTACGGTGAGCCGATTTATAGCCGGGGTTATCGTCCATCTTTGCGCTTCCCTGCGTGTGCTGGCTTGCAAGGCCAGTCTTTGTTGACGCCGATACTCCGTGGCTGGCGCTACTGTACATCGGGGCTTGCGCGGTTTGAATAGGGCGGGTGTGCTGCTTTAATGGTGCGGCTATGAGCCATCACTCCAGTCGAAGCAAATTGAGTGGGGACCCGACAAGCTGGCTCCCACATTTAATCTCGGTGTGTGGCTTACTGCGGCGCCAGCATCCGCGTTCGAGGCTTCCCATCTGCGTTGTGCTGGTAGATCGCTTCAGGTTGGCCCTGGTCATTGAAAAATACCTGGCCGATCCCGGCTGAATTCCAGAGCCGCTCACCGGCTTGCGCATGTTCCGGAATATGCGGCACCACCTGCATAGTGCGGCGACGGGTGAACCAGTTGAGCGGCGAGCGCGGCGAGTAGAGCCAGCGATTCAGGCGGTCGAACCATTCCAGCAAGCGCGGCGGGAATTCGTTCTTGATGCCGCTGCTGGTGATCTGCCAGAGCCTGGGACCGGCGTTGCGGTGGCGGATCAGCACTTCGTAGACGAATGAATAGTGCACGTCGCCCGAGAGGATCACGTAGTTACCCGGCGTGCGCGAGTGGCGGAAGATGTTGAGGATCACCTGGGCCGCACCGCGATGGGCCATCCAGTTTTCGGCGTCTACCAGCAGCGGGTAGCCGCACCAGCTGAACACTTTTTGTACGGTCTCGATCAGCTTGACGCCAAAGATCGGCGCCGGTGAAACGATGATGGCCGACGGGTGGTCCAGCAGTGCCTGTTGCAGCTCGCTCAAGGCTTCCCAGTCCATCAGGCCGGAGGGTTGCTTGAGCGTGAACTCGCTGCGCCAGCGCCGGGTACGGGTGTCGAGCACCACCAGGGCAGGCGTGGTGGGCATTACGTAATGCCAATGCTGGAATTTCAGCAGCGCTTCCAGCAACTCATCGTGTGCACCGGCCTGCAGGTGCTGATCTGTCGCCTGGGCTGTCAGCGCCTGGGTTTGACTCAGCAGCTCGCTAAACACATTCGGTTGGTTACCCCAGCCCTGGCACAGCAGGTAAGCAAGCAAGGCATTGCCGATGATGCGTTTGGAGAACGGGTGGCCGTAGGCGGTCTCTTCCCACTGGGCGCTGAGGTTCCAGTCATCGGTGATGTCGTGATCGTCGAAGATCATCAGCGTCGAGAGGTGGGCGAAGACCCGTGCGACGCCAGGCAGGCCGCCACGGAATTGCTCTATGTGCACCTGCTCGCGCGCATAGCGCTGCTGTTGCTCGGCGCTCAGTTGTGGTGGTTGCGGCGCGATAAGTGTCCAGGGCGTGGGCGACCACGCGAGCAAGTACATTGCGATCACTTCGGCAAAGGTCACCAAGTGGTTGTCGGCGGTACTGCTGGTGAAAATCGGTTTTTTCACCCCGCCAAAAAAGCGCTCGCGCAGCGTCTCGTTGCTGTCCAGCGCCGGGAGCAGGTCGGCGCGATGGTAATAGCTGGCGCGATGCCCGTATAGGCTGGCGCTGTCCTCCACCACCGCGCCTTCGAGGTATTCGTCAAAAAGCCCCAAGCGCGCGATCAGTGCATGAATCGCGCGCAGCATTGGCCCGGCGACATCGTCGGCGTAGATCTGGTCACCACTCATCATCAGCAGGGCTGGGCGTTGGCCCGGCGTGTGTGCCTCGGCCAGCAGGCGGTCGACGCACAGCAAGCCTTCGTCGGCGCGATGGTGCGGTTTGCGGCACGAGCCGTGTACCAACTGGTGGATGCGGCTGTGCAGCACAAAATTCGGGTGTTGGCCTTCGGCATACAGCAGGTGTGGCGCCCATTCGGCGATGCCGACGTTGTCGATCAGCAGGTCATAGCCAATCACCACGTCCAACGGCAGGGCCTCGTCCAGCGGCACGTCGATCAAGTGGATGAAGGCATGACGGCCCACCGGCACCACCTGGCACTGGCCCTTATCCAACGGGATATCCCGCGAATGCTCGGCAACGTGCAGCCGCAGGGTTGGCGACAGCTCGCGGCTTCCCACCAGCCACACCACCAGGCGCCGGGGCTCCAGTCGGCGTAGCAGCGGTCCAGCAAGAACGGCGGGCAGTGTGCCAGCTTGAAGCATAGGGATGACGACTCTGTGCAAGTAGGCCACGCAGATTAACCCAGTGGATGTCAGTGTTTTGTTAAGTAAAGATGCGCTGTGAGTGCGGCCTGAACTTACAAAGCCTTGGCCGACGGGGCTATAAACGTCATGGGTCAAAACGTGACAAGGCTAACGGCCACTCAACCGTCGCGGGCCATTGTGTTGGAGCACGGCGGCACGCTGACCCTGGTCGAGCGCCGGGGTGGCGGGGTGGTGGTGTTGCCGGTGCCGGTGTAACAACACACAACAGAGACCCAAATGTGGAAGCGAGCAAGCGCGCTCCCACATTTTAACCGCGTCAGGTAGGCGATTGTTCCTTGGCCTTAGGCACCGTAAAGCTAAACTCGCTGCCCTGGCCCACCTCACTTTTCGCTTGAATCCACCCGCCGTGGGCCTGAACGATGCCCTGAGTGATGTACAGCCCCAGTCCGCTGCCGGTGGGGTTGTTTTCAGTCTGGGTCCAGTAGCGGTCAAACACATGCGGCAGTTGTTCTGGCGCAATGCCTTCGCCGGAATCGTGCACCTTGAACAGGATATCTTCGCCGTTGCTCACGGCGCTGACGTCGATACTGCCCTGGCGCGGAGTGAACTTGATGGCATTGCCGATCAGGTTCGACAACACCTGGAACAGCCGCTCCGGGTCCCCATTGATCTGCAGGCTCTGCTCTGTGTTGAACGACAGCTCAATGCCTTTCTCCATCGCCAACGGCGCAAGCAGCGCATAGGCCTCTTCGAACATCTGGCTGACGTCCAGCGTCACGGGCTTGACCACATAACGCCCGGCCTCGATTTTCGAGGTGTCGAGCAAGTCCTCCAGCAACACGTTCATACGCCCGGCGGCTTGTTGCATGGTGTCGATGGCTGAGGAAATCCGCCGCGAGGTGTGAGGGCCTTCGGAGCTGAAGGCTTTTTGCATCATGCCGCAAAGCATCGAAATAACCGTCATCGGGTTGCGCAGGTCGTGGGACACCACGGCCACCAGATCATCGCGGGCGCGCACGGCTTGTTGCTCGCGCAACACTTGGCGGGCCAGGTCGTTTTCCAGGGCGGAACGGCGCAGGTCGTTGGCGGCAAAGCGGTCGCCATGGCTCCACTTGGTAGAGATCCCGGCCATCTCCACTTTCCAGATTTCAAACGAGGTACGTGGGCGAAGGCGTAAGCCAGCATCGGAACTTTCCAGGTTCAGCGGCTTGTTCGGGTCGCCACTCCAATTGATGTTCTCTTTCACTTCCGGACGAAACCACAGCACGCCGTTATCCACAGGCTTGGGCAGGCTCATGGCCAACACGCCACTGGCCACTGGCTGGAACTCTGCAGCTGGCGGGTACACCGAGGTCAGGTTGTGGCTGGAAAACACCGGCTCGCCGCTGGCTTGCAGCCACGTGTGCAGCGCACGAATTTGCTCAGGCTGCGGGCAATTGCCGTAGCAGTGCAGCTGTTTGTCTTCGATGATCGCCACGCCACCCGACAAGGTCAGGTCCATCAGCACGTGTGGCTGCTGGGCCAGGCCATCGAACACGTTTTGCTCAGAGGCTTTCATCGCCCGATCAAGCAGGGCCAGCGCCTCGACTTTTTCTTCGCGCTGGCGGCTGAGGTCCAAGGCTTCCATGGCGCTGATCTGCAACGACAACACCTGGCCAATAGTCTGGCAGGTGATGCGCAGGTCATTGGGCACCAGTAAAGGCTCGCGGTTACCACAGCTGATCAGGCCCCAGAGGGTGTCGCCCTTCATCAACGAGATGCTCATGGACGACAGCACCCCCATGTTCTGCATGTACTGGCAGTGAATCGGCGACACGCTGCGCAGGGTGGCAAAGCTCAAGTCCAGCGGTTTGCCGGTGTCTGGATGCAGCTTGGGCAGCAACGGCACTGGCTCATAGGCGGCATTCGGGATGATGCGCAGCCAGTTGGTACGGTACAGCTCACGTGCCTGCTCGGGGATGTCGGACGCGGGGAAGAACAGCCCGTTGAACAGTTCCATAGAAGGTGAAGACGCTTCGGCAATCACCTGGCCATGGCCTTCTTCTTCAAAGCGATAGATCAGCACACGGTCGTAACCGGTGATGGCCTGTATTTCACTCACGCTGATTTCGTACAACGCTTGCAGGGTTTTAGCCGACTGCAGGCGTTGCAACATTTTGCCCAGGTCGTCGGTGCGGCCATTCAGAACGCGGGGTTTGAAGTCTGCGAGGCGCGGTTCGAACTCCAGCACCAGCACGTCTTGATGGCGATGCAGCAGACCTTCGAATTGCGCACCGTTGAAGGTGACATGCAGCGCCGGCGCGTCGAAAAACGTGCCGCGTTCAGCCACGGCCTGCACGGATTTGGCCTGTTCAGCGCCAATCAAAGTGTGCAGCGGCTGGCCCAACAGCGCCTCAGGCGCGTGCCCGAACAAGGTGCCGACGTTAGCACTGACCTGAATGATGTGCAGGTCCGGCTCCGACAACGTCAGCAGCACGCCATGGGGCTGTATCGCGCCGGGGATGCGGATGGGTTCGTCAGCACAGTTGGCAAGCAACTCTTCAAAATCGTCGGGTTTCATAGCAGTACCTCCTGGCTGAGGAGCCATTGCTCAAAGCCGCTGAATGTCGAACAGGCCGCAGCCACTGCGCGCTGCTTGGCGTGCGCGTCCAGTGGCTGGCGGCCCAGGTAATCGAGAAAGTCTTTCCAGTGTCGACCGGTATTAGCACCGTACACATTGAGGAACGCGCCGCCGTTGTCTGCGTCGATGCCCAGGCGCAGGGCCATTTCCCGGCGCAATACCTGGCCGCCCAGGGTTGCGCCTTCGAGCACATACAAGGCACCGAGGCAGGCGGTGGGAGTATCGAAAGTGGGGAGTTCGCAGCAACGGGGCAAGGCGCTGATGGCGTCGTCAGTCAAGCCCAGCGCGTGGAGATCGAGCAGCAGTGTTGGCGTTTTCACACGTAACGCCGTATCGAATCCATCGGGGATCAAGCCACTGTCGTATAACGCCGCCTCCATTGGCGCATAAAAGCCGTAGTACGCCTGAAGCAGGCGCCGATACCGGTCGGCATCCAGGCGCTCAGAGAAAAACGGCAGACGTTTTTCCAACGCTACATGCAGCAGGCCGGTGCCTTTGCGCAACGCTTGCAGCAATGAGGGCGCGCCAACATCAGGGGCCTGTGTGTGCATTCAATGAGCTCGAACTGTGGGCCTTTTGGCCATAAATGACGCGCGTAAATTGGCGACGATTCTACACAACTCGTTGCCATCAACTGCACGCATAAGGCGAAAAGGCTGGCTGGCAAATCAGAAAGGTCGCTCCTTGCGTGATGAATGACCACAGAGCGGCGCATCAAGTTCGGTTTAGGTGATATTGCGGTGCTATCAATGCAGCGATGAGCCCTGTTGAGTCAGTGCGTTTTGCACACACTCAACCAAATGTTCAGCACTCCACGGCTTGGGCAAAAAACGTACGGACCCGCCCAGTTGCGCCGCCAGCTTGGTATTACCGGAAGTCAGCACTACCGGCACCGACGGCCAGCGATGCGCCACCACCTTGCTCAAGTCATACCCGTTGAGCAAACCCGGCATCTGAATATCGCTGACAATCAAGTCCACCGGGTCGTCGCCGCGTTCCAGGTAAATCATCCCTTCATCCGCCGAAGGAAACGAGGTGACATGAGCCCCGAACTCCTCCAGTACGTCGACCATTAACGAACGAATAATTTCGTCGTCTTCCAGCACTAAAATCGATGGCTGAGCCATGATCCTTACTCCACCATCAGGGTTCAGTAAGGTGGAGTGGGGCGGGCGTGAATAGGTTCGATTGGATATGTGCGGGGCGATGGGTGGTCTTTTTAGAGCGGTTGCGCGGTGGTTGGCCGCAGCGGCACAGTGAGGTTGATACAGGCATAATCAGCTCACCGTTGCCCGATGTGGAGTCATAAATGAAGAACGCCTTGTTTACCCTCGCCCTGATCCTCAACACCGGCCAGGCCTTTGCGGCGGGCGATGCCGAGGCGGGCGGCAAACTCTTCAGCAAGACCTGCGGCGGCTGCCACAGCATCGGCGAAGGCGCACGCGGCGGCTTCGGCCCAGAGCTTAACGGCATCATCGGCCGACCCGCCGGCACCACCACGGATTACCAGTACTCCGACGCGATGAAAAACTCCGGCGTGGTCTGGACCCGCGACAAACTTGCCGCCTACATCGAGGCGCCGAAGAAAGTCGTCAGCGGCACGCGCATGATCTTCTGGGGTATCAGCGACCCGGAAAAGATTGAAAACATCCTGGCCTACCTCGAAACCTTTCAGCCCAAATGATCACTCGCGAACGTTCCTGAACAACATCAACCGCACAGGCTCATGCAGCCCGCGCGTCAGCCCCTTTAAGCGTTGAAACTCGTCGGGGTGCTGCTCGGCCACGTCGTCCCTCGGCGTTTGCGCCGCCAGGTCATGCAGGGTCGGTGAGCTGCCGTCGTGTTGCATCTGCAGCAGGAAGTCCTTGGTCACGCCGCCGATAATCGGGAACGTGCCCTCGTGCAACACCAGCGGCAACAGGATCAACACCGCCAGGCGCAGGTCAAATCGCAGGCCGATGCCCAGGGTTTCCAGGAGCGCCGGGGTGTTTAAATCCAAGCCGGAAAAGCTGATTAAAAAACACCAGCCGCAACGCCGCCAGCAACACAAACACCAACCCGATCGCGCCCACCCTTAGCGCAGGCGGCGTGATTGCAACACACCCATCATTGACCCTTCCCAATGTCCAAAACGACGCCGATCAAATGTGGGAGGGGGCTTGCTCCCGAAAGCGGTGTATCAGTGCCAGAGTTGTTGCCTGACCCGCCGTATTCGCGAGCAAGCCCGCTCCCACAGTTTGAATTGCATTAATCCTGCGACTACGCAGTAGCCCGCCAACAGCGGATCGACCAAGTAATCCCAATAGTTCTCCGAAGCCTTCAGCCGCAACGCGAACGCCAGGGTGCCGATCGCCAACATCCATACCGCCAGCGCATTACACAGCCACAGCATCAACAGCGCCACAAACCCCAACAGCACAAAACTCAAATGGGCTTACCACACACAAACCATCACAAATGCTCCGCCAGCCAGGCTTCGTTGAAGCTGACATGTTTGATAAAGGTGTTATTCCACGCGTACACCAAGTGGTACATGCCGTCGGGGCTGCGGCTGAAGTAGGGGGACTCGTACTCAAAATCGCAACCACTGGGTTTGCACACGCGGTCATCCAGGTTGCTCAGAAAGCGCTGCTCCAGCGGCAGGCGCTTGGCACCACTGGAGGCGCGGAAGCCTTCGCCGATGATTTTTTTGTACGCCTCGTGGGAGAACGGCTGACCGAGCGGGTCGGGTGACGGGTCCAGCTCGCTCACCGTGCGCCATTGGCTGAACTGCGCGTTGGTGCCGTAGAGACTGAGCTTGAAGCGCCCGTCTTGCAGGTCGTTGAGGGCGACCAACAAACCGTCGTCTTCGCTGGCGACTGCCGCCAATGATGAGTTTGGGGTGGCCGGTTCCAACGGGTACGGCTCGCTCCAGGTTTGCCTGGCGTCTTCAGTGCGGCTGGCGAGCACGCGGTGATGGGTTTCACCGGCGTAACGCAACATCGCCACGGCGCGCTGGCCGTCTTGCGGCACGATGGTCGGTTGCAGGGAATGCTTGCCACGGCTGATGCGGAATTTGTCGATCACCGCACCGTCGGCGCTCAAGTACAGGTACTCGGCAAACTTGCCCATGAGCTCGTGATATACCGGCAATGCGCTCAACTTTTCCCCGGTAGGCAGTGAGGTGCGGGTGCGAGTGGGGTCTGATTTTTTGAGCGTAGAGGACCAAGGTCCGGGGATTGATGAGGCGGAACTGGGGCGTTTGTTCGAACGGTTTTACAGTCGGGACAACGCCAATGGCGCGGGGCTCGGCTTGGCGATTGTGGACATGATCGTGGGCAAAATCGGGTGCAAGCTTGCGCTGCATAACCTGGAGCAGGGCGGCTTGTGCGCACGGTTGGTATTCAACCAAACCTGAAGCGAACCCGGCTCAACGGGGGGAGTTGTGAGAGTGTCAGATTTTTTGTGTGCGGGCCGGTAACGGCCTGCCGACAGGCAGGCCTTAGTTTTACCAGGTAGGCCTGATAAATCGATCTCCGTACAGAATCGCAAATTGGTTCATCGCACTCTTCCAGTCATGTGCCGGTTTGCCCCAGTTAGCAGTGATATTTCGCAATCCCAACCAGATTAATTTTGTTGCAGCATCGTCCGTTGGGAAGTGCCCTCGGGTC
>NZ_UYXQ01000027.1 GCF_900624995.1 Pseudomonas antarctica
CGATCTCTCGTTAGCGGGAGGCGAATTCTACAGCGTTACACGCTGCTGTCAACACCTCTTTTTCTCCGCTTTCGACCGAGAAGATCGAAACGTTAATAGAGCCAAACAACACTGCCCTACCAACTCCCTCTGGGCTTCGATGAACTGAAGCAACTCGCTGTCGAATCTTGCGTAACTCCTTGTTTACCAAGGAGTTTTCCGTTTCGACTGCGCCGGAAGTGGGGCGAATTATAGACTTCCAGAATCTGCCGTCAAGCCTTAATTACGCTTTTGTTGCAGAAAGTGGTTTTTTCGCGATAAGGCGGGGAATCCGGCGCATGACAGGCGGAATCCGCAGGATCAAAAGCAGCGCCCCTATAGCTGCATAGATAGCCCACTCTTTCAGATCGGCCCGCACAATCCACAACATGTGGAGCAAACCGAGCCCGACAATCACATACACCAAGCGGTGCAGCTTTTTCCAACGACTACCCAGTCGGCGCTGGCTATAGCGATTGGAGGTCACCGCCAGCACCAATAAGCAAAGGAAACCCAGCGCGCCAACAATAATGTAAGGCCGTTTACGCAGCTCCACCCCTAATTGCGACCAATCCAGCCCAAGGATAAATACGCAGTAAGCTGCCAAGTGCAAAACTACATACGCAAAGCACCAGAGCCCCAGCTGCCTGCGAACGGCAATCCACCCTGCCCACCCGCTAAGCTTCTGCAGCGGCGTCATGCCCAGTGTAATAAGCAACAGAATTAACGTGCCAAGCCCCAACCGATCCATCAGCACTTTGCCTGGATCAGGTCCGAGAACAGAACTCCACGCCTCATACAGCCAGAAAAATGGCCACACCGCAGCAGCTATAAAGACGCCAATGCGCCAGATCGGGTACCGCATCAGTAGTTCTTCCGCAGATCGAGGTCGGTATAAAGGGAGGCAACCTCATCCGAGTAGCCATTGAACATTTGCGTCTCGCGCACATTCGGGCTGAACAAACCACTCGGCAAGCGACGCTCCCGCGCCTGAGTCCAACGAGGATGATCGACCGTAGGGTTCACGTTTGCGTAGAACCCATACTCATCCGCAGCAATACTTTGCCAAGTGGTTTTGGGCTGTTCACTCACCAGGCTGATCCGCACAATGGATTTCACACTTTTAAAGCCATACTTCCACGGCACCACCAAACGCAACGGCGCGCCATTCTGGTTAGGCAGTTCCCGCCCATACATGCCCACTGCAAGGATCGCCAAAGGATTCATCGCCTCATCCAGACGTAACCCTTCTACATAGGGCCAGTCAATCAAGCCAAAACTTGAGCGTTGGCCCGGCATGCTTTTGGGGTCCTGCAGGGTTTCAAAGCGGATGTACTTGGCCTTGGTGGTCGGTTCAACCTGCTTGAGCAAGGCCGAGATCGGAAAGCCCATCCATGGAATGACCATCGACCACGCCTCAACACAGCGCAAACGGTAGATCCGCTCTTCCAACTGGTAAGGCTTCATGAAGTCTTCCAAGGCATAGCGCCCCGGCTTCGCAACCTCCCCATCGATTACGACACTCCACGGCTCGGTCTTGAGTGAACCGGCATTCGTCGCCGGGTCGCCCTTGCCTGTACCGAACTCATAGAAGTTGTTGTAGTGGGTCGCGTCCTTGAAGGGCGTGATGGCCTCGTCCTTCACGGTAACCGCCTGCCATTTAGTACTTGGCAATTTCTCGGCAAACCAGTTCGGCGCCTTGCCCGGTTCAACATCGGCATAACGCGCAGCATTGTCGGCATTGGCCCAGCGCGGCAAGGCGCTGGCAGCCACTCCGGCAAGCGCACCACCGAGCAGGCTGCGGCGAGAGAGATAGAAGGATTCAGGCGTGACATCCGATTCGTGACAATCGGACGCTTTGGGGATCTTGATTAACATGGCAACTCCGCAGCTTTGGAGGACTGATGCACCAATAGACTGCGGAGTATGGGGAACATTACATTAAGGCAATGTTTTGTCCCGGCGCAGATGCAGCAGGTACTGAATCGGCCCCGAAGCGGCGTAGACCAGGAACGCCAGCAGCAGGATACGCGGCGGATCGCTGAAGACGACCGCGAACACCAGCACCACCACCAGGATCGCCACGAAAGGCACGCGCCCCTTGAGGTCGAACTCCTTGAAGCTGTTGTACTTGATGTTGCTGACCATCAGCATGCCGGCGGCCGCCACCATCAAAGCCACCAAGAACGACATCTTCGAACCCTGGATGCCGTAGTCACTGAATGCCCAGACAATACCTGCCACTACGCCCGCAGCCGCCGGGCTGGCAAGGCCAATGAAGTAACGCTTGTCAGCAGTGCCTACCTGGGTGTTGAAGCGCGCCAGACGCAAAGCGGCACCGGCGACATAGATGAAGGCAACCATCCAGCCCACCTTGCCCATATCACCCAGCGCCCAGGCAAACGCCAGCAATGCAGGCGCGACACCGAAGGCAACCATGTCCGACAACGAGTCGTACTCGGCACCGAAGGCACTTTGCGTGTTGGTCATGCGCGCCACACGACCATCCAGGCCGTCGAGCACCATAGCCACGAAAATCGCGATGGCAGCAAAGCCGAAATATTTGCTGGCACTCGCCGCATCACCCGCCGCCAACGCACTTTGAGCGCTCATGGAGTTGATGATGGAATAGAACCCGGCAAACAGATTCGCCGTGGTGAACAGGTTGGGCAGAAGATAGATGCCACGATGCCGGACCTTGCGACCTTCCGCATCATGCCCTTCCTCGACATGTTCATCGATGGGTAGCAGGCTTTCGGCGTCAGAGGCCTGGTGTGGCTCTTCGGGACGTTCGCTCATGGACTTTACCTTGCAACGGTGTGAAAAAATTCGACAAGTACTTGCGGCCAGTGTTCGCCCGCAAACGATGCAGCTTTATACCAGAACAAGCCCCTCAAACGAAAAAACGCGGCCTAAGCCGCGTTTTCTCTTGATGCGTACGACTTAGTTTTTGGCTTTGTCGACGATCTTGTTGGCACCGATCCACGGCATCATGGAGCGCAGTTGCTCGCCGATAATCTCGATACCGTGAGCGGCGTTATTACGACGCTTGGCGGTCATCGAAGGGTAGCCGGTTGCGCCTTCGCTGATGAACATTTTGGCGTATTCGCCGTCCTGAATACGTTTCAGGGCGTTGCGCATAGCCTGACGGGACTCGGCGTTGATGACTTCAGGGCCGGTCACGTACTCGCCGTATTCGGCGTTGTTGGAGATCGAGTAGTTCATGTTGGCGATACCGCCTTCGTACATGAGGTCAACGATCAGCTTCAGTTCGTGCAGGCATTCAAAGTAGGCCATTTCCGGCGCGTAGCCAGCTTCAACCAGGGTTTCGAAACCGGCCTTAACCAGCTCAACGGTACCGCCGCACAGAACGGCTTGTTCGCCGAACAGGTCGGTTTCGGTCTCGTCCTTGAAGGTGGTTTCGATGATGCCGGTACGACCGCCACCAACACCCGCTGCGTAGGACAGTGCAACGTTTTTGGCATTGCCCGAAGCGTCCTGGTAGATCGCGATCAGGTCAGGAATACCGCCGCCTTTGACGAACTCGGAGCGCACGGTGTGGCCCGGTGCTTTCGGCGCGATCATGATTACGTCGAGGTCAGCGCGTGGCACAACCTGGTTGTAGTGGATCGCGAAGCCGTGGGAGAAGGCCAGGGTGGCGCCCTTCTTGATGTTCGGCTCAATCTCGTTCTTGTACAGCGCGGACTGGAATTCGTCCGGGGTCAGGATCATGACCAGGTCGGCAGCAGCAACGGCGCAAGCAACGTCAGTCACTTTCAGGCCATGGGCTTCAGCCTTGGCAACAGTGGCCGAGCCTTTGCGCAGGCCAACAGTCACGTCAACGCCGGAGTCTTTGAGGTTGCACGCTTGAGCGTGGCCTTGGGAACCGTAGCCGATGATGGCGACTTTTTTGCCCTGGATGATCGACAGATCACAATCTTTTTCGTAATAAACTTTCATGAGGTTCCTCTATATATCCAGGCCCTTAGGCCATTCACTAATTGGGTTAGATGCTGAGTACTTTGTCGCCACGAGCAATCCCGGTGACGCCACTGCGTACAGTTTCCAGAATCGAGGCCGTCCCGATCGACTGGATGAAGCTGTCCAGCTTGTCGCTCGTACCGGTCAGTTGAACGGTATAAACGCTGGCGCTCACATCGACGATCTGCCCGCGATAAATGTCAGTCGTGCGTTTGATCTCGGCGCGTTGGCCCCCCGTGGCCTTAACCTTGACCAGCATCAGCTCGCGCTCGATGTGGGCACTTTCCGACAGGTCGACCAGTTTGACCACTTCGATCAGCTTGTTGAGGTTCTTGGTGATTTGCTCGATCACCTCATCGTGGCCCACGGTGGTCAACGTCAGGCGCGACAGGGTCGGGTCTTCGGTTGGGGCCACGGTCAGGCTTTCGATGTTGTAGTTGCGTTGCGAAAACAGGCCGACAACACGAGACAGAGCGCCGGGTTCGTTCTCCAGAAGCAGGGAGATAATGTGCCGCATGATTAAGTACGCTCCGTCTTGTTCAGCCACATGTCGCGCATAGAGCCGTCTTTGATCTGCATCGGGTAGACGTGCTCGCTGGTGTCCACTTGAATATCGAGGAACACCAGGCGGTCCTTCATGGCGAACGCCTCTTCCATCTTCGGCTTCAGATCTTTCAAATCGGTGATACGAATGCCGACGTGGCCATAGGCTTCAACCAACTTGACGAAATCCGGCAGCGATTCCATGTAGGAATGGGAGTGGCGGCTACCGTAGCTCATGTCCTGCCATTGACGAACCATGCCCAGCACGCCGTTGTTCAGGCAGACGATCTTCACCGGAAGGCCGTACTGCAAGCACGTCGACAGTTCCTGGATGTTCATCTGGATACTGCCTTCACCGGTGACGCACGCGACGTCAGTGTCCGGAAAGCTCAACTTCACACCCATGGCCGCAGGGAAACCAAAGCCCATCGTTCCCAGACCACCGGAGTTGATCCAGCGATTAGGCTTGTCGAACGTGTAGTACTGCGCGGCGAACATCTGGTGCTGGCCCACGTCGGAGGTCACAAAGGCGTCGCCCTTGGTCACTTCGCACAAGGTCTCGATCACGGTTTGTGGCTTGATGATGCTGCCGTCGCCCTTGTCGTAAGGGAACAGGCCGCGATCGCCGCGCCATTCGTCGATCTGCTTCCACCAGCTAGCAACCGATTCCTTGTTCGGTGTTTCGCCGATGTCCTTGAGCGCAGCAACCATTTCGGTCAACACACTCTCTACAGGACCTACGATAGGCACGTCGGCCTTGATGGTCTTGGAGATGGATGCCGGGTCGATATCGATGTGGATGATCTTGGCATTCGGGCAAAATTTGCTCGCGCCGTTGATCACCCGATCATCGAACCGCGCTCCGACGGCGAGGATTACGTCAGCATGGTGCATGGTCAGGTTGGCGGTGTAGCTGCCGTGCATGCCGAGCATACCGACGAACTGACGGTCCGAACCTGGGAACGCACCGAGGCCCATCAGGGTGTTAGTGACTGGCAGGTTGAGCATCTTGGCCAGCTCGGTCAGCGGCGCGGAACCGCCACCCAGAATCACGCCACCGCCCGAGTACAGCACTGGGCGTTTGGCCGCCAGGAGCATTTCTGCCGCCTTGCGGATTTGCCCCGAGTGCCCGCGAACGGCCGGGCTGTAGGAACGCAGCTTGGCTTTCTTCGGGAAGATGTATTCGAATTTCTCGGCCGGGTTGGTCATGTCTTTCGGGATATCGACCACGACAGGGCCCGGACGACCGGACTGCGCGAGGTAGAACGCCTTTTTCATGACTTCCGGGATTTCCGACGCATGCTTGATCATGAAGCTGTGTTTCACGATCGGCCGGGAGATACCGATCATGTCGGTTTCCTGGAATGCATCGGTCCCCACCATGGTGCTTGCGACCTGGCCGGAAATGATCACCATCGGGATGGAGTCCATATAAGCAGTCGCGATGCCGGTAATGGCATTGGTTGCGCCTGGGCCGGAGGTTACCAGTACCACGCCGGCTTTACCGGTGGCACGGGCGTAGCCGTCAGCCATATGGGTAGCAGCTTGTTCGTGGCGAACCAGGATGTGGGTAACAGCCGGTTCCTTGAACAGTGCGTCGTAGACATGCAGCAGAGCACCACCAGGGTACCCGTAGATATAGTCGACGCCTTCGTCACGCAAAAAGCGGACGAGCATCTCACCGCCAGATAAAAGCTCCACGTTGTTCACCTCTAAAACGCCAGAATACCGTCCGTTAAAAACCGACGGGTCTTAATAGGTTTACTTCTCAACAGAGCATGAGCGACGGTGGTCGCCGACTACGTCAGCACTGACTGAGCAAGTATTGGGATCGTCCCAAGTGTTGCGGGCTTTTCCCACCCAGCGCGAGGTAACGCGTTGCGGGTGTTACAGGTCGGCGCGGATGTGCGCCTCATGATCTGCTGAGCGGGCCTGCTTCTGGCAGTCCCGATACAGCGGACTTTGGATTCTTCTGTTTCAGCTCTCTCAAGTCAAGCAATAATTGCGCTTTTTTCCAACTAAGCGCATGAGAACGCATAAGAAAGGTGTTTGAGAAGGGATAAAACTCGCCTGAATGTCGTCAAGCGGTAGAAATGTGCGCAAGGCTGCCGGAAAAACCGACAGTCAGGCAATTAACGAGCGTCGACGATGAGTTGGTCGAACTTTTTCAGCGCATTACGCAAGCCAAGGCTCTCCAGCGGCCGATCGGCGTAAACCATTTCAGCCATCTCCATGATCCCCGATGCATTTGGCAACGGCAGATCCTGCTCGAGGATCTGCTTCATGCGCACCAGAAAGATCCATTGCAGCCACTGGTGGAAATCCAGGGTATCAACCGAAAAAGGCTCGACGCTGTTGAGCGCCTCGGCGCTCGGGGGCACCGGGTCCCACCACCCTTGCACGCGCAACTCGCGCTCAATCAGCAATAGCTGTTCGGCAATCGCTGGGAAACGCCCATCCATCAGAGGCTGACCTTGGCTTTTTGCCGAGCCTGAGCGGCACCGGCAGCATCGCCTTGTGCGGCGCGCGCATCACCAATCAGGGCCCACAAGCTGGCTTGTAAGTCGGGACGACCGTTGGCCAAGCTCAGGCCACGACGGGCGAACTGTTCGGCTTGTGGCGCATCGCCCTGGGCCATGCGCACTTGAGCGAGGCGATACAACACTTGCGGCTCGCGCGGTGCAACGCGCTGGGCGCGTTCGAGGCTCGACGATGCACCGTTCAGGTCCCCACCGGCCTGTTGCTGCTGGGCGGTAGTCAGCAACGCGAGTACCGGCCCGTCCAACTGTTCATCAGCCGAAAGGCCGCCAGCGCTGGACGCCGATGGAATGCCGCTAGGCGTCGACGGCATATTGTAGGTGCCCTGATTGACCGGCGCCGTCTGGATCGGCGCGGCATCAATCGGCCCCGACGTGCTTGGCCCTGGGGTCCATGGCTCGGCGCTGATAGGCGCCGAGGTGGCAGCACCACCGCCCGGCACCATCACCACCACACCCGAATCCTGCGGGATGGATTGAGGCGTGGCTTGTGCAGGACGCTTGACCACGGTCTGGCGGAAACCGCCGTTAGCCGAGATGCGATCGTTATTCGAGACGGCAGTGCTCGAGTCCACTACGGGAATTGAGCCGCGCTGCACGCTTGAGCAACCGCTGAGCACCGCTAGCGCTGTAATAGCTGGAATCAACCACTTGTTCACTTGAAACCCTCTTTGCTTAATTCATCCAGCCCTTGACCCAATCCATCACCGAGTCCGCGTCAGCGGGGGCACTGCCACCGCATGCAGCTCCGGGTGGTGGCTCGCTGCCGCGAATATACGGCATCTGCACCGCGCCCGGACAGTTGGCATCGGAGCCCTGCCCCGTGTGCGGATCAATCCAGGCCTGCACGATGTTGTCCGGCTGCGGCATGTTCAGCGGCAGCGGGTCGGCCTTGCGCATGAAACTGGTCCAGACCTGCAACGCACCAGTCGCACCGGTGAACGGCGTCTTGCCATTGTCGTCACGCCCCAGCCACACCACGGCCAGTACATCCTGGCCGAAGCCGGCGAACCAGCTGTCACGCGAATCGTTACTGGTGCCGGTCTTGCCCGCCAGCGTCAGGTTCGACGGCAGCACGCTGTAGACCGAGCGCCCGGTACCTTCACGCATTACGCGCTGCATGGCGTTTTGGATCAGGTAGATGGAACCCGCGTCGAAGCGCTGCTGAATCTGGAACGGATAACGCTTGAGCGGCTCGCCCTCGGCGGTCAGCACACTGCGAATGCCGCGCATCGGTGTATTGAAGCCGCCGTTAGCGAGGGTCTGGTACATCGTCGCCACTTCCATCGGTGTCATGGCGCCAGCACCGAGCAGAATCGACGGGAAGGCCGGAAACTCACGAGTGACACCCAGGCGCGCGATGGTTTTCAATACATTCGGCACACCCACCTCCAGCCCAAGGCGTGAGGTGGAAATGTTATAGGAGTGCGCAATCCCCTGGTACAGGAACACCGTACCGTGGGAGCGACGATCAAAGTTCTGCGGCGTCCACACCTGGCCATTGGCGCCTTTGACCGACAGCGGGTCATCCGAGAGCCAACTGGTAAGGGTGTATTTGCTCGGTTTTTCCAGGGCCGTCAGGTAAACCGCTGGCTTGACCAGCGAGCCAATCGGCCGCACCGCATCCAGCGCGCGGTTGAAACCGGCAAAGCTGGCTTGGCGACTGCCGATCATGGCCTGGACCTCACCGGTTTCCGGGTTGGTCACGACCATCGCGGCTTCGACCTCATCCGAACCTTTACGGCCGCTCAGGCGCTTGAAGGTGTCGTTGACCGACGCCTCGGCTTTCATCTGCAAAATCGGGTCGAAGCTGGTGAAGATCCGCAAGCCTTCTTCGGTCAAGTCTTCGTCGCGATAGTCTTCACGCAACTGGCGTTTGACCAGGTCAATAAAGCCCGGGAAGGAGCTGTCGGCAAGCTTGCCGCGGGTTGTCACACCCAGTGGCATCTTCTTCGCGGCGGCCACTTGTTCAGCGCTAGCAACACCTTGCTGCTCAAGTACATCAAGCACCAAGTTACGACGTTCGAGTGCACGCTCCGGGTTGCGACGCGGGTTGTAATAGGAAGGCCCCTTGACCATCCCTACCAGCAATGCGACCTGATGCAGCTTCAACTCGGACAATGGCTGACCGAAGAAGAACTGGCTGGCCAAGCCAAACCCGTGGACTGCGCGCTGGCCATCCTGACCGACGAATACCTCGTTCAGGTACGCCTCGAGGATTTCCTGCTTGCTGTAATGCAGCTCCAGCAACATCGCCATCATGGCTTCGGTGAGTTTACGGGTCAGGCTGCGCTCGTTGGTCAGGTAGAAGTTCTTGACCAATTGTTGCGTCAGCGTACTGCCGCCCTGAGTCATCTTGCCGCCGGAGGTGTTGACCCAAATAGCACGGGCAATCGACTTCGGCGAAACCCCCCAATGGCTGTAGAAATCGCGATCTTCTACCGCAACCAGGGTTTCGAGCAGATACGGCGGCACCTGATCGAGCTTGATCAGGATGCGGTCTTCAAGGTTCTTCGGGTAAATGCCGCCAATCAGCAGCGGCTCCAGGCGTACCACTGGCAGCTTCGAACCGTTGAGCGACGAGAGCTCGGCGACATAATCGCCGGAGAAGCGCACACGTACCGGCTGGGCTTTTTCCAGGCCTTCATAGAACTGGAAGCCACGGGTGTTCAAGTCGACCGTATTGCCACTGACGGCTGCAGCGCCCGGGCCGTTGCTCACAGGTTCGCGGCGGTAGCCCAAGGCATCGAGCTCGGTAAGGAAGTCATCCTTGCTCAGCTTCTGGCCGGTGAACAGTTCCAACGGGCGTGCGTACACCTTGGCCGGAATGGTCCAGCGCTTGCCGGAGAACTTCTCCTGGACCACGGCGTCGAGGTACACCGCGAAGCCGGCGAGCACCACAAAGCCCACCAGGCTGAGCTTGAGCGCCCAGCCCAGCCACGGGCGCAGGCCGCGCGAAGGAGGTTTTTTACGGGAACGGGGAGATCGGGTTCGAGTCATGGCGGCGGATTATACGCACTTTATTGATGATCAACATGAGCCGGACAGCGGTTTGCACGACCGGCTGTAACAGCCATAATGCCCGCCATGATTTCCCCCAGACTTTGAAGGATCGCCCGTGAGCCAGTCCCTGATCGCTGCCCTGCAAAACCCGGCTTTGTATCCCCACCCGGTTGAAGCGTTTCAAGTTATCGAGACCCATATTTCCTGGGTCATTCTGACGGGTCCCTTCGCTTATAAATTGAAGAAACCGATGAACTTCGGCTTCCTGGATTTCACCCAACTGGATGATCGAGGCCATTTCTGCAATGAAGAGCTGCGCCTCAACCAACGCCTGACCGAAGATTTGTATCTTGAAGTGTTGCCGATTACCGGCACCGCCGAAGCCCCGCAACTGGGCGGCGAAGGTCCGGTGATCGAGTACGCGTTGAAAATGCGCCAGTTCCCGCAAAGCCAACTGCTCAGCACCTTGCAAGCCAACGGCGAACTGACCAGCGCGCACATTGATCAAATGGCCAAGCAGATTGCGCATTTCCATCTCACCGCGCCGAAGGTTCCCCAGGAGCACTTGGCCGGCACGCCGGACGAGGTGATGGCGCCGATCAGCCAGAACTTCGAGCAGATCCGCCCGTTCCTCAGCGACAAGGCTGACCTGGCACAACTGGAAGCCCTGCAAGCCTGGGCTGAAAGCAGCTTCGAACGCCTCAAGCCGCTGCTGGTACAGCGCAAGCTCGACGGCTTCACCCGCGAATGTCACGGCGATATCCACTTGGGCAACGCCACGCTGATAGACGGCCAGGTGGTGATCTTCGACTGCATTGAGTTCAACGAACCGTTCCGCTTCACCGATGTATGGGCCGACACCGGCTTCTTGGCGATGGACCTGGAAGACCGTGGCCTCAAATCCCTGGCACGTCGCTTTATCAGCCAGTACCTGGAATTGACTGGCGACTACCAAGGCCTCGAAGTACTGAACTTCTATAAAGCCTACCGAGCGTTGGTACGCGCCAAGATTGCGCTGTTCAGCATGCCGAGCGAAGCCAGCCCGGTGCAACGCGCCACCACCCTGCGCCAGTACCGCAACTACGCCAACCTGGCGGAAAGCTACAGCACCATTCCTTCGCGCTTCCTGGCAATTACCCACGGCGTATCGGCAGTCGGCAAAAGCCACGTTGCCATGCGCCTGGTGGAAGCATTGGGCGCTGTGCGCCTGCGTTCGGACGTGGAGCGCAAACGCCTGTTTGGCCAGCAGCAAGTAGAGAACACGCCACAGGCCGGCATCTATGCGGCCGATGCCAGCGCCGCAACCTACGCTCGCCTGAATGAAATCGCCGATACCGTCTTGCGTGCCGGCTACCCGGTCGTGCTGGATGCGACCTTCTTGAAGCGCGAGCAGCGCGACGCGGCAGCCAAGATTGCCGAGGCCACCGGCGCGCCCTTCCTGATCCTGGACTGCAACGCACCACAAGCCGTTATCGCCAGCTGGCTGGCACAACGTCAGGCGGACAGAAACGATCCGTCCGACGCGACGCTGACCGTCATCGAAGAGCAGCAGGCCAATCGCGATCCGCTGACAGCCGAAGAGCTGCTCCTCAGCAAGCGCGTAGAGACCAATGAGAGTGGGACTCTGGATGCTCTGGTGGCGCACATTCGCCAGCGCCTGCCTGGCCTGTAAGAAATATTTCTTGGTCGTGTCACCTATCTACGGTGCACGACCCTGCAATAGTGGCACTATACTGGCGTCATAATTCCAACAGGAGTCGCCGTCATGAGTCACCCCAAGCTTCTTGATACCCCGCTCTATGCGCTCCTGCACAAGGACGACATTCGAGGCTTCAACCAGGAACGCCCTAAAGACGGGACTGTCGACATGCGCGGTGGCGACTTCCGTGGGCTGGACCTGCGTGATTTGAACGCCAGCGGCGTCGATTTCACCGACGCCTACTTCCGCTCTACCGACCTGCGTGGCCTGGATTTACGTGACTGCTCATTGGAAGGCGCCAGCCTTGCCCATGCACAGATATCGGGCACCTATTTCCCACCTGAACTGACTGCCGACGAAATCCTGATGTCAGTCAATTTCGGCACTCGCCTGCGCTACCGCACCAAGTGATGTCACCCATCGGACCCGGCTACGCGTCACGCGTACCGGGTGATTCGCGCCTGCCTGCCCTCCCCCCCAATAAAACATTCTTATAATCTTTTCAGCCGTTCCCGACCAAAGAAGTACGCTTTTCCTACTGAGCGCTACACTCCTTTTCAGGCTTGCCTGGTCACGATACCCACCGCACCATTCGGCCGTCGCAAGGAGGCTTGATGAACGATGAGCTGCAACACCTGAAAAACCTTGGCAAGACGTCGGCGCAGTGGCTGCACGCGGTGGGCATCCACAGTGCGTCCGACTTGCGCCGCTTGGGGGCGGTTGATGCCTACCGAGCCGTGCGGACTCGCGGGTTCCGGGCATCGAAGGTATTGCTGTATGCAATTGAAGGCGCGTTGATGGATGTGCACTGGAATGACATTCCGACGGAGCGCAAGGAAGCGTTGAACCGACAGCTGGATGCTATTTCAGCACGCCCGAAGAATTAGCTCAGCGATCAAGCCCAGTGTTTTCGGGCCCTTAAAACAAGTATTCAAGAAAACCAGCAGCACGACGAAAACAAATGTTGACTCTCAAATGAGAATCGTTATGATTATCACAACTGATCGCGAGATCAGCCGATAACTGAAAGACCATTGGTTCGGACTCTCAGATTATCTCCTCATCAGGCTAATCACGGTTATTTGACCCGGCTCTTGCCGGGTCTTTTTTTGCCGATAAAAAAGCTAACCTCAGCGCGTGATAATCAACGGATGCCCACGCTCCGGATGCGGTTGCACTAACACATCCAGACCAAACACAGCCTTGAGCGGCTCAGGTCGCAAGACTTCTGCAGGCGTATCCAAGGCATGTGGACGCCCATCCTCCAGTAACAGAATTCGATCACAGTAGCGGGCTGCCAGATTCAGGTCATGGAGGATCACCAACACCGCTGCGCCTCGATCAGCGAAGCTGCGGATGGCCTGCAAGGTTGTGTGCTGATGCAACGGGTCAAGCATTGACGTCGGCTCATCCAACAGCAACGTCTGCCCCGCTTCACCTGGCCATAACTGCGCCAACACCCGCGCCAGGTGCACACGTTGGCGCTCGCCGCCAGACAACGCCAAGTAACTGCGACCACTCAAGTGCCCGACATCCGCCGCTTGCAACGCTGCGTTGACGATCTCGTCATCGCGCACTCGCCCGGTCTGATGCGGCAAACGCCCCATGCCGACGACCTCTTCGACCCGAAAGGCAAAGTCCAGGGTCGACGTTTGCGGCAGGACCGCCAGGCGTTGTGCACGCTGCGAGCCACTCCAGCTCTTCAGCTCTTGCTGATCAAGCCATACCTTGCCCTGATCCGGATGCAACTCACCGCACAGCGCGCCGAGCAAGGTACTTTTGCCGGCACCATTGGGCCCTAGCACGCCGAGCACTTCGCCCGGCAAAAGGTCCAGGCTGACATCGGCCAACACACTCTTGCGACCGCGCCGGATCTGCAGCGCTTCCACTCGCAGCATCAGGCACGCCCCCGTAACAACAGATAGAGAAAAAAGGGTGCACCGATAAACGCCGTCACGATGCCGATCGGCAATTCAGCCGGCGCCAGAGCCAAACGCGCCACCAGGTCAGCAAACAGCAACAAACTCGCGCCCGCCAGCACCGAAGCCGGCAACAGCACCCGATGATCCGGGCCCGCCAGCAACCGCACCAAGTGCGGTACTACCAGCCCGACAAACCCAATCATGCCCGCCGCCGCCACTGCCGCCCCCACGCCCAGCGCGGTGCAGAACACCAGTTCACGCTTAAGCCTCTCCACATCAACCCCAAGGTGACTGGCCTCGGACTCACCCAGCAACAGTGCATTTAGCGCCTTGGCCCGACGCGGCAACCACAGCGCCACACCGGCGCTCACCAGCAGCAGCGGCCACAACCGCGAATAACTCGCGCCATTGAGGCTGCCCAGGTTCCAGAAGGTCAGAGTACGCAAGGTGGCATCGTCCGCCAGATAGGTAAACAACCCCACCGCCGAACTGGCGAGGGCTGTAAGGGCGATGCCGGCAAGCAGCATCGTCGCGACATTAGTTTGGCCGTTACGACGCCCCAGGCGATAGACCAGGGCCGTGACCCCCAACCCGCCCAGAAAGGCACATAACGACAGTAAGTAAGGCCCAACCGCATCCGGCAGACCGCCAAACAACGAACCACCCACAATCGCAACCGCTGCCCCCAGCGCCGCACCACTGGACACCCCGACCAACCCCGGATCAGCCAGCGGGTTACGAAACAACCCCTGCATTGCCACACCCGACAAGGCCAGCACGCCGCCGACCGCCAGGCCGAGCAATGTGCGTGGCAGGCGAATCTGCCCCAGGATCAATTCGGCTTGCTCCAGGCCCTGGGCTTCAATTGGCACGCCCATCAAGCGCAAGGCGGCCCGCAGCGTATCCAGCAACGGCAGGCTGACCGGCCCCAGGGCCAATGAGAGCCAGGTTGCCAATACACACAACAGTGCCAGCCCGATAAATAGCGTTTTAGGTTTAACCAGAGTGGTCATGGGGCAGGCTTAGCCTGAGACGGATAAAACCCGGCAGACAGTTTCACCAGGCTTTGCGGCAAACGTGGTCCCAGACCGCCAACCAGCAGGGTCGGGTCCAGCTCAAACACCCGGCCATTCTTGGCCGCAGGGGTTGCGGCCAAAATCGGGTTTTCCTTGAACAAAGCCGCACGCGCCGCATCACCGGTCAGGGCGCGATCAGCAAACACCAGCACATCAGGACTCAACCCTGCCAACGACTCCACCGAAAACGGTTTATAGCCGGTGTGGGTTGCCAGGTTGTGCCCGCCCGCCTGTTGCAACAGCCAATCGGCGGCGGTGTCTTTACCCGCAATCAGCGGCTTTCCGCCTGCATGGCCGAGCAACAACAGCACACCTGGCGCCTTTTGCGTGGCCTGGGCCTGTGTGACCCAACGCTTCTGCTGCTTGAGCGCTTGTTCATACCCGGCAAACAATTCGTCGGCTTTCGCCTCATTGCCCAGCAACTTGCCCAAGTGCTGCAGATTACCTTCCAACGTCGCAAGATCCGGCTCGGCCGAAAACATCTCCACCTGCACGCCCGCCCCACGAATCTGCGCAAGCACCGGCGGCGGCCCCATCTCTTCGGTACCCACGAGTACTTGCGGGCGCAGGCTGAGGATGCCTTCAGCCGATAGCTGCCGCTGGTAACCGATGCTCGGTAACGCCGTCAGCGATTGCGGGTGCTGGCTGGTGGTATCCACGCCCACCAACTTCGACTCGCCGCCCAAGGCCGTCACCCATTCCGACAACGCACCACCGGCACTCACCCAGCGTTGTGGCAGTTCAGAGGCTTGCGCCCCGTGGTTGACCAGCAGTGAGGCAACAAGCGCAATAGCGCTGGTACTCAGGCGCATAACAGGGTTTCCTTCCAAGGGCAGGGCCACTCAAACGCTCATCGATGTGACAGATTAAGCCTGCCTGGCATCGTACTGAGCGCCCAATCAGCTAACGGGCGAAGCCGGCATTTGATAATTGTTTGCATTTGAACGTCAAGGCACTTAAGGATTGAAATGAAGTTTCTCTGCTCCTCCGATACCCTCGCGCCCAACAGCAGCCTCGGCTTTGAGATCGACGGTTGCAAGCTGTTGGCCGTACGCCGGGACGGCGTTGCCTACTTCTATATCAACCGCTGCCCGCATCGCGGTATCCCGCTGGAATGGCAGCCCGACCAGTTCCTCGACACCAGCGCCAGCCTGATCCAGTGCGCCACCCACGGCGCATTGTTCCTGATCGAGAGCGGCGAATGCATCGCCGGCCCCTGCGCGGGCCAGAGCCTCACCGCCCTGCCCGGCCGCGAAGACGCGCAGGGCTTGTGGGTGGAACTCTAGTCGCCGATCAGCACATCCAAGCGGCGGTCGACGTAAATTTCCTCAGCCGTGACGTGTACACCGTAGGCCAGCACTTCCACGCCAGCAGCCTTAGCCTCACGCAACGCTGCAGCGTAACCGGCGTCGATTTCCACGGCCGGGCGCACCGCTTCGATCCCTGACAGGTTGACGCAATACAACTGCACCGCCCGCACGCCATCGCGCGCCAGGTGTGCCAGCTCACGCAAGTGCTTGGCGCCGCGCTGGGTTACAGCGTCGGGAAAAGCTGCCACCGCCGTGCCATCAAAGCCCAGAGTGACGCTTTTGACTTCGACATACGCCGCGCCTTGCGGGTAGTCCAGGCGAAAATCGATGCGGCTTTTCTCCTGACCGTAAGGCACTTCGCGCTTCAAGGCGGTAAAGCCATTGAGCTCGGTGATAACCCCGGCATGCAACGCCTCCTCAACCAACTGATTGGCGCGCGCCGTGTTGACGCACGCCAGCCTGCCCTGGGGCGTTTCGGCAATCTCCCAAGTGCCTGGCAATTTGCGCTTGGGGTCGGTGGAGCGACTGAACCAGAGCTGGCCGCCCTCCACCATGCAATTGAGCATCGAACCGGTGTTCGGGCAGTGAATAGTCAGCAGCTCGCCGGTAACGGTTTCGATATCGGTGAGAAAGCGCTTGTAGCGGCGAATCAGCCGCGCTGCTTCGAGAGGAGGATGAAAACGCATCAGCCTTGCCAGCTCCGCAAACCACGGGCGATGCGTTCCACCGCCTCCTGTAGCCGATCGAGGTTTTGCGTGTAGGCAAAACGCACATGGTGACCGGCTTGATAGCGGCCGAAATCCAGCCCCGGCGTGAAGGCTACGTGTTCGGTTTCGAGGAAATGACCGCAGAACGCGAAGGCATCACCGCCGAACGCGCTGATATCGGCATACAAATAGAACGCGCCTTCCGGCTCTACGGCAATGCCGAAGCCCAACTCGCGCAGGGCGGGCAGGAGGAAGTCGCGACGGCGACCGAATTCGGCGCGGCGCTCTTCCAGAATGCTCAAGGTTTGCGGGGTAAAGCAGGCCAACGCCGCGTACTGGGCCATGCTCGGCGCGCTGATGTAGAGGTTCTGTGCCAGCTTCTCCAACTCGCCTACGGCGGCAGGCGGCGCCACCAACCAACCGAGGCGCCAGCCGGTCATGCCGAAATACTTCGAAAAACTATTTAGGACAAAAGCGTCATCGTCGACTTCCAGAACGCTGGCGGCATCGGTGCCGTAAGTAAGGCCGTGATAGATCTCATCCACCACCAAGTGACCGTCGCGTGCCTGGATCGCGGCCGACAACCCCGCCAATTCGTCCCGCGTGAGAATGGTGCCAGTCGGGTTAGCCGGAGACGCGACCAGTGCGCCCACGCTGTCCTGGTCCCAATGCTTGGCCACCAGGTCGGTGGTCAGTTGATAGCGCACGTCCGGGCCGACCGGCACCAGTTGCGCCGCGCCTTCCACCAAGCGCAGGAAATGTCGGTTGCACGGGTAGCCTGGGTCGGCGAGCAACCAATGTTTGCCGGGGTCGACCAGCAAGCTGCTCGCCAGCAGCAAGGCGCCAGAGCCTCCGGGCGTGATCAGGATGCGCCCAGGATCAATGCTCAGCCCGTAGCGCTGCTGGTAAAACCCGCTGATGGCCTCGCGCAACTCGGGCAGCCCACGGGCCGCGGTGTAACGGGTTTTGCCGCTGGCCAATGCCGCCTGGCCGGCCTGGATGATCGGCTCGGCGGTGGTGAAGTCCGGCTCGCCGATCTCCAAATGGATCACATCATGACCGGCTGCCTGCAGTTCATTGGCTCGCGCCAGCAACGCCATGACATGAAACGGTTCGATGGCGCGACTGCGCGCACTGTAGGGCTGAGCCATTAGCCTTCCTTCAACGGTGAGGACAAAATCAGGATTCTACCGAACCCTCACGGTAAAACATGCTCTATTGCCTGCTCGGCCGTCCACGATGAACCCAGCACGCGCTTGCAAAACGACTAAAATCAACAGTCGAGACACGCTATACCCAGCCATGGCGGGCTGCTGCTGTTTGCAACCCCGCCGCGCTGGACCTCGACAACCGGGAGTGGCGCACCCTGAATCTATCTGGTAAGTTCGCCCGCTTGCAGCCGCAGGGCCGGCAGGTGTCGGTGACGTTGCAATCCTGCGCAATGGATTAGAAGAGTGAGAGGCGGTCTATTCATGTCCACCCAAGCAAAGCAACAGCAGCAGAGCCTCAGTGGCTTCACACCTTACGTCGAAACGAAAGGTGAGGAGTACATGGGCAAGCCCATGCGCCAGCACTTCACCAAGATCCTGCAAAAGTGGAAGCAGGACTTGATGCAAGAGGTCGACCGCACCGTTGACCACATGAAGGACGAAGCCGCCAACTTCCCGGACCCGGCAGACCGTGCCAGCCAGGAAGAGGAATTCGCCCTCGAACTGCGCGCCCGTGATCGTGAACGCAAGCTGATCAAGAAAATCGACAAAACGCTGCAACTGATCGAAGACGAGGAATATGGCTGGTGCGAATCCTGCGGCGTCGAGATTGGTATTCGCCGCCTGGAAGCCCGCCCAACCGCGGACCTGTGCGTAGACTGCAAGACCTTGGCTGAAATCAAGGAAAAACAGGTCGGCAAGTAATCCTGCCGAGCTGAACGAATGGGGCGTGCAAACGCCCCATTTTTGTTTCTGGCGTTTACCGATTTTCCAGTAGTATCCGGTCCATGACAGCCTCTACCTATATCGGGCGTTTCGCCCCAACGCCCAGCGGCCATTTGCATTTCGGCTCGCTGGTTGCCGCCCTCGCCTCCTACCTCGATGCCCGCGCCAATCACGGCCGCTGGCTGATGCGCATGGAAGACCTCGACCCACCCCGCGAAGAGCCCGGCGCCCAGGCAGCGATCCTGCACGCCCTGGAAAGCTATGGCTTTGAATGGGACGGTCAACTGGTCCGACAAAGCGAACGGCATGACGCCTACGCCGAAGTCCTCAACGGCATGTTCAACCACGGCCTGGCCTACGCCTGCACCTGTTCGCGCAAACAACTGGAGCCCTACCACGGGATTTACCCAGGTTTGTGCCGCAATGCCGGGCATGATCAGCACGACGCTGCCATGCGTCTGCGCGTGCCTGAGTTGGAATACCACTTCACCGACCGCGTCCAGGGCGAATTCCGACAGCACTTGGGTCGTGATGTAGGCGATTTCGTCATCCGTCGCCGCGACGGCCTGTATGCCTATCAATTGGCCGTAGTGCTCGACGATGCCTGGCAAGGTGTGACCGATATTGTGCGCGGCGCCGACCTGCTCGATTCCACGCCGCGCCAGCTGTACCTGCAAGAACTGCTGGGCTTGCGCCAACCGCGCTACTTGCACGTGCCGTTGATCGTCCAGCCGGACGGTAACAAGCTGGGCAAAACCTACCGTTCAGCGCCGTTGACACCTGACCAAGCCACGCCTTTGCTGTTAAGAGCATTGCGCGCACTCGGTCAACCGGCGAGCGCTGAACTGCTGCACGCCAGCCCGCGGGAACTGCTGGACTGGGGCATTGCGCACTGGGACGCCACCAGGATCCCGCGCACACTCACGCTGGCCGAAGCGCAATTGAGCTGAAGGCGCTTGCAGGTTGCCAGCCATCCGTTACCATCGCCGCAGTTTTTTAATCAGAGGCCAACATGTACATCTATCGATTGGTCCTGCTGCTGGTCGTCGGGATCTACCTGTTTTCCCCCGCCATCATGGATTGGTGGATCGACGCCACGGGCGCCTGGTACCGCCCTTATCTGCTGTGGCTGATCCTGATCGTCGTGACCTTCATCCTGCAGAGCCAAAAAGATGCCGATGAGCTTTAGCCTCACCCAGATGCTGCTGATCAGCGCCGCCTACCTGGGTGCACTGTTCGCCGTGGCCTGGATCAGTGAGCGCGGAATGATCCCGCGGGCGATCATTCGCCATCCGCTGACCTACACCTTGTCCCTGGGCGTCTACGCCAGCGCCTGGGCGTTTTATGGCACCGTCGGCCTGGCCTATCAGTACGGCTACGGCTTTCTTTCCAGTTACCTCGGGGTGTCCGGCGCATTTCTGCTGGCGCCGGTGTTGCTGTACCCGATCCTGAAAATCACCCGCACCTACCAGCTGTCGTCCCTGGCGGACCTGTTTGCCTTCCGCTTCCGCAGCACCTGGGCCGGCGCGCTGACCACGATTTTCATGCTGCTCGGCGTGCTGCCGCTGCTGGCCTTGCAAATCCAGGCCGTGGCGGACTCCATCAGCATCCTCACCCGCGAGCCTGTGCAGCATCGCGTCGCGCTGGCCTTCTGCGCGCTGATCACGCTGTTCACGATTTTCTTCGGTTCACGCCATATCGCCACCCGTGAAAAACACGAAGGCCTGGTGTTCGCGATTGCCTTTGAGTCGGTGATCAAGCTGATCGCCATCGGCGGTGTCGGCCTGTATGCACTCTATGGCGTGTTCGACGGTCCGCAACAACTGGAACTGTGGCTGCTGCAAAACCAGACCGCCCTCGCCGCCCTGCACACACCGTTGCAGGAAGGCCCATGGCGCACGCTGTTGCTGGTGTTCTTCGCCTCGGCGATCGTGATGCCGCACATGTACCACATGACATTCACCGAGAATCTCAACCCGCGCTCACTGGTCAGCGCCAGCTGGGGCCTGCCGCTATTCCTGCTGCTGATGAGCTTGGCGGTGCCGTTGATCCTGTGGGCTGGCCTCAAGCTGGGAGCGACCACCAACCCGGAATACTTCACCCTCGGCGTCGGCATTGCCGCCAACAGCAAATCCCTGGCGTTATTGGCTTACGTCGGCGGTTTGTCGGCGGCCAGTGGCTTGATCATCGTGACCACGCTGGCGCTATCGGGCATGGCGCTCAATCACCTAGTGTTGCCGCTGTATCAGCCGCCGGCTGAAGGCAATATCTACCGCTGGCTGAAATGGACACGCCGCGCGCTGATCGTCGCGATCATCATGGCCGGCTATGGCTTCTACCTGCTGCTGGGCGCCGGGCAAGACTTGGCCAACCTCGGCATCGTCGCGTTCGTCGCCACCTTGCAGTTCCTGCCGGGCGTGTTGTCGGTGCTGTACTGGCCGACCGCTAATCGGCGCGGTTTTATCGCCGGCCTGCTGGCGGGGATCCTGGTGTGGATGGTCACCATGCTGCTGCCGCTGGTTGGCAACTTACAGGGTTTCTACATCCCGCTGCTGAACATGATTTACGTGCTGGACGACACCAGCTGGCACATGGCGGCCATTGCTTCCCTGGCAGCCAACGTATTGATGTTCACCTTGATCTCGCTGTTCACCAACGCCAGCCCCGAAGAAACCAGTGCGGCCGAAGCCTGCGCGGTAGATAACGTGCGCCGCCCGCAACGCCGCGAATTGCATGCCGCCTCGCCCCAGGAGTTCGCCACGCAACTGGCCAAGCCACTGGGTGCAAAAGCCGCGCAAAAGGAAGTCGAACAGGCACTACGCGACTTGTATTTGCCGTTCGACGAGCGCCGCCCGTATGCGCTGCGCCGTCTGCGTGACCGGATCGAAGCCAACCTCTCCGGCCTGATGGGGCCGAGCGTGTCCCAGGACATGGTCGAAACGTTCTTGCCCTACAAGGCCGGCGGCGAGAATTATGTCACCGAAGACATCCATTTCATCGAGAGTCGGCTGGAGGACTACCACTCACGCCTCACCGGTCTTGCCGCCGAACTCGATGCATTACGTCGCTACCATCGCCAGACCCTGCAGGAACTGCCGATGGGCGTGTGCTCCCTGGCCAAGGATCAAGAAATCCTGATGTGGAACAAAGCCATGGAGGAACTCACCGGCATCGCCGCCCAGCGGGTTGTGGGCTCGCGCCTGAATACCCTGGGCGATCCATGGAAAGAACTGCTGCAAGGCTTTATCAACCTGCCCGACGAGCATTTGCACAAACAACACCTGGCGCTCGACGGCCAGACCCGTTGGCTCAACCTGCACAAAGCGGCCATCGACGAGCCGTTGGCGCCCGGCAACAGCGGCCTGGTGCTGCTGGTCGAAGACTTAACCGACACGCAAATGCTCGAAGACAAGCTGGTGCACTCCGAGCGCCTGGCCAGTATTGGCCGCTTGGCGGCGGGTGTGGCTCACGAGATTGGCAATCCGATCACCGGTATCGCGTGCCTGGCGCAGAACCTGCGCGAAGAGCGTGAAGAGGACGGCGAAATCACCGAAATCAGCGGGCAGATCCTCGAGCAGACCAAGCGCGTTTCCCGCATCGTGCAGTCGTTGATGAGCTTCGCCCATGCCGGCGCTCATCAGAACCAGGACGAGGCTGTGTGCCTGGCCGAAGTCGCGCAGGATGCCATTGGGCTGCTGGCCTTGAACCGGCGCAATTTCGAAGTACAGTTCTTCAATCTGTGCGACCCCGACCACTGGGTCGACGGCGACTCCCAACGCTTGGCGCAGGTGTTGATCAACCTGCTGTCCAACGCCCGCGATGCTTCCCCGCCGCACAGTGCGGTACGCGTCAAGAGCGAGGCTTTCGAGCATACGATCGATCTGATCGTGGAGGACGAAGGCAGCGGTATTCCACAGAACATCATGGACCGATTGTTCGAACCCTTCTTCACCACCAAGGACCCAGGCGAAGGTACGGGTCTGGGCCTTGCACTGGTCTATTCCATCGTTGAAGAGCATTATGGACAAATCACCATCGACAGCCCGGCTGACACCGAAAGCCAACGCGGCACCCGTATTCGGGTGACCTTGCCGCGTCATGTCGAAGCGACGTCCGCTGTGAACTGAGACCGTCGAGAGAATTGAATCAATGCCGCACATTTTGATCGTCGAAGACGAAACAATTATCCGCTCTGCCTTGCGTCGCCTGCTTGAACGTAATCAGTATCAGGTCAGCGAAGCCGGCTCGGTGCAGGAAGCCCAAGAGCGATTCAGCATTCCCACGTTCGACCTGATTGTCAGCGACCTGCGCCTGCCCGGCGCGCCAGGCACTGAGCTGATCAAGCTTGGCCAGGGCACGCCGGTGCTGATCATGACCAGCTATGCCAGCCTGCGCTCAGCCGTGGACTCGATGAAGATGGGCGCGGTGGACTATATCGCCAAGCCTTTCGACCACGACGAGATGCTCCAGGCCGTGGCCCGTATCCTGCGCGACCGTCAGTCAGCCAACGGCGCGCCCGCCGAACAGCGGCCCGCCGGCAAGGTTGCCAACGGTGCGGATAAGCCAGGCGCCGACAACAGCAATGGCGAAATCGGCATCATCGGCTCCTGCCCACCGATGCAGGACCTGTACAGCAAAATCCGCAAAGTGGCGCCCACCGATTCCAATGTATTGATCCAGGGCGAGTCGGGCACCGGTAAAGAACTGGTGGCCCGCGCCCTGCACAACCTGTCCAAGCGCGCCAAGGCGCCAATGATTTCGGTGAACTGCGCGGCAATCCCTGAATCCCTGATCGAGTCCGAGCTGTTCGGCCACGAGAAAGGTGCGTTTACCGGCGCCAGCGCCGGGCGCGCGGGCCTAGTCGAAGCGGCGGACGGCGGCACCCTGTTCCTCGACGAAATCGGCGAGCTGCCCCTGGAAGCCCAGGCACGTTTGCTGCGCGTGTTGCAGGAAGGCGAAATTCGCCGCGTAGGTTCGGTGCAATCGCAAAAGGTCGATGTTCGCCTGATCGCAGCGACCCACCGTGACCTGAAGAGCCTGGCTAAAATCGGCCAGTTCCGTGAAGACTTGTATTACCGCCTGCACGTGATTGCTCTCAAGCTGCCAGCCCTGCGTGAGCGTGGCGCCGACGTCAACGAGATCGCCAGCGCCTTCCTGTTGCGCCAGAGCGCGCGCATCAACCGTACCGACCTCACGTTTGCCCCGGACGCCGAGCAGGCGATTCGGCACTACTCGTGGCCGGGTAACGTGCGAGAGCTGGAGAATGCGGTCGAGCGAGCGGTCATTCTGTCGGAGAGCCCGGAAATTTCCGCCGAACTGCTGGGCATCGACATTGAACTCAGCGACCTGGAAGACGATGATTTTATCGGCTTGGCCCCGCAACAGGGCGGCGCTAGCAATACCAGCCATGAGCCGACCGAGGACTTGTCACTGGAAGATTACTTCCAGCACTTCGTCCTTGAGCATCAGGACCACATGACCGAGACCGAGCTGGCCCGCAAACTGGGCGTGAGCCGCAAGTGCCTGTGGGAACGTCGCCAGCGCCTGGGTATTCCGCGACGCAAGACTGGGGTGGCCAGCGAGAGTTGAGGGTGCGCCCCGATAGGTAACACCCTCAGATGTGAAAAAACTGTTACCGCAGCTTTTTCGCGTAACAAAAGCCGGGGCTTACGGTAACGAAGCCCCGGCTTTTTTTGGCCTCAAAAAAACCCGAAAGCGCCTCAACCCCCCGGTTTTGCTGGGCGACACAAAAGTTGGCACGCACCCTGCTATATGCTTAGTACAAAAACAATAACAAGCTTAGTACCAGACAATAAAAATAAGACGAATCGACTCACGCATAATAAAAACAACACGGCGGAGGCGCAGCTAATTGATTCTTTTGGAGAGGCGTTGCATTTGGGGCTTGCCCCGCAACCAGGCCGAGAACAACAAAAACTGCCCTAAGGCAGAGCCTGAACTGGTTGGATCGTAGATCAGCAACACAGCGACCAAAGCAATCCGTTTGCTCTTGACTCCCGATTGGGAGTGTCTTGAAGGTGAAGCTTCATGGCGAGGGCGATCAACAAAAACAAGAAGCCCGAAATCAATAATAAAAATAGAGCACGCAACTACTTCTGGGGGAGCTTCGGCTCCCCTTGTAGTTTCCGGGATTTGACCGGCTCATCGCTTCTTTTAAGCTTATGGCGCAAGGCCTGCAGCTTGTTCCTACACCATCCCTCGACTAAATGCTAGAATCCCGGCCCATCATGCGGTCATTCTTCGTTATGGCCGAACATTCCTTCAAACAGTGCATCCCATGCTGAAGAAGTTGTTCCAGTCATTCCGTTCTCCCTTGCGTCGTACGCAACACATTCGCAGCACGCCTGAAGTGCTTAACAGCAATCAGCATTCATTGCAGCGTGCTCAATTCAGCCGTTATGCGGTGAACATCGTCGAACGGTTGCAGAACGCTGGCTACCAGGCTTATCTGGTGGGCGGCTGCGTACGTGACATGTTGCTCAATATCACACCCAAGGATTTCGACGTCGCCACCAGCGCCACGCCCGAGCAGGTGCGTGCCGAGTTTCGCAATGCGCGAATCATCGGTCGCCGCTTTAAATTGGTGCATATCCACTTCGGTCGCGAAATCATCGAGGTCGCGACCTTCCGCGCCGGCCACCCGCAAAACGATGAAGAGGAAGACACCAACCAGTCTTCCCGCAACGAGAGCGGCCGCATCCTGCGCGACAACGTCTACGGCACCCTGGAAGAAGACGCGCAACGCCGCGACTTCACCATCAATGCCTTGTATTACGACCCGGTCAGCGAGCGCATCCTCGATTACGCCAACGGCGTACACGACATTCGCAACAACCTGATCCGCTTGATCGGCGACCCGACCCAGCGCTACCAGGAAGACCCGGTGCGCATGCTGCGCGCGGTGCGCTTTGCCGCCAAGCTGAACTTCGGTATCGAGAAACACACCGCCGCGCCGATTCGCGAACTGGCACCGATGCTGCGGGAGATTCCCTCGGCACGCCTGTTCGAAGAAGTGCTCAAGCTATTCCTCTCAGGATATGCCGCCGACACCTTCGAAATGCTTGTCGACCTGCAGCTGTTCGACCCATTGTTCCCGGCCAGCGCCGAGGCCCTGGAATACAACCCGACGTATACACACACGCTGATCAGCGAAGCCTTGATCAACACCGACCTGCGCATCAAGCAGAACAAACCGGTGACCCCGGCGTTCCTGTTCGCTGCCCTGTTGTGGCCGGCCCTGCCCAAGCGCGTACTGCGCTTGCAAGACCGTGGCATGCCGCCGATTCCGGCCATGCAAGAGGCCGCTCACGAGCTGATCGCCGAGCAGTGCCAGCGCATTGCTATTCCAAAACGTTTCACCATGCCGATCCGCGAGATCTGGGACATGCAGGAACGCCTGCCACGGCGCAGCGGCAAACGCGCCGACCTGCTGCTGGACAATCCGCGCTTTCGCGCGGGCTACGACTTCCTGCTGTTGCGCGAAAGCGCCGGCGAGCAGACCGACGGCCTGGGCGAATGGTGGACCGACTACCAGGACGCTAATGACAGCCAACGCCGCGACATGATTCGTGACCTTGGCAGCAAAGGCGATGGCGCTGGCGATGGTCCGAAAAAACGTCGTCGTAGCTCAAGCAAGCGTAAACGCACGTCTGCCGACGCCTCGGGCGCTGCGGGCGAATAAACGTGGAACGCATCTACATCGGCATGGGCAGCAACCTCGCGGCCCCCGTCCAGCAGTTGCGCAGCGCCGTCCAAGCGTTGGCGTTATTGCCAGGCACCACCCTCGTGGGCGTTTCCGCCTTCTATCAAAGTGATTCCCTGCTTCCGGGGCAACCGCGCTACACCAACGCGGTCGCAGCCCTGGAGAGCAGCCTCGCGCCACTGGCACTGCTCGATGCGCTACAAGCCATCGAAAACGGCCAGGGCCGCGAGCGCCTTGAGCGTTGGGGCCCGCGTACACTTGATCTGGATATCCTGCTGTTTGGCGATCGCTTGATCGACGAACCGCGCCTCAAAGTGCCTCACTACCAGATGCACCTGCGTGCGTTCGTGCTTTACCCGCTGGCCGAACTGGCCCCTGCCGAACTGCAACTGCCCGGCGGGCGTACGCTCGAGGAGCTGTTGACGGCCTGCCCGTTTGTCGGCCTGGAACGCATCCCCACTGCTTGACGCGGCCCGCCTGTGGGAGTCGGCTTGCTCGCTCCCACAGGCGATCTCACACGCCATCAAAAGCGGCGTTCATCGTGCTGAATCGCGTCAGTAACAGCGGTAACACCGCACTCGTAACAATGCGGTAACACATCCAATTGACTTACCGAGCCCTCATCACGACTATAGGCGTCCCGCTGCCGCCAACCGGCGCTTAAGGGCGCAATCCAGGCCTTATAAGCACTGCTCTCAAGACAGTGCGCCTGTATAAACGAAGACTCACGCGCGTTACTCGCTGTTTCCAAGCGCCTGAACGAGGACCCTTTTCATGCCAGACATTACCCTGACCACCTTGCAGAGCCTCAAGCTCAAAGGTGAAAAAATAGCCATGCTGACCTGCTATGACGCCACTTTCGCTCAGGCCAGCTGCCAGGCCGGCGTCGACGTGCTACTGGTGGGTGACTCACTTGGCATGGTTCTTCAAGGGAATGACAGCACCCTGCCCGTCACTACCGATGAGCTCGCCTACCATACTGCCAGCGTCAAGCGCGGTAACGACGGCGCCTTCATCATCGCTGACCTGCCGTTCATGGGCTACGCCACCCTCGAACAGACCTTTCAAAACGCCGGCAAACTGATGCAAGCCGGTGCGCACATGATCAAAGTAGAAGGCGCTGTATGGCTCGCCGAGTCAATTAGACTGCTGGCTGAGCGTGGTGTGCCGGTGTGTGCGCACATGGGCCTGACGCCGCAATCGGTGAACATCCTCGGTGGCTACAAAGTACAAGGCCGCAATGAAGCCCAGGCGCGGCAGATGCGCGCAGATGCCATTGCCCTGGAAGAAGCCGGAGCCGCGATGATCCTGCTCGAATGCGTGCCGAGCGAGCTGGCGGCAGAGATCACGCAAGCCGTCAAAGTGCCGGTCATCGGCATCGGTGCGGGCCCCGACACGGACGGCCAGGTTTTGGTGTTGCACGACATGCTCGGCTTGTCGCTGACCGGCCGTGCGCCGAAATTCGTGAAAAACTTCATGGCCGGCCAAGACAGCATCCAGGCCGCCTTGAGTGCTTACGTCACCGAGGTCAAAGCCGTTACTTTCCCAGGCGCCGAACACGGATTTTCTGCATGAACACCGTTAAGACCGTACGAGAACTGCGTTCCGCCGTCGCCCACGCCCGCAGTGCCGGCAAACGCATAGGTTTTGTGCCCACCATGGGCAACCTGCACAGCGGCCACGCCACCCTGGTGACCAAGGCCGCGCAACAGTCGGATTTCGTGGTAGCGAGTATCTTCGTCAACCCGCTGCAATTCGGCGCAGGCGAAGACCTGGACAAGTACCCACGCACGCTAGCGGCCGATCAGGAGAAGCTGCTGCAAGCCGGTTGCAACCTGCTGTTCGCGCCGACCGTCGAAGAAATGTACCCCGGCGGCATGACCGGCCAGACCCGCGTCAGTGTTCCGCAACTGTCCGAAGGCCTGTGCGGCGCGAGCCGTCCTGGCCATTTCGAAGGCGTGGCCACGGTAGTGAGCAAGCTGTTCAATATGGTCCAGCCAGACATGGCCGTGTTTGGCCAGAAAGATTACCAGCAACTGGCGGTAATCCGCGCCATGGTGCATGACCTGAACATGCCGATCCAGATCATCGGCGAGCCGACCGTACGTGCCGCAGACGGCCTCGCGCTGTCATCGCGCAACGGCTACCTCACCGACGAGCAACGTGCCATCGCGCCGGTGCTGTACCGCAGCCTCAGCCAGATTGCCACGGCAATCAAAGCCGGTGACCACGATTTCGCCAAGCTGCGTGCCGATCAAATCCAGCACATCGAAGCCGCCGGCCTGCGCATGGATTACCTCGAAGTGCGCCAAGGCGTGCATTTGCGCCCGGCCACGGCTGAGGATCGCGACGTGGTGATCCTGGTTGCCGCGTATCTGGGGGCGACTCGCCTGATCGATAACGTGCACCTGAACCTGGCCTGCCCCCCCGCTTTTTCTCATTGAAAAACACCGCACCTGTTGCCCTCCCCGCTGTGCCGGTATAAAAAAGTACCGGCCACAGCGCAGACAAAGCCAAGACATATCGACACGCTAGGTTTAATGTAAACGCCCTGCGCCAGTGTTGGCGCTGACCGGAACCCAACGCTTGATCAAAGACTGGACGTTCCGGATTTAGAAGTGTCCTAAAGGCAAGCCCCCCGTAATAAAAAGGAAACCCGCAGCGATGGCGTATTACCGCACTCCTCATGACGTTACCGCTCTGCCCGCTTGGCAAGCGCTCAACAAACATCGCCAAGCCATGCAGGATTTCAGCATGCGCGACGCGTTCAATGCCGATCCCCAGCGCTTTTCCGAGTTCACCTTGAGCAGTTGCGGGCTTTTCCTCGATTACTCGAAAAACCTGATCACCACCGAAACCCGCGACCTGCTGGTGGCGCTGGCCAAGGAAGTCGACCTTAAAGCCGCGATCGACGCGCTCTACGCTGGCGAACCGGTCAACTCCTCCGAAGGCCGCCCAGCCCTGCACACCGCCTTGCGCCGCCCTGTGGGTGACAAGTTATCGGTCAACGGCGTGAACATCATGCCGGACGTGCACAAAGTGCTGAACCAGATCACCGACCTCGTGGGGCGGATCCACGATGGCCTGTGGCGTGGCTACACCGAGAAGCCGATCACTGACGTGGTGAACATCGGCATCGGTGGTTCGTTCCTCGGCCCAGAGCTGGTCTCTGAGGCACTGTTGTCCTACGCCCATAAAGGCGTGCGCTGCCACTACCTGGCGAACATCGACGGCAGCGAGTTCCATGAACTGACCATGAAGCTGCGTGCGGAGACCACGTTATTCATCGTCTCGTCGAAATCCTTCAACACCCTGGAAACCCTGAAAAACGCCCAGGCCGCCCGCGCCTGGTACCTGGCACAGGGTGGCTCGGAAGCCGAGCTGTACCGCCACTTTATCGCAGTCTCGAGCAACAACGCGGCGGCCGTGGCCTTCGGTATCCGCGAAGAAAACATCTTCCCGATGTGGGACTGGGTCGGCGGCCGTTACTCGCTGTGGTCGGCCATCGGCTTGCCAATCGCCCTGGCCATCGGCATGTCCAATTTCAAGGAACTGCTGTCCGGTGCCTACACCATGGACCAGCATTTCCAGAACGCCCCGTTCGAACAGAACATGCCCGTACTACTGGGCCTGTTGGGCGTGTGGTACGGCAACTTCTGGGGCGCGCAGAGCCATGCGATCCTGCCGTACGACCACTACCTGCGTAACATCACCAAACACTTGCAACAGCTGGACATGGAATCCAACGGCAAGAGCGTGCGCCAGGACGGCACACCGGTTTCCACCGATACCGGCCCGGTTATCTGGGGCGGTGTAGGTTGCAACGGTCAGCACGCCTACCACCAGTTGCTGCACCAAGGGACTCAACTGATCCCGGCCGACTTCATCGTGCCAATCGTCAGCTTCAATCCGGTCTCCGACCACCACCAATGGCTGTACGCCAACTGCCTTTCCCAAAGCCAGGCCCTGATGCTCGGCAAAACCCGCAGCGAAGCCGAAGCCGAACTGCGCGAGAAGGGCATGCCGGAAGCCGAAGTACAGAAGCTGGCACCGCACAAGGTGATCCCGGGTAACCGTCCGAGCAACACCCTTGTGGTGGAGCGCATCAGCCCACGTCGCCTCGGCGCGCTGGTGGCCATGTATGAGCACAAAGTGTTCGTGCAAAGCGTGATCTGGGGCATCAACGCCTTTGACCAATGGGGCGTGGAGCTGGGCAAGGAACTGGGCAAGGGCGTTTACAACCGCCTGACCGGCGCCGAAGAAACCCTGGCTGACGACGCGTCGACCCAAGGCCTGATCAACTACTTCCGCGGTCGTCACCGCGGCTGAAGCCGATACACTAAGGCCAACGTCCGTTTGGACGTTGGCCTTGAACCCTCTCCCTACAGCGTGCATCTTTATGCCTTGTCCCGAAAACAAGAATAAGGACCGCTCATGTTCGATATCAGCACGTTTCCCGCCGCCGATGCCGTCCGTCTTGCCGCGCAGCTCAGTCAAGCCGACTACCAGCGCCTCTATCGCCAATCCATTGAGCAACCTGACACCTTCTGGGCCGAACAGGCCAAGGGCTTTCTCGACTGGATAACACCCTGGCACACCGTCCAACAGTCAGACATCAAGACTGGCGCCGCCCAATGGTTTGCCGGCGGCCAACTCAACGTCAGTTACAACTGCATTGACCGTCACCTGGCGCAACGCGCCGATCAGCCGGCCTTCATCTGGGAAGGCGATGATCCTGCAAAATCTTCCAAAATCTCCTACCGCCAACTGCACCAAAACGTCAGCCGCCTAGCCAATGTGCTGAAAAGCCGTGGCGTGAAGAAAGGCGACCGGGTGTGCATTTACATGCCGATGATCCCGGAAGCGGCCTACGCAATGCTGGCCTGCACGCGGATAGGCGCGGTGCATTCGGTGGTGTTTGGTGGGTTCTCACCAGACGCCCTGCGCGACCGCATTCTCGACGCTGACTGCCGCACCGTGATCACCGCGGATGAAGGCATGCGCGGCGGCAAGCCGGTGGCGTTGAAAAAGAATGTCGACAAGGCCCTGGCCAGTTGCCCGGACGTCAGCACGGTGCTGGTGGTGCAACGCACGGGGGCCGACCTTATTTGGGTCAAAGACCGCGACCTCAAGTACCAGCAAGCCCTGGACACCGCCAGCGACGACTGCCCGCCCGAGCCGATGGACGCCGAAGACCCGCTGTTCATCCTCTACACCTCGGGCAGCACCGGCAAACCCAAAGGCGTGTTGCACACCACCGGCGGCTATCTATTACAAGCGGCGATGACCTTCAAATACGTGCTCGATTACCGCGACGGCGAAGTGTTCTGGTGCACCGCCGACGTCGGTTGGGTTACCGGGCACAGCTACATCGTGTATGGCCCGCTGGCCAATGGCGCCACCTCGCTGATGTTCGAAGGCGTACCGAGCTACCCGGACAGCTCGCGCTTCTGGCAGGTGATCGACAAACATCAGGTGAATATCTTCTACACCGCGCCCACTGCGCTACGCGCCTTAATGCGTGAGGGCCACGGGCCATTGGAAAATACCTCCCGCGCCAGCTTGCGCCTGTTGGGCAGCGTCGGCGAGCCGATCAACCCGGAAGCCTGGGACTGGTACTTCAACGCCGTGGGCGAACAACGCTGCCCGATTGTCGATACCTGGTGGCAGACCGAAACCGGCGGCATCATGCTCAGCCCATTGGTCAGCGCCCAGCGGATCAAGCCCGGTTGCGCGACCCAACCGATGTTTGGCGTACAACCCGTGCTGCTGGATGAGCAAGGCAAGGAAATCAGCGGCGCCGGCAGTGGCGTACTGGCGATCAAAGCCAGCTGGCCCGGGCAGATTCGTAGCGTCTACGGCGACCCGCAACGCATGATCGACACCTATTTTAAACCCTACCCCGGCTATTACTTCACCGGCGACGGCGCACGACGCGATGAAGACGGCGACTACTGGATTACCGGGCGCATCGATGACGTGATCAACGTGTCCGGCCACCGTATTGGTACCGCCGAAGTAGAAAGCGCCCTGGTGCTGCATGACCAAGTGGCCGAGGCCGCAGTGGTGGGTTACCCCCACGATGTCAAAGGCCAGGGGATTTATGCCTTCGTCACGCCAATGAATGGCGTCGAGCCCAGCGATGCATTAAAAAAGCACCTGCTCGAGCTGGTCAGCAAGGAAATCGGCAGCTTTGCCAAGCCGGAACTGATCCAATGGGCCCCGGCCCTGCCGAAAACCCGCTCCGGTAAGATCATGCGGCGGATTTTGCGCAAAATTGCCTGCAACGAACTGGACAGCCTGGGTGATACCTCAACCCTGGCCGACCCCAGCGTCGTCGACGGCCTGATCGACAAACGCCTGAACCGATAGGAACACCGAGTCACGATGGAATTTATCCGCAGCCGTATCGAAACCCAGTTGATGAGCCTTACCGGCTTGTCACTGGGTCAGTTGGACCTGGAAAACCCGAAGGGCGATCCAGGCCTGTTCGGGCCGGACTCGGTCAGTTGGCAAGTGCATGGCGACTTCAGCAGCATGCTCATTGGCGGCATCAGCGCCTTGATGCTGCAAGCCTTGCACCCGCTGGCCCTGGCCGGCGTGTGGGACCACTCCAATTTTCGCCAGGACATGCTCGGGCGCTTGCGGCGCACCTCGCAATTTATTTCCGGTACCACCTTCGGTTCGCGCAAAGACGCCGAATGGCTGATCGAAAAAGTGCGCACCATCCACCTGCAAGTGACGGGGCATGCCCCGGACGGGCGGCCTTATGCGGCCAGCGATCCGGAGTTGCTGACGTGGGTGCATGTGGCGGAAGTCAGCAACTTCCTGGCGGCCCACCTGCGCTATCGCAACCCGAGCCTCTCGGGTCGGGACCAAGACCGTTATTACAGTGAAATCGCCTTGGTCGCCGAGCGCTTGGGCGCTCGGCATGTTCCGCGTTCACGGCAGGAAGTTTCGGATTACCTGGCGCGCATTCGTCCGCAACTGCTGTGTGACGAGCGTAGCCGCGAGGTGCTGCGCCTGCTGGTCAATGCGCCCGCGCCCAGCACCTTGGCCAAACCTTTTGGCAGCTTGATGATGCAGGCCGGCATAGACCTGCTGCCGGATTGGGCAAGCGCCATGCTCGAACAACACCAAAGCCCGCTGCAGCGCCAGATGATCCGCGCCGGGGTCAAGCGCAGCGCGCCATTGCTACGCTGGGCGATGCGCAATGGTTCGGTGCAGCGCGCCCATCGGCGGATGGGGTTGATGTAGCCGGCGCGCCATAACTGTTAAACTCCGCGCCCATATTGACTCGCAAGCAAGGCGCGCTCCATGACTCCCTTGAATCAGGCGCTGCGCGCCGCACTCGATCATCGCCAAGATTTGATCAACGAGCTGCATGCCCACAGCACCGACTGCTACCGGCTGTTCCACGGCAGCCAGGAAGGCGCCGGCGGCCTGACCATCGACCGTTATGGCCCGCAACTGCTGGTGCAAAGCTTCCACCAGCCGCTGGAAACAGCAGAGCTGCTGGAGTTGCACCAACAGATCAACCAGTTCATAGGCCTGGAATTGCTGCTGGTGTACAACGACCGCTCGCGTGGCAACTCACGGATCGACCGTGAAGACACGGTGTACCGCGCCGAACCGGCGGCACTGGAAGACTTGGTCGGCCACGAATGGGGCCTCAATTACCGCGTGCGCGGGCGCCATGCCGGGCAGGACCCGCTGCTGTTTCTCGACCTGCGCAACACCCGTGGCTGGGTCAGGGAACACAGCGCCGGCAAGCGTGTGCTCAACCTGTTTGCCTACACCTGTGGCGTAGGCCTGAGCGCGGCAGCCGGTGGCGCACGTGAGGTGTGCAACCTGGACTTCGCCGAGGGCAACCTTGCAGTAGGCCGCGAAAACGGTCTGCTCAACCCGCTATTACCGACCATGGATTTCGTGCAGTCCGACTACTTCCCCGCGATTCGCCAACTGGCGGGCTTGCCGATCACCCAGCGCCGCGGCCAAAAGCTGCCGAGCTATCCGCGCCTCGAGCAACGCCAATATGATCTGGTGCTGCTCGACCCGCCGGCCTGGGCCAAGAGCGCGTTTGGCACCGTCGACCTGCTGCGCGACTACCAGAGCCTGCTCAAGCCTGCACTGCTCGCTACCGCCGACAATGGTGTGCTGATCTGCTGCAACAACTTGGCGAAAGTCAGCATGGATGACTGGCGCGAACAGGTGCTGCGTTGCGCCGAAAAAGCCGGCCGCCCGGTACGCGACTGGCAAATTATGGCGCCGGGAGCCGACTTCCCTTCCCAGGACCAGCAGCCGCCGTTGAAAACCCTGATCCTGCAGCTGTAGTACTTTTCCCAAGCAGCCCGGTACTTCGGAACCGAAATCCCGTGCCATACTCCAAGGCACTCTTGTTCGATATAGATGGCGTCACTCATGCCCAAAGGATTGATCCGCGCCGCTGGCGCCTTGTTGACCGCCCTGGCTCTGTACAGCTTGCTGGGCTTTCTGATTCTGCCGGGCATCGCCCTTCGCATTGCCAACCAACAGTTGGCCAATTACGCCACGGTGCCGGCACGCATCGAGCGAATCGAGCTCAACCCGTTCAGCCTGGAAGTGACGGCATGGGGCTTGAAGATTGGCGAACCGGGCAAAGAACAAGTAGGTTTCGAGCGTCTCTACGCCAACCTGCAGATCGACAGCCTATGGACCCGCGCCCTGCACCTGGCCGATGTACAGTTGGACCAGCCCAAGACCGAGCTACTGTTCGATAAATCCGGCCAACTGAACCTGGCGCAGTTATTCAAACTGCCGCCAAGTGAGCCCACTCCGACTGACCCCAATGCCAAGCCGTTCCCGTTGCGCATCGACAGCATCAAGCTGGCTGGCGGTTACGTGCATTTTCAAGATTTGCGCCCCAGCGAACCCATCGAATTCCTCTACGACAAACTCGACTTCGAGTTGAAAAACCTCAGCACGCTGCCAGAAGACAATGCCAACATGACGCTGGTGGCCGCCGGCCCTCAAGGTGGGCAGATCGACTGGAAAGGCCATTTCAGCCTGGTACCGATTACCTCCGAGGGCACGCTGAAAGTCACCGACGGCAAGATGAAAGCCTGGTGGCCGTATGTGCGGGACGCCGTGCCGTTAGTGCTTGAAGACGGTGTGCTGAATTTCAGCACCGACTACAAATTCAGCCTGGCCAAAGAAACCGAACTGAACCTGACCAACACCGCCGCCAGCATCGCGCCGTTTGCAATCAAGGCACCGGACGGCCGCCCATTGGTGCGCCTGGAACGCCTGGACGTCAGCGAAACCACGGTGGACCTGGCCAAGCAGCAGGTAGTGGTCGGCAAGATTCGCAGCAACAAGCTGGAAACCTGGGCCGCCCGCGAGGCCGATGGGCAGCTGGACTGGCAGAAACTGTTCGCCAGCCAACCGAGCAAACCGACCAAGGCGCCGGAACCTGCTACTGCGCCAGCCACCGCCGACTCCCCAAAAGCCGCACCGGCAGCGCCAAGCAAACCTTGGCAGGTGCTGCTCAAGGATGTGCAACTGCGTAACTATCAGGTGCACTTGGCCGACCGCCAGGCAAAACCTGCTGTAGCGCTGGAGCTGGGCCCGCTGAATGTCGACGTGCAGAACTTCGACAGCCTCAACCAAAGCCCCTTTACCCTGAAGGTCGACACCGGCCTGGGCAAGCAGGGTAAGATCCAGGCAAGCGGCCAGGTCAACCTCAACCCGGTCAGTGCCAAACTCAAAGTGAATACCCAGGACATTGACCTACGGGTCGCACAGTCCTATATCAGCCCATTTATTCGCCTGGAACTGCGCAGCGGCATGCTCGGCAGTAACTTGGATGTGAACCTGAAAAGCACTGAGCCATTGGCGCTGCAGATCACCGGCCGCGCTCAGGTTGATCAATTGCACACCTTGGACACGCTCAAGACTCGTGACTTCCTCAAATGGCAACGCTTGGTGCTCGAAGGCGTGAATTATCAACACGGCGACAGCTTGTCGATCGACAAGGTCAACCTGCTGCAGCCGTACGCGCGCTTCATGATCAATGATGACCGCACCACCAACATCGACGACTTGCTGATCCCACAGCCAGCCAATAGCGGCGCCAAGTCAGCGGCCAAACCAGCGGCCAGCAAAGACAAGCCCCTGGGCATTCATATCGGCCAGATCGCGATCAACGACGGCTCGGCTAACTTCGCCGATTTCAGCCTAACACCGAACTTCGCCACGGCCATTCAACAGCTCAATGGGCAGATCGGCACCATTGACAGTCGCCAGGCCAAACCGGCCAGCGTTGACATCAAGGGCAAGGTGGATCGCTATGCGCCAGTGACCATTAAAGGCAGCGTGAACCCCTTTGATCCGATGGCGGCGCTGGATATCGCCACCAGTTTCAAACGCGTCGAGCTGACCACATTGACGCCGTACTCCGGCAAGTTCGCCGGTTTCCGCATCCGCAAGGGCCGCCTTAACCTCGACCTGCACTATGTAATCACCAAAGGCCAGTTGAAGGCTGAAAACAAAGTGGTGGTTGAACAACTGCAACTGGGTGAGAAAGTCGACAGCGCCGATGCCGTGGATTTGCCGATTCGCCTGGCAATCGCCCTGCTCAAAGACTCCGACGGCAAGATCTCCATCGAGCTGCCGGTGACAGGCGACCTTAATAACCCGCAATTCAGTGTGATGCCAATCGTGTGGCAGACACTGCGTAATCTGGTCGTGCGCGCGGCGACCGCGCCGTTCAAGTTCATCGGTGGGCTGGTGACTGGCGGAGGCTCGGAAGACCTGGGCAATGTATCGTTCGCCGCAGGCTCAAGTGAATTGAACAAAGATGCCGAAGGCGCCCTGAACACCTTGGCCAAAGCGCTGAAAGAGCGCCCTACCCTGCGCCTGGAAATCGAAGGCACGGCGGCTGCCAGCAGTGACGGGCCGTTCCTGGCCGCAGAGCGCCTGGAACGTGAATACCAATACAACTACTACAAAATACTCCAGCGCCGGGGCGACAAGGTTCCGGCCCAGGCTTCCTTGCTGGTCGTCCCAGAGAAGGAAAAGGCACCGTTGCTTGAGGGCATCTACCGCACGCGCCTGAAACAACAACCACCGGCCGAATGGAAAGACTTGAGCAGCGATGACCGCAGCGCCAAATTGCGCGATGGTTTGATCAAGTTTTGGGGCGCCAGTGACGTCTTGCTGCGCCAACTGGGGCAAGATCGTGCCAGTGCCATCAAGGACTACTTGGTGGATAAGGGCCAACTGGAAGATGACAGGGTGTACTTCATTGATGCCAACCTGGGTCAGGCGCAGAAAGATGGTCGAGTGGTGACACCGATGCATCTGGATGCGGAGTAACCGGCAAGCAACTTCAATCTAAATGTGGGAGCAAGTCCGCTCTCACATTTTTTGACCTTCATCTGCCCTGCAAATGTAGTCCAACCCCCAATAGAACAGGCCCCGACACAAGTGCCGGGGCCTGTAATGACCACATCCGTGTGGTCGATCGCATGAACTCCAGAGGTGCGTTGGGTGGATATCTAACTCACCCTAAGCCGCCGCCATTCAGTTCAGACGAAAGGTGAGGCATTACTCTGCTTTCAGGCCATCGGCCGATACAGCTTTAACGCCTTTGATTTTCTTGGTGATATTCACCGCGGTGGTTTTCTGTGCTTCGGTAACGGCTGCAGTCGAAGACAGGGAAACTACGCCCTTGTTAGTTTCGACTTTGATGTCGGTACCAGGAATGCCTTTCTCGGTTACCAGGTCAGCTTTCACTTTGGTGGTAATCCAGGTGTCGGACGTGGTCTCTTTGGCGTCAGCAGCGGCGCTTTTGGTTTTGTCGACGTTATCTGCCTTAGTGGCACCGCCAGCCATCAGGCCGTCAGCGGAAACGGCGGTCACACCTTTGATTTTCTTGGTGATCGCTACGGCAGTGGCTTTCTGCGAGTCAGAGATAGCGACTGTCGAAGACAGGGAAACCACACCTTTGTTGGTTTCAACCTTGATGTCCGAACCAGGAATGCCTTTTTCTGTCAGCAGGTCAGCTTTGACTTTGGTGGTGATCCAAGTATCCGAAGTGGACTCTTTAGCCTTGGTCATTTCGCCAGCGGCCAGCGTCATTGGAGCTTGGGAAGTCTGAGCAAAGGCCACGTTAGCACCCATGGCCAGGGTCAGAGCGGTAGCAGTAGCGAGAGCGAACTTCTTCATACGAGTAACTCCTGTTTTATTGAAAGTCTGCAGTGTGTGAACCTTGATGCTGCAGCGTTAACAGGGTTATTGCAGACAGTGTGCCAAGTTCTTCTATCGAATATTTTCTTTATAAAACAACAACTTATAAAAAAACGCAATTCCCGGAATCGTGCAAGTTGCATGAAGTCGATCGTATCTGCGTGCAAGTTGCGGCTTTTGATATTTACTAAGCGACTGATTTACCGGCATTTTCCCATCGCCATAAAAAAAGGACTCCGAAGAGTCCTTTTTCAGCGTGAAGCGTGCGGGTGATTAAACGCCCGAAGCCTTGGCTGCTGCTACGTCCTTGATGGACAGCTTGATACGGCCGCGGTTATCCACGTCCAGTACCAGCACTTCCACTTCCTGGCCTTCTTTCAGAATGTCGGTCACTTTCTCAACGCGAGCATCGCTCAGCATGGAGATGTGAACCAGACCGTCTTTGCCCGGCAGGATGTTGACGAATGCGCCGAAGTCGACGATGCGCTCAACTTTACCGACGTAGATCTTGCCGATCTCTGCTTCAGCAGTGATACCCAGAACGCGCTGACGCGCCGCTTCTGCTGCTTCTTTGGTTTCGCCGAAGATCTTGATCGAGCCGTCGTCTTCGATATCGATCGAAGCCTTGGTCTCTTCGCAGATTGCACGAATGGTCGCGCCGCCTTTACCGATGACATCACGGATTTTGTCGGTGTCGATTTTCATCGCGATCATGGTCGGAGCATTTTCCGACAGTTCAGTACGGGACTGACCAATGATCTGATTCATCTGACCGAGGATGTTCAGGCGCGCTTCCAGGGCTTGGCCCAGAGCGATTTCCATGATCTCTTCGGTGATGCCTTTGATCTTGATGTCCATCTGCAGCGCGGTAACACCTTTAGCGGTACCGGCTACTTTGAAGTCCATGTCGCCCAGGTGGTCTTCGTCACCCAGGATGTCGGTCAGGATGGCAAACTTCTCGCCTTCTTTAACCAGGCCCATGGCGATACCGGCAACCGGCGCCTTCATCGGCACACCAGCGTCCATCAGCGCCAGGGAAGCACCGCAAACGGAAGCCATGGAGCTGGAACCGTTGGACTCGGTGATTTCCGACACAACACGGATGGTGTACGGGAACACGTCAGCAGCAGGCAGCATGGCTGCAATCGAACGACGAGCCAGACGGCCGTGACCGATTTCGCGACGGCCAGCGCCACCCATGCGACCACACTCACCTACCGAGAACGGAGGGAAGTTGTAGTGCAGCATGAACGGGTCTTTTTTCTCGCCTTCCAGGGTGTCCAGCAGCTGTGCGTCACGGGCGGTGCCCAGTGTTGCAACAACCAGGGCCTGGGTTTCGCCACGGGTGAACAGAGCCGAACCGTGGGTCTTAGGCAGAACACCGACTTCGATGTTCAGAGGGCGTACAGTTTTGGTGTCGCGGCCGTCGATACGTGGCTTGCCGTTTACGATGTTTTCGCGAACGGTGCGGTATTCGATTTCGCCGAAAGCTGCTTTGACTTCGCTGGAAGAAGGCTGGCCTTCTTCACCGGACAGCTTGGCAACAACCTGGTCTTTCAGCTCACCCAGGCGAGCGTAACGATCGGCCTTGATGGTGATGGTGTAAGCCTGGGAGATCGCGTCGCCGAACTCGGCACGGATAGCGCCCAGCAGAGCAGTGGCTTCAGGCTGTGGGGCCCAGGTCCAGGTTGGCTTGGCAGCTTCAGCAGCCAGTTCTTTAACAGCGTTGATCACAACCTGGAACTCATCGTGAGCAAACAGTACCGCACCCAGCATCTGGTCTTCGGTCAGCTCTTTGGCTTCCGATTCAACCATCAACACGGCTTCCGAAGTACCGGCAACGACCATGTCCAGGCTCGACGCTTTCTGTTGTTCGTAAGTCGGGTTCAGCAGGTAGCCGGTGCTTTCGTGGAAAGCAACACGGGCGGCGCCGATTGGACCATCGAAAGGAATACCGGAGATGGCCAGGGCAGCCGAGGTACCGATCATCGCAGCGATGTCCGGATCGGTTTTCTTGCTCGTAGAAACGACGGTGCAGACAACCTGCACTTCGTTCATGAAGCCTTCTGGGAACAGCGGACGGATCGGACGGTCGATCAGTCGGGAAGTCAGGGTTTCTTTTTCGGAAGGACGGCCTTCACGCTTGAAGAAACCGCCAGGGATCTTACCGGCAGCGTAAGTCTTTTCCTGGTAGTGAACGGAAAGAGGGAAGAAGCCTTTGCTTGGGTCAGCGGTCTTGGCGCCAACAACGGTCACCAATACGGTGACGTCGTCATCAACGGTAACCAGCACTGCGCCGGAGGCTTGACGGGCGATACGGCCTGTCTCGAGGGTAACGGTCGACTGACCGAACTGGAATTTTTTGATAACCGGGTTCACGGTGTCCTACCTTCTTTGTGGCTCTTGGGGAACTTGTCTTCTTGCGAAATTCTTGGGCAATGTCGGGAATCGGCCCGAGCCTGGTCCAGGGTAAAACGTGTATCCAGATAAAACTTGAGGCTGGGAGCCTGCCATGGGCCAGCGGGAACCCCACTGACACACGGCAGACAACCAACCTCTAGCGCAATCGCTGATTAGCGACGCAGACCCAGGCGACCGATCAGAGTCTGATAACGACCCAGATCCTTGCCTTTCAGGTAGTCCAGCAGCTTACGGCGCTGGTTTACCATGCGGATCAGACCACGACGGGAGTGGTGATCTTTACCGTTGGCCTTGAAGTGACCTTGCAGCTTGTTGATGTTGTGGGTCAGCAGTGCAACTTGCACTTCTGGCGAACCAGTGTCACCAACAGCTTGCTGATAGTCAGCTACGATTTGTGCTTTTTCTTGAACGTCGAGAGCCATGAGGCAATCCTTTTTTCAGGAAACCACCCAAAGGGCAGTTTCAACAGGCCAGGGACAAATCCCTGTATCTAAAAATGAGTGTTGACCGTGCCTGTTAACAGCCACACTCGTCCGGTCATTCTGACCGAATCAGTCGACGCGGCGCGATGCGCCCGTCTTCGCTCACTTCACCGATACCGATAAAGCGACCGTTATGATCCTGTACCCGCACCATACCGAACTTCGGAGCGTCCGGGGCACGTACCGGCTGGCCATTGAGCCAGTAGAACGCGCTGTGCTCCGAAAAGTGCAGCAATGGCCAATCGAGCAAACCGCTGTCCGATGGCATCAGGAAGCGATCAACTGCTTCATTGCCGCCTTCGGCATGTACCGCTTCCAACTCTTCCAGCGTAACCGTCTGGGCCAGGCAGAAAGGCCCGGCCTGAGTGCGTCGCAACTCAGCAACGTACGCGCCGCAACCGAGCTTTTCACCAATATCTTCCACCAGGGTACGGATATAGGTGCCTTTGCTGCAGTCCACGGCCAGCCGGGCAGTGTCGCCTTCACAGGCGAGCAATTCCAAGCGCGCAATAGTAACAGAACGCGGTTCGCGCTCCACTACTTCACCCGCACGTGCCAGCTTGTATAGAGGCTGGCCATCACGTTTGAGCGCCGAGTACATCGGCGGTATCTGACTGATTTGCCCACGAAAACCGGGTAAAGCAGCTTCAATATCAGCACGACCAACGGTCACGTCCCGAACCTGCAAAACATCACCTTCGGCATCGGCCGTGGTGGTGGTCTTGCCAAGCTGCATCAGGGTTTCGTAACCCTTGTCGGAATCGAGCAGGTATTGCGAGAACTTGGTCGCCTCACCAAAGCACAGCGGCAGCACGCCGGTGGCCAACGGGTCGAGACTGCCGGTATGCCCGGCCTTCTCGGCATTGAGCAGCCAGCGGACTTTCTGCAACGCGGCATTGGAGGTAAAACCAATGGGCTTGTCGAGCAGAATGATGCCGCTGACGTTGCGACGGATACGTTTGACCTGAGCCACCGCTTACTCCTTGGCGTCTTCAGGTGTGGACGGGTGCTGGCTGTCTTCAGCCACGGCGCGCTCGATCAGCGCCGACAGGTGCGCTCCACGCACGACGCTTTCGTCGTAGTGGAAGTGCAACTGAGGCACGCTGCGCAGCTTCATTTCACGGGCCAATTGCATACGCAGGAAACCTGCGGCCGCATTCAGCACCTTGATGCTTTGCGCGATTTCTTCGCTGCTGTCCTGCCCCATCACGGTGATGAAGATCTTCGCGTGACCAACGTCGCGGCTCACTTCAACGGCGGTGATGGTGACCAGGCCAACACGGGGATCTTTGACTTCGCGACGGATCAGTTGGGCCAGCTCGCGCTGCATCTGATCGCCGATACGCTGGGTACGGCTGTATTCTTTTGCCATGTCTTGTTACCTGTTACTGCCACACGGTGAAACCCGTGGGGTCTGAAAGCGGCAAACGCCCGGCCTGACAAAAGCCAGACCGGGCGTTGCGTTTAGAGTCCGTACGCTACGCGGGGCATTTGTGTGCCCACACGCTGCGTGGCTCCGGAAGTGCGCGAGTTAGAGGCTGCGAGCAACCTGAACCTTCTCGTAGACTTCGATCTTGTCGCCAGCCTTGACGTCGTTGTAGCTCTTGACGCCGATACCGCATTCCATGCCAGCACGTACTTCAGAAGCGTCATCCTTGAAGCGGCGCAGGGATTCCAGCTCGCCTTCGAAGATAACGATGTCTTCACGCAGTACACGGATTGGACGGTTACGGTGCACAACACCTTCGATAACCATGCAACCGGCGATCGCGCCGAACTTCGGCGAACGGAACACATCACGCACCTCGGCAACACCCAGGATGTTCTCCCGGACGTCACTGCCAAGCATGCCGGTAAGGGCTTTCTTGACGTCTTCGATGATGTCGTAGATGACGTTGTAGTAACGCATGTCCAAGCCTTCCTGCTCGACGATCTTACGAGCGCCAGCATCGGCACGCACGTTGAAACCGAACAGTACAGCGTTGGAAGCCAGTGCCAGGTTGGCGTCGGACTCGGTGATACCACCGACACCGCCACCGACAACACGCACTTGCACTTCGTCGTTACCCAGGCCATTCAAGGCGCCGTTCAACGCTTCGAGGGAACCACGGACATCAGATTTGAGGACGATGTTGAGCGTCTTCTTCTCTGCCTGACCCATGTTTTCGAAGATGTTTTCCAGCTTGCCGGCGTGAGCACGGGCCAGTTTGACTTCGCGGAACTTGCCTTGACGGAACAGAGCCACTTCACGGGCTTTCTTCTCGTCGGCAACCACGCTCATCTCGTCGCCAGCGTCCGGGGTACCGTCCAGGCCGAGAATCTCGACAGGGATGGAAGGACCGGCTTCTTTGATTGGCTTGCCGTTCTCATCAAGCATGGCACGTACACGGCCATAGTTCGAACCGACCAGCACCATGTCGCCTTGGCGCAGGGTACCGTCTTGAACCAGAACCGTTGCAACCGGGCCACGACCTTTGTCGAGACGCGATTCAACCACAACACCGCGACCAGGAGCCGATGGCGTTGCTTTCAGTTCGAGTACTTCAGCTTGCAGCAGAACCGCTTCGAGCAGTTCGTCTACACCGGTACCGACTTTCGCCGAAACCGAAACGAACGGCGTATCACCGCCCCACTCTTCGGAAGTCACGCCGTGAACCGACAGCTCGCTACGGATGCGATCGAGATCAGCGCCCGGCTTGTCGATTTTGTTCACCGCAACAACCAGTGGAACACCAGCGGCCTTAGCGTGCTGGACAGCTTCAATGGTCTGCGGCATCACGCCGTCGTCCGCTGCAACTACCAGGATCACGATGTCAGTCGCCTTGGCACCACGGGCACGCATTGCGGTAAACGCGGCGTGACCTGGGGTGTCGAGGAAGGTGACCATGCCGCGTTCGGTTTCAACGTGGTACGCACCGATGTGCTGGGTGATACCGCCGGCTTCGCCAGCAGCTACCTTGGCACGACGGATGTAGTCGAGCAGGGAAGTCTTACCATGGTCAACGTGGCCCATTACGGTCACAACTGGCGCACGGGAGAAGGTTTCACCTTCAAACTTCAGGGACTCGGCCAGGGAATCTTCCAAGGCAGTGTCGCTCACCAGGGTCACTTTATGGCCCAACTCTTCAGCCACAAGCTGAGCAGTTTCCTGATCAAGTACCTGGTTGATGGTCGCTGGGGTACCCAGTTTGAACATGAACTTGATGATTTCAGCAGCCTTCACCGACATCTGATTGGCGAGGTCGCCAACAGAAATGGTCTCGCCGATCTGCACATCACGCACGACAGGGCCGGTTGGGCTCTGGAAACCGTGGGCATTGCGTTTTTTCAGCTTGGCCTTGCCGCGACCACCACGACGGAAGCTATCGCTTTCTTCGTCAGTAGTACGTGGGGCAACGCGTGGAGCAGGCGCTTTCTCTTTGACCGAGGCACGGTGTGGAGCGTTTTTACGCTCGCCATCGCCACCACCACCGCGACGATTGTTATCGTCGGCACGTGGCTTGTCCGGACGCCGAGGCTCGTCGCGCTTGCGAGCGTCTGCTGCAGGAGCAGGTGCGGCGGCAACCGGAGCGGCCTCACGCACAGCTTCAACAGGTGCGCTAGGCGCGGCGACCGCTTCAGTACCAGCAGGTTGCGCAGCAGCAGGCTGGCGACGCGCTTCTTCTTCGGCGCGACGCTTGGATTCTTCTTCAGCCTTCTGACGAGCAGCATTTTCTACTGCGCGACGTTCTTCCAGTTCGCGTTTGCGCTCGGCTTCGATTTCTTCCGGGCTGCGCTGTACGAAGACTTTCTTCTTGCGTACTTCAACGCTAATGCTCTTGCTACCAGCAACACGCAGGGTGCTGGTGGTTTTGCGCTGCAATGTAATCTTGCGCGGTTCTTCCACTTTCGCCTTGTGGCTGCTCTTCAAGTGAGTCAGCAAAGACTGCTTCTCACTGTCGCTCACACCTTCGTCGGCGGCGGTGTGCGGCAGACCTGCCTCACGCATCTGCTGCAACAGGCGCTCTACCGGTGTTTTGACCTCATCGGCCAGTTGTTTCACCGTGACTTGCGTCATGCACTTCTCTCCTCAGGCCGCGCCTAGTTACTCGAACCAATGGGCTCGGGCGGCCATGATCAACTTGCCGGCACGATCATCGTCAATGCCGTCGATGTCGAGCAGATCGTCAATAGACTGCTCGGCCAGGTCTTCGCGGGTAATTACGCCGCGCACCGCCAGTTCCATCGCCAAATCCTTGTCCATACCCTCAAGCGAGAGCAGGTCTTCGGCCGGATGGGCGTCTGCCAGCTTTTCCTCAGTAGCGATGGCTTTAGTCAACAAACGATCCTTGGCGCGAGCGCGAAGCTCGTTGACGGTGTCTTCGTCAAAGCCGTCGATGTTGAGCATTTCTTCCAACGGTACGTAGGCAATCTCTTCCAGGCTGGTGAAGCCTTCATCTACCAGCACCTGTGCCAGGTCTTCGTCGACTTCCAACTCGTCGATGAAGTTGCGCAGGATGTCACCGGTTTCAGCTTGCTGCTTAGCCTGGATGTCCGATTCGGTCATCACGTTCAGGGTCCAACCGGTCAGTTGGCTGGCCAGACGCACGTTCTGACCACCACGACCAATGGCCTGAGCCAGATTGTCTGCGCCAACGGCGATGTCCATTGCATGGGCATCTTCGTCGACGATAATTGCCGCCACTTCAGCCGGCGACATGGCGTTGATCACGAACTGCGCCGGGTTATCGTCCCACAGGACGATGTCCACACGCTCACCGCCCAATTCGCCCGACACTGCCTGGACGCGCGAACCACGCATACCAATGCAAGCGCCCTGCGGGTCGATGCGTTTGTCCTTGGAACGGACCGCGATCTTGGCGCGCGAACCCGGGTCGCGGGACGCTGCCATGACTTCGATCAGGCCTTCGGCGATTTCCGGCACTTCGATACGGAACAGCTCAATCAGCATTTCCGGCGCGGTACGCGACAGGATCAACTGAGGGCCGCGGTTCTCGGTGCGGATTTCCTTGAGCAGCGCACGCAAACGCACGCCGACACGGAAAGTTTCGCGAGAGATGATGTCTTCGCGAGCCAGCAACGCTTCAGCGTTGTTGCCCAAGTCGACGATCACGTTGTCGCGGGTAACTTTTTTCACGGTGCCGGAGATGATTTCACCCAAGCGCTCGCGATAAGCGTCAACGACCTGAGCGCGCTCGGCTTCGCGAACCTTCTGCACGATGACCTGCTTGGCAGTCTGTGCAGCAATACGGCCGAATTCGATCGATTCGATCTTTTCTTCGACGACATCACCGACATTGGCGCCAGGGTGCGTTTGCGCAACCTTGCTTGGCCAGGTTTCGATGGCCGGATCATCAAGATCGGCTTCTTCGACGACTGTCCAGCGACGGAAAGTCTCATAGGCACCGGTGTGGCGGTTGATTTCCACACGCAGATCAACTTCGTCTTCAAAACGCTTTTTGGTAGCAGTGGCCAGGGCCAGCTCCAGCGCCTCAAAAATCACGTTTGCCGGTACGCCCTTTTCATTGGATACCGACTCAACAACCAGCAGTACTTCTTTGCTCATCGTACGCCTCGCCTTTCGCAAGCCATTGGATCCGCGGGATCCGCGTCTCAGTCAAAACTGGGAATAATGTTGGCCTTGTCGATCATATCGATCGGCAACAGGAATTCATGGTCTTCTACCTGCACCACGACATCCTGTTCTTCTACACCGCGCAGAAGGCCCTGAAAGTTGCGTCGCCCCTCAAAGGGAGAGCGCAGCTTGATCTTCACTTGTTCACCGGCAAATTTTGCAAACTGATCAATAGTGAACAGTGGGCGTTCCATGCCAGGCGAGGAAACTTCGAGGGTGTATTCAACAGAGATCGGATCTTCAACATCCAGCACACCGCTGATCTGACGGCTGACAATGGCACAATCGTCCACCAGCACGCCGCCCTCTTTATCAATATAAACGCGCAACATTGAGTGGCGACCTTGAGCCGAAAACTCAATACCCCAGCATTCATAGCCTAGGGCCACGACCACCGGGGCCAACAAGGCCTGCAACTCTTCTAGCTTGCTCGACACCTGAACCCCCTCGTGCATGTATGTGCATGCTGTGCAAAATAAAAAAATGGGCGAAACGCCCATCCTTGAAACGCCGTCGAACAGCGGCGTTGAAAGTGTCCAGCTAACAAAAAGCCCCTTAAAAGGGGCTCCGCTAAAACTGGTTGCGGGGGCCGGATTTGAACCGACGACCTTCGGGTTATGAGCCCGACGAGCTACCAGACTGCTCCACCCCGCGACAAAGCTGGGGCGGAAGTATACGACCGATCCCTTACAGGGTCAATGTAACCTTCCACCTACAAGAAAGCCCGCAACAGCGGGCTCTCCTGATAATTGGTACCGAGAAGGGGACTCGAACCCCTACACCCTATGGGCACAACCACCTCAAGGTTGCGTGTCTACCAATTCCACCACCTCGGCAATACAGCGTTTACAACCCTTCTTACTTCTGCTCTTGAGCTGGAGGTACGTCAGTCGCTGGAGTAGCCGACTTTTGCTCTTGAAGCACCGGGACATCATCAGAAGCCGGTTTTGCTTTTGGTACTTCCAACACTGCTGGGTTTGGGAGGCCTACTTGAGTCAGCACATGAGCTTTCTCTTTAGCATAGTAACCTAACCCCAAGCTGGTTATGAAGAAACCGGCGGCAAGTATAGCAGTAAACTTACTAAGAAAGGTAGAGGAACCTTGGCTTCCGAACACAGTATTTGAAGCACCTGCACCGAAAGACGCACCAGCATCCGCACCTTTACCCTGTTGCAACAAAACCAGGGCAATTACGCCCAAGGCAGCCAACAGATGAAAAACGACTACGACTGTTTCCAGCATTTTTTCAGTTTCCCGCGGCGCGACAGATCGCACCGAACTCATCTGCATTCAGGGAAGCTCCACCAATGAGCCCCCCATCGATATCCGGCATGCCGAACAGTTCGACCGCATTGGCCGCCTTCACGCTGCCGCCGTATAGAAGCCGCACACCTTGTGCGATTTCAGAATTCTCTGCCGCCAACTGCGCGCGGATGGCTGCGTGCACATCCTGCGCCTGTTGCGGTGTAGCAGTCAGCCCGGTGCCAATGGCCCAGACCGGCTCGTAAGCAATTACTGCCTTTGCAAATGCACCAACACCCAACTCCTCAATGATGCTGCCCAGCTGACGCGAGACAACCTCAAGAGTCTTGCCCGACTCACGCTGCTCAAGGGTCTCCCCTATGCACAACACCGGAATCAGGCCACAAGCCTGTGCTGCTGCGAACTTGCGATTGAGTGTCCCATCACGTTCGCCCATCATCTGACGGCGCTCGGAGTGCCCGACAAGCACATAGGAACAACCCGCATCTACCAGCTGACTCGGCGAAATCTCACCGGTCAACGCACCTTGCATGGGCTCCACCGCAGAATTCTGCGCGCCGACCTGAATCGACTTACCTTTCAAGCCATCAACCACCTGGTTGATATGCAAGCAAGGCGGAAAAACCGCGACATCAACACCGCTAGGCAAGGCCAAGTGACGAAGGCCGTTTATCAGCTCAGCGACACTGGCGCGGGTACCGTGCATCTTCCAGTTACCAGCTACCATAGTGCGACGCATGCTGTACCTCGTCGGTCAAAGTGGGCGCAGATGTTACCCAACCACATCATCACTGGCAAGCCGAATTCAGGCGCAAATTTCAGTTACCAGTTTTGCCAGGTCCTCGGCATGGCCGCGAACCTGTGCTTCGTCTTCACCTTCGACCATGACACGCACCAAAGGCTCTGTGCCGGACTTGCGCAGCAACACGCGCCCACGCCCCGCCATTGCCTGGGTCACGCGCTCGCAGGCGTCTTTGACAGCAGGGTGCTCGATCGGGTTTTCACCACCGGCGAAACGCACATTGAGCAGAACTTGCGGGCACTTGCGCAACGCCTGACGCGCCTGAGCGAGACTCTCTTCGCGACGACGCAAGGACAGCAACACTTGCAGCGCAGCAATAATGGCATCGCCCGTGGTGGTGTGCTGGAAGCAGACAACATGCCCGGAGTTCTCACCGCCCACCAGCCAGTTACGCTCCAGCAGCTCGGCGATTACATAGCGGTCACCGACATTGGCGCGAACAAATGGGATCCCCAGCTCCGCCAAGGCCAGCTCAAGCCCTAGATTGCTCATCAGTGTACCGACAACGCCACCTTGCAGCTTGTTACGCTCATGCAGGTCGCGGGCAATGATAAACAGCAGGTCATCGCCATCAACTACGGTACCGGTATGATCCACCATCAACACGCGGTCACCGTCGCCATCAAAGGCGATACCCAAGTCAGCATGCTCAGCCAGAACGGACGCCTGCAGCTGCTCCATGTGGGTAGAGCCGCAGTTATCGTTGATATTCAAACCATTAGGCTGGGCCGACAGCACTGTCACGTCGGCGCCGAGCTCCTTGAATACACTCGGGGCGACTTTGTAGGTTGCACCGTGTGCGCAATCGACAACGATCTTCAGCCCGGCAAAATTGGTGCTGGACGGCACGCTGCTTTTGCAGAACTCGATATAACGGCCAGAGGCGTCATTGATGCGCGAGACCTTGCCCAGCTTGCTGGACTCGACCACCGTCATCGGCGCATCCAACAGCTCTTCAATCATCAGCTCAATCTCGTCCGGCAGCTTGGTGCCCTGGCCCGAAAAGAACTTGATGCCATTGTCATCATGGGGATTGTGCGAGGCACTGATCACGATACCGGCTTCAGCGTGAAAGGTACGCGTCAGGTAGGCGATCGCCGGTGTCGGCATAGGGCCCAGCAGCATTACATCAGCACCGGCGGCAGACAAACCCGCCTCCAGCGCCGATTCAAACATATACCCCGAAATTCGGGTGTCTTTGCCCACCAGGATGCGGCACGCGCCCATGCTGCGGAACGCCATGCCTGCCGCCCAACCCAGCTTGAGCATGAAATCAGGAGTAATCGGGAATTCGCCGACCCGACCACGAATACCGTCGGTGCCAAAATATTTTTTAGTCATAAGTGCTCCATCATTCTTATTCGGCTGATTCTACAGCAGCAAGCATACGCACCACATCGACCGTCTCGGCGACGTCATGCACGCGCAAAATACGCGCACCTTTGGTCACGGCAAGCGCTGCCAGCGCCAACCCACCGTACAGCCGCTCGCCTACGGGACGGTTCAAGGCCAGCCCTATCATGCTCTTGCGCGAAACGCCGACCAATAAGGGCCGACCCAGGACATGCAAGGCTTGCATATGTTTGAACAGGCTTAAATTGTGCTGAAGGGTCTTGGCAAAACCAAACCCGGGATCAAGGATGATCTTGTCGGCGGCGATCCCCGCAGTGGCGCACTGAGCGATCCTTTCTGCAAGGAACCCGCTCACTTCGCCAACGAGGTCGTCATAGTGTGGGCTGTCTTGCATGTTGCCGGGCTCTCCCAGCATATGCATAAGGCACACTGGCAGACCGGTTGCCGCCGCGGCATCCAGGGCGCCGTCGCGCTGCAGGGAGCGCACATCATTGATCAGCCCCGCCCCCAGACGCGCCGTCTCACGCATAACCGCTGGTGTCGATGTATCAACCGAGATGATCACATCCAACTCACGGGCGATACGCTCGACAATCGGCGCCACACGCTCCAGCTCCTCCAAAGGAGAAACAACACGAGCGCCAGGACGAGTCGACTCGCCACCGACATCAATCAACGTCGCGCCAGCGGCCACCATCGCTTCGGCATGGCGCAATGCGGCATCCAACTGGCTGAAACGGCCACCGTCGGAAAAGGAGTCGGGGGTTACATTAAGAATGCCCATGACGTGTGTATGGGCCAAATCAAGAACCCGGTTGCCGCAAGGCAACCGGGTGGAGGACGACGCAGAAGTCATTTCAAACCTTAGTGGTCAGCTGCCGGGCCGCCGATCGGGGTTTCAGGGCGTTCGTTCTGAACCACTGGTGGAGTGCCAGAAGTACCTGAACCGCCCTCCCAATCGCGAGGCTCACGAGGTGTACGACCCGCCATGATGTCGTCGATCTGGTCGGCATCAATGGTCTCGTACTTCATCAGCGCATCAGCCATGGCATCCAGCTTGTCGCGGTTGTCGGTCAAGATCTGCTTGGCCGTGCCGTAGCACTGGTCAATGATGCTGCGCACCTCGGAGTCGATCAGCTTGGCCGTCTCACCCGAGAAGCTGGCCGCTTGACCGCCACCGCCACGACCCAGGAACACTTCGCCCTCTTCCTCGGCGTACATCAACGGGCCAAGTTTTTCCGACAAGCCCCACTTGGTCACCATGTTCCGCGCAATCTGGCTGGCACGCATGATGTCGTTGGAGGCGCCGGTGGTCACACCGTCAAAGCCCAGGGTCATCTCCTCGGCAATTCGACCACCGTACAGCGAGCAGATCTGGCTGATCAGTGCACGCTTGGAGAGGCTGTAACGGTCCTCTTCCGGCAGGAACATAGTGACACCCAACGCCCGACCACGAGGAATGATCGACACTTTGTAGACTGGGTCATGCTCAGGCACAACGCGACCCACAATGGCATGACCAGCTTCGTGATAAGCGGTGTTCTGCTTCTCTTTCTCGGACATGACCATCGATTTGCGCTCAGCGCCCATCATGATCTTGTCTTTCGCCAGCTCGAACTCTTTCATTTCAACGATGCGCTTGCCGGTACGAGCCGCGAACAACGAGGCCTCGTTCACCAAGTTGGCCAGGTCGGCACCGGAGAAGCCTGGAGTACCACGAGCAATTACGGCCGGAGCCACGTCTTCGCCCATTGGCACTTTGCGCATGTGCACTTTCAAAATCTGTTCGCGACCACGGATGTCCGGCAGGCCAACCACAACCTGGCGGTCGAAACGACCTGGACGCAGCAGCGCCGGGTCCAATACGTCCGGACGGTTGGTGGCGGCAATGACGATGATGCCGTCATTCATTTCGAAACCGTCCATCTCTACCAGCAACTGGTTGAGGGTCTGTTCACGCTCATCATGACCGCCGCCCATGCCGGCACCACGATGGCGACCAACGGCGTCGATTTCGTCGATAAAGATGATGCATGGCGCGTGCTTCTTGGCCTGTTCGAACATATCGCGAACGCGGCTGGCACCGACACCGACGAACATTTCGACGAAGTCAGAACCGGAAATGGTGAAGAAAGGTACTTTGGCTTCGCCGGCAATGGCCTTGGCCAGCAAGGTTTTACCGGTACCCGGAGGACCAACCATCAGCACGCCGCGAGGAATACGGCCACCCAGGCGCTGGAACTTGCCCGGATCACGCAGGAATTCAACCAGTTCGCCCACTTCTTCCTTGGCTTCGTCGCAACCTGCGACGTCAGCCAGGGTGGTCTTCACCTGATCTTCAGAGAGTAGGCGCGCCTTGCTCTTGCCGAAACTCATCGGCCCGCCCTTGCCTCCCGCACCACCTTGCATCTGGCGCATGAAGAACATGAACACGGCGATAATTACCAGGATCGGGAAGCTGGCCACCAGGAGTTGAGTCCAGATGCTCTGCTGCTCAGGCTGTTTGCCTTCAACAACCACGTGGTTATCCACCAAGTCGCCGATCAGACCGTTGTCCTGGATGGCCGGACGAATGGTCTTGAAGCTGTCGCCATCGTTGCGCTTACCGGTGATTACGTAACCATCAACCGCTACGCGCTCGACCTTGCCATCCTTAACTTGCTGGATGAAGTCGGAATAGTTGAGGGTCTGCGGCTCGTTAGGGCTGGAGAAGTTGTTCATCACCGTCACCAGGACAGCCGCGATGATCAACCACAGGATCAGATTCTTTGCCATATCGTTCAATTAACTACCCTCTGAAGCAAGCTCCGCTACTGGCGCGCGCTTCGCATGATATTCACCGGCCTAACTTACTACATTACCTACAACTCTGGCAGGCGCCGTCTGTAACCCTTTGTGAAACTTTGACTACACAATATTCGTAAAGCTTCGTGACGAAAGCGATATAAAAAAACCTATCGCCCTCTTCGAATTCCTCAAAAACGCTCTTCACTCTCCGCACCTTCCACACCGCGAAAGCCGCGGCACAGCAGGTATTGCTCTCGGGACCTGTCCCGGGAAGAGTCAGGCTTGCGCGTTTGCACCTTGTCGAATAATTTGCGGATGTTCTTGTGGTACTCGTCGAAGCCTTCACCCTGGAAGACTTTCACCAGAAAATCACCACCAGGGCGCAACACCCGACCCGCCAAATCAAGCGCCAGCTCACACAGAAACATTGCGCGCGGCATATCGACGGCCGGTAATCCACTCATATTGGGGGCCATGTCAGAAATCACAAGGTCTACCTGCGAATTTCCCACAGCTTCCAGGATTTCAGCGAGCACAGCGTCCTGGGTAAAGTCGCCGTGAACAAAGGTCACATCCGGGATGCTATCCATTTCCAAGATGTCGGAAGCGATCAAGCGGCCTTGCCCACCAATCAGACGACTGGTCACTTGGGACCAACCACCAGGGGCCGCGCCCAGGTCAATAACGCTCATGCCTGGACGGATCAATTTGTCCTTATCCTGGATCTCCAGCAGCTTGTAGCTGGCCCGCGAACGGTACCCGTCCTTTTGCGCCTTTTTGACGTAAGGATCGTTGAAATGCTCTTGCAGCCACTTAAGGCTAGTTTTGGAACGGGCCACGGGCCACCTCGAAAAATAAAACGGGTCGTGATTAACTGGGCGGTCCCGGACTCGCTCGGGTAAACTGGCCGCCGCTTTTTACAAGATCAGACGCAGGGGTCAGATTATGCCGCTCACTCAAGAGCAGAAGAAACAGTACAAATCCATTGGCCACCATCTGAAACCAGTTCTGATTGTGGCAGACAACGGTTTGACTGAAGGTGTGTTAGCCGAACTTGAACGCGCATTGGGCGATCACGAACTGATCAAGATCAAGGTCAACATCCTTGACCGCGAAGCGCGCTTGGCCGCCATCGCAGAACTGTGCAAGGTCGGCAAAGCGGACCTGGTTCAGGTCATCGGCAAGATGGCGCTGCTGTATCGCAAGAACTTCAGCGTCAACAAGCAACTGTCGAACGTACACCGCTTCAAGTAGCTTTCAAATGACAACAAGGGTCACGGGCGCGCTTCGCGCGCCCCGCCACTCCATCCCGGCGCCGGTTGCAAAACCAGCACCAGGCCGCAGAACCCTAGCACAAGATAGCTGAATAGCTGCCAGCGCAACGCTTGCGGAAGCCACACACGC
>NZ_UYXQ01000028.1 GCF_900624995.1 Pseudomonas antarctica
ATGGTGCGAGAAGCGATCCTGATCTATAACCAGGAACGCCCACACCTGTCCTTAAAATACAAAACGCCCGATGCAGTGCATAGGGCGCTGGGGTGAAACAGGTGTAAACCTATTTCAGGACTAGACATGTCGATTTAACGCTTCTGCAACGCCTCCAACCGCACCGGCAAGTCTTCCTTGGGAAAGCGCTTATGCAACGCGAGCAGCTTTTCATCCGCCGCTCTGGTTTCCCCAGCCAGGCGCAGGTCCACAATCTCCTGCAGCCCTTGCTCCAACGATGGCAACGCCACCGCCGTGCGCTTGCTGAGTTTCGCTGCTGGCTCATCCGCGATCGAGCCGGTGATTTCAGCTTGGACGGGCGGTGCGGCGGCCATCCGGGCCATGGGCGCAGGTGCAGGCGCCGAATACGCTTGGACCAGCGGGCGCGCGGCTTCTTGCTGAGGCGCGGAGAAGGTCGCTGTGGATAACTCGGGTTGTGGCACGGGCGAACGCATCACCACGCCGATCATCAACGCCACGCCTGCGACGGTGGCGAAGGCCATCTGCCAGCGCGGTTGGCGGCAGGCCTGCAGCCAGCGTTGCCACAGGCTTGGCTGTGGCGCCGAGGCTTCGCGGCGGGCGGTGTTGAGGATGAAGGCGTCGAGGGACGCAGGCGGTTCGCCTGTGCTGTGTTGACGAAAGTGTTGGAGTAACACGTCGTCGGGGTCCTGGGTGTGTCGGGAGTCGGTCATGCGGGTATCTCCTCGGCCAGCAGGCGGCGCAGTTTCTGCTGGGCGTAACGCAGGCGGCTTTTTACGGTTTCCAGCGGGGCTTGGGTGAGGGCGGCGATTTGCGGCACTTCGAGGTCGCCGTGCAGGCGCAGCAGGAAGGCTTCGCGCTGGTCTTCGGGCAAGTCTTGCAGCGCGGCGTCGAGGCGTGCCTGGTCACGGCTCAGGCTCAGTTGCTGCTCAGGCCCGGCGCTGTCGTCGGGCTGGGCGTGCAGTTGCTCATCGTAGCTGTCGTGCAACGGGTTGTGCACGCCGTGCTTGCGCCAGTGGTCGATCAGGCGGTTGCGGGCAATCTGGAACAGCCATGTACGAAAGCTCGCCCGCCCTTGTGGCTGGGTGGTGCTGCGGATCAGGCTGAGCCAAGTCTCCTGAAAAACTTCTTCAGCCAGTTCGACCTTGTTGCTCAGCGACACCAGAAACCGGTACAGGCCTTGGCGGTGCCGCGCGTACAAAAGCTCGAACGCGGCACCGTCACCGGCTCGGTAGCGGGCCAGCAGCGCTTCGTCGCTGGGTGAATCATCTGGAACGGCCATGTAGGTGGCGAACTCCTTTCTAGACGTTGAAACCTTTGAATTGTGGGAGCCGGGCAACCCCTGCTCCCACATTGGATCTTCATTGGACCCCATGATTAGTGTTTGAGGCTCTGCGCCAACACCACCAATTGCACGAACTCGTTGCGCAGGCCGAACGGGTCATCGCCTCGGGCCGAGCGGGCCAGCGCGGCGGTGTCCTGCAGGCTCATGCTGCCAGTGTAGCGGCCATCGCCCTTGAGCTGTTGGGCGAAGGCCGCAACGGCCGCCGAGAAGCGCAGGTCATCGCTGGCTTTGGTCGACTCGGTGCTGATGGGCCGCTCAATCAGCTGGCTGTCACCGCCCGCCGCCGGTTTGTAGCGCACGCGCAGCATCGCCAACTCAGTGGAGGTGTTTTGCCTCGCAGGTGCGGTGGCGTAGCGCAGAGGCTCCAGCCAGCCCTTGTGGCCCTTCGGCACAATTTCGTACAGCGCGGTGACGGTATGCCCTGCGCCGATCTCACCGGCGTCGACGTTGTCATTGTTGAAATCCTCACGCTTCAGGGCGCGGTTTTCATAACCCAGCAACCGGTATTCGCTGACCTGGGCCGGGTTGAACTCCACCTGCAATTTCACATCCCGCGCCACCACCGCCAGGGTCGAGCTGAGTTGGTCAACCAGCACTTTTCGCGCTTCACGCAGGTTGTCGATGTAGGCGTAATTGCCATCGCCTGCGTCGGCCAATTGTTCCATCAGGTGTTCGTTGTAGTTATCCACACCGAAGCCCAGGGTGGTCAGGGACACGCCGCTTTTACGCTGGTCGGCGGCCATCTGCTTGAGGCTGTCGAAGTCGCTGACGCCCACATTGAAGTCACCGTCGGTGGCCAGCAGGATGCGGTTGATGCCGTTGTCGATAAAGCCTGCGCGCGCCATCTGATAGGCCAGTTCGATGCCGGACGCGCCCGCTGTGGAGCCACCTGCGGTGAGTTGGTCGATGGCGTTGCGGATCTTGGTTTTGTCGCGGCCGGAGGTGGGTTCGAGCACTACGCGGGACTCACCGGCATAGACCACCAGCGACACACGGTCTTGGTCACGGAGCTGGTCCACCAGCAGTTTCAGGGTGCTTTTGACCAGCGGCAAGCCTTCGCGGCGGTCCATGGAGCCGGACACGTCCACCAGGAACACCACGTTGGCCGGCGCCAGGTCGGCGACGGAACGGTCGGATGCCTTGATGCCGATGCGCAGCAATTGGGTATGCGGATTCCACGGCGTGGTGGCGACTTCGGTGGTCACGCCAAACGGCGAGCCATCGGTGGGCAGTGCGTAGTTGTAAGGAAAGTAATTGACCATTTCCTCCAGTCGCACGGCATCTGCGGGCGGCAGACGGCCTTGGTTGAGGAAGCGTCGTACGTTGGCATAACTGCCGGTGTCGACATCGACGCTGAACGTCGAGACGGGGGTTTCGGCAACACGATGCACCGGGTTGTCCGGCAGGTTTGCGTATTGCTCGCGGGGTTCGCTGCGGTAGACCATCGCGGCTGAATCCTGACTCACCAGGCGCATGGCCATTGGCGCAGGCATCGGCATGCGTTTGCTCAGCGCACCCTGCACAGGTTCGCTTTGCAGTTCTGCGACAGGTGCAGCGTGCTTAGGCGTGGCGATATCACGGGAAGAAGACAACCCACAACCGGCCAGTGCAACCAGCAAAGTAACGGTGAAGCCCTGGGCGACAGGACGCACAAGCAAAAGAGGGCGGGACATTGGCTTAACCTCGTGAGTGAATAATGCAATCACAAGGTAAGACGCAAGGCCTCATAGGTTCGGGTTAATGGCTGGCGTCTCTTGGGAAAATGGCCATAAACACACAGGACAAATCGGCCTGCCATTACTACCCCCCCGCTGTAACGAGCCTAAACGTTAAGAACAAGCCGCACGGTTATAAAATCTCAACACCTTCTTGACGTTATAAACCACCCGATAAAGACCTAATTAGTCACAGACTGACCTTTGTCACTTTCTTCTAACACTGACAGTTTTGCGCTTAGCGCAATGGAGTTTGCGAACTTTTTCTGTAGGGAGAGCTGCAACTAAATACTGGGAATTATCACGTTGAGAATAGATTTCAGAGCGCCCGCCTTCTCCGCCCAACCGAATGCCGCACATCAGGCCCAAAGGCCCCCTCGCCCTTCCTTTTTTCGGGCGATGTTCCGGCCATTTACTCCCCCTGCAACGGCGCATCGTTTTGTGCGTGCGCCTCAACAGCAAAACGCTCAAGCACATCGCCGTTGGGACGCGCCAGGCGTAAGCAGTAATACCAATGGGGGGAATTATGACGCCACCCTGCGCGAAAACGACCCATACATCAGCAGAGCCAACAGGCAGTCCTTTGATAAACAGCGGGCTGTAGAGCAGCTCACACGGGGCGCGTATAAATGGAGGGATTGGAACCAAAATAATAAGACCGAAATTTCCTATTCCTTCTTGGGCCACGGATTCGACGAATACCAGAAACAAGACGCCCGGCGCTCCATCCAATCCTGGGGAGATGTAGCCAATCTGGCCTTCACTGAAAACGGCGGGCAAGCCGAAGGACGCTTGACCTTCCGACTTTCTGACGAACCCGGCGCACGGGGCGCTTATCCCGGCCCTTATCACGACAGCGGCGATACCACTTACAATCCGGGCTTTCTGGCTCGCCATGTGATGACTCACGAAATCGGTCACACCCTCGGCCTGACTCACCCGGGGCATTACGATGCCAGCGGCAAATGGAGCCATTCAGATCGTGTTTATGCACAGGACTCTAAGGCCCATACCGTCATGAGCTATTTCCTTGCTGAAGACAGTGGCAAACGTATGGGCGTCATACCCAATGCCCCCATGATGGATGACATCAGTGCCATCCAACAAAACTATGGCGCCAACTATCAAACCCGCAGAGAAAACAACACCTACGGTTTCAACTCCAATACCGCAAGGGACTACTACTCGCTGAGCAGCCACCTTGACGCTGCTACTTTTTGCATCTGGGACGGCGCCGGCATCGACACCCTGGACGTCTCGGGCTATGACACTAACCAAGTCATCAACCTCAAGGCCGGTTCATTCTCTGATGTGGGCCACGGCCGGGGCAGCGTCTCTATCGCCCGGGGCGTCACCCTCGAAAATGCAATAGGCGGTTCAGGCCATGATGCGCTGATCGGTAACGACGAGAATAACCGGCTCACGGGCGGGGGCGGCGCCGATCGATTACGCGGTGGCAGAGGTGCCGATAGTTTTGTGTATAACCACGCCAGCGATTCCACGCCGCAAAACCCGGATGAGATCATGGATTTCACTAGCGGCAGCGACAAGATCGACGTGACGCAAGCATTGAGGAGTGTGGGGCTGTACTCACTGTCTGTCGTGAGTGCCTGGAGCGCAAAAGCCGGTGAAGCGCTGCTCACCTACGATGAAAGAAGCGGCATGGGCTCCGTGTCCATCGACCTCAACGGCAATGGCAGAGCGGACCTGTTTATCAAGACCCATGGGCAAGTCAGGCCAAGTGATCTCGTGCCCTACAGAGCTGGCGGGGTAACAACACCTAGCCTGCCCCCACTGACTACGACGCGCGCTCAGCCACGCGTGAGTAACCCAGTGGCAGAACCGCGTTTCATCTTCAACAGCGCCCGCGATTCGAGCTTTTTCAATGCTCGGTTACTGACGGATTTCACCACCGGCACTGACAGTATTGACCTTCGCGGGGTGGAGAAGGAGGCCAACACGCGCCTCACGCTCGTCGAAGCGTTTACCGGGCGCATTGGCGATACCCGGGTGACCTACAACCCGCAAAGCGGCCGCTACTTCATCGCCATCGACCTGACCGGCAACCGCACCACAGACTTCCTGATGAAAAGTACGCAACTGATTAGGCCCAAAGACATCATTGTGCACTGACGGCGATGCGTGATGCTGGCCTGTGAGGGCCAGCAAACGCTTTTCACGCAGGCACAGGCAAATCAGTCAGTGCCGTACTTCGGGTTACGTGGGCCGTACAGAATCCCGGTGCGTTGCCCCGCCGACAGCAGGCGCGCACTGGTGATACCGGCAATCGGGTGCGCCGCATCAGTGGAGCTGTTGATCACTTGCTTGACCGCCGCCGTGATCAGCATGCCCACCAGGCCGCCGCTGTTGTTGTTGCCTTCCTCACTGGAGGCCCGCGCCGAACCGGTCCACAAGGTGGTGCCGGTGCGCAGATCCACCAGTTTGGCCGAGGCCGTCACCGAGGTGTCGCTGGAGATCAGCATGTACTTGGTGCCGTACTCACTCACGGTGATGTACAGCGCCGCGTCCGCACCAAAGATGTCATGCAGCTTGGCCGGCGCCACGCCCTGGATATCGTTGGCAGTGGTCAGGCCGTTCTGGCGGAAGGTTTCGTCCACCAGGGCAATCGGCAGCACGTAGTAGCCGGCTTCGGCCAACGGGTAGGTGACTTGCGACACCATGCTGTAGGACGCCTGCACTTCCGGTGACTCATTGATCGGCGGCAGTACCAGAATCGACTTCGGCCGCGCCTGTTTGTAGGCCGTGTAATCAATGGTCTTGGGCGCTGCGCAACCGCCGAGCAAAGCCAGGGCCAGCAAGGCGCCGGTGAGTTTTAACAGGCTCATTTAGTGGCGACTCCGGTCTTGGCGTTTTTCAGCAGAAAGTCCATGTAGGAAGCAGACTCGGGGAACAGCGCCTTCTCGGTGCGCAACTCCTGCACCATCTGGTCATCCTTACCCATGGTCATGTACAGCATGCCCAGGTGCGCGTGGTAACCCGGCGGCGCTTTGCGGCCACTGGCGTTGATCTTTTGCAGGTCGCGCTCCAGCGCCTCGACCTGCGCTTCCTTGGGCTCGCCCTTGAAGTATTCGTAAACCTGCGGCTGGTAGCTTTCCCACTGATACAGGGGTTGGGGCGCCGTGTGGCACCCGGCGACCGTCGCGATTGCTGTCAGCATCAGCGCCAACTTAACTGCCTTGCTCATCCGTGTACTGCTCCTTGAGGTGCTGCTGATCAGTTGCGCGGGTTCCAGGCGCCGGCGTTGATGCCGTCGACGAGGCGGTTGATGGCTTCGCGCATGGCCAGGTCCAGGACCTTGCCATTGAGGGTGGAGTCGTAGCTGGCGGTACCGCCGAAGCCGATGACTTCACGGTTGGACAGGGCGTATTCACCAGCGCCCTGCGTGGAATACACCACTTCGGAAGTACTGATGTTGACGATGTTCAACGCGACTTTGGCGTAAGCCACTTGGGTTTTGCCACGGCCGAGAATGCCGAACAACTGGCGGTCGCCGGTTTCTTTGCGGCCGAACTCGGTCACATCACCGGTCACCACGTAGTCAGCACCTTTAAGCTTTTGCACGGTGCCTTTGATCGCGGCTTCCTGGGATATTTCGCCCATGTTGTCGCGGTCCAGCACGCTGAAGCGGTTGGTCTGCTGCAGGTGGGTGATCAGGATGGTCTTGGCTTGGCCACCGAGGCGGTCAACGCCGTCGGAGAAGATGCCGCGCATGTAGCTCGAACGGTTATCGAACTTGCCCACGGCAATGGGTACGCGCACGCCGGAATAGGCGACGTTGGCGCTGGCGACTTGTTCCACCGGCATCGCGCGGTTGCTCTCCGTGGCACAACCAGCCACGGTCAGCAGCGCTGCGGCGGTGAGGCCCGACAGCAGGATTTTGGACAGTGTTTTCACAGGGTGCTCCTAGAGTGAGAAATCGGGTGCAGCAGGTAACGCTAGCGGGACGGAATATCGCGCAGATCATCAAGGATGTAGTCGCTCAGCCCGCCAGTGAAATATCGCTCGACACTGGAATTACCGGTGTTGGTGATAATGCCGCCAATGGTCTTCCATTGCTGTGGCTGGCCCCGCCAGTTGTTGGGTACCAGGCCGGGCCGGTTCTGGGCGAAGTGAAGCACCTCGGCATCCGCTTTCTTGACCTTGACCTTGTAGCCAAAATCGATGCTTTGCAGGATGGTGCCGTCGCTGACCACCAGGTTGGACAGCCCACCGTTGGAGTCGATGATATGGCGCACGTAGACGATATCCACGTCCAGCAAGTAATCGGCGGTTTGCTTACTGGTGGCGTAACGCTTGGCGTTAAGCAAGCGATTGACCAGATCGACGCCGAGTTCCTGGCGGACCTTGTCATCAGGCATGAAGTGCTTACTCTCGCCCCTCACCTCAACGTTGAACGTATCGAGCCAATACGTAGCCGTCTTGGGAATGGTGACCGGCGCCGGTGAAATGTAGTAATCCGGCTTGGAGGCGCAGCCCGCCATGAAGCAGAGGGCGAGGCATATAACGAACGCGCGCATGTCTGATTTCATCCCTGAAAAGTATCGTGCTTTAAACAATCGCGGTATTTTACGGGGTTGAGAGGGCTTCTCAAGCTGTTTCGGTGACTGTCTTGCAGTCACGCACACGCCTCAAGTTATCGACCGCCCGGTCGAGACCCTGACTTGGTTCGTTCATTAATAGGGAAATTTTGTGCTGAACACCCTCTGCCGCGCTGCGGCGCTGATCGCGACGCTGTCGATGACCGGCTGCGTCTCTTATACCGTCACCGGCCCCATTGGCGCCCCGCTCCACCCCGCCACTAGCAGCAGCCCGCGCAGCGCGCAAATCGCCGATGTGGCGGTGAACGCCGCCGACGTCAATGACGCCAACAAAACCGCGATCAGCCGCTCGCTCACCGCCCAGCTCAACCAGTACGTGCGCACAGCGGGCTACTTCAAGCAAGTCACCGAGTACCCCACCCGTCTTGAAGAGAACGACGTGGTGCTCAAGTTCAACATGACCTCGCTCAAAGGCCATCGCGCGCCGCACCCGGCCTACATCCCCGGCGCCTTGCTGACGCTGACGATCTGGATCTGGGTCAACGGGCCGATCTATGTGGACAGCTTCGAGGTGGCCGGCGACCTGGTGATCGTCGACCGCAACGGCAAAGAACTGGCCACGGCCAAGGAAGACCTCAAGTTCGAACACAACGTGGGCCTGTACGGCCGCGAATACTGGGCACCGTCCATGGGCGCCCAGCAACTGAACACCCTCGTCGCGCAACTGCTCGACACTGCCACCGCCAAACTGGCCAAACCCTGAATTCAAGGAACAACACATGCAAGGATTGATCAAGCACAGCCTGGTACTCGCCGCCGTCTTACTGACCGGCTGCGTGTCCTACTCGCAACACGAACTGCCACCGGTGCAAACCTGGCCGCCGACCGCCAATGCGCCGGCACAAAAGCCGACCGCTTACGTGCGCACCACAGCGCTGAGCCAGGTCAACGGCGGCCCCGGCAACGCCACCGCTGGCGCGCCGGCGGCCCTCTGGGAAAAGTCCGTGGCCGATGCGTTCCGCCAGTCCAACCGCTTTGCGCGGGTGAGCACTGATAAGGTCGACTCGGACATCTACGCCGACGCCACGCTGTACAACAACGAACAGTTCAGCATGGCCTCGGCGATCATCACCGGTGTCACGTTCTTCATCATCCCGTCCACGGCGAAAAATACCTTCACCCTGGAGACCGTGTTCAAGGACAAGGACGGCAAAGAGCTGGGCCGGGTCAAGAAAAGCGAATCGGTGCGCACCTGGATGCACCTGGTGCTGATCGTGGGTATTCCGTTCCAGGCCAATACCGGTGAAGTGGTTGAAGCGCTGACGCGCAGCACGTTGGATGAGGCGGTGCAGCGCAAGTTGCTGTAACGCCTTCGAACGCAGGGATCGCGACCTATGGCGAGGGCGCTTGCTGATGTATGCCCGGCGTATCGGCCGGGCACGCGCCTTGTTCGGAGCGAGCATGACCCACCCACTGCGGGCCTGGCGGCTGGGTGGGACGTTGCGAGGCGCTTTTCTAAGGCGCGCTGATCCGAAGATATCGCGCGCGCACTTGCGCGTACGAAAGGCTCACCGCGTCAACATCACTCAAGATGCAGTGCCATATGCGGCCGAACTCATAAACGAACCAGTCACAAAGCGCCCTGGAACCGCGGGCGTGCCCTAACTGGATTTCGATCAGGCTTTGAGGCTGCGCGCCCAAGTGCTCGGCCCACTCAAACACATCCTGCTCAGCATAAAAATCAGCCCACTGCTCAACGGTTAACAGCGCCAGGTATAAATCGCCCTCATCCTGACTGATCGACCCACGAGCGGGTTTGCCAGCACTGGCGAATCCACCTAACGACTCGATAAACGCCGCAAACGTGCGCTCATTTATTTCAGCAGAGCAGATAATCATTGCAGAGTCGCTCATAGCCTGACCGATCCTCACATGAGAGTGCAGCGCCGGTTTTTCCGCCGCCATCTGATAGGTTTATTTCGACTCCCGCTCACGCTTCTGCGCGCAAAATGGCTCCCAGCCTTTCACGACAGTGCCGGTGTACTCGCCACAGCTCGCCCCCTCCAGGCTCTCGTCGAGCGCGTCGCGCTCAGGTGCAAACCACACCGAGTCGACCAGGTACGCCGCGCCCGCTGCCAGCATAAGCACCACCGCCAAGCGCGTCACCATGTAGCGCGCCGTGGCCCGAGGCGTGCGCGTGCGCTCAAATACAAACGCGAACAGCAGCCCAATGGCGCCCATCAGGAAAACACCCAGCGCCGAGCCGAAAGCGCCGGAGGTAGAGCTGTCGAAGTAGGCCGATGCCACCATAGAGACGCTGGCACTGCCGAACATCAGCAGCAGGCAAATTCCCTGCGCCAACCGCCACCCTATTACCGCTAAACCTGCCATTGAAACCTCACGCGTCATGGGAACCTCGTACCAATGCGCACCGGTTCATTCGAGAACCAGATGCCGGTGACTTTGCCGACCACATCCTCAACAGCCACCTGGCCCATGAAGCGGCTGTCATTGCTCACATCGCGGTTGTCGCCCAGCAGGTACACGTGCCCCGGCTCGACCAAAAACGGCGCCAGTGTCAAGGAGTAGTCCTTCTTCACCCGCTCGGCCGGGGCGTGGAACAACCCCAGGTTTTCGCCATTGCGGATCAGCTCGCCGTTGACGATCGCCAGCGTGTCGCCGCCGACACCAGCCACACGCTTGACCGCCTCGGTGCCGTTCCAGCGATACACCACGATATCGCCGGCCTTGGGTGCGCCGGGGCGCAAGTCGGACACGATGTAATCACCGATCGACAGCGTAGGAATCATCGAGCCCGAGGGTATGTAATAGTTTTTGAAACCCAGTAGCGGCGCGCGAAACGCGTCAAATATCAGCAAGGTGATCGCGATCAGCACGCCGACGTACAGTACATGGAAACGCTTGCGTGGCACGCCCGGTGGGCCGTCGTAACGGCGGGCCAGCACCGCGGAGGCAATCGCGGAGGCCAGCTTAACGAGGATGATGAACGCCAAGAGCACGTAGAGCCCGACAGGCGTGGCGGCCAACCCGGTGACCCCCAGCAACACCACGCCGACATACAGCAACGCCGCAACCCGAATGCCCCATTTGATGCGGCCGACATACACCAACCCCCAGCCGACGACCAGGCAGGACATCAGGAAGGCGAGAAGGGAGAACTTGCTGGATTTCATTGATCATCCTTGATGACAGGATTCATTCCGTGAGCTTTTTACGCGGCAGGTTACTGACGTGTGGGCTTATTTGAGTTCTTTCACCAGATACCCACTGGAGATCTGCGTGATACCCCTGAGCGCGCGGCGCAATGCCTCAGGGTCGGTGCAATACGTGAGCGGCCGAGCCTGGAGCCCGACCGCCTCAAGCGTTTTTAACTCACTTGCTTTCTTTTGCCACGGTGCCCAAGGACGCATCCTTGACCAGATAACGGCCTTCCACATCGCTCAGCACTTTGAGGCTGTTGCGTGCCACGGCGAAGCCCATTTCGACTTCCTGCTTGAGGTAAACCACCTCACCGGCCTTGACGTTGATCGGCATGTCGGCCCAGTTTTCAGCTTTGGAGCTGATCACGTGCTGGCCCGGCGTCACGAAGAAATAAATGTACTGGTTGCCGCGGTTGTAACCCATCTCCGAGTCGGCTTCCTTGTCATCCAGGAACACGTTGAACCGCACCATCATCCCCACGTTGCTTGGGCGTACCACGTACACCAGGCCTTTGTCGGCGACAGCAGCCTTGGGCAGCGAGTAGTTCGCCACGTCCGCCTGCATTTTCTCTACCGACGGTGTCGAGGAGCAGCCAAACAGCGTGGCCAAGGACAATACAACAGCAGCTTTGCAGAACAACTTGATCATGTACTTCTTCCTTGTGGTGTAACGGTAGAGCGGGTTGATGCGACGGCGATTGACCGGCGCGGGTGCTTTGATGCGTTTAATCATCGCCAATGTGTCGGCCAGGGATCTGAAGACATGAGGCGGTGTGCGTGGGCCAGTACTTTGATGCCTTGCGTGGGTTTGGGTGGGGGGCTTATAGTCCGGCCCGTCGCCCAACAAGGGCGATCGGGTTTGGCGACCCGACGACCGTGTGCGAAAGCTTTCTGCTTGCTTGCAGGGGCTTCCGTACCCGCATCGCTGCTTTATGGCAGCTGTGCGCGGGAGACCTTCGGGTCTGCCGGAACTCGGTCCCGGTTCGCCAACCTGCGTACAGCTGTCACCCATTCGTTTGGCGACGAAAGGAGACGGCTTCACTTTACTGACCGAGATTTCAAATGAACCAATACATGCCCCTTACGGGTCACGACAGCACCGTCCCCGCTCTGCTCATCGACACCTGTGCGCCCCTCGACGTCCTCCACGACGCCGCTGTGTACCGGATTCGAGCCGTCACCCAACTGCTGGAAAACCTGGCCTTTCGCGAACAGCTCAGCAGCGATGCTGTGGTGCTTCAAGACTTCGCCCAATTGCTGGCCATTCCGCTGCGCGATGGGTGTGATTTGCTTGATGTCATCATGCGCAGGCTCCATGCCGACCCATCCTGAGTAGAAACCGGGCGGCCCTGGCGCCGCCCAACTGATACGCGCAACGTCACCCATACAAGGTACGAAAATACGCATCAACCCAATCGCTGGACCAAAAAGACCGTTCAGAAAATTCAAACGACTCACACACCGCGATGCACCCTCTGAGTGGCGCCGGTATATCCTCAATGCTCGCCGTAATAGTGGGCAGCAAATACCTGAAATAATCCCCTATTTGGCTCTGCCCCTCATAGCCCACCGGGTAATCTTCATTGGGCACGCTGCCTTCAACCCCATGGTAAACATAGAACCGTTTGACCGACGGCACGTTATATTCCGTCAACGCCAACTCCGCTGACGAGCGCTCACCGATGAATGCTTCTACGTCAGCTCTTCGGGCAAGGTGCCGATAGGTGCGAGCGGAATACAGGCCAAGCATCGTTTCACCTTGTTTGCTCTCAGGGTAGGTATCGAACTCGACAGACTCCTCCCACAAGTATTCGCTCAATCGATCCAACTTCGACTCTACATCAGGCAGCGCTAACAACACGGCCGGCAAACGGCCAAAGCAGTTATTCACCATCACGGCGATTGCGCCTGCCCTGTCCATGGCGAACCATGTAACGATCTCGCCAAAGCCGGGGGTCCAGTCTTTATTGATAGACATTTATTGCCTTCCGTTCGTTTTATAGCTGTTGCGATAAGGGAAGCGGATCTATTTTAAAATAGAGATATTGCAACACGCGGCCTGAATTCTATCCCTCGTGCTTTATCAACTCCATCCAATAATCATAGGTTTCTCGAAGCCGCCCGCTTGTTCTTGAGCCGTCAGCAAGGCCGCACGCAAATGCATTAATAACACGCACCGGATTGGTCGGGAGTGTACCGGAAGCAGATATAACAGGCTGGCCATAATCCGCTTGCTTTTTATTACCCTTCAGCTGCGACCACGTAAGTCGCGCATTATTTCTAACGGCGACCTCACCGTAATACTTACCGACCAAAACAGTTAAAGACTTTTCTTCATCGGATATATCAGGTGCCTCATCGCCCGCCGCACTGGCCACGGAGTCCTCTGCGAGTGTGCTGCCTTTTGACGACCGGTTGACCTTGGTCATTTGAGAAGCCAACCACTCTGCTAATAGACCCAGAGACTCTGGGGAAAAATCTGCACGCCAATCCTCATACCCAGGCGTCTGCCAAACAGCTTGAATTAAATCATCTAAGCAGTAGGGTTTGTTAAGCATAAACCACTCATAGAAAGCATCGAGTTCTTTCGTGGTCATAGACGCAAACGCTGTGGTCACTGGCGTATAGGCGGTGGTGTGCATCATCACTAACTCACCTTCATCTTTGCGGGGAAATAGAGGTCAAACCACCATCTTCTCTATGCGTTTCACTCACACTTTTGGGTTCCTGATACACCCAAAAACGTGGTCTAAACCCTATTTCTCTCACGGATAAACAAAATTTGTCTTCACCTGACCACCGACAGTGTAACTCATCACAAATGAACGCCAGTTTTCACCGCGCGAAGCAGCACTAGCTTTCAGTTCATTGACGAGCCGATACAATATTGCCCCATTAAAATCCGTTTTTGGACTTTCATTTAATATCCCATTTTTTTCAATGGAGATTTCTTCAACCATATAGCCTTCACATACTTCAGCTTCGTACCTGAAGGCGTCATAACCCTCAACAATTCCAGACTGAATCAGCTCAAAAATTTTTTTAACAATTTCTATATCTTCAGCAATCATTTTTTATGCTCCGGAATTTAGCGAGCTTCATTTTCAAAGCGAACAGTTTGACGCGCCCCATCAGTTGTATAAGTAAAATCCAACGTATCTGGCCGGGTAAATAGGGAGTCAGACTACGATTACACGGCTAACAAACAATTGTCTTCGGACGTCCCGCCAACCCTCGGACAACTCGTTTGCCCAAGGCGAGTAAGCAATTGTAAAATGGGGTCTGCACCCTACTTCCCTATTTCTTCGCCCCCTTTGCTCCTGCGAATTCTCAATCCACTTTTCCCTCAATCAAAGACTAATAAAGTCAAATACCTCAACAAACACTCTTTTAACCTCTGGCAATGCATCAAGATTGGCAAGCGCTTCATCTGGGGATACCGGCATAACATAGTGTTCAAATCCTCGACCGACCGCAATGCCGTATAGAGCATATTCATAAGCGTCAGAATGCTCCCAGTGAGGCACGTACCCAATCAATTTACATATTTTGATCGTTAATACAATTCAGCGAACTTAAAATATAGATAGCGAAAAAGATCAGCCAATCTCACTCTCTCCTAAGGCCTTTGACGCCTACCCGCTTTCTTTTTTGATGACGATTTAATTTTCCGGGTATTTTCAGCTATTTCCGTATCGGAGAGACCTAATCGCCCTCCCCATTCAAGGTAACGATTTAAAGCAGGCTCACCCTCTAGTACATATTCCACATCATAACAAGTATTTGAAATATGTGCTTCGTGAGTGGCGATGTAAAATTTCAGCAATGAGACAACATGACGCTTATGCACCAGCACCTTTAAATCTTCTTCAAACTCGCACTCTAAAAATATGTATTCCCCAGCGACCCCCACCGTATGGGCGTTACCTGTTCCTAAATATCCTTTTGACTCTGCACTTTCCAAAGCTTCCAAACGCGCAACCCATCCAATTGCTGACAAATGGCTATTCACATCATCAGATAACCAAGCTGCAATTTCTCTAACGCCCACACTCTGCGGTGAAGACATCCGCGGGTCCGCGTTTGGCTCCGTGGCCAAGACCTCTAAACGATTGAATTTAGAAGACCTTACAAAATGAAGTTTACCGTTAGCCATACTGATCAATTTTTCCCTTGATAGACCGGCCAAGCTGTTGTGCCAGGACCGTTCGGTTTGCCGTAATAACCTTCTATCTTCAACCCACTTGGAGAGGTGCCCTGCCACTTAGATGCACCCGGCATGGGCGTGGAATTTTGGAACGCCCCTTCAATCTCCACCTGAGTCGGTGTAAATAGGGGTCAGACTACGATTACACAGTTCTATTTACACGGTAAATCTCGAAACGTAAGAACCCGTATCTTTTTTCGAAAAAAAACAAATAATAATCTATCAAAGAGCCAAGTCTAAAATCATATTCATAAAATCGTGGCCTGAACCCGTTTTAGCGTTTTAATTATTCTCCTGTCGCTTTTGGACTAGGCCTTTCTCAAACATTTTTCATCGCACAATCATTATTCAACTGAAAGAAATTATTCTTTTTTCTAAGAGCTCGATAAAATTTTTCGCATACAAACTAGAAGTTTTATTAGAAAGATCAAGCCTATAAACAGGATACTCCCCATCATTAAGACCATCGCCTGTGGCGAAATAAAATGACTCCCCGCACCCGGCGGCTCACAGATAAATAGCCTATCCTTCCCACACAACCCATTTCGACCGTTAACGATTGACATATAAACGATATCACCACCACATACACTATCAAAATCCATTTCGTAAATACTATAAATCTCCTCCCCCGATATTTCCCCGCCAGAATAACACTTCAACCACCATTTATAGCTATCAGGCAATTTCAACGCAAGACGAGTTTCAGCTTTATAAATCCACTCATCAGCAATACCGTCCCCATAATCAGCAAATTCAACGAAATCCGACTCTTTAATAAGATCAATTATTCTTGAATAATCCACGTTTAATGACTCCCCGCTTCGAGCCCGTAATCTCCAACAATCCGACTGATAAAAATTAAACTCTTTAGCCTGTTTCGTCAAATTTTTTGCATTCAAATCCGTAAGAACTGAAACATAGTCAGCCGCAGGATTTCTGTATTCTGCAGCGCCTTTGAAACGAGTATACCTAAAGCTTTGAGCGGCATTAGATGGGACATGAAGAACACTGTTATTCTGGCTATGGAAAACAGAACCAACTTCTGCAAGTGAACCACGATCACCCACTAATCCACTAATTGGGTGGTATGCCGCCCTTTCCTCCAACAGGTTGATAGGTTGGCTAGCACCTGCTGTCGCTTTTGCACCAGATAAATGCGCGCCCTTTCCACTTTTTTAGGCTCAGCACGCTTTTATGCCTAATCCGATAGGGTGTAAGAAATATCTCCCGAGTCGCGCCAAACTCCATTCGCAAAGCTTATCGGCCGCTGTGGATAACATACCAACACCCCTTCGATGAACTGACGAAACGACAAGTCAAGTCGCGTTATCCAACGCATATTGTCGATTTCCAACAATCGCCAGTTGTCTCCACTGTCGAAACCGAAAGCAGTCCCGGTGCTATCCCAACCGAACAGCCACACCTCGCCCTTAGCACACGATTCATAGGGTCCGTCTTTATAAAACCCATCATCACCAAAGTAGTCTACCGCCGGACATAATGTGGGTTGAATCGTCAAAAGCGACAGCGCGAAGTCGTCCTCCTTTATCTCACCATGCCCCCGCTCCTGCATAAAAGCAAAGTATTCATCGGGAGCCGCTGGCCACTGCTGTCGCATCCCACTCACGTCACCAGAAGAAACAGGGTTCAGCCGCTCTAATAGCACGCATGCGAGTGCATTGAAGGCCTCTAATTTTTCGTACATGGTCATGGGCGCCTCGGAGGTTTCTGCGCAAATGCTGTAGTTGTTGGACTTGCTGGGGCATGAACGCCACCTTGGTGAGCACTTCCACCAGGCACCGGATGCAAATTCCACCATTGGTTAGGTCCACCATACTGCTGTGGTATCACATGGTGCGCTTGGAAATCCACACCACTCTCCGTCTTGGGCTATGTCAAACCAGTATTCAACTCCCACTCACGCTTGAGATTATTTCGCTGCCTATTGTATTCACGCTGTAAGGCTTGATAGTCGCTTCTGGGCGCGACATAAGTGTGATCCACCTGACGCAACTCCTCTGCGCGTTGCGTGTGCTGGTTAGAGGGTATCGGCACACCTGAATGGTACTCGACGTCCCGGACCACCGCGCGAGCGTCAATCGAGATGCTCGTCCATCCTGATGTGGATGTTGCTGTCAAACTTGCATCATAAGCCGCAGCTTTACCAGTTCCTACAACTCCAGTTTCTCCAGAAACCAAACTGGATGGAGTTGCTTTTGTACCCCTAAAAATGCAACGCTGACAATCAGCCCGCTGCGCGTCTTTCAACTAACGACTTGACGTGCTTCAACCGTCCTAAGATAAAATCAGAAAAACTTGACGCTAACACATCAACCTCATCCAACTCAGAGCTAATCTCTACGATCTGCCAATTATTTTTTGCGTCGAAAGCATATAGCACATCACTCGAATTCCCACCGAACACATAAAACCCCTCATAACCCTCAACTTCTCGACCACATACAGTTGAATACTTCTCCGGGCCATCATCGAGATGAAATGCCGCATCTAATTCGCCGAAACCAAACTCAGTAAGAAACTCCAGATAGTCAGCCGGGGCCTGCTGTCGATCTGATTCATCAACATTGCTTAACATCGCACTCGTGCCTGTTATGCGATAGCCGTAATTGCCCTCGTACTCTTTTGAGTACATTACAGCTTCAACCAACGCTTTTAACTCTTCTTTATTTTTCATAATCACTTACCAAGTATTTTTTCCGCTGGCCCTTGAACCCTGTGAATATCACCTTGGTGCTCCACACCTCTCATGGCGGGCAGGGGCATAGGAGTCGGGAAATAGGGATCAGGCCACCATTTTCTCTATTCGTTTTACTCACACTTTTTTGGGCGTCCTGATACACCCAAAAAAGTGGTCTGCCCCCTATTTCTCCAATCTTATTACACCTCCATCTTTGCAAACCGTCGCTTACCCACTACTTCCCGCAAATACAATCAACGACTAACACTTCTTTATTCTTCATGATCATTTACGCAGATAAGAGGAAGCGGGTGTACTTCGAGTTATCGCATCACCGTCCGCCACGTCACCAGCCCGTCCAAGCCATGTTCAGACTTCAGGAATTTGAGTAGTATCGGCGGTCATGCGAGCGACCCAACCGCTGCGACCTCTCAAAGCAATCGGCTCCACTTGCGCCCCGCAGTGCTTACAGCGAGAGGCCGCCGCCTGGATGGATTGGTTGCAGGCTGGGCAAGGCCGCAGGTCCGGGTGCACCAGGGCATCAACACCGGTCTTCGCCAGCCGGGGCATTAATAACTCGGCAACCAGGGCAACACAGGGAAGAAAGAGCGAGATTGCAAACCACCGGGGCCCTGAGCGCCCGCGCGTACTTGCAACGTAAGCCGTGACGGCTGTGATGATGAGCCAGAAGGGGAGTGGGATGCCCATTGAACTTCCTTGTTTAATGGTTGAGGGCTTCGCCCTGTGAACGAGTCGCTAAGAGGAATATAAAGGTGGCAGATTCATTCAAGTCGCAAAGGACTTAAGTACTCAAATAAATCCGCCGCTTCTCGCTCATAGTTCAGGTGTTAAACAACTCTTTCCTCAGCGACGCCTGCCTCTCAGCCTGAGCCCCTGCGGCGTTAGTGAAAAACGTTACTCACCCAGTAGCGCCTTTAATCGTTCACCCGCGCTCATTATTTCGTTGGAGGACAGCGGAGTATAACTAACGACAATCAATACGCCCCCCGCGAGCTCGGAAACTTCTTCAACGTGCCCCTTTAAGCAGTCAACGACCTGTTGCGGACTTTTTCCAAAGGCGCGAAGGCACAATTCTCCATCAAAAAAATTAGCCGCATTTATACGAAAAACACCGTCTCTACCATTAATATCTTTCTGGGTAGCATCGCAGGCAGCCACAACTTCGGGCCAATCGCCTCTCGTAATAGACCAATCATGCAGCGCCGCCCTGTAGGCGCCAAAAGCCTCTACATACCTAGGGAAAACTCTTTTCAATAAATCTGAGTAATCAACTTTATTGCTTGAGAACTCAACAAAGAGCGTGTCATCAAATTGAGCGTCATCTTCTAAATATTTCTCACTCCGGAGCGCATATGAAACTCGCCCCTTCACGCCCGACGGGAGCACCTTGTCTAACGAGACAGAGACAATAAGCTCGCTCCCACTATCTGGAGCTTTAGGAGTACCGGCCAAATCCCATGGCGAACCTAAGCTAGACAACTTTTCCAGAAAGCGACTGTGCCTACCTTCAATAGGCTCTGAAAATAGGGGTCTATGACGAAACTCAAGTTTGTACTTAGTCATTAGGGTGCCACCCTCACAGTAATGTTTCTGATATTTTGCTCAATCAAAATATTAGTTGCTCTATCAGCCGCTTTTTGATTTGGAAATTCAAAAACCGCTTTTATGCCAGGATTTTGCTTCAACGCACTCGACACTCTCTGAACGCTTTGAATTTGTTTATCAAACGATGTAAGTGCTGTTTTTCGGTCAATTAAAGTGATGCCGCCAATGTCTTCTACACCGTCAAACTTCACGAAATTGTTACCGTTGGGATTGGGGTTGTCAAACCGTATCGCAGGTACTGCCTTACGCTGCGATAGGACATCGGAAAATGCTCCCGTTGTACCCGCTTCGAATTTCACGAACGGCTTGCTGAAGTCACCTTGAGGCTCTTGTACAAAGATTAAACCTTTATTTTCGCCCTCAAGCTTGCGCGCATCCTTAATGGTCAAAACGTCGACCTTCGACAGGTCCAATCCACCCTTAACAGGCGCTGGGATCTCTTTCGGTACTACCTTGTTTGTCGCAGCAAGCTCTCCAGCTAGCTGACCACTAAAGTATTTACTCGCTCCACCAAACAGAGCCGCCTGAGCCGCGGATTTTGCCGCTCCCCATGCCAAGTCAGACGTTGCGCTCGACTCGCCAGGAAAGGTTTGCGGAAAGAAAGAAGCCATTACTCGGTCGGGCTCGCTGGACTTGAAATCCGCCGTAATCCGGCTTGCAGAATCCCACGCCCCCACCATCGAGATAGTGCCAAGCGCGCCCAGCCCGATTGGCAAGGCACACGTCACAACACCAACACACGCGGGTGACGACAGCAACATGCCCGTGTAAGCGGTGGCCCCTCCCGCAAGACCCAACGCAGTGTCTTTGCTTGCGCCAATGACCTGCACCGCCTTGCCATGAGCATTGAGCGTATCGTCGCTCCAATCTTGCCAACTACGCCCGCCGAACTGGCCGGTCGATTCAAGCAAGGCGATCTCCGCAGCATAAGTCGCGCCGCGATCCTGAAGTGCCTTGAAGTCCTTATAGGATTCATGGTCGGTCGGGATCGACTCGGCGCAACCCACCAAAGCACAGGCCGCGGCATTCAAACGATCAGCTCTTTCCGGATGGAAGCGTCGCTGCTCATCCAGCGCATCGGCTTGAGACTTGTGAAGTTGATGGTTGTACTGCGTAGCGTTTTTTGCCACCCAGCCGCCCTTCTCCAGCTTGCTCGCGTCCGCATCTTTTTGTGTGGCCGCTGCCAGCACGCCGACCAGTTGAGAACTCATGGACAACAATGTCTTGTCGCCCTTCACTATGTCGTTCAGTTGTACAACAAGTGCCTCATTGGCCCCGGCTGCCAATGCGCCTGTACGGAAGTCTCCACCTGTGGCTTCGGCCAACAGGCCACCGACCATTGCATGGATCGCAATCTTCGGAATTGAACCGTTATCGATGTTCCATTTTTTCGTGTAGTCGCCGACGGCATTGAAGCTTGCCGCTGCCAAGGTATTGAACAGCGCAGTTTTCAGTGCCTCACTTCCGCTACCGCCCTGCCCCAACGCTTTACTCAATAGCGTTGAAGTCCCGCCTTGCAATGTCTGGTTCGCGGCAAACTGCCCTACACCTGTCCATGTGTTGAGCTGTGGCCCCGTAATTTGCTTGGTCGCCTGATCAGTATGAGTTCCGGTCCAGCCATCAAAATAAGCTGCGGTCAATCCAGCGGTGACACCGGAAATCGCATACCCCTTCAAAGCATCCGAAGAGGTGACATCCTTGAATACCGCCCCCAAGTTGCCGCGATTATTAACCACGCTGACCGTCGCATTGGTCGCAGCACCCGCCGCTACGGCCCCCGCTCCCGCCGCGACGGCTACGCCAGCTCCGGCACCCGCGGCAGCAGTCATTGCCAACGGCCCGACAAATGCGGCCATCAGGATCGCAATGACGATCTGCGAACCTGCACCTAAGCCGGAATTGCTGTATTTGAAGCTATCGTGGATCTCTTTGACTTGGCGCCAATCCACGTCACCGCGCTTTTCAGCATCCTTGAGCCAAGCCATATTCGGATCGGCTTTGACCATGGTATCAATGGTCTGACTTACCGTTTGCTGGTCCACCTGCCGGACATCGATCTTCAACCCATCGACCGCTTTGATAACGACCTGCCCTTGAGCGATCATTTCACTCTGGCGAAGTGTTTCGTCGGTGTTGCCTTTACCCTTGGCGCTGAACCAGGCCAGGTCGCCCTTGCTCTTGGTATGGCTTTCATCATGAAGGTCTTTGACGCCTTCGAAGGCGATGGCCCCGCCACTGTTGAGGATGATGTCCTTACCACTATTAAGTTTTGCGACCTGGTAACGCTGGTCACCTTCACTGATCAAGGTGAGGTTGCCGCCAGTCTTGATCTCAGTCCCAACGTTTGTGGTACGGGTTACTTCGTCGCGCTGTTCTTTTTTCGCGCCCCACCCACCGTTCTCCTTCATGTCATACAACGTATGCGTGCTGTTCTGCGCCGCCAGCAGGTTCAACTTATCGCCGCTGTACAGATACGCTTCATTGCCCGCACTGATCTTGCTCGCCACCAGCGTCGTATCGCGCCCGGCCTGGCTGGTAAAGTTCGCGCCCGCCGTCAGTACGCTGGCTACTTGCGTGGTCTGCTCATCCGCTGTCTTGATGCGTTTTTTGCCGTCTTTTTCTTTGCCTTCGACGTTGTGCATGTCGCTGACGGAGGCGACGTTGAGGTCGCGTCCGGCCTGGATGTTCAGGTCTTTGCCGGCGGTGGCGTTGCTGCCGATGATGTTGACGTCTTGCCCGGCCTGCATGTCGAGGTTGCCGCCTGCCGTGACGGTGGCGGCGAGGTTTTTGACGTCGGTGGTGATGGTGGATTTTTCGCCGCCGTCGATGGTTTTGTGGATCACGCTGGTGTCGCTGGCGGCGACCAGGTTGAGGTCGCGGCCGGCGGTGAGGTTGGCGTCGTTGCCGGCGACCAGTGCGCCGTGGTTGTTGAGGTCGCGCCCGGCGTCAATGGCCAGGTTGCCACGCGCGGTGATGGTGCTCGCGCTGGCATCGGTGAGGGTGCGCATGCCCACGCCTTCACGCACTTGGATCGCGGTGTTGTCGTTGGTGATGTCGCCTTTGATGCTGGCAAGGCTGACTTGGCTGCCACGAATTTCGCCGCCCATGGCGTTGCGGATGCTGTCTTGGGCCAGCAGGCTCAGGTTGTTGCCGGCTTCCATCAGGCCGCCGTTGTAGATGCTGCCGCTGCTGACGGCGGAGAGGTTGTTGCTGGCACGCAGGGTGCCGACGTTGACCAGGTCGCCACCGGTGACCAGGTTGAGGTCACGGCCCTGGATCAGGCTGTTGCCGCGCACGTTGCGCGATTCGGCCTGGGCCAGGTAGAGCACCGGCACGAGCACGGTCTGGCCATCGACCACGCGGTTTTCCATCCACACGATGTCGTGGGTCAGGGCGCCGACTTGCTGGCCGGTGAGTGTCACGCCGACGCTCAGGCGCAGCGCGTCTTTGCTGGCTAAGGCGTTGTCCATCAGGTAGCGGAACTGGTCGGCGTCGCTGAGCAGGCCGCCCGCCAGGAAGCGCTGGCCGGTTTGTGCGAGTACCGCGTCGCGAATCAGGCGGGTCTCGTATTGGCCATCGCCGAGGCGGCGCCAGGCGTTGTCGGCGGTGTAGCCGAGTTTGCCGAGCATGTAGTCGGAGCTAAAGAAGCCCGATGCGGTGGTGAACTCGGGGTTGGTTTCGATCAGGTAGTGGCTGGTGGGGTCGGCGCTTTTGACGAACAGGCCATAGTCGCCCTTGGGCAGTTGGAAATACGGCGAGGTGGTGGGGTCGACCGGGGCGAACGGCGTGCCGGTGTAGTCCACGGGTACGAAGCCGCCGCCCGGCGCGAGGGTCACCACGGGCAGCACGGAGCCTGGCGCTTGGGCGCTGGCATCGTTGACGTGCTTGCTGAGGTTGATATTGATGCCACCGACGGGGATGCCGGTCTGGTCGTTGCCGAGGGTGCCAGTCAGTTGCTCAAGAGTGTTTTCGCGCAGCGTGCCGTTTTGCGCCTTGCGCGTGACTTTGGACAGGTCAACGGCTCCGCCGGCCTGCAGGGTCGCGTCGTAGGCGAGGCCGCCGTTGGGGGTCCAGGTGGTGACGTCGCTCGCTTGCTTGAACGGTGCACTGTTGGGTGACAGGGCTTTGAGGGCTTCGAATTTCGCTTGGTCAAAATGGCCGGCCGCCGTCGCATTGTTGAACTCAGGGACGTAGGTGCCCTCCATACCCTCCCACAGATGCTTGTCCACATGCCCCGGCGTGCCGATGACGATTTTGCGCTGCCCGGTGCGTGTACCGGAGCCTTCGTTGAGAAAATCCAGGGCGGCGATGCTCAGGTTGCCGTTAGCGGCCATCAGGCTGTTGCGGTTCTGCACGTTGTCACCTTGCAGAACCATGTCTTGGCCGGCTACCAGCCGCGCCGACGCCGAATCCTTAATCGCCGCTTCAAGGTAGGTCTCGTTGATGGTGATGGTGCCGCGCCGCCAGCTGTCTTTCTCGCCGCAGTGCTGTCCACAGACCCAGCTCAAGCTGCCGGTCTGGAGCGTCTGCCCCAATTCGAAGACGTCTTTGGCGTTTTCGATAAAGCCGGCATTGATACCGATGTAGCCTTCGCTTTCAACCGTGCCGGAGCGGTTGCTGAACAGCACCGCACGCCCGCCATCCGCGCCCGCAAACGTGAGGTTGCCTTTGCTGTAGACGTCGCCGTAGCTGTTGGCGAAACCATTGGCGCGCAGCGTCAGGTCGCCACCGCTGAACAGCAGCGAATCGGCGCCGTTGGTGATGCCGTTGACGGCAGTGAGGTTCACCGCGCCTTGGGCGCCCATCGTGCCACGGTTGCCGATTTGTGCCGCCGCGATGTCCAGCTGCTGACGCGCAGTAAGGAAACCGAGGTTGTCGAGGGTGCCGCTCAGTTTGAGCTGGGTGTTGTTGCCCGCCAAGCGCCCGCCATTCTGGCTGAGGTTGTTAGCCGTCACGCTGAGGTTTTGCTGGGTCGCAATGCGGCCGCTGTTGTTCAGGTCGCCGCTGAGCGTGATGCTCACGTTGCCGTCGCTGAGCAGTTCGCCGCCGTTGTTCAGGCTGGCCACGTCGAGGGTCAAGCCCTTGCTGCTGGCCATGCGGTCGCCGGCCTTAAGGTTCAGGCCTTGGGCGCTTCGGTAAGTGAGGGCCTCGTTGAGTTGCACGCGGCCCAGGCCATCGACGTTGCCGAAGGCCCAGTCAGCCGTGCCCAGGCCATTGATGTTGCCCTGGCTGCCGGTGAGGCTGGTGGTGTTGATGCGGAACAGGCCGGTGCCCGCGTGTTGCAACTGGCCGCCTTGGTTGTTCAGTTGCGTGGCGTCGAGGCTGAACGCCGCGCTGCCGAATTCGAGGGTGCCGTTCTGGTTGTTGAGGGTGGCGCTGAGGTTAAGGCTACTAGTGGCGCCGCCCAGCGCGCGCAGTTGCCCGCCTGCGCTGTTGTCGAGGTTGCCGCCGTTGAGGGTCAGGCCCTGGTTGGCTTCGATCAGGCCGCCTCGGTTGGTGAGCGTGTCGCGTGAGATGAGGTTGATCTGGTTGCCGCTGATCTGGCCGCCCGCGCTGTTGTCGAGGGTGGCGCCGCTGATCGTCACCTGTTCTTTACCGAACAATTTGCCGCCACGGTTGGCCAGGGCTTCGACGGTCAGTTGCAGGTTGCCAAGCAGGCTGGCAATCAAGCCGCCGCTGCTGTTATCGACCGTGTTGGCAGTGACGGTCAGGGTGTCGCCTTGCACGGTGCCGCCGAGGTTATCCAGGCTGGCGGTGTCGAGCTGAGTGTGGGCGCCGCCGCTGAGGATCAAGCCTTTGCGGTTGCTCACGTCCTGGCCGCTGTAGCTCAGGCCTTGGTTGCCGGCAAGCAGTTGGCCGGCGTCGTTGTTCAGGTGCTGCGCGGCGATGTCGAGGCGCTTGCCGCGCAAGGTCCCACCGCTGTTGTTCAGCGTAGTGAGGGCCTTGACCAGCACGCTGCGCTCGCCCGCGTCGATCACGCCGCCAGCATTGGTCAGCAGGTTGCTGACGTTGAGGGTTACGTCGCCGCCGTTGCTGACCAGCGAGCCTTTGCTGCTGTTGTTGAGGTGCTGCGCGGTGACGTCAACCGACGTGCCGATCAGGATGCCGGCGCTGTTGTCCAGGCGCTCGCCTTGCAGCTGCAACAGGCCTTCGCTTTGAATGCGGCCTTGGGCGTTGAGCAATTGGCCCGGGCCTTTGAGCAGCAGGCTCACACCCGGCGCGCCACCGGCCAGCAGGCCCGCGTTGCGGTTGTCCAGGCCCGAGGCGCGCACGTCGAGATGGTCACCCACCACGCGCCCAGCGCGGTTGTCGATGTCGCCGCCGCTTACGTCGAGCAGCAGTTGCTTGCCGACGATCACGCCGCTTTGGTTATCCAGGTTCGCCGCATGCAGCTCGACATCGCCCTGCCCCGCCTGCAAGCGGCCCTGGACGTTGTTGAGCTGTTGCGCGGTGGCGAGGGTCAACTTGCCGGTGTTGGCGCTCAGCACGCCGTTGGCGTTGCTGCTGAGGCTGCCGGCGTTGAGGTTCAGATCGGTGCTGGCCTGGGCGAAACCCTGGCTGTTGTTGAAGGCATTGGCGACGGTGAGGTTCAGCGCGCCGTTGTCAGCCTGGATCAGGCCCTTGAGGCTGTTGTCGAGGTCGCCGGCATTCACGGTGAGGGCACTGGCCACCAGCACGCCGTTCTGGTTGTTCAGGCTGCCCGCGTTGACGGTCAGGTTGTTGGCGATGACTTGCCCGCCGCTGTTATTGAGCGCGGCACTGGTCAGCACCAGGCTGCCGCCAGCCATTTCGATGCGGCCTTGGCGGTTGTCCAGGGCGGCGCTGTCGAGGGTCGCGGCCTGGCCTTCACCGAAGCGAATCAGCCCGCCAAGGTTGGCGATGGCCGGCGCGCTGAGCGCCAGGTTTTGCTCGCCGTACAGGCGTGCCGTGGTGCCTTGGTTGGTCAGGTTGGCGGTGCTGACGCTGACGGTTTTGGCCTGGATGATTGCGCCCTGGTTGGTCAGCGCTTGCGCGGCAGTGATCGCCAAGGCGCGGCTGGCCAGCAAGTTGCCGCTGGTGTTGAGGGTTTGCGCGTTCACCACCAGGTCGCCGGTGGCGTTGCGGCTGTTGTCCGCCGCTACGCCAGCTTCGATGATGCCGGGGTTGGTGACGGTGGCCGCGTTGAGTTCGATGCGTTGGCCGGCGGCCACGCTTTGTTGGTTGACCAAGGCTTGGGCGCTGGTGACCTGCACGTTGCCGGTGGCGTAGACCTTGTCGGTGAGGTTGACGTTTTGCGCGGTGACGTTGACGTTACCGGTGGCCGACGTCTGCGCCATGCTCAAGTGGCCGTTGGCATCCAGCTGGATATCGCCGCCGCTGGCGGCCAGCGTGCCGTCGAGTTTCACGCCCACACCGGCTTCGGTGCCGACCAGTTTGATCGCACCGGCGTACATGCCGCCCAGCGCCGAGGAATCGATGGCCAATTTTGGTTTGGCGCTGCCGTCGTCAGCGCGCGTGGTGGTTTTCAGGCTTTGCGCATCGACGTCGTTACGCCCGGCGATCACGGTCAATTCACGCGCGTTGATCTGCGCATTGATCTTGGCCGAGCGGGTGATGATTTCGAAGCGGTCGACGTTACTGGCGTTGAGGCCCTGGCCGTCGATGGTCACGGCGCCGCCGTCGACCTGATAACGCTGCAACTGGCCGCTCGCGTCGAGCACCGGTTTGCCGGTGGTCAGGGTCACGTTGGGGGTGTTGATAAAACCGCAACCGCTGCACGTGATGCCGTAAGGGTTGGCGACGATGACCTTGGCCGACTGCCCCGCCACTTCGGTGTAACCGCGCAACTGGCTTGGGCTGCCGCCGTTGACTTCGTTGAGGATAACGCTGGCCGCGCCGCCCTTGAGGTTGGGGTTGCCGATGATATAGCCGCCCAGCTGGGTGTTGGTCACCGCGCCCGTGGCGTTGTTGAGGATCACGCCGTTGGGGCCGACGTTGTAGTCCTTGAATTGGTTATGCGACAAGCCACTGCCATTGGGCGTAGCGATGTTCACCACGGGCACGCCATTGCCGGCTTGGCCGACCGTGGTACCCGGCGCGCTGACCACGATGCCTTCGGCCTGGGCCAGCAGCGGCTGCCAGAACAGCGCGTTAGCCAGGATCAGCACCAAGCCGCGCTTGGGCAAGCCGAAGAACGAATCTCGCGGCTTCAGCGCAGCAGAAGGTTGGCGGGCCAGGAAGGCAAAGTGGCGAACATCCATTGTCATAGTCTCGATGTAACGGGGCGTTGAATTACAGGAAGAAATCCATGCGGAAGTAGATCGGCGCTTCGCGCTCGCTCATCACTGCCGGGCGTTCCAAAGAGTGCGCAAAGGTCACGCTGGTGCTGACGTATTTGCCACGGGCGAACAGCTCCAACGAGTTGCTGGAGACCCGGCCGTGCAGTTCGCCGTTGTAGCGGCCATTGCTGATCACGCCTTGGTCGTAGCCGACGCTGGCGCCGTACTCGGCAAAGGCTGGGCGCATCCAATCCCAGGTCACCGGGCGGGCCCAGCGCACGTCGTTGCGCCAGTAACCGCCGCTGTCGCCGTTGAGTTGCTGGTCTTTGAAACCGCGCACCGAGGCCGAGCCACCCAGGCTCATGCGCTGGGGGCTGAACAAGATGTCTTCGCTGTGTTGGCCGGTGGCCAGGCTGGAAAAGCTGAACGACTCGCCCCACAACGTGAACGGCTGCAGGTAGCTGACGGTGGCCGTGTATTTGCGATAGCGCGCACTGGGCTGGCGATTGCCGTACGCGTCGCGCTCGTCGTTGGCTTGAGCATCGAAGGCACCGATGCCGTTTTGCATGCCCAAGTCGAGGTTGACGAACGCATTGCCGATACGCCGTCCATGGTTGATGCCCAGTTGCAGTTCGCTGAGGCGGTTGCTGCTGGTCTCGAGGTGAGCCTCGTTGATGTAGTTGTTGGTGCGCAGGTGCGCCAGGCCAACGTTGAGCGAGGTCTTGCTCACGTCGTCACGATGGATCACCCGCTCGGCGCGAAACTGGTGGTTCTGGTTGTCGCCCGACTGTTTGAACTTGAAGGTGTCGGTGTAACCCAGGGCGCGGTAATCGCTCTCGCTGTAGGTGTAACTGAAGTTCCACCAGCCCCACGGCACGTTGTAGTAGAGCATGGTGTTTTTCGAGGTTTTCTGGTGGTCGCTGACGGCATCGTGGCCGCCGCGCAGTACCAGTTGGTCAGCCAGGCCGAGCGGGCTGTCCCACTCAAGGCCTGCGCCCCACTGCTGTTCGCCGGTGCTTTTCTGGCCGTCGTTGTTACGCGACAGGCTGGCGCGCCAGGGCTTTTGCGCGGTGTTCTTGACCACCACGTCGCTGCCGCCGATCTGGCGGCCGGGGGTCAGTTCCATTTGCGCCTGCTTGGAGGGCAAGCGATTCAGTTGGTCCACCAGTTGCTCGACTTCGCGCAGGTTCAGCGCCTCGCCGACCTTGCCGGGAAAGGCCATGGCCAGTTCGCGGTCGGTCACCGTGCTGCCTTCGGCGCTTTTCAAGGCTTCGAGTTTGCCTTCGACCACCAGCACTTGCAGATGGCCGCTGGAGAGGTCTTGTTGCGGCAGGTAGGCGCGGCTGGTGACGCGGCCTTTGGTGATGTAGTAGTCGGTGATGACCTTAAGCAACTCATTGAGCTGCGAGACGCCCAGGCACTCGCCGATGTAGGGCTTGAGCAGGCGCTCGCGGTCTGCGGCGGCCAGGCTGTCGGCACCCTTGAGTTCGATGTCTTTGATCGGGAAGCAGCGCGTGTCCGCCGGCAAGGCCGGGGCCTGGGGCTTGGCTTCTTTGCCGGGCAGGTCCTGCAGTTCTTGCAGGCGCCGCTGCTGCTCTTCGAGCAAGCGGTTTTGCCGGTCACGGATCAGGTCTTGATCCCCAGGTGTGGGGGCGGCCATGGCAGTGTTCAGGCTCAAGTAAGCGAGCAGAAAAGTGCACAGCAAGTACCGAGTCCGTGGCAATAACGAAGACATGTTCGATCCATCGAAAATCAAGGGGCGGCATACTAACATCGAACTTGCGCTTATCCAAGAAACTGGATTAGTTGCACATTCGTACTAGTTAAACCTGCAACCCATTGATAGATAACAATAAATAATCATCAAAAAAGAGTTACAGCCTGTTGCTGGAAGTTTTATTCCGACAAGCGGCAACTGTTTTGATAGCGGTCCGAACAAGCGCTGACAATAGGCCATTAGTTAGCCATCAAGTGCTTGCCGAGTTAGGTTAGTACCGGGAAATACAGAAAAGTTCGCGGTGGTTTTGTGAATTGGATCCCATTTATCGGATTAGTCTGGCGCAGTGCTTCTTGTGGAGACAGAGCTTGTTTTAGCCAGCGGGCTTCCTGTGGCGAGCGGGCTTGCCACAAGGCGCCCAGTGCTTCTAGCCTGCGTCTTTGTCCTTTTGCGCACCCGGCACTAAGATCAGCCCTGGCCGCTCCACATCGCGGGACACGTGCGACTTCACGTCTTCCACCCCGCCCTCCTCGTCGTTATGGATCACCAGTACACCCGGCTTGCGAAACTGCTCCAGGTGGCCGTCGCCCAACTTGAAACTTTCGCTCAGGTTTTTGTCAGTGAGCGCATTGGCCTCGGCGCGACGCTGGGCGAACTTGCGGCCGCGACGTTGTTGATAACGCGCCCAGCTGATCAAGATCACCGCATTGAACAGAGCGATCCACAGGTAGATCTGCAAGGTATTGAGCGCCGCAAAAATCGGCGCTTCAATGCGCGGGCCGCTGTGGGTTTCCAGCATTGCGCTAATCCCACGCGCCAACAGCCAAATCAGCCCGGCCCAGGCCAGCAGGGTCAACAGCACATCGATGACCCACATCACTGAGTTCTGGCGAGTTCTGACCAGTTTCATGGTCACGCCTCCTCTTCACTAGGTTTAATACCGCGGTCCGGGCTGACCCAGCGCGCACGTTTCTGGTGCTGGTTGAAGAGCACCTTGGGAAAGCTGACCAAGGTGGTGAACAAGCTGACCAGCCAGAACACCATTGGGTACCACACGGTCCAGAACAGGGTTTTCCACAGGTCTTTTTCGTAGCGCCGGTCGATCAGGATGCTCACCGCAAACTGCAGCAGGCACACCATCGCCAACACCAGCCCGGTAAACGCCGGTGGCATCAGCGAATCCACAGCAATCGCCTGTGGCAGCACCACGAATTTACCCACGCCCCAGAAGATCACCGACAGCAGGAAGGTGAAGGCCCAACCGGTGGACAGGCAGTATTCAAACAGCAGCGGCCACAGGTAGCGGTGGCGCCATTGCCAGATGCCACGGATGTTTTTGAACAGCACCTCGGCACCGCCCTGGGCCCAGCGCAGACGTTGTTTCCACAGGCCACCGACGGTTTCGGGCATGAGGATCCAGCACAAGGCGCGCGGCTCGTAGAAGATCGCCCAGTGATCGAGTTGCAGCTTCCAACTGACATCGATGTCCTCGGTGATCATGTCGGTGCTCCAGTAGTCGATGCGGTCCAGCGCCTTCTTGCGAAACGCCACCACCACACCCGACACCGTGAAGATCCGACCGAACACCCGCTGGGTCCGCTTGATCAAGCCGATGATCGAGGAGAACTCGCCCACCTGCACCCGGCCGATCAAGGTTGAACGCGTGCGGATGCGTGGGTTGCCGGTCACGGCGCCCAGGCGCGGGTTGTCCAGCATCGGCGCCACCATGTAGGCCGCCGCGTTTTTGTCGAGCAAAGCATCGCCGTCAATGCACACCAGGTATTCACTGCGCGCGGCCACGGCGCCCATGCGCAAGGCCACGGCTTTGCCCTGGTTCTGCGCCAGGTGCAGCACGCGCAGGCGTGGGTGCTGCAATGCCAGGGCATCGAGTACTGCGGCGGTGTTGTCTTTGGAGCCATCGTTGACGGCGATTACTTCGATGTTCGGGTACAGCTGGCCCAGCGCTGCGTGAATCGTTTCGGCGGCGTTATCGCCCTCGTTGTAGCAAGGGATGATGATCGAGATCAGCGGGTTGCCGGCCAGGGTTGGCGCGGGGGTGTCTTCTTTCCAGGGCCAGTGACGCTCCCAGTGCAACCAGAAGTACAGCCCGCCAGCGATCCACAGCGCCGACATGAACAGCGGGTAGAAAAACACGAAGTCCATCAGGAACTGCCCGGTGACCAAAAAGATCAGGCCAAGGGGCACACCCAACACCAGTGCCAACACGAATAAAGCCAAGAGTCTGTCGAACATGGTCAAGGGTTCCATTGGTTGGACAGGGCCGGACGGACTGTCTTCAAGTCCGGCGAGTTTTCCAGGAAGTTGTCCGGGTAGTAGCCAAAACTCTTGACTCCCTGGCGCTTGAGCACACCCATCCATTCGGCCATTTGCGCACCGCTGAGGTCTGGAGCGGCGGGGGTACGCCAGTCCTTGGCTTGCAACTCAAAGACGGTTTTGTCCAGTGCGCCAGGGCGCGCCTTGATCGTGGCGACCAGTTTTTCCAGCCAGGCGTTGGACGCTTTCAGTTCCTGCCCTTCCATCAGTGGCATCGCCATCGGCGCGGTCCAGTCGTAGGCCTGAAGGAAATCATCGAGGTTCTGTGCGAACCAGGCTTCGCTGGCCGGGTTGAGCATTGGCTCGGCGAAGATATTGCGCGCGGTCAATATCTGCGGGCCACCGATGGCGCGGACCTTGGCGGTCAGCTCATGGGTGAAGTCGATCAGGTAGCGGCTCTTGAAGCGTGTCCAGCGTTGCATCACCGCCGGGTCGGCGCGCAACGCAGCGATGCTGCCCGGCAAGCCGTTAGCGGCATAGGCCTTGAGCGCGGCAGGGCTGGCGTCTTCGAAGTCGGAGAGCACCGCATCGTCGTGGTACAGCACACCGTCGATGGCACTGTTGCGCGCCAGGTCTTCGTAGATCTCGCCAATGATCTTGCGTACTTGCGGATCAAACGGCGACAAGCGCTTGTATTGATCCGGGTCGAGGCCAACCTTGCCGGTTTCCGGGTCCCAGCGGGTCACACGTGGCAGCTTGGGGTCGAGGGCGAAGCTGAGCACGGGCATCCACGCATACACACTGGCATGGGCACGGGTGTGCAGTTGCCAGGAAACGCGGTTGAACAGGTCAGCGCGCACCGGCAAGTGGCGGTTGGGGAAGTACAGCGAATGCACCAGGCCGTCACCCTTGGGGTCGGCGAACGCTTGCAGGAACACGGTGCCTGCACCCATGTCCACCACCCGTTGCACCAGCTGGTCGAGGTTGCGCGCTTGTTGGGCTGGGTCCGGGTCGTAGACGTTGTCCAGGTCCACGTGCAGCACGCGCAGCGGAGCCTGGGCTTGCACCGCCACCATGCTGTTAGCGAAGTGCTCGCCGTCCGGGTCGGAAGCTACCAGGAAGCGTGGGCTGCTCATCAGGTTGCCGAGGCTGTCGAGACCGTCTTCCAGGGTCAGGGCCATCTGATAGCCCTGCTCACCGACGATCGCCAGCGACGTGCCCTTGGCCGCGCCGTATGGCCACACCCATACACGTGGTGCTTTGCCGGTCACGGTGCGGATCTTGTTGGAGATCGCCGCAACATCAGCCCGCATGCGCGCATCGAATGTCGCCTGGTCCTCGTAACGCCCGGTGGCCGGGTCAAAGCGCAGGCTGGTCGCCGCCGGTTCCAGGTTGCCCTGGGGGTTGGCGAGGATCCCTTTGTGGTTGTTGTCGGTATGCGCGGCGATTTCCACCAGGCCGGACTGGGACACCTCGCGAATCTGTTGCCAGGTCAGGAATTCCCCACGTGGGCGCGGCGAGCCGGCGAAGTCCACCGGTTGATTGAGCGGCGTATCGATCCAATACCCCACCGGCGCCAGCAAGGCCGGCCAGTGATAGGCGCGCAGAATCGGCATGACGCGGGTGTAGAAGCTGGAGTAGCCGTCATCGAAGCTGAGCATGATGGCTTTGGGCGGCAACTCGGGGCCGCCACGACGCGCGGCCAGGATCTGGTCGACGCTGACCGCCTGGTAGCCATTCTCGCGCAGCCAGGCCAATTGTTCGATCAAACGCTCGGTACGCACCGCCACCACCGCCTGATCAGGGTCGCGGTCTTCGACGTCGTGGTAGGCAATGCCCAGGAAATGGTTTTGCGGCCACGGCGCTTCATTGGCCAGGGTCGGCCGCTCGGCGGGTGGGGTAAAGGGCGCGGGTTGCTGGGCGCAGGCAGTGGCCAGCAATACACCCAGGACCAACAAGCAACGGCTGAGGACGGTCATGGTCAGGCTCTTTTAGAAACGGTAAGTGAGGTCGACGAGCAAGCGCAGATCGCGTTCGCGATCACCGTCATAAGGTCGGCTGATCAGGCTCAGGTTCGCGCCGGCTTCCAGCACGTCGTTCCAGCGAACGCGTTGGCCATAGCCGATCAAGCCAACACCACCGGTGGAATAGTCCCGCTGGCTATACGTACCCGCGCCGACTTGGAACTGCTGACTCCACTGGGTCTCGTAGCGGTGATAGAGCACGTGGTTGACCGTCACGGTGGGCAACACGCTGAGGTCAGACTTGGGGTTGAAGTACACCGTGTCTTCCTTGGTGTTGCGGCTGGCGCCGACTTCCAGGCCCAGGTCCACTTGCACGCCCGGCGAGCTGTAGATGCCCTCACGGCCGGTGAGCAAGGCTTCGAGCCGGTTGTTGCCGTCGCTGAAGTGGGACGGGCTCAAGGACAGCTTCCACTCGCGGCTTTCATTCGCGCGCCAGCGGATAAAACCACTGCCACCGTTGGCCGTGACATCGGCGTTCAGTGCCCGTAACGGTGTGGTGGTCAGCAGGTAGCCGAGGCTGGCGCCATACTGCCAGTTGTCGTTGATGTCGCGAGCGATCGACACGCTCGCGCCTTGCTTGGAGCCATAGCCATAGGAGTGATTGGAGACTTCGGCCTGCAGAGTCATGTCGCGGGTGCGACGCTCCACGCCAACCCGTTGCCAGCGGTGCTGGCCGGTGCTTTCGGTGAAATCAGCAGTGGCATAACCGGCTCCAGCGAACAGGCGCCAGTCTTCGTCGATAGGCGGCGTGTAGAGCACGCTTTCGATGCCCCAATCACGGCTACCGGCGACCGCGCCGGTGTCGCCGTTATTGCCGCCGCCGTAGCTTTTACCGGTGTAGGCCTCGACGCGCAGTTCCGCCATGTCGTGCACATCACACAAGCGACGCAGGCGCTGCACTTGGCGGCTGTCCGGGTTGCGGGCCAGCACGTCATCGGTCAGCACGTCCATTTGCCGCCATTCCTGCAGGTCCATGGCGGTGTAGGCCTGGTTCACTTCCAGGCCGATATCACGCGGGGCCTGGGCTTCGGTTTCCTTGAGGGTGCCTTCGGCGCGGCGCGGCCAGTCACGGGCGCGGTACATATCGGCCTGGGCCAGGCGCAAGCCCACGTTACCTGGGGCTTTCGCCACCAACGCTTCCAGGCCGGCCTCGCTGCCAGGCAGGTCGCCACCGTAAGTGCCGGCCTGCGCCGACAGTTGTTGCGCGTCCATCCAGCTGTCGTTGGGGTTACCGATGGGCAGGCCCTTGAGCTCGACGCGCGGGTTTTGGGTGTTGGCCAGGTTGCTGGCGACTTCACGCGCTTCTTTGACCTTATCGCTTTCGAGCAGGGCGTAGAACAACGCAGTGCTGTCTTCGACGTGATCGCCCGGGTCCGCATCCGAGGCCGTCAGCGCCTGGCGATACAACGGCTCGGCTTTTTCCGGCTGGCGTTGATCGAGGTAAGCAGCGGCCACCCAGCGCACGGCGTAGGTGGGCAATTGCACGCCTTCGCCGTTAAGGATTTCGTACTCGCGGACCACATCCGCCGTACGCGCCCGCGCCTTGAGGGCACCGAGACGGTCGATGCGCCAGCGCACTACGTCTTCGTGGGCGCTGGGGTCGGGCGTCCAGCGTGTGAGCAGCTTGTCGTAATCGTTGAGGGCACGGTCGGCGATCACGTAACGTTCTTTCTCGGTGCGCGTGGCGAACTCGGCCATGCGCACGCGCTCGGCGGCGAGGTCGCCCTCCAGGCGGCGTTGGGTCACCGCGTCGAGTACGCCCGGATGCTTGGCCGACAGGCGCAACGCCGGTTCCGGCAGGCGGGCACGTTGCAGGGCGATGATGTATTCGCGGACCACGTCAGGTGTGTCGCCCGCGCGAATAAAGGCCTGGTCGAACTCGAACAGGGCGTCGTAGTTCAAGCCCGCGCGGGTCAGCGCATAACCCAGGGCCATGCGGCGGTTGGGGTCGTTCGGTTGCGCCGCCACCAATGCACGTGTGCGTTGCACCGCTTCATTGGTTTGGCCGCCGTCGGCCTGGGTCAGGGCCTGGCCGAGTTGCAGGTCGACGTTATTCGGCTCGCGCAGCAGCGCTTTTTGATACACCGCCAGGGCCTGCGGCCACTGCTTTTGATTGCGATAAGTACGGGCCACCGTGGCCAATGCCTGGGGGGTCAGGTTGCGATTTTTGCCCTGGGCCTCATACACCTTGAGCACTTCGGTGCCTTGCCCGGCCCACCCGGCAATGACAATGTGATCGCTGATCTGGCCTGGCGTCTGGCGCTCGGCAGGCAGTTGGCGTAATTGAGTGAGGGCTGGCGTGAAGTTGCCGTTGCGCGCCTGAATGATCAGGGCATCGTAGGCGGGATCAGCCATGGCAAAGCCGGGCATGAACAGTTGGCTGCACAAGGCGGCCCCGATGAACAGTCGCAACCGGCCTGAAGCACTGATGGGTAGGTTTCGCAACATATCGTGAGCTTCCTTACACACGGAAAGCTATAACGATAGGTGGTCCTGAGCGGTTCGCATCAGGGCGCCGGCGTCTAATGACCCGACCAAGCTTTCCTGTAGGAACTATCCCTTAGTGACGTAGGGAAATACCAAACTCAGAACAATTGTTCAGAATTGTGCGAGCAACAGAAAAGCCAATGGGGGAGCAGAGTTGCCTGAGCTAATCGGTCAGCGTCGGCCTATACGCCGACGGTTTGACCGCTGCCTCAAGCAACGCTGCTCCCCCATTATTTATTTCTTACCGATGTAAGAAATCTTACTGAGCGCCGCTGACCGCACCGACTTTGGCCATCACGAAACCCATGAATTGCTCGACGGTCATCTTCTGACCGTTGAAGGTCACTTCATTGTTGGCGTAATGCAGCTTGGAGACCACGTCAGTGCCCACCAGGGTTGCCAACTGAGTGCCGACCGCCATGCCGCTGACCATCTCGGCCGCCATCTGCGATTGCTGCTCGATGGCTTTAGGGTCAGTCACGCCGCCCACCTGCGCTTGCAGTGCCGCCACGTCGCCGATCATTGGCTTGGACAGGGTCAGGTTGGCATCCAGCAGCGCGATAACCTGTTTGCCCAGCTCAACCGGCGGCAGTTCCATCGAGGCAGGTTTGGTCAGGTCCATCACCAGGTTGAATTTGCTTTCGCCATGGGTGGTTTTCAGCGACAGGTTCTCCACCGCCACTTGCGGCTTGGCGGCCAGCATTTGATTGACGTTGGCCTCGGCCAGGGTTTGCTCGGCTTCGGTCAGTTGCAACTCAGGCACCGGCTGGCCAGCAGCGGCAGCGGCTTGCACCGGCTGCATCTTGTCCTGGTAAAGCTTGGTCAGCACCAGCATCGCCGGAATGTCGACGTTCTTCATGCTCAGGGCCATGGCGGCCGAGCCCACAGGCTTACCCTGGTAACCGATCTCGTCGATCTTGTAGTCGACGCGGCCAGCCAGGTTGTTGTCCTTGGTCTCGCTGGTGTCTTTCTGCTCGAAGCCCTTGAGGGTCAGCACGGCTTTTTGCGGACCGAAGGTGACTTTGGTGTCGGTCAGCTCAACGGTGTTTTGCCCGGTGTAGAAACCGAAGGTGGTTTTTTCCAGGTTGCTCGCCACAGTGAGGCCTGACAGTTCAGCTTCGAACGGCACGCCATTGGCATCGATCACTGCGACCTTGAGGCTGTTCATGTAGCCATCGGCCTTGACCTTCTGGCCTTCGGCGGTACCGTCGAAGTTCAGGTTGGCGCCGGAGAAACTTACCGAGGACTTGTCGTCCTTGATCTCCAGGGGCTGCAGTTCGACGTTACCGCTCACCGAACGGCTGTAGCCGATGTTGGCCACACCTTTAAGCGGCGATACATCTTTGCTGGCGGCGAACCATTTTTCAGTGGTCGCGTTCTTTTCCAGTGCATAGTGACTGGTGGCCATGACCGGCAGCCACTTGAGCGAAACCAGACGCGAGAACGGCAGCGGGCCGTGTTCGATGTGGTCGACAAACAGCAATTCAGGGTTCGGGTTGTCTTCACCGAACACGCTGCCTTGGCCTTTAAGTCGGTAGTGCGCGGTGCTGCTGAACAGGCCACGGTCCAGGGACACCAGCTCCAGGTTCACGCTACCGTCGACACCGGCCATGGAGGTCTGCAGTTCCTTGTTGGCGTTCTGGATCGCGGTCTGCAGCACCGGCTCCAACTGCTTACCGGTGTACCAGGCGCCGCCTGCACTGACGACGCCGACGGCGACAACGAAACCCAAAAGAACAACTGCTGGCTTATTCATGAAGTGACCTGATCAAATCCTGTGAGAAGTGGGCTGTCTTCCTTGAACCCCAAGAGGGGTTGGCTCGAACCCGCCGAAAACGGGGGAAGATTAGCACTGGCGGCCGAGAGCGGCCCAGCTTTTCAGAGAGGTCAGGTCAGCCGTTGGTTCACGAGTACTCCAATTCAATCTCGTCGAGTTGGTGATCAAAACTCTTCAAACGTGCGGTCCAGGTGTACACCAACACCTCAAACTCGCGGTGTATCACCGCGTTGCTCGGGGTGTCGGTCTTGGGGTCGCAGAAATCCAGCTGGTAGCGCTCGCGGGCCATGGTGTTAGCCACGTCGGACAATTCCCGAGCGTTATTCAGCCAATGCCTACCTTCGGCTACCTGCTGGTCGAGCAGCACACATTGCTTTTTCAGGGCTTCGAGGCTTTTTTCCAGGGGCGTACCGGTGAGTTCACCCATGACTTCCTGGAAGGTGCGCCCGGGCTGCCAGTAGCTGCCCCAAAAATAGCGGTCGAACACGGTTTCGACGCGGCGCAGGGCGACCTTGGTGTCCCAGATCGCCACCCGGGTCTTGCCTTGCTCAAGCAGCTTTTTCTTCACGCGTTGGCTTTGGTAAGACGCCCACGCCACCACGCCAATGGACAAGGTGCCAATCACCAGGCACGCGCTGTCGAGAAACACCATGGCCTTGTCAATTTGATGGGCGAGCATGACGCCGTAGAAATAGGCAGCCGATAACAACACCAGTGCGAAACACACGCACCAGAAAGCGGGAGCATAAGGGTTTTTCATTATTGGAATCCCCATGAGCAAACGCGAGCAGTGTCAGGCGGACCTCACTGTGGCCCGCCTGTCAAAGCATAGCTATTCGCTCAGGGTTTGCCGGGCTGTGACGCGTGCGTTCGTCCGCTTTCCCAGCCGCCGCCCAAGGCCAGGAACAGATCGATCTGGCTCATGGCAACCTGGGTGTTCGCTGCCGCCAGTTGCGCGCGCACATCGGTGTAGGTGCGAGTGGCTTGCAGGTCGGCCAGGAACGAGGCGCGCCCGGCCTGGAAGAACCGGTGCGTCTGCTGCGAAGCTTCTTTGGCGGACTGCCCGGCGTCGGCCAGTGCATCGCGGCGTTGCAACTGCGCGGTGTATTGCGCAAGGCCGGTCTGAGTTTCGCGGATGGCATTGAGCACCACCCCGTCGAAGTGGGCCAGGGCGCCCTGGGTCGCGGCTTCAGCTTCGTGGATACGCGCGCGGGCGCCGTTGGTCGGCACCGACCAACTGATCAACGGGCCAAAGCCCCAGCGGTTGGTCGCAGGCGTACCCAGGTCGTCGAGAAGACCGACCGTGCCCACGGTGGCGCCGATACTGATGTCCGGGTACAACGCGCCAGTGGCCACACCGATACGCGCGGTGGCGGCAGCCAATTGGCGTTCAGCCTGGCGGACGTCGGGGCGGCGTTTGAGCAGGGTCGCGCCGTCACCCACGGGCAGCAACTGGCCGATGTGCGGCAGCTCGGCGCAGGTGCCGGTACCGGTCGGCAGTTGGTCTACCGGCTTGGCCAGCAGCATCGACAATCGGAACAGGCCCGCCTGACGCGCCGCTTCGTAGCGCGGCATGTCGGCGCGCAACGATTTGTATTGGGTTTGCGAACGCGTCACCTGGGTTTCGTCACCGCGCCCCGCGTCGCGCAGGCGCTGGGTCAACTGGGTGCTCTGGGCTTGCAAGTCGAGGGACTCGTTGGCAATCGCCAGTTCTTCGTTGGCCGCGCACACCTGGGTGTAGGAGCGCACCACATCCGCTACCAGCGTAATGCGCGCGGTGTCAGCGCCAGCCTGGGCGGCGTCAGTGGTGGCCTGGGCGCTTTCGATACCGCGCTGCAAGGTACCGAACAAGTCGAACTGGTAAGAGGTGCTGATGCTGGCGCTGCCGATGTTGCCGACCGGGACTTTTTCCGTCAGCAAAAACGCTTCGCCCGATTCCTGCAGGCGCTGGGCCTCAGCCTTGACGCCCGCGTTCCAACCGCCTGCCGATTGCGCCTCCTGGGTCTGGAAACGCGCGCGTTGCAGGTTGGCGGCGGCTACACGCAGGTCAGTGTTGGAGGCCATGGCCTGGCGTACCAGCTCATCCAGGCGCGGGTCTTTGTAGAGTTTCCACCAATCGGCCGGAACCGGCGCCGAGACCACGTTGTTGCCCTCGCCCGCGATCTGCCCTTGCAGGTCGCCACGGTTGATCGCGGCCTTATCCGGCAGTTTGTAATCGAGCCCCACCACTTGGCAGGCCGACAGCAGCAAACCCAAGCCGGCCGTGGCCAGCAACGCCGCCGGTTTCATGGTGTTTCTCCCTGCTGCGCCTTTTCTTTGGCGGCGGTCTTGTCGTCAATGATCGACACCGTGGCCGTACGCCCGGCGATCATGCGAAAGTCCGCCGGCACGTCATCAAAGGCAATGCGCACCGGAATCCGCTGGGCCAGGCGCACCCAGCTGAATGCCGGGTTGACGTTGGGCAACAGGTTGGAGCCACTGCTGCGGTCGCGGTCTTCGATACCGGCGACGATGCTCTGCACATGGCCGCGCAGGCGCGCGTTATCGCCGATCACTCGAATATCGACGGCCATGCCGATGTGAATGCCATCGAGCTTGGTCTCCTCGAAGTAGCCGTCGATGTGGAAGGAATTACTGTCCACCACCGACAACACCGGGCGCCCAGCGGTGACGAACTCCTGAGCACGCGGCGCGCGGTCGTTGACGTAACCGTCCACGGGGCTGCGGATGACCGAGCGGTCGAGGTTGAGCTGCGCGGCGTCCACGGTCACCTGCGCCTCGGCCAAGGCCGATTGGGCGCGGGCCACGCGCGACTGGCTTTCTTCCAGTTGTTCGCTCGGCACCAGGTTACCCAAGCCACGGTTTCGCTTGTTCTCGCGCTGCGCCTGGGCCAGGGTTTCCTGGCGGTCCGCCACGGTGGCCTGGGCTTGGCGCAGGGCCAGCTTGAAGCGGTCCTGGTCCACGGCGAACAGCACCTGGCCCTTGGTTACCAACTGGTTATCGCGCACATCGACTTGCTGGATCAGCCCGGACACGTCCGGGGCGATCTGCACGATGTCGGCACGGATATGCCCGTCACGGGTCCAGGGCGCAAACATGTAGTACATGACCATGCGCCACACAACGACGACAGCGAAGGTCACTATCAATAACGTCAGGACTACACGGCCGATGGTCAAAAAAGGTTTTTTCATGTCATCAGATATCGACTGAGTGAGTCCACCGCGCCCAGCAACAGCGCGTAGAGCCCCACATTGAACAATGCCCGGTGCCAGACCAGGCGATAGAAGTGAATGCGCGTCAACAGCCCGTGCACCACCAGAAACAACACGTAGGTAATGCCCATCAGCACCAGCAGCGTGGGCAGGAACACCCCGCTGATATCCAGATCACCGATCATAAAGGCGCTCCATCAGGCAGCGGCGCTTCCCTTTCGGTGCCGCCAATAAATTCCACGCCGGGCAGCAACGACAGGCGCAAGCCGGCCAGTGCGTGCAGCAGATGCAGGCGGGTGTCATCTTCGTCTTGCAGGCCTTGGCCGTTGAGGGCGCGGCGCGTGCGGTCGAGGGTCATCAGCAGACCGCTCGGCGCGGGCAAGCGTTCACCCGCCTTGAGGCAGGCTTTGAAGTAACCGCCGACGCCTTCCACCACTTGGTTGAGCAGCACCCGTGGCACGCCGTAGATGCGCGGCGAGTAGGCCAACAGGTCAAGCAGGTTCAGCGCCACGCGCAAATCGCGCAGGGCGGTGCCGGTGTCCTGGCCGATGAGGCCCAGGCGCGGCAAATGCTGCATCAGGCGGTCGAGCATTTGCGCGGCCATGTGCCGGTGTTCGGCCAGGGTCGCAGGCTCGGTCATGCTGACGATGTCGCGCCAGCTGAACCGGGTCAGGCGTTTGGCCGCCAGTTCGGCGCCGAAAGGCCGTGCAATCAACGTCCACACGAACGCAAACAGCAAGCCAACCGGCCCGGCCAGGTTGACGTTGGCGAAGTTCAGGAAGTCCGCGTCGTAGGCGCCCTGGATGCTGATGAATGACGAGGTGTTTACCAACGTCAGCAGCATGCCGAGGTAGAAGCGCGGCTGCACGGTGAGCGTGCCGATGCAGATAAACGGCACGGCAAACGCCAGCACCAGCATCGGGAAATCGTGCAGGTTAGGCAGCACCAGAAACAGATAGAGGCTGGCGAACAACACCGACATGGCGGTCCAGAAAAAAAATCGGTAGATCTGCGGCGCCGGGTCGTCCATGGAGGCGAAGAAGCTGCAGGCCACAGCCGCCAGAATCACCGCGCTGCCACCGTCGGTCCAGCCCAATAGAATCCACAGCACCGAGGCGACGATGATCGCCGTGACCGTGGAAAACGCCGAATAGAACATCAGGCCACGGTCGAGGAACGGCGTCAGCCGGCCCAGGCGCCAGTGGCGGTAAACGGCGCGCCAGGTGTCCTGGCTTTCGCACTGGATGGCGGCTTGCAGGCTGCGACAGTCTTGCCACAGGTCGACCCATTCGCCAAGGCGATAGAGGGCGTTGGAGAACAGCAAGGTGTGGCGCTCGTCCAGCGCTTCGCCGTGGGGCTGGGCGGCGTCGATCTTGTCGCGCAGCACGCGCCAGCGTTCGAGGGGCGCCTCTTCGGTAGTGCTTTGTAGCCAGGCGTTGGCCTCTTCCAGCAAAGGCGTGAGTCGATCGAGAAACTCAGGGGCTCGGTGTTCGATTGCGTAAACCGCGTCGTCAAGCGCATCGATCACCGGCAACAGGTGAATCATCCGCCCGCGCAGCTCCTTGGTGTTACGCACCGTCTGTGGACGTGCGCCTTCGTGGGGCAACTGGCCGATCATTAATTCCAGGGTATTGAAGGTGGCGACCATGCCGCCGCGCAACGTGCTGACCTCTTCAGGCGCCACGTTGCGCATCAAAAAACGCTGGCTGTAGACCTGGGCATCGGCGAACCACTTGGCCACCGAGCCGTCAAACACCGGCATCAGCCGACGCGGCCAAAACATCGCGCCCACCACGGCCGCCACGGCGATGCCGAGGAAGATTTCTTCGGTACGCGCCTCGGCCACATCCCACACCGCCAGGGGGTTATCCACCACGGGCAGTGCGATCAACGGCAAGGTGTAGCCGGCCAGCATCAGAGCATAGTTGTTCGCCGTACGCAGGTGCATGGACAGGAACAGCAAAATGCCGGTCCACAGTGCAATCACCACCACCAGCACATACGGCGCCTGCACAAACATGGGCACAAATATCACCGCCGCCGCCGCGCCCATAAAAGTGCCGATGGCGCGGTACAAGGCCTTGGAGCTGGTAGGGCCGACAAATGGGCTGGAGACGATATAAACCGTGGCCATCGCCCAATACGGACGTGGCATTTGCATGAGCATGGCGATGTACAGCGCGATCATTGACGCTGCGAACGTACGCACGCCATAGAACCAGTCGCGGGCGGGCGGGAAGCCGGCAAAAAATCCGTTCAAGGCGATGCAACCCCAGCCGCTTCAAACGCCCGCAGCACACGCAGGGCGGCTTCAAGGTCGCTGTGGGCGATATCCGCCAACACGTCCTGGCGCAGGCGCACCAGTTGCACCTCCACCGCGTGCACCAGCTCACGGCCGCGCTCGGTAAGGCTCAAGGCCTTGGCGCGGCGGTCGTGGATGTCTTCGGTGCGGCACACGTAGCCACCCGCGCACAGCTGGTCAAGCAGGCGCACCAACGAGGGGCTTTCCATCCCGGACGCCTGGGCGACTTTTACCTGATGCACACCATCGCCCAAGCGGCCGATCATCAACAATGGCACGGCGCAGGCTTCGGAAATACCGTAACTCACCAGCGTGGTCTGGCAGATTTTGCGCCAATGACGGGCGCCCACCACCATGCTGCTGCTGAGGTTCATGTGGAGTTGTTCGAGGGCTTGAGGCACTGGAGCGCTCGCATACAGTTAGTTTGCTAACTATCAATATGGTGGATGAGGCTAAAGCAGTCAAGTTTTGAAACAAATTTGTGATGGGTGGTGCGGGGTTAGGGTAAGTAAAGCGGGTTTCGGAAGGGATGTTGGATTTTCAGCGGTATTGATCGTTCCCACGCTCTGCGTGGGAGTGCATCCGCGTCCGCTCTTAAAGTCGTGACGCAGAGCGTCACAGGCGGCATTCCCACGCGAAGCGTAGGAACGATCAATGCCTTTTTGAAAAGATTTTTTTACGCCTCTCGCCCTGCCCTTAACAACACACTCAACTGATCCACCACTTGCGCCCAATCCGCATCTTCCCGAATCCCATCGCGCAAAAACGCTCTCTGACTGGGCGTCCAGAAAAACGCATCCGCCAAACGCAGTTCAGGCTTTAGCGGTGAATGAACCGTCACAAACTTCTCGATACTCACCGGGTCATGCGGCAGCCCAAGCTGTTTGAACAGTGAAGGTAAGCTGTGCACAGGCGATTCCATGGCAAGCTCCAGATAAAGAAGTGTTAACTGAGTCTAGCGGCAACCTTCGGGTTGCGGCGGCGCTACGTCGCACAGCACGAACAACCGCGCCCTGGCACCGCCGCCGTCCTGACGGCTCAGCTCGCGCCAGCCTTGGGGCAGTGGTGCGAAATCATCCGGCGCTTCGTTGCTGCTGATCAGCCACACGCGGCGGGTTTGGGCGGGCAATGCCGACAAACGGTCGAGGTAAATGCGCCCGCCGTCCTGGTCCACCAGCGTACCGAAGCCGTAGGCATTTGGCCGGGTCGACGTACCGTCGGGCTTGGGCGGGGTGTAAAGCTGCAACTGGGCATCGGTCTCGTCGTAATACACGTAGGGAAGGTACCAGAGCATGTCACTGAGGACGATGCGGTCGTCTTCCTGGTAATTGCGGTTGACGAACTCCACCGGCACGTTGAATTGATCATGCTCATCGACGGTGAAGTTATTTTTCAGCCCCGCCAGTTCCATACCCACGAACACCACTAGCAGTGCCGCGCCTAGCAGTGACAGGCGCGCGGGCAGACGGTGAATAACCAAGGCCACAAGGATCGGCAAGCCCAGTGCATACACAGTGAGGTAGCGCTCGATAAACACTGGCGAGATGAACGACACCCCGTACACAAGCAGCAACGGCAGTAAAAAAAACAGCGCTAAAAGGCTAGCCGGCCGATAGCGTTCGCGGTCTCGCCAGGCGGTCACCCCAACAACCGCGACCAGCATTGACGGAAACAGCCAGAACAACGGCGGCCAGAGGCCAACACCTTCGTCCTGGAGCAAAAACTGCCAGATCATTGACGGCAGCGACAACAGGTTGACCGGGTCTTCCCAGCCAATGTCCCCGCCTACCTTGAGTGCATCAACGTGGTGCACCAGGTCCAGCAGATTTGGCAGCCAAGGCAGGTACAACAACACGATCGCGCTGTTGGCCACCCACCACGCCGGGCGCTTGATCAAACGCGGGCCAGACGGTTGAGAGGCGCCCAACAACCCCAGGTAGGCCCAATGCACCAACACACAGAGCGCAGTGAAATAATGGGTGTAGAAACCGGCTGTCATCAGCAGCACATACGCCACCAAGTAGCGCGTGCGCTCGGGTTGTCGTACCCAATACACCAACGCCAGCGTAGCGCCCAATAGCCACACGCCCAGCAACGAATACATGCGCGCTTCCTGGCTGTAGCGCACCGCTGTCGGGAACAGCGCCAACAGGACGCCGGCCAGCACCGCCACACGACGGGTCGACAGTTGCCGTGTGAGCCAGATGCCCAGGCCCACGGCAACTACGCCTGGGATCGCACTCATGCCGCGAAGGGATAAAATTCCATCGCCAAACAGCCCAATCCAGCCGCGCAACAAGAAAAAATACAACGGCGGGTGCACATCGTGGGCGGCGTGAAACCACAAATCGCCTGCAGCGTATTCGCTGAGCAGCAGGCTCGAGGCTTCATCCCCCCAGATAGCGGACGCCGTGAGGCCGTAAAAACGTAGGCTCGCAGCCAGCGCCAGGAGCGGCACCCACCACAGAAGGCTCATCCAAGCAGCACCTGACCAAGACTGCGAGAGGTGATGGAACACGGGTAATGAACCCACTTTATCGTCTTGCTCTGCCACAGACCGTCGCACCTCGATTCCCCTACCATTGCCTTTTTTGGCCGGCAAATAAGCCCCATGCGTGAATGACCGCCACTCTAGGACAAAAGCCCATTATTCGCTGCTGGAATCCGACAAATCAGCGATTTGTGTAGGCATTTACCGAAGCATTTGTCAGACCACGCTATGATTGCCTCCCTCAAAGGACTAAGGATCAAGGACACGTTATGCGCATCGGTTTTTTGTCACCTCTGGCCCTGGCACTGCTCACCGGCCTTTCCTTCCAGGCCCAAGCCAGTGGCGATGACTCGTGCTACCCCGACTGGCGAGTATCACGCGACAGCCTCGAAGGGTGCAGCAACCTGCCTTTTCTGAGCCCGGGCAATGACAGCCGGGTCAACCTGCGTCTGTTACTGGCCGACAAACAGGTGGCGCCTCTGACGCCGAATGCGCTAAGTGAAACCGATCTGGAAGAAGGCTTTGGCCCGGTGCCGTTCCCGGTGTATCGCCTCACGGCGATGACCGATGCCAACGTCGAAAAAACCGACGCGACGCCCACGCCCAGCAAACTCGAGCAATTACTGGCCGCGCAAGGTATCGCGCGTGAAAACCACAACGCCGCGGGTGATGCCTTCCTGAACGGCGAAGGCAGCCGCTGCCGCAGCAATGACGACAGCAGCGCCACGGCGTTTGTCAGCCAGGTAATCAAAGCCGATCTACCTGAAGCGGAACGCCGCTTGCTGATCACTGGCCGCCTGCAACTGCTCGGCGCCTGTACCTGGGACGGCGCAAGCCTGGGTGACCCCGAGCAAATCCAATCGGCAGCAGGCCGCGAGCTGCGCACTTACCTTCAAGCCGCCGGCGACTTTTACAGCGGCCGCTTTGGCGACGCGCAACGCGGCTTTGTCGCGGCCGCCGCCGGCAGCCTGCCGTGGGTCAAGGAGACGGCGCTGTACATGATCGCGCGTACCGAGCTGAACCAAGCCCAGGAAAACGCCTTCGACGAATACGGCATGCCGCAACTGGAGCGTGTGGATAAGTCCGTGCTGTCCAACAGCGGGACCGCCTTCAACCTGTACCTGAAAACGTACCCTCAGGGCGAATACGCCGCCTCTGCCCAAGGCCTGTTGCGCCGGGTGCATTGGCTGGCGGGCGATACCGACAAGCTGGCAAACGAGTTGGCCGCGCAATTGAGCGCTGAGCCGCGCAATGTGTCGTTGGATGACTTGGTGCAGGAAACCGACAACAAACTGCTGAGCGCTACCCAAACACCTGCGGCCAACCCACTGATGCTGGCACTCAATGACTTGATGTGGATGCGCGCCGGTAACCCGCCCAAGCTGACCCGCGAGGCGTTGACCGCGCAGAAGGCGGTGTTCGCTCAGGAACCGGCGCTGTACGACTACGTGCAAGCCGCGTTTGCGCTGTACGTCGAGCACCAACCCGACAATGCCTTGAAACGGCTGCCTCAGGACGTGCCTGCGAGCCTGAACTACTTCGCCTTCAGCCAGCAGACCCTGCGCGGCCTCGCCCTGGAAGCCAAGCAAGACTGGAAGAGCGCCGAAGCGTTGTGGCTGAAACTCTTGCCACTGGCCAAGCAACCCTTGCAGCGCGACCAGTTGGAACTGGCCCTGGCGATGAACTACGAGCGCAGCGGGCAACTGGCCAAAGTGTTCGCGACCGATTCGCCGATCAACGCCCAACAGGTGCGCGCTATCTTGCTGCGCAACATCGCCGATCAGGCATTGCTGCGCCAGCAGATCACCCAGGCCAACGACCCGCTCGAACGCGAAACCGCGCAGTTTGTGCTGCTCTACAAAGACCTGCTGCGCGGCCAATACGCCACCTTCGCCGACGACCTCAAGCAACTCCCTGCGTCGCTGCCACAGAACAAACTCGGCACCCGACTGGGTTACGTCTACAGCGATGGCCAATCGCTGCAGTTGTTCCAGTGGAACGGCGACAAGGCTGAAGCCGGCTACGCCTGCCCGAGCATCGCGCAAATCGCCAGCACCTTGCAGGCCGATCCGAAAAGCCCCAAAGGCCTGAACTGCCTGGGTGAGTTCATCCTGAGCAACCATCTGGATGGCATGCCGCTGGACCAGCCAGGCGCCGCCGGCAGCCTGGGCAGCAGCGCCTCGCTGTTCAAAGGCGAAGCCTTTTCGCGGCTCGACGGTTACCGCCAAGTCATCGCTAATCCCAAGGCACCGCATAACGACAAGGCCTACGCACTGTTTCGCGCGATCAACTGCTATGCGCGGTCTGGCTACAACAACTGCGGCGGTGAAGATGTCGACAAGTCCGTGCGCAAAGGCTGGTTCCGCCAGCTGAAAACCGGGTTTGCCGACACTGAATGGGCCGAGTCGCTGAAGTACTACTGGTGAGGCACCTGTGGCTGGGCTTGCTGTTGCTGGCAAGCCCGGCCTTTGCTGCGGTTGATGCTCGCGATTACGACGCCTTCTGGCTATGGAGTGGCGTCGCGCCGCAGCCGGTGCTCAAGCAAGCGAAAACCCTGTACATCCTGCAGGGCCAGATCAATTCCACCCGCCGCGCGCCACAGCGCGGCGTGCAGTTCATCGCCCAGGGCATCAGCGTGCCACGCATTACCCAAGGCGACGTCTGGGTGGTCTACCGCGCTCACACCCTGCACTGGCCAGAACAGGCCTACACCCAACTGCTCGGCCAGGTGCAACGCTGGCGCGACGCGGGCAACCCGGTGGTGGGCATCCAGATCGACTTCGACGCCCGCACCCAATACCTGCACGAATACGCCGATTTCCTGCGCGATCTGCGCCAACGCCTGCCCACTGACCTACGGCTGAGCATCACCGGCCTGATGGACTGGAGCAGCAATGCCGACCCCACCGCCATCGCCCAGCTCAAAGGCGTGGTGGACGAAGTGGTGGTGCAGACGTACCAAGGGCGCCACAGCATCCCGGATTACGCGGCGTATTTGCCACGGATGAACCGGCTGGGGCTGCCGTTCAAGGTCGGGTTGATTCAGGGTGGCGTGTGGGAGGAACCGGGGTATTTGAAGGGGAGTGAGTGGTTTCGGGGGTATGTGGTTTTTTTGCAGAACCCGTAGTCACGCAATATCCCCTGTGGGAGCGGGCTTGCCCGCGATAGCGTCAGTTCAGTCAACGTGGTGTTGAATGATACGTCCTCATCGCGGCATGGGTATCTACGCAACTTTTTGTGTTGCGCTAAGTTTTTGGCGGGGTTTTTAGGTAGATGTGAGTACATATCCGTTGCTGCGGTAACGGATATGTACCCAGCGCCCCCGCGACAATCAAAGAATTCAACCCACAAAAAGATGTATAGATACCTATGCTCATCGCGGGCAAGCGCGCTCCCACATGGCGTTGTATTCAGCCTGCAGGAAGGGAGGCTGTTTCAGGGTAGACGGATTGCCAACCGCCACCCAACGCCTTGTACAACCCGACCATGGCCAATGACACACCGGTGGAGCTTTCAACCCACTGTTCCTGCGTTGCCAATAGCGCACTTTGCACGGTCAGCACATTGACGAAATCCACCACGCCTTCGACGTACTGCTGTTGCGCGGTGCTCAAAGCGATCTGGTTCTGGCGCACTGCTTCGGCGAGGCTGTCGCGGCGCAGCTGGCTGGCGTTGTAGCGGGTCAGTTGGTCGTCAATTTCATGCCAGGCACGCAGCACGGTTTGCTGGTAGGCGAGCGCGGCTTCCTGTTGCTGCGCTTCGCGCAGGTTCAACATGCCTTGCAGGCGGCCGCCATTGAACAGCGGCAGGCTGAATTGCGGGCCGAAGGCAAACGCGCGTGAGCCCCATGAGCCGAAATCCGACAGTTGCATAGCCTGTGAACCGAGGCTGCCGGACAAGGTGATACGCGGGTAGAAGTCGCCCTTGGCCACGCCGATAGTGGCGGTGGCCGCGTGCAAGCGCGCCTCGGCCTGGCGGATGTCGGGGCGGCGTTCAGCCAACTCGGACGGCAGGCCGATGGCGACCTGGCGCTGGGTTTGCGGCACGGCGGCGTCCTTGGACAATTGCGCGTGCAGCGCTTGCGGCGGCTCGCCCATCAACAGGCTCAGGGCGTTGATCAGTTGGTCCTGGCGCTGTTGCAAATCCGGCAGGCGTGCTTCGATGGTGGCCACCTGGGCGGCGGCTTCGGCCACGTCCAGGTCGGTCGCCACGCCGTCGGCCAGGCGCAGTTGTGAGAGCTTGAGGCTATGGCGCGCGACGTCGAGGTTTTGCTCAGTGACGGCGCGGGTGTTCTGCACGCCGCGCAGTTGGATGTAGTCCTGGGCGGTCTCGGCGAGTACCGACAGCAGCACGGCGCGGCGGTCGTTTTCGGCGACTTGCAAGGTGGCGTCGGCCGCTTCGGTCTCGCGTTTGACCCGGCCCCAGAAGTCCAGCTCCCAGGCGGCGGAGAAGCCCATGTCCCACTGGTTGAACGCCGAACGGCCGTTCTCGCCGGAGGGGTCGCTCAAGCCTTTGCCGCTATTGCGTTTGCGCTGGTAAGCCCCCGTGGCGTCGACATTGGGATAGCGCTCGGCGGTGGTCACCTGGCGCACCGCACGGCTTTGTTGCAGGCGGCTGCTGGCCAGTTTCAGGTCAAGGTTATCGGTGAGCGCCCGGCGTGTGAGGGCCGAAAGCTGCGCGTCGTGGAACACGTCCCACCAGCGCTCCTGCAAAGGATCGGTGACGGCGCGGCTGGCGGCCTGTCGGCCCTGGGGCTCGCTCCATTGGGTGACTTGCGGGCTTTGTGGCCGCTGGAAATCCGGGCCGACGGTGCAGGCACTCAGGCTGATCAGGCTCAAGGTCAGCCAGGCGAACTGTCTCATTGCTGGGCCACCTCACGCGACTGCGCGACCGGTTGGGTGTCGACGCTGGCTTCCACCGACATGCCGACGCGCAGGCGCTTGGTCAGCGGTTGATTGGGTTCGAGCACGATTTTCACCGGAATGCGCTGCACCACCTTGGTGAAGTTACCGGTGGCGTTGTCCGGTTTGACCGAGGCAAAGGTCACGCCGGTGGCTGGCGCGAGGCTTTCCAGGTGGCCCTTGAGCAGTTCGCCGTCGAGGCTGTCGACGCGCACCTGCACGGCTTGGCCGGCGTGCATATGCCACAGCTGGGTTTCCTGGAAGTTGGCCACCACATAAGCCTCGGCCAACGGCACCACGGCGAGGATCTTGCTGCCCGGCGTCACATAAGCACCGACGCGCACCGCGCGTTCACCGACCATGCCATCCACCGGCGCGACGATGCGCGTGTAGGACAGCTGATAGCTGGCCATTTCCAACGCCGCATGGGCGCGCTTAAGCCCACCTTCGGCGGCATCGCGCTGGGCGGTGAGGATTTCCACTTGCTTGCGCTCGGCCGCCAGCACCGCCGTGGCATTGGCCAGGCGTGCGGTGGCCTGGTCAATACGGGTCTTGGCTTGCTGGGCGTTCTGCACGGTACCCGCGCCTACACCAGCGAGGTGGTTGTAGCGGTTCAGTTCGTGTTCGGCGAACGCCACTTCGGCGCGGTCTGCCGCCACAGTGGCCTGGGCCTGGGCGATCACCGAGCTTTGGCGCTCGAGGGTCGCGGTGGCGTTTTTCAGCTGGGCCTGGGCGACGAGCGTGTCGGCGTCGGCCGCCTGGGCGGCGGCGCGAAAGTCGCGGTCGTCGATCAGCGCCAACAGTTGGCCGGCCTTGACCCGCTGGTTGTCTTCTACCAGCACTTCCTTGATAAAACCGGCCACGCGCGGCGCCACCAAGGTGAAGTCGGCGGCGACGAAGGCGTCGTTGGTGGTCTGGCGCTTGCTGCCCAACAGGCCGGGCGCGACCAGGTACACCAGTACCCCGATGGCAAACACGGCGATAACGGAGACGGCAATTTTGTCTTTGCGTTTCATGAAAATTCCTTGTGGCTAGGCCGGTGCACGTGGCGGAAAGATCCGCGTGGGCATCCAGAAAATCAGCAGGATCAACGCCACTGCGACACCCGCCATGACGTAATAAAGGTCCGATGAGGTCAGCACCACGGCCTGCTCATGCAGCCGGTGCGCCAGGCCCGGCGCGTCGCCGTCGGCCAGGGGCGAGTTGCCCAGGCGGTCCACCAGCATGGTCGAGTGCAAGTGCAGGCGTTGGGTGGTCAGCGTGTCCAACACGGCGGTGGCGATCACGGCCGCAAGGCCTTTGACGGTGTTGAACCAAGCCGAGGCGAACGGCCCATCCATCGGTTGGATGCTGCCGGTGGACAGCATCAGCAGCGGCAACACCGCCATGGGTTGCCCGAAGATTTGCAGCAAGTACAGGCCATAGAAATCGTCACGAATCCACTGCGAGGTCAGGTGCGCGCTGCCAATGCAACACAGCACCAGCATGCTCAACCCGATCCCCAGTACCCACCGGCAATCGACCCAACGCAGGTTACACAGCGCCGCCACCAGCGGCAGCGCGATCAACTGCGGCAATGCCATCAGCAGCATCACTGGCGCGGTTTGCAGCGGCCGGTAACCCTGGACCTGGGCGAGGAAGCTCGAGGGGATGATGATCACTGAAGTCAGCACCATCAGCACGCCCGCCAGCACGATCAGGGCGAAAGCCAGGTTGCGCAGGCCGAGCATCTGCAACTTGAAGAACGGAATCGGCTGCGACCATTCATTCACCAGAAACAGCACCAGCAACAGCGTGCCCGCACTCAACAGGAAGGTGATCAGGCCAGACTCGAACCAGTCCAGGCGATTGCCCTGCAACAGGCCGATCACCAACATGCAGATCGCCGGAAAACCCAGCAGCAGACCGCGCCAGTTGAACTGCTTGAAGCGCTCCAGGCGCAGCGGATCCTGCGGCAAGCCGTAGGCCACGGCGGCCATCGCCAGCAGGCACGGCGCGACGATTTGCCAAAACGCCCACTGCCAGCCGACGTATTCGGTCCACAACGCGGCCAGCGGCGTGCCCAGGCTTGGGCCGAAGGTGGCGGTGAGCGCGTAGCCGGCCAGGCCGTACAGCTTGACGTTAGCCGGCAGGAAACGCAGTGCCACGGTCATCAACATTGGCGGCAACGCGCCACCGGCCAGGCCTTGCACGGTGCGCAGCAGCAACAGGCTTTCGTAGTTCGGCGCAAACGGGCACAGGATGCCCAGCACGGTGAACAAACCAATCGCGCACAGGGTGAAGCGGCGCAGAGAAAACGTCACTGCACACCAGGGCGCGAAGGCCATGGCCGCCACGGACGTCGACGTATAGGCCGCCACCAGCCAGGTGCCTTCGTCAAAACCGATGTACAGCGCACCCCGGATATCGGCGAGGGCAACCTTGGTGACCATCTCGTTGAGACCGGACACCAGCACCGCCAGCAACACACCGACCAAGCCGATAATGATGCGCGGGCCGAATACGGGCGGGTTGAGCGCAGTAGGTTTGGCTGCGGCCTGGAGGGCCGGGGCAGCGAGGGATGTCATGAACAGGTAACTCGGAATAAGAAATACCCGAGCAGTTTAATCAGGCACACACATGACAAAAAGTTACTTGTCGGCAGGTTATAAGTGCGTCGCACGCAACTGTTGGCCGCAGCTTGATCCTGTGGGCGCCGGGCTCGCCAGCGATGCAAACAACTCGGTCTGTCTGCAAAAGTGCGCTGATGCTATCGCAGGCAAGCCAGCTTGTATGGTTAGACTTGTTGGGGTGGTGGGACTAAAAGCCAGCATCTGACTCTAGCCAGTACAGACCGTGGGAGACTTCGCCCCACCCCTTCACCAAAGCGCCGATAAGGAATGCATCGGCTATGACCGACGATAGAAGCAAGCCAGCGCAATGGTGAAGCCCCGACAAGCCTGCAAACCCTAACCCGGAGCGTTTTTCATGGCAATGACTGTCTCGCAATCAATCATCGGTGTGGATGTCGCTAAAGC
>NZ_UYXQ01000029.1 GCF_900624995.1 Pseudomonas antarctica
CCTTGTGGGCTGCGCAAATCGCCTTGAACACGCTGTGGACACCGGTGTTCTTCGGGGCGCACCGGCTCTTCGCGGGGATGGTGATTATTGTGCTGCTGTGGATCACCGTCGCGGCGATGGTGGTGTTGGCCGTGCGCCTGGATGTGATCACCGGGTTGATCCTGTTCCCTTATCTGGCGTGGCTGTGTGTGGCGGCGGCGCTGAATTTCTCGATTTTGCGTAATAACCGCTGATGGCCTACAAACGTTGGCCTGCCAGCGAGCCCGAGCTGGCCGAGATGCGGCGTTTCAACAAGAAACTCGCTTGGCTGCCGCGCTTTAAAATCCGCAATCGGGTCACTCCGCGTGTGATCCAGGCGCTGCTGCGCGTCATTCAATCACTCAAGAGCGCGCCTGCCGCTCAGACTCGGCAGGTGAGCGGCGTGCCCGTGCGCATCCTGCGCCCGTCGGGCAAGGCCAAGGGCGTGGTGCTGGATATCCACGGTGGCGGCTGGGTGATCGGCAATGCGCAGATGGACGATGACCTCAACCTGGGCATGCTACGCGCTTGCGATGTGGCGGTGGTGTCGGTGGATTATCGCCTGGCGGTCGATACGCCGGTTGAGGGGCTGATGGAGGACTGTCTGGCCGCCGCGCGCTGGCTGTTGGGCGACTGCCCGGAGTTTGCCGACTTGCCGGTGTTTGTGGTGGGTGAATCCGCCGGTGGGCACCTGGCCGTGGCGACGTTGCTGGCGCTCAAGCAATGGCCGGATCTGCTCAGACGCGTGAGCGGGGCGGTGTTGTATTACGGGGTTTATGATTTGACCGGCACGCCGAGTGTGCGCGCCGCGGGGCCGGACACATTGCTGCTGGACGGGCCGGGGATGGTCGAGGCCTTGCGTAGGCTGACGCCCGGGCTGAGTGATGAACAGCGCCGGCAGCCTCCGTTGTCGCCGTTGTATGGCGATTTTACGGGGTTGCCGCCGGCGTTGATGTTTGTCGGGGCATTGGACCCACTCATGGATGACACGGTGTTGATCGCCGAGCGGTGGGGCGCGCAGGCGCAGGTTGAAGCACACCTGTTAGCGGAATCTGCCCATGGGTTTATTCATTTTCCGGTGGCGATGGCGCACAGCGTGCTGGCTTACAGCCGGGCCTGGATAGGCCAGCGACTATGAGCGAGAGACCCATCATTGAGGTGGTCGGCCCCAGCGATATCTCAGAGGTACTGAGCTTTGTCTTGCAGGCGCGGGCTGAGCTTTTCCCCACACTCAGCGCCACCGGCATGCCGGACGATCTGGCGCGGTTCGAGACGGTCTACCTTCACGGCGACGGCCACTTCCTGATCGCCCGCGCCGAAGGCCGAATCGTCGCCGCCATCGGCTATTTGCCCTATGACGGTCGTTTCTCCCAATTGGATTACCAAGGCCTTAAAACGGTGGAAGTGGTGCGCCTGTTTGTACTGCCAACGTTCCGCCGTTTTGGTGTGGCGGGTCAGTTGTACCGCGCGCTGGAGGCGCAGGCACGGGTCAATGGGATCGAAGTGGTTTACCTGCATACCCATCCGTTTCTCGCGGGGGCTATTGAATTCTGGCTTCGGCAGGGGTTTGAAATTGTCGATGTTGAAGCCGATCCGGTGTGGCGGACGACGCATATGCAGCGGCACCTATAGCGCTGTGAAGGCTGGCCTTCACAGGATAGAGGCTGACTGGGGCTCCTCAGTTTGAGCGCAGCCGCAATATCTGTGCCCCATCAAACGGGTCCGTCAGGTAATGCGCCTGCACACCAAACGTGTCCTGCAACCGCTCAGGTGTCAGCACGTCCAGCGGCGTGCCCAACGCCACCAGCCGCCCGTGATCCAGCACGGCCAAGCGGTCACAGGTCAGCGCCTGGTTGAGGTCGTGCAGCGCAATCAGCGTGGTCACCGGCAGCGCCTGCACGCCTTTCAAAATTGCCAGTTGATGCTGGATATCCAAGTGATTGGTCGGTTCATCCAGCAACAAAATCTGTGGCCGTTGAGCCAGGGCGCGGGCGATGTGCACGCGCTGGCGTTCGCCGCCGGAGAGGCTGCGCCACGCGCGTTTGCTCAGGTGTGCGGCGTCCACGTCATGCAGCGCCTGGTTGACGATGGCGTCGTCCTCGGCGGCCCACGGGCTCAGCGCCGACAGCCACGGCGTGCGGCCCAACGCCACGGCGTCGAACACGCGGATGGCGTCGTCGGTGTCGGCTTGTTGTTCCACCACCGCCAGCTGTTGGGCGATGGCGCGCCGGCACAGGTCGCCCAGGCGTTCGCCGCCCAAGCGCACTTCGCCGCTGCCGGGCGTACGCAAGCCGGCGAGCAGTTTAAGCAGGGTGGATTTGCCGGAACCGTTCGGGCCGACGATGCCTAAGGTTTCGCCCAATTGAACCTCAAGGTGAACATCGCGCAGCAACTCGGCCTCACGTACTTTGAAGCCCAGGCCCGTGCAACTCAGCACCGTCATCGAGCATTCCTCCGGCCGATCAAAATCAGTGCAAACACCGGTGCGCCCACCAACGCCGTCACCACACCGACCGGGATCACTTGGCCCTTGATCAAGGTGCGCGATAGCACATCGGCGGCAATCAAAAACAGCGCACCGCCCAAGGCGCTGGCCGGCAGCAACCGTGAATGCCCGGTGCCGACCAGCAGGCGCACGGCGTGGGGGATCACCAGCCCGACAAAGCCGATGGAGCCGACAATCGACACCATCACCGCCGTCACCAGCGCCGCGCAGCCCACCAGCACAAACTGCACGCGGCGCACCGCAATGCCCAGCGATGCCGCTGAATCGGTGCCGAAGGTAAACGCATCCAGCGCGCGACGGTGCCACAGGCACACCGCCAACCCTGCAACCGCTACCGGCACCGCCAGCCACACCGACGGCCAACGCACACCGCTGAGGTTGCCCAGCAGCCAGAACAGGATGCCGCGCGCCTGTTCGGAACTGGCCGACTTGGTAATCAGGAACGCGGTGAGGGCATTGAACAGTTGCGAGCCGGCGATGCCTGCCAAGATGATCTGCCCGGTGCCGCTGGATGAACCGCTGGCGCGTGCCAGCAAGATCACCAAGGCAAAGGCCGCCATGGCCCCGACAAATGCGCCGGCCGACAGCGAAATCAACCCGCCGCCCACGCCGAGCAGTGCGACCAGCACCGCGCCGGTCGAGGCCCCGGCGCTGATACCCAGCAGGTAAGGGTCGGCCAATGGGTTACGCAGCAACGACTGCAAAAGCACCCCGCAGGTGGCCAGCCCGGCCCCACACGCAGCGGCAACCAGGGCGCGGGTCAGGCGGTAGTTCCACACCACGCCCTCGTCGATCGGGTCCAGCACGTAGCCGGCGGCCCACAGTTTATTGGCGAGTACGTGCAACACCACCTGCGGCTCGATGGCCGTTTCGCCGATGGCCACGCCGGCGAGTAGGGCGAGCAACAGCAGCGCGAGGGCGAGTAGGGTGCGCATCATTTAGGCCGATCGTAGCCGTCGATGGCGCCGGCCAGTTGTTCCAGTCCGTCGAACATGCGAATGCTGGCTTGCAGCGCCAGGGCGTCAATAATGATGATGCGGTTGTTTTTCACCGCGTCCATGTTGCGTGTGACGGGGTCGCTGCGCAGGAAGGCGAGTTTCTTTTCATGGTCGTCGGCTGGGTAGCGGCGGCGGTCCATGCGGGCGATCACCAGGAAGGTCGGGTTGGCCTTGGCGAGAGTTTCCCAGCCAACGGCGGGCCACTCCTCATCGGACTGCACCACGTTGTGCAGGCCCAGGGTTTCGAGCATAAATTCGGGAATGCCCTTGTGGCCGGCCACATACGGGTCGCTGGCCATCTCGGAACTGGAGAACCACACCAGCGCGCTGGCCTGTTTGAGGCCTTTGCCTTGCGCGGTGGCGACGGATTTGGCCAGGCGTGCCTTGAGCTCGTCGTTCAGTTGCTGACCGCGAGCCTGTACGTCGAAGATCTCGGCCAACTGGCGGATGCTTTTATAGAGCGTGTCGATGCGAAACGGCTCAAGCCGCGTGCCGTCGGCGCCCACCAGGTTGTCTTTGCCTTCGCAGTCGGAGGGCAGCAGGTAGGTGGGGATTTTCAGTTCGTGAAATTGCTCGCGGGTGCCCACCACGCCTTGTGGGCCAACCACCCATTCCAGTTCGGCGGCCACCAGTTGCGGGCGTTTGGCGATGACCGCTTCGAAACTCGGCTCGTTGTCGGCCAAGCGCTCGACACTGTCGTTTTGCGCCTTGTACTGCGGCAATACGCGGTTGAACCACAGTGACGTGCCAACCACGTTGTCGCCCACGCCTAAGGCGTAAAGCATTTCGGTGGCGGCCTGGCCGATGGTCACGCTGCGCGCAGGTGCTTGCTGGAAGGTCAGGGTACTGCCGCAGTTCTGCAGTGTCAGCGGGTACTGAGTAGGCGCTGCGTGGGCCAGGGCACAAAAGCCCAGGCCAGTGAACAAAGCGCTAACGCGTGGCAGCATGGGGCAATCTCCGTGTGAACCGTACGTGAAAACAGGGGCGGTACGGCGTGGAAATACACCTCGGATGCTGCCGATAGGGCAGGGCACGGATGTCCTTCCCGGACACCCCGCCGGTTAGTAATGGTTGCTGGGCCGGCAGGTCTCCTGACTGATGCGTCATCGCCACGCTCCGGCCTTCCCGGGCAATGCCCAGTGGCGATGTGGAGCAGGCTCAGCACCTACAGTTGCGGGGGCAGTTCCGATTGGCGCAGGGGCTGCGCTTCGGATTCCCTATTAGTCCCGTTCGGGAACCGGCGCGGTATGGTAGTCGATCGTGGCAGGCAGGGGGAGCCTCATCCGCGCCCATTTGATCTGCCACTGTCTGTGGGGTCTCTATCTTGCGACAGAGGGTGTACCATCGATCTCTGTTCATCAGATATTAGTCAGACATGCCCACGCTTAGCGAAGAGAGCCGCCGGATCGTAGCTTCTCTGGCGCACCGTGTTGGCCCGCACGCTGACACGGCAAGCATCGCCAAGGCGATTGTGTCGATTTTGCAGGATATGGGCTCAGCACTTACGCCCATTATCGGCCAGCAGGGGGTTGTCGCGCTGTATCGCCGCAGCTTCCATTTGTGCGTCTCGACCCATCCACGCCTGGCTGGCACCTATGACAGTGTGCCGGCCGCGATGGACCTGATTGCCCTCAAATCCGTACTCGTCGAGCAGAACGAAACCGATGCGCTGTTTTTCGGTGAGGTGTTGCTGACAACCCTCTACGAGCTTCTGACCACGCTGGTCGGGCCTTCACTCACCGCACGTCTGCTGGTTGACGTGTGGCAGCCTTCTTCGAGCGACACCTCTTCGCAGGAAATTTCGCCATGAGCACCAAAGTGACTATCAACCGTCTGGCCACCGGTGTGCCAGGACTGGACGAGGTCCTGGGCGGAGGCCTGCCGGAGTTTTCGTTCAACCTGATCGCAGGCCCACCAGGCTGTGGCAAAACCACCCTCGCGCACCAGATGATGTTTGCCCTGGCCACGCCGGAGCGTCCCGCGCTGTTCTTTACCGTCCTCGGTGAGCCGCCGCTGAAAATGCTGCGTTACCAGCAGCAATTCGATTTTTTCGACGACGAAGCGATCAACCGGTCGATTCGCTATATCAACCTGGCCGACGACACCCTGGCCGGGGACCTGGACGAGGTATTGCGGCGTATTGTCAGCGAGGTCGAAGCGCATTCGCCGTCACTGGTGTTCGTCGACTCTTTCCGCTCCGTGGTGCTGGCCAGTCAGACCCAGCACAACCCGAACAACAACCTGCCGCAGTTTATCCAGCAACTGGGCATGTTGATGACCACGTGGCAGGCGACGACCTTCCTGATCGGCGAGTATTTCACTGAGACCGACACCAACCCGATCTTCACCGTGGCCGACGGCCTGATTTGGCTGCGCCAGAGCGTCGAGCGCAATTCGATGGTGCGCAAGATGGAAATCATGAAGATGCGCGGCCAACCGACATTGCCGGGGCTGCACACCTTCCGTATTGCCACCACGGGGATCAACGTGTTCCCGCCGGCCGCCATCAATCGTTTAATTGAAGCACCGTCGACGTTCCCGATCACTCGCCTGAAAATGGGCGTGCCGGCACTCGATGAGATGCTCGGCGGCGGCTTGCCTCGTGGCTATTCGCTGCTGGTGGCCGGGCCCTCGGGCTCGGGCAAGAGCATCTTGGCGGCAACCTTTCTGGCCGAAGGCGCGCGCAACGGTGAAACCGGGGTGATTGCGGTGTTTGAGCAACGGCCCAACCATTCGCAAAACCCCAAGTTGGCCGAGTTGATCAAGAATGGGCAGGTGGGCCTGGTGGACAGCCGCGCGCCGGACCTGTCCATCGATGAAATCGTGCAATTGCTGCTGGGCGAGATCAGCCGTTTGAACGCCACCCGCGTGGTGATTGATTCGTTGTCGGGCTTTGAACTGGCGTTGGCGCCAACGTTTCGTGCAGATTTTCGCGAGTCGCTGTCGCGTATGGTCACCGCGCTGGCCGTTGCCGGGGTCAGCGTATTGATGACCTCGGAGCTTGAAGACCGTTACACCGACCTGCGTTTCAGCCCCTATGGCACTGCGTTTTTGACTGACGCGATCATTGTGCAGCGTTATATCGAAGTAGAGAGCCGTTTGTTGCGCATCATGGCCGTGGTCAAGGTGCGCGCCAGTGCCCATTCCGATCAGTTGCGCCAGTACCACATCGACGATAACGGCTTGCAGATTCGCGACATGTTGCCCGAGCAGGAAGGGTTGTTGGGCGGCCGACCGACCAAGCAGGTTTTGGTGGGAGACAAACATGTGTGAGCCTGGCTCATGAGCGAAACCGGCGGCAAGAATGAAAGTGAGTTGACCACTGCCGCTCACGAACTCTTCCTGCTTGGCCAAAAAACCGTTGAGGCGCGTGCCGTGCTCGCCGCTCTGCAGCAGCAATTGAGTGAAGCCAGCAGCCGTCTGGTGGATACCCAGCAGGTTGAGCAGGTGATCGAGGCCAATCAGCAACTGGTACTGGCGATCCTCCTTGCGCAATCCGATGCGCTAACCCCGCCGCGGCTTGAAGAGCAGCGTTTGTACCAGGAGCTTCGCGAGGCGAATGCCCAGTTGGTGATCGCGGCGCTCAGCGCTCAAGACCTGCAGGCAACCGCTGAGCGTGCGCTGGGCCAGCAGAAAAGCATTCTGGCGATGGTCGCGCATGAGCTGCGCAACCCGTTAACGCCGATCAGCATGATCGCCGAGCGCATGGTCCGTCTGCCGAGCGACCAACTGCCGCGCATGCGTGAGCTGATTGACGGTCAGGTGCAGCATATTTCGCAGTTGGTGGACGACTTGCTGGACGTGTCCCGTGTGAGCACCGGCAAGCTGCGTATCGAGCGACGTGATGTCGACATGCTGCAGATCCTCAGAAGCGCCATTGATGCGTGCGGCCCGGTGATGCGCGCGAAAAAGCAGCAGTTCGATGCTCATCTGCCTGATTACAGCTTGATGCTCAGTGGTGACCCGGGGCGCCTTGCGCAAATCCTGCATAACCTGTTGGCCAATGCGGCCAAGTACACGCCAGTTGGCGGTCGGATTGTGCTGTCTGTCATCGCAACGGACGAGCTGAGGATCAGTATTTGTGACAACGGCATCGGCGTTTCGGCCAAGGCGTTGCCGCTGATCTTTGACCCTTATGTGCAGGACGAGCACGCCATCGGCTTTAACGGTTCCGGGTTGGGGATTGGCTTGACGGTGGTTCGCGAGCTGGTGGAGGCGCATGGCGGCAAGGTCACCGCCCTCAGCAAGGGCAAGGGCTGTGGCAGTGAGTTTGTGGTGACGTTGCCGTTGTTGAATGCCTGATTAGCGCCATCCCTGTGGCGAGCGAGCCTGTTGTGGCGAGCCTGCTTGCCACAGAATGATTTGGCTTACTTGCGATCCAGCCAAACCGTCTGTGCATTACAGAATTCGCGCAAGCCAAAGTGCGATAACTCCCGCCCAAAGCCACTTTTTTTCACGCCGCCAAACGCCACCCGAGGGTCTGACACGCTGAAGGCGTTGACGAAGATCCCGCCGGTTTCCAGCTGGTTGGCGATATCCCGTGCCTTGGCCGAGTCGGTGGTGAAGATGCTGGCGGTCAGGCCGAACTCGCTGTCGTTGGCCAGGGCCACGGCGTGGTCGGCATCGCGGGCGGTGATGATCGAGGCCACGGGGCCGAACAGTTCCTGTTTGAACGAGGTCATTTGGGCGGTGACGTTGGCCAGCACGGTCGGCTCATAGTAGTTGCCGGCGCCGGGGACTTTGTTGCCGCCCAGCAACAGGGTCGCGCCTTCTTCCAAGGTGGCCTGGACCTGGCCATGCAGCTCGTCGCGCAGGTCGAAGCGGGCCATTGGGCCGACGTAGGTGCTGGTCGCAGTCGGGTCGCCCATCACCAACGCGCGGCTGGCGTCGAGGAATTTGGCGGTGAAGGCGTCCACCACACCTTCTTCGATGATCAGGCGCTTGGCGGCTGCACAGACTTGGCCGCTGTTCTGGAAGCGGCCGATCACGGCGGCCTGTACGGCGGCTTCAAGGTCGGCGTCATTGAGTACGATGAACGGGTCGGAACCGCCCAATTCCAGCACGCATTTCTTCAGCGCCGCGCCAGCCTGTGAGCCGATGGCGATGCCAGCGCGTACGCTGCCGGTGAGGGTGACGGCGGCGATGCGCGGGTCGGCGATGGCCTGGGAGACGCCGTCGTTCCTCACGTTGACCACTTCAAAAATGCCTTCGGCGAAACCGGCTTTCTGGAACGCTTGCTGGATCAGGTAGGCGCTGCCCATCACATTGGGTGCATGTTTGAGCACGTAGGTATTACCGGCCAGCAGGGTTGGCACTGCACCGCGCAGCACTTGCCACACCGGGAAGTTCCACGGCATTACGGCGAAGATCGGGCCCAGCGGGCGGTATTCGATCTGCGCGCTGCCGTTGTCCACCAACGTCGGTTCTGGCGCCAGCATGGCCGGGCCTTGGGCGGCATACCACTCGGCGAGTTGCGCACATTTTTCGATTTCGGCACGCGCCTGGGCGATGGGTTTGCCCATTTCCAGGGTGATCATCTGCGCCATGTCCTCGGCTTGATCACGCAGGGCAGCGGCCAAGGCCAGCAGCCATTCGGCGCGTTGGCTCACCGGCTGGCGGCGCCAAGTGCGGAAGGCAGCGCTGGCGCGGTTGAGCGCGGCGTCCAGTTGCGCCTCGGTTTCGTAGGGGTAGCTGGCGACTGTTTCGCCGTTGGCGGGGTTGATCGACAAGGCGTGGGTCTGGTGAGTAATAGCGTTCATGGCACCGTCCGGCTGAATGAATGGAATGGATTGAGCCTACGGGGATGTATGTTTTCTGGAAACTGAATAATATTAAGCAATACATTCACGATTGGAGAATGACTTGGACTTGGTGCAGCTGGAAATCTTCAAGGCCGTTGCCGAACAAGGCAGCATCAGCGCGGCCGCGCAGTTGATTCATCGCGTGCCGTCGAACCTGACCACGCGTATTAAGCAACTGGAGCAGGACTTGGGCGTGGAGCTGTTTATCCGCGAGAAAAGCCGCCTGCGTCTGTCACCGGCCGGGTGGAATTTCCTCGGCTATACGCGGCGTATTCTTGATTTGGTGCAAGAAGCCCGCGCCACGGTGGCGGGCGAGGAGCCCCAGGGCGCCTTTGCCCTGGGCTCGCTGGAGAGCACGGCGGCGGTGCGTATCCCCGCGTTGCTTGCGGCGTACAACCAGAAGCACACCAAGGTCGAGCTGGACCTGAGCACCGGGCCGTCGGGCACGATGATCGAGGGCGTGTTATCGGGGCGCCTGGCGGCGGCGTTTGTCGATGGGCCGGTGCTGCATGCGACGCTGGAGGGCGTGGCAGTGTTTGAGGAAGAGATGGTGGTGATCGCACCGCTGCACCACGCGCCGATCACGCGCGGGCAGGATGTGGCGGGGGAGAGCATCTATACGTTTCGCTCGAACTGCTCGTATCGGCATCACTTCGAACGCTGGTTCTCACAGGACGGCGCGGTGCCGGGCAAGATTTTCGAGATGGAGTCCTACCACGGCATGCTCGCCTGCGTCAGCGCCGGGGCCGGCCTGGCGCTGATGCCGCGCAGCATGCTGGAGAGCATGCCGGGGTTTACGGCGGTGAGTGTGTGGCCGTTGAGCGACGCGTTCCGCATTCTGAACACCTGGCTGATCTGGCGCCGTGGCACGGTGTCGCAGAGTTTGAACAGTTTTGTGAAGCTTCTGGAAGAGCGCGTTCTGGAATCACCACGGTTCTAATGTGGGAAGGAGCAAGCCCCCTTACACATTTTGATCCTCATCAGCCGCCGAATTGCAGGGTGCCCATCGCCAGTTTGGCCATGATGGCGGTTGCGCCCACCTGCACCAACCATAGCGCCAAGCCTCCGAGGAACACACCGAGCGCCACTTGCAACACCAGGCTTTTCTGGCGCTTGGCTTGCGGCGCGCGCGGGGTGTAGTCATGCAGTTCGTCGCGGTCGGCGCGCAGGTCCAGGTCGTCGTTTCTCATAAGGCTCTCACAGCAAAGGGGCAGTCGGGGTTCAGTCTAGTGTGTTCGCCAATAAAAAGGGGAAGCCGGCGGCTTCCCCTTCACATGACGCTGGCAGGGTTATAGAACCTGGACAATCGCCTTTGTCACCGCACCTATGTTCGCCTGGTTCAGCGCCGCCACACAGATGCGGCCAGTGTCGAGCGCGTAGATACCAAACTCGGTGCGCAAGCGCGTGACTTGCTCAACGGTCAGGCCGGAGTAGGAGAACATCCCACGCTGGCGGCCGACGAAGCTGAAGTCGTGGCCGGGGGCAGCCTTGGCCAGTTCGGCGACCATCTGCTCACGCATGCCACGGATGCGCAGGCGCATTTCGGCCAGTTCGGCTTCCCACTGGGCGCGCAGCTCGGGGTTGTTCAGCACGGCAGCCACGATCGCCGCGCCGTGGGTCGGCGGGTTGGAGTAGTTGGTGCGGATAACGCGTTTGACCTGGGACAGGATGCGCGCGCTTTCTTCCTTGGATTCGCTGACGATCGACAGCGCGCCCACACGTTCGCCGTACAGCGAGAACGACTTGGAGAACGAGCTGGACACAAAGAAGGTCAAGCCCGACTCAGCGAACAGGCGTACCGCAGCGGCGTCTTCGTGGATGCCGTCGCCGAAGCCCTGGTAAGCCATGTCGAGAAACGGTACGAGGTTTTTCGCCTTGACCACGTCCAGCACTTGTTGCCAGTCGGCCGGGCTCAGGTCGACGCCGGTCGGGTTATGGCAGCAGGCGTGCAGTACCACGATGGACTGTGGCGGCAGGGCGTTGAGGTCTTCGAGCAGGCCGGCACGGTTAACGTCGTGGGTAGCGGCGTCGTAGTAGCGATAGGTCTGCACCGGGAAGCCGGCTTTTTCGAACAGCGCCTGGTGGTTTTCCCAGCTCGGGTCGCTGATGGCAACGACGGCGTTGGGCAGCAGTTGCTTGAGGAAGTCCGCGCCGATTTTCAGTGCCCCGGTGCCGCCGACTGCTTGCGCGGTAATGACACGGCCGGCGCTCAGCAGCGGCGAGTCAGCGCCGAACAGCAGCTTTTGCACGGCCTGGTCGTAAGCGACGATGCCGTCGATCGGCAAGTAGCCACGGGCGGCGTGTTGCGCCACGCGAATGGCTTCCGCTTCGGCAACGGCACGCAAGAGTGGAATCTTCCCCTCCTCGTTGCAGTAAACGCCCACGCCAAGGTTGACCTTGGTGGTTCGTGTATCGGCGTTGAATGCTTCGTTGAGGCCCAGGATTGGATCGCGTGGTGCCATTTCGACAGCGGAGAACAGGCTCATTTTTGCGGCAGCTCTATGGGGGAATGGAGGGACGTGTCGCGCTCCAGCCGAATGCACTAGAGCGGTGCACAAACGGGGAGCTAGTATAGAGGCCATAACGGCTGAGGGCGACAGCCGAAACGGCTTTTAAGCCAAGTTTTTCGGTTTATTTGCCGACCGTTAGTCTTATTGCAGCATAGGGCCAGGACGGCAGATAGGACGACTGCCTTGAAACCCGCCACATTCGGCACCACTTCTACAGTTATCATGGTTTTTTCCTGCAACCTGCGATGATTATTCGTGGGTTGCTGAGTTATTTTCGTCCTTGGCGGCTGTAGGCCCGGGGTGACTTCACGAGGTACGTTATGTCGGATTTCCAGCTCGTCACCCGCTTTGAACCCGCCGGCGATCAACCCGAAGCCATTCGCCTGATGGTCGAGGGCATCGAAGCCGGCCTGGCGCACCAGACGCTGCTCGGGGTGACCGGTTCAGGCAAGACCTTCAGCATCGCCAACGTGATTGCGCAGATCAATCGCCCGACCTTGGTGCTGGCGCCGAACAAGACCCTGGCCGCGCAGCTGTACGGCGAGTTCAAGGCGTTCTTCCCGAACAATGCGGTGGAGTACTTCGTTTCTTACTACGACTACTACCAGCCCGAAGCCTACGTGCCGTCGTCCGATACCTTCATCGAGAAGGATGCGTCGATCAACGACCATATCGAGCAGATGCGGCTGTCAGCGACTAAGGCGCTGCTGGAGCGCAAGGACGCGATCATCGTCACTACGGTGTCGTGCATCTACGGTCTGGGTAGCCCCGAAGCCTATCTGAAGATGGTGTTGCACGTTGATCGCGGCGACAAACTCGACCAGCGCGAGCTGCTGCGGCGCCTGACGAGTTTGCAGTACACCCGCAACGACATGGACTTTGCCCGCGCCACCTTCCGTGTGCGCGGCGATGTGATCGACATCTACCCGGCGGAATCCGACCTGGAAGCGATCCGCATCGAGCTGTTTGACGATGAAGTCGAGAGCCTGTCGGCCTTCGACCCGTTGACCGGCGAGGTGATCCGCAAGCTGCCGCGCTTCACCTTCTACCCGAAAAGCCACTACGTGACCCCGCGCGAAACCCTGATGGGCGCCATTGAAGGCATCAAGGGCGAGTTGGTCGAGCGCCTAGAGTATTTGCGCGCCAACAACAAGCTGGTGGAAGCCCAGCGCCTGGAGCAGCGCACGCGTTTCGACCTGGAGATGATCCTCGAGCTGGGCTACTGCAACGGCATCGAAAACTACTCGCGCTACCTCTCGGGGCGCGAATCCGGGCAGGCGCCGCCCACTCTGTTTGATTACCTGCCGGACGACGCCTTGCTGGTGATCGACGAATCCCACGTCAGCGTGCCGCAGGTGGGCGCGATGTACAAAGGCGACCGCTCGCGTAAAGAAACCCTGGTGGAATACGGCTTCCGTCTGCCGTCGGCGCTGGATAACCGGCCGATGCGCTTTGACGAGTTTGAAAGCATCAGCCCGCAGACGATCTTCGTCTCGGCCACACCGGGTAACTACGAAGCCGAACATGCGGGCCGCGTGATTGAGCAACTGGTGCGCCCGACCGGTTTGGTTGACCCGCAAATCGAGATCCGCCCGGCGCTGACCCAAGTTGATGACCTGCTCTCGGAAATCACCAAGCGCGTCGCCCTGGAAGAGCGGGTGCTGGTGACTACGCTGACCAAGCGCATGTCCGAAGACTTGACTGACTACTTGGCCGACCATGGCGTGCGCGTGCGCTATCTGCACTCGGACATCGACACCGTGGAGCGTGTCGAGATTATTCGCGACCTGCGCCTGGGCACCTTTGACGTGCTGGTGGGCATCAACCTGCTGCGCGAAGGGCTGGACATGCCGGAAGTATCGCTGGTGGCGATCCTCGATGCCGACAAGGAAGGCTTCTTGCGTTCCGAGCGCTCGCTGATCCAGACCATCGGCCGGGCGGCGCGTAACCTCAATGGCCGCGCGATTCTCTACGCGGACCGCATCACCGGCTCTATGGAGCGGGCAATTGGCGAGACCGAGCGCCGCCGTGACAAGCAGATTGCCTACAACCTGGAGAACGGCATCATCCCCAAAGGTGTCTTCAAGGATGTCGCCGACATCATGGAAGGCGCCACCGTGCCCGGCTCGCGCAGCAAGAAACGCAAGGGCATGGCCAAGGCCGCCGAAGAAAGCGCGAAGTACGAGAACGAATTGCGCTCGCCGAGTGAGATCACCAAACGTATTCGGCAGTTGGAAGAGAAGATGTACCAGCTGGCTCGGGATCTTGAGTTTGAAGCGGCGGCGCAGACGCGCGATGAGATCGGCAAGCTGCGGGAGCGGTTGTTGGCTGTTTGATATGTAGAGGCTGTGATGGCCTCTTCGCGAGCAAGCCCGCTCCCACATTCGACCGCATTCTCATGCAGGGAATCGGTCAACTGTGGGAGCGGGCTTGCTCGCGAAGGGCGGCACCGCGGTCCACCAGAATCACCCACGCTGGAGCCCAAGCACCCCAGGCTGTTACCATTCGCCCCTTGTTTCAATTTTCAGCTTTATCGCCCACTCGAGACCTGCCATGACCACCGTCCGCACGCGCATTGCGCCATCGCCTACTGGGGATCCCCACGTCGGCACTGCCTACATCGCCTTGTTCAACTACTGCTTTGCCAAGCAGCACGGCGGTGAATTCATCCTGCGGATCGAAGACACCGATCAACTGCGTTCGACCCGTGAGTCGGAACAGCAGATTTTCGATGCGTTGCGCTGGTTGGGCATTACCTGGGCAGAAGGCCCGGACGTTGGTGGCCCGCACGGCCCGTATCGCCAGAGCGAGCGCAGCGACATCTACAAGCAGTACACCCAGCAATTGGTCGACATGGGCCATGCCTTCCCGTGCTTCTGCACCGCGGAAGAACTGGACCAGATGCGCGCCGAGCAACAGGCGCGTGGCGAAACCCCGCGCTACGATGGCCGCGCGCTGCTGCTTTCTAAAGAAGAAGTAGCCCAGCGCCTGGCTGCTGGCGAGCCTCACGTTATCCGCATGAAAGTGCCGAGCGAAGGCGTGTGCGTGGTGCCGGACATGCTGCGCGGTGACGTCGAGATCCCGTGGGACCGCATGGACATGCAGGTGCTGATGAAGACCGACGGGCTGCCGACGTACTTCCTGGCCAACGTGGTCGACGACCACCTGATGGGCATCACCCACGTGCTGCGCGGCGAAGAGTGGCTGCCTTCAGCGCCTAAACTGATCCTGCTCTACGAATACTTCGGCTGGGAGCAGCCGCAGCTGTGCTACATGCCGCTGCTGCGTAACCCGGACAAGAGCAAGCTGTCCAAGCGCAAGAACCCGACGTCGGTAACGTTCTACGAGCGCATGGGCTTCATGCCCGAAGCGATGCTCAACTACCTGGGCCGCATGGGCTGGTCGATGCCGGACGAGCGCGAGAAGTTCTCGCTGCAGGAAATGGTCGATAACTTTGACCTGTCCCGCGTCTCCCTGGGCGGGCCGATCTTCGACATCGAGAAGCTGTCGTGGCTCAACGGCCAATGGCTGCGTGACCTGCCGGTGGAAGAATTCGCCCGCCGCGTGCAGCAGTGGGCGTTGAACCCCGAGTACATGATGAAGATCGCGCCGCTGGTGCAGGGCAGGGTGGAGACATTCAGCCAGGTCGCTCCGTTGGCCAGCTTCTTCTTTGCCGGTGGCGTGAACCCGGACGCCAAGCTGTTTGAATCCAAAAAGCTCTCGGGTGACCAGGTTCGCCAGTTGATGCAGTTGATCCTGTGGAAGCTCGAAAGCTTGCGTCAGTGGGAGAAGGATGCGATCACCGCGACGATTCAGGCGGTGGTCGAGTCCCTGGAACTGAAATTGCGCGATGCCATGCCGCTGATGTTTGCTGCGATTACCGGGCAGGCCAGTTCGGTGTCGGTGCTCGATGCGATGGAAATTCTCGGCCCGGACCTGACGCGTTTCCGTCTGCGCCAAGCCCTTGATTTGCTTGGTGGTGTATCGAAGAAAGAAAACAAAGAGTGGGAAAAGCTGCTGGGCGCTATCGCCTGAGCAACCTGCGGTAACGATAAAACCCCGGTTTTCCGGGGTTTTAACGGTAAGTGATTGTTATCCCGGCAAAAAATTTTGAAAATTGTTGAAAATAAATTTGACAGCCTATCAAACCGCCATTAAGATTCGCCCCGTCCTCACCGATGAGGGGCTATAGCTCAGCTGGGAGAGCGCTTGCATGGCATGCAAGAGGTCAACGGTTCGATCCCGTTTAGCTCCACCAATTTACAGGTTCAAGGTCTGGCCACACCGTACTTGAATTGATCAGGTCTCAGCTCTGATCAGTTGTACAGAAGGTTTTGTCCCCTTCGTCTAGTGGCCTAGGACACCGCCCTTTCACGGCGGTAACAGGGGTTCGAGTCCCCTAGGGGACGCCAGTTTCAACAAGCAGCTCGAAAGGTCTGCTGCGTCGCGAGACGAAAAATCCGGGGCTATAGCTCAGCTGGGAGAGCGCTTGCATGGCATGCAAGAGGTCAACGGTTCGATCCCGTTTAGCTCCACCAATTTACACGTTCAAGGTTGCGGCCACACCGTCCTTGAACTGATCAGACTCAGCCTGATCACGTTGTATAGAAGGTTTGTGTCCCCTTCGTCTAGTGGCCTAGGACACCGCCCTTTCACGGCGGTAACAGGGGTTCGAGTCCCCTAGGGGACGCCACGATTACCCGCTCTGCGGGATTTTTAAGGGTCATTCAATTATTGAATGGCCCTTTTGTTTGTCCGGCGTTTGGCCAATCCCCTCCTCAATTAAAATTTTCCGTCCTGACCAGCGGTCATGCCTGTCGCTTGCCAAATATTATTATGGTAATAATATTCAACCCATGAGAGACGGAGGCAACGATGAGCGATAAAAAAGCGCAAACCCGCGAACGCATTTTGCAGGCCGCCAGCGCGGCGTTGATCCAGCGTGGTCCGGCTGAGCCGAGTGTCGGCGAAGTCATGGGCGCGGCAGGGCTTACGGTCGGTGGTTTCTACGCGCACTTTGAAAGCAAAGACGCGTTGATGCTGGAGGCCTTCACGCAACTGTTGGCCCGGCGTCGCGCCTCGATTGACGACATGGACGCGCAGCTCACCGGTGAGGAGCGCAGAGGCCTGGTAGCGGCGTTTTACCTGTCGCGCAAGCACCGTGACTCGACCGACCAAGCCTGCCCGATACCGGCCACTGTGGGCGAGATGAGTCGCCTGCCGGATGAGTTTCGCCAGGCGCTTAACGAACATACGGAGTTAATGGCCGCCCAGCTGGCCGCCAGCCCTGAAGACACCGACAAGGCCCTGGCCGACATGGCGTTGATGATCGGTGGCCTGGCCTTGGCTCGCGCCCTTGGGCCGGGTGAGTTGTCCGACCGTGTATTGCGTGCAGCCAAGTCGGCGGTGCGCTGAAAAAGGAGTCGCAGGATGGGCGCATTAACCTGGATCCGTGGCTTTAATGGCACCGTCGGCCGCTTGGCGCCGCGCACGGTGGCCAGCAAGTTGCGCCTGGTTCGACAGCCGCCTGCTGCGCTTGGAGCAGGGTGGCCACCAAAAGGTCCTGGCTGACCCTCGGGTGATCAATGCCGTGTTGGTGCTGCTGGCGGGCCGCCGTTTACAGGCGCGGCAGACCGCCTGATACACTTCCCGTCGACATTAAGCGACGGGAGTAAGGCATGGGCTGGGATTTGGCAACGCCATTTATCATCGATCTGCAGGTCGGCGCTGAAGACATCGACGGCCTGGGGCACGCCAATAACGCGGTGTACGTGTCCTGGCTGGAGCGTTGCGCCTGGCGCCATTCCCAGCGCCTGGGGCTGGACCTCACCGAGTACCGCCGCCTCGACCGCGCCATGGCGGTGGTACGCCATGAGATCGACTACCTGGCGGCAGGTTATGAGGGCGACGAGCTGCAACTGGCCACCTGGATCGTCGACTGGGACCAGCGCTTGAAGATGACCCGTCGCTTCCAGCTGGTGCGCCCTCGCGACGGTGTGACCCTGCTGCGCGCGCAAACCACCTTTGTGTGTATCGAGCTGTCCAGCGGCAAGCCCAAGCGCATGCCGGCCGAATTTCTCGAGGGTTATGGTCCTGCGCTGACAGGGGGTTAACGTTTAGTGTGGGAAACCCAGTAAACTGCGCCACGATTTTTGTTGAGTGTTTTCCATGCAAATTGCTTTAGCGCCCATGGAGGGGTTGGTCGATAACATCCTGCGCGATGTGCTGACCCGCGTGGGCGGTATTGACTGGTGCGTGACCGAGTTCATCCGCGTCAACGACCGCCTGCTCACCCCTGCCTATTTCCACAAGCTCGCCCCGGAGCTGCTGCACGGTGCCCACACCGCAGCAGGCGTGCCGCTGCGCGTGCAATTGCTGGGCTCCGACCCGGTGTGCCTGGCGGAAAATGCCGCGCTGGCCTGCGAATTGGGGTCACAAGTGATCGACCTCAACTTCGGTTGCCCAGCCAAGACTGTTAACAAGTCTCGCGGCGGTGCGGTCCTGCTCAAGGAGCCGGAGCTGCTTAATCAGATCGTCGAGCATGTGCGGCGTGCCGTCCCGGCACATATCCCGGTGACCGCCAAGATGCGCCTGGGCTTCGATAGCCCGGATGGTGCGCTGGTATGCGCTACAGCGTTGGCCGAGGGCGGTGCAGCGCACATCGTCGTGCATGCGCGCACCAAAACCGATGGCTACAAGCCGCCAGCTCACTGGGAGTGGATCCCACGGGTACAGGATGTGGTCAAGGTGCCGGTGTTCGCCAATGGCGATATCTGGAGTGTCGACGACTGGAGACGTTGCCGCGAAGTCAGCGGCGCTGAAGACATCATGCTTGGCCGTGGCTTGGTGGCGCGTCCCGACCTGGCGCGGCAGATTGTGGCGGCGAAGGCAGGAGAAGACGTGGTCGAAATGACCTGGGCGCAAATGCAGCCGATGCTTCAGGCGTTCTGGACCCAGTCGGTGGCACAACTGACTGAAAAGCAGGCACCGGGCCGTTTGAAGCAGTGGCTGGCGATGCTGACCCGCAACTACCCCGAGGCGGTGGTGCTGTTTACAGCCTTGCGCCGCGAGACGGATCTGCATCAAGTCAGCCGTCTGCTGGGCATGTCACACCCCGTCGCTGCCTGAGACGGTTAAGTCGGTTTTACAGTTCACCGGAAAAGGGCGCCACGAGCGCCCTTTTTTGCGCTCGCGATTTAGCACAAAAAATCGGCCAATAGGTGTTTTTATATTGTCGGTTAATTGCATTTTTGCAGTGTATTAACGGGTGTGACGATTATTGGCAGTCGACAGCGGCTTGAATCAAGGCCCGGTCGTAAAAGTCTAGGCGGCAAAGTCTGATAAAGCCCATTGGTGTCCTTATATGAAGGCCGATTTTCGGAACTCAATAGCCTAACTTTCCACGAAGGTAGTGACTGTGAAGCAGTGCTGTTGTTTCCAGCGAATAAAACAATCAATGCCTTCACCTGTTTACGGGCTCAGGCTATGTTGAATAAGGAACTGCTAATGTCTCTATCGGTTAATAACCCATCGTTCGTGAAAGTTGATGCGTCCGCCTTTGATCGAAGCGCGGGGTCGTCATCGATGTCCAGTGAAAGCGCGAATGCGCATGCCCCAGGTGCAAGTGTCAGCAATACGCCACTGCGCATTGACAACTCCCGGTTCTCACCCAATGAAGTCATGATTCCTGGCGCTGCGCTGGCTAAGTTATTTGACATGCTTGAGCAAATCTTCAAAACCATACGTGAAATGGTTGCCGGGAAAGATTTAATGCCGGCGGGATTGCCTGACTTAGGCAAATCACCGGAAGGTACACCGCAGGAGCGCAATTTGCCGGCGAACGCTGAGGCCGGCAAGCCGCTGCGGGATCTGGGTAATAAGTTGCCGGCAAAACCTGACGCAGGTAGGCAGGCGAATCTGCGGGGTGCCGGCCGGTTGCTGGGGGAATCTGACCCCGTTAAGCCGCTGGGTATGCAGGATCTGAGTAAATTGCTGGGAAAACCTGAGGCAGGTAAACCCGTGAATTTGCAGGGTGCAGACGGTTTGCAGGTTAAAACTGACGCAGGCAAACAGTTGGATTTTCCAGATGCAGGCAAACTGCCAACAACACGGGACGTGCCTCAGCCGCCCGTGAAACCGCAACTAAGTGAGCTTCCGGTAGTGAACCATGACGTCCGTCAGAAGAGCTTGACGGTGTCATACCCAACGACGACTAAACCTGACGGCACCGTGACCAGCGACGCCAAGGCAAACATCAATGTGCACGTTAACGTCAATTGTCACTGTCCGGATACGAGGGTTTCTCCGCTGGGCGGGTTAAAGCCGAGGCTGGCGACGGACTTCGTGTCCATTCCCGATGCGCTTGCGCAGCCGGATGCCAAGATTGACGTAACACCCAAAGCCGAAGATAAGGCCAAGGCAGATCATCATCATGAGGTGACGCAGACCGTCAAGCGCCTGGTCGAGCGGGAGCTCCAGCCCGGCGAAACACCTAAAGCCAAAGATGAGGCCAAGGCAGCTCATCATCATGAGGTGACGCAGACCGTCAAGCGCCTGGTCGAGCGGGAGCTCCAGCCTGGCGAGACACCCAAAGCCGAAGATGAGGCCAAGGCAGATCATCATCATGAGGTGACGCAGACCGTCAAGCGTGAGGTCAAGCAGGACCTCCAGCCTGGCGCGCCAAGGCCAGTGCCTGAGCCCCCCGTCCTGCCATTAACCAGCCCAGGCCCGGCAGAAGATTATTTTGAGCAAGGGGATTGGCGGTTCAATACCCCGTCAGTGTTCAGGTCCTGATAATCCCGATCTCGATTTAAGTTCTTAAGCAGTGCGGGCACTTCTTCGGCTCTACATCTGCGACGAGGTGCCTGCTGAGGGGGGAACATATGTCTCACTATCTAATAAGAGATATCGTGCGTGCCATGGATATAAAGCAGGCAGTCGGCGTTGATATGCTTGCTGTCAGTCATGAACTTCCTGCACCACTAAAACGTAATAGACAAGCGACTTACTCGCGTCGTTGTATTTCGAACGCCCGTGGGCCAGTGGACAGGTTGGCGGTCGGCAGACAAGCCAAAACGGCTAATACGCTGCTCGCTCTGTTTGCTTCGTTAGTTACTCAGTTACGTAGTTTAATATCGGGTGAACAGGATGAACCCTGCCCTGTTAACCCCCACCGTGTTAAACGCGAGCTGGTACCGCCGTTCAGTCCAACGTTGGAACCTGACACGCTGGCATTCAAGCCAAACGCCGAAGCCGACATCTCAGGGCTATCAAGCAAACGTGGCGGTGCAAAGCCAGACGATATTTGGGGTGGGTTCCGTCAGGGCCCGGACGGTAACTGCGTGACGGTATCGGCAATAAAGGCAGCGATGTATCGGTTCGGCCAAAGCCCCACGGATATATACCAGCAGGTGGCCAAGTTTAATGACGGTTATCTCGTGCAGATGCGCGATGGCTTTAAGGTCCTCCTGACCGATAAAGAGCTGGCCTACGGTGCGCGAAACGCCAGGTTCAAAGGGCGGGATGAGGGGATGGTCAAGGACGCGCAATTTCTCTTTGCCGTCAGTGCCAAGCGCGCCCAGATGGAAAACAACGATGGCTTTGCGGCTAGGAGTTATCAGGCTGCCATTCGCAGCTTGAATGATGGAGAGGATGAGCGCGGCCCGGGGGAGGCCTTTTTGCGGCTGGGGTTACGCAAGCATATGAGGACGGTTTCGGTCCATGAGCTCGCTCGTGGGCAATTGGGCATGTGCAACCGGAGAGGGCATTCGGTGGCCGTTATCAATGGCCGCGAAGAGATATGGGGTCGTAAGGGCTCGGCACCCTACTGGGGTGACGCCATAGCGCTTGTGTAGTTGTTGATGCGCTTGCCCATGGGCGATGCCGTCAGGGGGGGGGCGACTCGATCTAAGGCAGCGTTTCCCCAGACTGCATTTTTTGCAGGTTATCGTTTCAATAAGTATCAGGAAATCAGTGAATGAATATCACAGTCAGTAATTATCCAGGCGCGACGGCCAAAGTGCAGGGCGGCGCGGCTTCAGTGTTTTCGTCAAAGCCAGTAGGGGAAAAACCTGCGGATGTCACCCGGGCATTCAATGCGGGGAAAAGGCAATTTGGTGAGAGTTTTGACACCAGCACCCACGAGGCGGTCATCAAGTTGATGATGCAGACTTTTGGTCAACATCCGGCAGGCATGTTCAAAGCGCTGACCGCCGCCGGTGATGGGTATCACATCACCATGAAGGACGATTTCAAGGTGCAGCTGTCTCACCAGGAACTGAAGCGGGCCACGCAAGCCTCACGCTTCAGTGGAAAGGATGCCGGTGCGGTAAAGGACGCCAACGTTGTGTTTGCGGCCTTTGTAAAGCGCAAGCAAGTGACAGGGGGGTTCCCGACATTTTCAGCCGCGCTGGCAAAGACGCTGGAGGGTGAAACCACCCAGCGGTGTCTGCAGGGCATGGGGATGTACGGCCTTTCTCAATCCGTTTCGTCGAGTGACATGGCGGCCAAGGGGGCGGTGGGAGTCCTGGAGACACATAACTTTGGCTCGGCATTGGTTACAGAGGGCGTCAAACATCAGTACGGTGAGCAAAGTAAGGTGGATCGAGGTTACGGCTATGTCTTGTTCGACGACAAGCCGGGCCCTGTCGACGACGCCCGAAAGGTCAACGATATAATGTCCGGCATGTCGCCCGCGCAGATATGGGACGGTTTTTATCAAGGCGAGCAAAACAATTGCGTGACGGTATCGGCGATCAAGGCGGCCATCATTCGGTTCTGGCAGGATCCCAAGGGAATCTTTGAGCGCATTCAGGTCACCCGGGACGGCTTTGAGGTGGTCATGAGGGATGCCTACTCGCTGCAGGTGACCCATGAGGAACTGAACAAAGCTGCCGCCGCGTCGAACTTCCATGGCAGTAGTTCGAAGCTTCTCAATTACGCCATCTTTTTGTACGCGGTCAGTGCCAAACGTGCGCAGAAGGAAAACAACGACTTTCGCGCCGGGAAAAGCTTTGAGAAGGCGTTGGACACCCTTAACGACGGCGAGGCGCCAGGCGAGGCGCTTCGGCGGCTAGGGTTGTTTGGCTATATACGCAACAGTACGCTCGATGAACTGGCCCAGGGAGCGATCGGCACGCTGGGGGACAATCTACACTCAGTCGCGGTGGTCAACGGGTCGCTTGATTACTATGGGCAAAAGCAGGACTTGGCGTCATCGCGATGGATGAACACCGGGTTTCACGCATTGAAACTGGCATGACGGTTACCCCAGCAAGCGCCTGAACCCCTCGAGTGGCAATGGCCGGCTATGCAAATACCCCTGGAACACATGGCAGCCCAGCTTTTGCAGGAACGCCAGTTGTTCCGGGGTTTCGACGCCTTCGGCGATTACGTCCAGGTTCAAGCTGCGCGCCATGGCCACAATGGCGCGGATGATTTCGGCGTCGTTGGGGTCGTGGGTGGCGTCGCGCACAAAGGATTGGTCGATCTTCAGCGCATCCACCGGCAGGCGCTTGAGGTAGGTCAGCGACGAGTAGCCAGTGCCGAAGTCATCCATGGCGAAACTCACGCCGAGCTTTTTCAGGCGGCGCATCTTGGCCACGGTGTCGTCCAAGTTCTGGATCACGATGCCTTCGGTAATTTCCAGTTTCAGCAAGCTATAGGGCAGCTTGTGGAGTTGCAGGCTGCGTTCCACCCGTTCCACGAAATCATTCTGGCGAAACTGCCGAGGGCTGATATTCACGCACAGGCTGAAATTCAGCGGGTCCACCAGGCCCTCGGCAATCAACTGCGCGAAGGCGCCGCAGGCTTCATCCAGAATCCAGGTGCCGACTTCCAGGATCAGGCCACTGTCCTCCAGCACCTTGATAAATTCGGTGGGTGACTGCGCGCCCAGTTGCGGGTGCTGCCAGCGCACCAAGGCTTCGGCGCCGATGATACGGTTACCGCGCGCATCCACCTGAGGTTGGTAATGCACGCTGAACTCACCGCGTGACAGCGCCAGGCGCAGGTCGGTCTCCATGCGCAGGCGTTCGCTGGCGGTTTTCTGCATGCTGCTGTGAAACATCTGCGTGGTGTTGCGCCCCGAGTCCTTGGCCCGATAGAGCGCAATGTCGGCGCGCTTGAGCAGGTCCGCCGGGGTGGAACCATGGTCCGGAATCAGCGCCACGCCAATGCTCGGCGTGACCTGTAACCGTTGGCCGTCGAGAAACATCGGTTCCGAGAGCAATTCGCGCAGGGTGTCGGCCAGTTCCTGCACCTGGGCGCTGACTTGCGTCCGAGTACCTTCCAGGCCGCTGAGCAGCACCACAAACTCATCGCCACCCAGGCGTGCGACCGTGTCCTCCATACGCACACTGGCTTCCAGGCGCGCGGTGACGATTTTAAGCACCGTGTCGCCCACCGGATGGCCGAGGGAATCGTTGATGTGCTTGAAGTGGTCAAGGTCGAGAAACAGTAGCGCACCGCGCAGATTATGGCGCTTGAGCAGGGCGATCTGCTGGCTCAGGCGGTCCATCAGTAAGGCGCGGTTAGGCAGGTTGGTCAGTGGGTCGTGATAGGCCAAGTGGCGAATTTGCGCTTGGGCGTTTTTCAGCAGGCTCACGTCTCGTGCAGTCAGCAGCAGGCACGGCGTTTCATTCAGGGTGATCGGCTCTACCGAGACCTCCACCGCCAACAATTCGCCCCGTTTGTTGTGCCAGAGCATTTCCAGGTGATGAATACGGCCTTTGATCTGTAATTCGGCCAACAACGCGGCGCGCTGGTTTTCATCGGCCCAGATGCCGATCTGGTACAGCGTCAGGCCGATGGCCTCTTCGGCGCGATAACCGGTCAGGCGGCAGAAGCCGTCATTAACCTCCACATAACGACCGGTGTCGCGCTCGGTGATGGAAATCGCGTCGGGGCTGGAGTGGAAGGCCTTGGCGAATTTCTCTTCACTGGCTTTGAGCGCGGCTTCCGAGCGCTGCTGCTGGGTGATGTCGCGCAGGGTGGTGACGATGCAGGGCTGGTCGCCGACCTTGATCAAGCGGCTGGAGATCATGCAGGTCAGGCTCTGGCCATTCTTGTGGTGCACCACGATGGCCACATTGCTCAGTGCCTGCTCGCGAATCACCTGCTCGATACGTTGCAGGCGTTTGCTTGTGTCGTCCCACAAACCGATCAGTTCGGCGCTCTTGTCAATCACTTCGGCGGCGGTCCAGCCAAAGGTCAGGGTAAAGGCTGGGTTGATTTCGATAAACGCGCCGCCATCCAGGCACGTGACGCAGATCGGGTCGGGGCTGGCCTGGAACAGGCTGGCGAACTTTTCTTCGGAGGCTGTGAGGCGCTGTTCGCGCTCCACCTGTTCGGTGATGTCCAGCAAGGTGCCGGCCATGCGCAGCGGTTTGCCGGCTTTGTCGCGATACAGGCGCGCGCGGCTTTCCAGGTAGCGTGGGCTGCCGTCCTCCATCTGCACGCGGTAGGTCAACTGGTAGTTGCCGTCCTGGCCTTCGCGCAAGCTGCGATACGCGTTGCGCATGCCCTCGCGGTCTGCATCGGACATGCCTTCAAAAAAAGCATCGAAGGACTCGTGGAATGGTTCGGGCGCCAGCCCGTGCAGTTGGGCGGCGCGGGCTGAACCGTAAAGCATGCCGGTGGGGATGTGCCAGTCCCAGGTGCCCAACTGCGCCGAGTCCAGGGCGAGGTCGAGGCGCTCCTGGCTGTCTTTCAAGGCGTGCTCGGCGTTTTTGCGTTCGGTGGTGTCGAGGAAGGTGCTGATCAAGTAGGCCTCGCCTTCCAGCTCGACTTTTTGCGCGCTGAGGGTGCCATCGTGGATCTGTCCGTTGCTGGCGCAGAACTGCACTTCCATGGTGATCGGTTCACCCTTGCGCTGGGTAGCCTTGACCAGCAGCGCGCGCTGTTCGGGGTGGTGCCACAGGCCGAGGTCCAGCGTGGTGCGGCCGATGACATCGGCCACCGGCCAACCGAAGAGCATCTCGAAATACTGGTTGGCTTCACTGATCCGGCCGTCAGATTGACGGGTCAGCAGAACCATATTGGGGCACAGGTGAAACAGCGTGGCGAAGCGTTTTTCCGAGTGGCTGAGGGCGTGCTCGCGCTGGCGCTGGCGAGTGGTTTCGCGGATTACCCCGATCATGCGGCGCCGCCCGGTCTTGTCCGGCGCCAGGCTGCCATTGATTTCAAGCCAGTGATGGCTGCCATCCGGCCACTGGATGTGGTGATGCATGGCTTGCTCAAACGGCTCGCCCGCCAGCACCGCGTGAAAGGCGCGCACCACCCGCGCGCGATCCGACGGAGCCAGCAGGTCCAGGTAATCCAGGTCCTTGGGTAAGGGCTGGCGCGGATCGAAGCCAAACAGCGCCTGGGTGCCTCGCGACCAGCTTATCCTTCCCGTGTCGATTTCCCAGCACCACGCCCCCAGGCGGGCAGCATTGAGGGCTGCCAGCAACTGCGGGGCGCTGTCCCAGCTTTGTTCCGCCTCTTGCGGGTCTAAGGCGTAAATGCGGGGCAGGGGTGGCACGGAATCGACGGGGTTGCGCATTATCAATGGGCCTTGGCTCAATGGGCGTTCGGCGCGGTTTTAATCAGACCTTGAGGCCGCACAGCTTCATGCCGGTATGGCTGGCAGATCGACCTGTGCATCCAATAGGCTCATGAAAGCCCGCGCAGCGTTCGACAGCGTCCTTTCGGTGTGCACGATATAGCCTAGCTGGCGACTGAGTTGTATGCCCGGCAAAGCAATACTTGCCACCTGATCATCGAGCATGGTGCGCGGCAACACGCTCCAGGCCAGGCCGATGGATACCATCATTTTTATAGTTTCCAGGTAGTTAGTGCTCATCGCGATGTTCGGCGTCAGGCCCTGGGCTTCGAACAACCGCCTGACAATATGGTGGGTAAAGGTATTGCCGCCAGGGAACACCGCCGGGTGCTTGGCAATGTCGGCCAAGTTGACCGTGGAATTGCCGGTCAAGCTGTGCTCCGGTGCCACCACAAAATCCAGCGGGTCATCCCACACCGGCGTGGCACGCACCAGATTGTGCGGCTCGGGCGCCAGGGTGATCACCGCCACTTCGGCGCGGCCATGCAGGATCTCCTCGTAGGCCACTTCCGAATCGAGGAACTGAATATCCAGTGCCACGTTGGGGTACTCGCGGGTAAAGGTGCGCAGGATCGGTGGCAGGCGGTGCAGGCCGATATGGTGGCTGGTGGCCAAAGTCAGGCGGCCGCTGACTTCGCCGGTCAGGTTGGTGAGGGCGCGGCGGGTGTCGTCCAGCACATTGAGAATCTGATAGGCGCGCGGCAGCAGGGCGCGCCCGGCCTCAGTGAGGCCGACTTCACGGCCCAGGCGATCGAACAAACGCACCTTTAATTGTTGCTCAAGGCCGGCAATACGTTTGCTGATGGCCGGCTGGGTCAGGTGCAGGCGCTCACCTGCGCCGGAGAAGCTACCGGTCTCGGCGATGGCGATAAACGCATTAAGGTTGGCCAGGTCCATTGTGGTATTCCAGTTGGTAATCCAAAGCATAAAAAATATGAATTTGAGTTATTTAATGTAGCGCCATACCATCAGCCTCACAAGCCAAAGGGTTATTGAATCGCTCAAGACCCGGGGCATAGAAAGACCGATGATGAGGACCGACTGATGGCCGGCAAAACGCTTTACGACAAGCTTTGGGATTCCCATGAAGTGAAACGGCGCGACGATGGCTCGTCGCTGATCTATATCGACCGTCACATCATCCATGAAGTGACCTCGCCTCAAGCGTTCGAAGGCCTGCGACTGGCCGGGCGCAAGCCTTGGCGCGTCGACTCGATCATCGCCACCCCGGACCACAACGTGCCGACCACGCCTGAGCGCAAAGGCGGCATCGACGCGATTGTCGACACCGTGTCGCGCCTGCAGGTGCAGACTCTCGATGATTATTGCGACGAATATGGCATCACCGAATTCAAGATGAATGACGTGCGTCAAGGCATCGTTCACGTGATCGGCCCGGAGCAGGGCGCCACCTTGCCGGGCATGACCGTGGTCTGCGGCGACTCCCACACCTCCACCCACGGTGCGTTCGGCGCCTTGGCCCATGGCATCGGCACCTCTGAGGTGGAACATGTGTTCGCCACCCAGTGCCTGGTCGCCAAAAAGATGAAGAACATGCTGGTGTTGGTCGAAGGCCAACTGCCCTTCGGCGTCACTGCCAAGGACATCGTGCTCGCTGTGATCGGCAAGATCGGCACCGCTGGCGGTAACGGCCATGCGATCGAGTTCGCCGGCAGCGCGATTCGCGACCTGTCCATCGAAGGCCGCATGACCATCTGCAACATGTCCATCGAAGCCGGTGCCCGTGTGGGCATGGTGGCGGCGGACGAAAAAACCGTTGAATACGTCAAAGGTCGCCCCTTCGCCCCGCAAGGCGCCGATTGGGAGGCTGCGGTCGAGGCTTGGAAAGACTTGGTCTCCGACGCCGATGCGGTGTTCGACACCGTGGTCGAGCTCGACGCTGCCCAGATTAAGCCGCAAGTCAGTTGGGGCACCTCGCCCGAGATGGTCTTGGCTGTTGATCAAAACGTGCCGGACCCGGCCAAAGAAGCCGACCTGGTCAAGCGTGGCTCCATCGAGCGCGCCTTGAAATACATGGGCTTGACAGCCAACCAGGCGATTACCGACATCCAGTTGGATCGCGTGTTTATCGGTTCCTGCACCAACTCGCGGATTGAGGACTTGCGCGCTGCGGCGGTGATCGCCAAGGGCCGCAAAGTCGCCTCGACCATCAAGCAAGCCATCGTGGTGCCAGGTTCGGGGCTGGTCAAAGCGCAAGCCGAAGCCGAAGGCCTGGACAAGATCTTCCTCGAAGCCGGTTTTGAATGGCGCGAGCCGGGCTGCTCCATGTGCCTGGCGATGAACCCGGACCGTTTGGAGTCGGGCGAGCATTGCGCGTCCACCTCCAACCGTAACTTCGAAGGGCGTCAGGGCGCCGGTGGGCGTACCCACCTGGTCAGCCCGGCCATGGCCGCTGCGGCTGCCGTCAACGGTCGTTTCATCGACGTTCGCGAATTGATCTGAGGAAAACCCGATGAGAGCTTTTACCCAACACACAGGCTTAGTCGCGCCGCTGGACCGTGCCAACGTCGACACCGACCAGATCATCCCCAAGCAGTTCTTGAAGTCGATCAAGCGCACCGGTTTCGGCCCTAACCTGTTCGACGAGTGGCGCTACCTGGACGTGGGCTACGCCTACCAGGACAACGCCAAGCGCCCGTTGAACAAGGATTTTGTGCTCAACGCCGAGCGTTACCAAGGCGCCAGCGTGTTGCTGGCCCGCGAGAACTTCGGCTGCGGCTCCAGCCGTGAACACGCGCCGTGGGCCCTTGAAGAATATGGCTTTCGCAGCATCATCGCGCCGAGCTACGCCGACATCTTCTTCAACAACAGCTTCAAGAACGGCTTGCTGCCGATCATCTTGAGCGACGCCGAAGTGGACGAGCTGTTCAAACAAGTCGAAGCCGATGTGGGCTACCAGCTCACGGTTGACCTGGCAGCGCAGACGGTGACCCGTCCGGACGGCAAGGTGTACCACTTTGAAGTCGACGCGTTCCGTAAGCACTGCCTGATCAACGGCCTGGACGATATCGGCCTGACCTTGCAGGACGGCGATGCGATTGCTGCCTTTGAAACCAAGCACCGGGCCAGCCAGCCTTGGTTGTTTCGTGACGCTTGATTTGCGGTAGACCGTGCGGGCCCCATCGCGGGCAAGCCCGGCTCCCACAGGGGAATGTATTCCATCTGTGGGAGCTGGCTTGCCTGCGATAGCGGCCGTACAAACACCCCAAAACCCAAGGAAAACCATCATGACCAGCACCGCCCACACCCAAGTCGTGCAAAAACAATTCGGTGAGCAGGCCGCGGCCTACCTGAGCAGTGCTGTGCACGCCCAAGGCACCGAATTCGCGCTGCTCCAGGCCGAACTGGCCGGGGCTGGCGCTGCGCGACTGCTGGACGTGGGGTGCGGCGCCGGTCATGTGAGTTTCAACGTTGCGCCGTTGGTCAAAGAAGTGGTGGCCTACGACCTGTCCCAGCAGATGCTCGACGTGGTCGCAGGCGCCGCAAAGGATCGTGGTCTGAGCAACATCCGCACCGTGCACGGCGCCGCCGAACGCTTGCCGTTCGCCGATGGCGAGTTCGACTTCGTGTTCAGCCGTTACTCAGCCCACCACTGGAGCGACCTTGGGCTGGCCCTGCGTGAAGTACGTCGGGTACTCAAGCCGGGCGGTGTGGCGGCATTTGTTGATGTCTTGTCACCGGGCAGCCCGCTGTTGGACACTTACCTGCAAACCGTCGAAGTGCTGCGCGACACCAGCCACGTGCGCGATTATTCCGCCGGCGAGTGGATGCGCCAGTTCAGCGAGGCTGGCCTGCACGTGCGCAACAGCAGCCGTCAGCGTTTGCGCCTGGAATACACCTCGTGGGTCGAGCGCATGCGCACGCCAGAGGTATTGCGTGCTGCAATCCTTGAGCTGCAAAAGGCGATGGGCCAGGAAGTGCGCGATTACTACGAGATTCAAGCCGACGGCACCTTCAGCACCGACGTGCTGGTGGTTTTTGCCGAGCGCTGATTAATTTTCCCGACCTGCCCACGGGCAGGTCGCTTGATGAAATGAGGAACGCATGAGCAAGCAGATTCTGATTCTCCCTGGCGACGGTATTGGTCCGGAAATCATGGCCGAGGCGGTCAAGGTCCTGGAATTGGCCAACAGCAAGTACAGCCTGGGCTTCGAATTGAGCCACGACGTGATCGGCGGCGCCGCCATCGACAAGCACGGCGTGCCCCTGGCCGACGAGACTCTGGACCGCGCCCGTGCGGCTGACGCGGTGCTGCTCGGCGCCGTGGGCGGCCCGAAATGGGACAAGATCGAACGCGACATCCGCCCTGAGCGCGGCCTGCTCAAGATCCGTGCGCAATTGGGCCTGTTCGGCAACCTGCGCCCGGCGATCCTCTATCCGCAACTGGCCGATGCGTCGAGCCTCAAGCCGCAAGTGGTTGCAGGCCTGGACATCCTGATCGTGCGTGAACTGACCGGCGGTATCTACTTCGGCTCGCCACGCGGCGTGCGCACGCTTGAGAATGGCGAGCGTCAGGCCTACGACACGCTGCCGTACAGCGAGAGCGAAATCCGCCGTATCGCCCGTGTCGGTTTCGACATGGCCCGTGTGCGCGGCAAAAAGGTCTGCTCGGTCGATAAGGCCAACGTACTGGCCTCCAGCCAGCTGTGGCGCGAAATCGTCGAAGAAGTCGCCAAGGACTACCCGGACGTCGAACTAAGCCACATGTACGTCGACAACGCCGCCATGCAACTGGTGCGTGCACCCAAGCAGTTCGACGTGATCGTCACCGATAACCTGTTTGGCGACATCCTGTCCGACCAGGCCTCGATGCTCACCGGTTCTATCGGCATGCTGCCGTCGGCGTCCCTGGACACCCACAACAAGGGCATGTACGAGCCGTGCCACGGTTCGGCGCCGGACATCGCAGGCCAAGGCATTGCCAACCCATTGGCGACCATTTTGTCGGTCTCGATGATGCTGCGTTACAGCTTCAACCTGAGTGAAGCAGCAGACGCTATCGAGAAGGCCGTGAGCCGGGTTCTGGACCAGGGTCTGCGCACTGGTGACATTTGGTCACAAGGCTGCACCAAAGTTGGGACGCAAGAAATGGGCGACGCAGTAGTCGCCGCGTTGCGGAATCTGTAATCTCTCGGGCCCGCTTGCAGTTGTTGCTGCAAGGCGGCCCACTTTTTAACAAGGTGTAGTTGCGATGAAACGTGTAGGTCTGATCGGTTGGCGCGGTATGGTCGGTTCCGTGCTCATGCAGCGGATGCTGGAAGAGCAGGATTTCGATCTTATTGAGCCGGTGTTTTTCACCACTTCGAACGTAGGTGGCCAAGGGCCGTCCGTGGGCAAGGATATCGCCCCACTCAAGGACGCCTACAGCATTGAAGAGCTGAAAACCCTCGATGTGATTCTGACCTGCCAGGGTGGCGACTACACCAGCGAAGTCTTCCCCAAGTTGCGCGAAGCCGGCTGGCAAGGTTACTGGATCGACGCTGCCTCGAGCCTGCGCATGCAGGACGACGCCGTGATCATCCTCGACCCGGTCAACCGCAAGGTCATCGACCAGCAACTGGATGCGGGCACCAAGAACTACGTCGGCGGCAACTGCACCGTCAGCCTGATGCTGATGGGCCTGGGCGGCTTGTTCGAAGCCGGTCTGGTCGAGTGGATGAGCGCCATGACCTATCAGGCGGCGTCCGGTGCCGGCGCGCAGAACATGCGCGAGCTGATCAAGCAAATGGGCGCGACCCACGCAGCGGTTGCCGATCAACTGGCGGACCCTGCCAGCGCGATCCTCGACATCGACCGCCGTGTGGCCGAAGCCATGCGCAGTGAGGCCTACCCGACCGAGAACTTCGGTGTGCCATTGGCCGGTAGCCTGATCCCGTGGATCGACAAAGAACTGCCGAACGGCCAGAGCCGCGAAGAGTGGAAGGCCCAGGCCGAGACCAACAAGATTCTGGGTCGCTTCAAAAGCCCGATCCCGGTGGACGGCATTTGCGTGCGCATCGGCGCCATGCGCTGTCACAGCCAGGCGTTGACCATCAAGCTGAACAAAGACGTGCCGATCGCCGATATCGAAGGGCTGATCAGTCAGCACAACCCTTGGGTCAAGCTGGTGCCGAACAACCGCGATATCAGCATGCAGGAGCTGAGCCCAACCAAAGTCACCGGCACCCTGAATGTACCGGTAGGCCGCCTGCGCAAGCTGAATATGGGTACTCAGTACCTGGGCGCGTTCACCGTTGGCGACCAACTGCTGTGGGGCGCGGCTGAGCCGCTGCGTCGCATGCTGCGGATTTTGCTGGAGCGTTGATCGCTTAGCGCTGTATGGAAAACCCGCGGCTGGTGACAGGCGCGGGTTTTTTATTGCGCGCTAATGATCATTGCGTCCGGCCACAAAACCCAGGTTAATTGCCTCACCCCCAACCACCCGGTAAAGTGCCGCTCCCCCCGCAATGCCCGAGGCAGCCACCATGACCCAGACCTTTGAAATCGCCGTGATCGGCGCCACCGGCACCGTGGGTGAAACCCTGGTGCAGATTCTCGAAGAGCTGGATTTCCCGGTAGGCACCCTGTACCTGCTGGCGGGCAGTAACTCGGCCGGCGCCTCAGTACCGTTTCGCGGCAAGAACGTGCGGGTCAAGGAAGTCGATGAGTTCGACTTCAAAAAAGCGCAGTTGGCCTTTTTTGCCGCGGGCCCTGCGGTAACCCTGAGTTTCGCCCCGCGCGCCACGGCCGCCGGTTGCTCGGTGATCGACCTGTCCGGCGCCTTGCCGGCCGATCAAGCACCTCAGGTGGTGCCGGAAGCCAATGCGCACATACTCAAGGGGCTGAAAAAGCCCTTTCAGCTCGGCAGCCCAAGCCCTTCGGCCACCAACCTGGCGGTGGTTCTGGCGCCGTTGCGCGGCTTGCTGGATATCCAGCGCGTCAGCGTCACGGCCAACCTGGCCGTGTCTGCTCAGGGCCGCGAGGCCGTCAGTGAACTGGCCCGGCAGACCGCCGAGCTGTTGAACGTGCGCCCGCTGGAGCCTAAGTTCTTTGATCGACAGATGGCCTTCAACCTGCTTGCGCAAGTTGGCAAACCAGACGCCCAAGGTCATACCGACCTGGAGAAACGGCTCGTACACGAACTGCGTGCGGTGCTGGAAACTCCTTTGCTAAAGATTTCCGCGACCTGCGTTCAAGCCCCGGTGTTTTTTGGCGATAGCCTGACTGTGTCATTGCAGTTGGGCGCGCCGGTCGACCTCGTCGCGGTCAACCGTGCACTTGAGGCAGCACCGGGTATCGAGCTGGTTGAAGAGGGCGACTACCCCACGGCGGTTGGGGATGCGGTCGGTCAGGATGTAGTCTACGTTGGCCGAGTGCGTGCGGGCGTGGATGACCCAGCGGAACTAAATGTGTGGCTGACGTCAGATAACGTACGCAAAGGCGCAGCACTCAACGCCGTGCAGCTGGCGCAGTTGTTGATAAAAGGCCTTGCGTAAAAGATACTTGGCGTCAATTTGTAGATTGATTCTAGCCAGGCGCTATGCTTGGTCCAAAGCAGAACACAAGCGCGTCGGTGACCTATCGGCTCGCCATGCCTTATGGCAGCGGTTACCAACCTTCTCGCAGGCCGAGGAGTGTTCAAACAAAGGATGAGGCTATGGTTCACGTTCGCAAACTGGTGTTAGCAATAGCGGCCGCCTCGGCGCTGTCCTCCGGTATGGCGCAGGCGCTGCAGCTTGGGGAAATGACCCTCAAGTCGAAGTTGAACCAGCCGTTGTCGGTGGAAATCGAATTGCTCGATGTCGGCGGCCTCACGGCTTCCGAGATTACGCCGAGCCTGGCCTCCGACCAGGCATTTGTGGATGCGGGTGTGGATCGCCAGGCGTTTCTTAATGACCTGACGTTTACGCCGGTGATCAACCCGAGCGGTCGTAGCGTGGTGCGCGTCACCTCCAGTAAGCCGCTGCCCGATTCCTACGTACGTTTCCTGTTGCAGGTGCAATGGCCTAGCGGTCGCCTGATGCGTGACTACAGTGTGCTGCTGGACCCTGCCAAGTTCGAACAGCCGGCGCCAGCCGCCAGCACGCCTGCACCGCGTTTGAGTGCGCCGACCAAAACTGCAACTCCCAGCACTGCGCCAGCCATCAGCAAGCCTGCTCAGCACACCACGACTCCTCGCGATACTTTGTGGGAAATTGCCGCGAAGAATCGCAACGGTGCTTCGGTCCAGCAAACCATGCTGGCTATCCAGGCGCTCAACCCTGACGCTTTTATCGGCGGTAATATCAACCGCCTGAAGACCGGCCAGGTGTTACGCCTTCCGGATCGCCAGCAAGCCACCAGCTTGCCGCAGCCGGCGGCGATTGCCGAAGTGGCCGTGCAGAATGCAGCCTGGCGCGAGGGTCGCCGTACCGCCAATAAGCAGGCTGCGGGCAAGCAGCAACTGGATGCGACCAAGCGCACCCAGGCTGGTGATGCACCGTCGAGCACTAATGCGAAGGACAACTTGAGCCTGATCTCTGCCGAATCGGCCAAGAAAGGCGTGAAGGGCAAGGTTGGCGACAGCCGCGCGCTGAGCGACAAGCTGGCGATGACCCAGGAAGAACTGGATACCACGCGCCGCGAGAACGACGAGTTGAAAAGCCGTGCGGCCGACCTGCAAAGCCAGTTGGATAAACTGCAAAAACTGATTCAACTGAAAAACGATCAACTGGCCAAGTTGCAGGCTGCAAACGGTAACCCGGCAGCGCCAGCACCGGCGGCCACTGCGGCGATGCCTGCTCAGTTGGCAGGTGAGCCTGCGGCCACCGCGCCAGCAGCCGATTCGGCACCGACTGCTGCGGCACCTACGCCCGAGCCGGTCAAGCCGGATCCGTCGCCCGCCAATACCACCGAAGGCAAGTTCAACGAACTGCTGACCAATCCGATTATCCTCGGCGTCATCGGCGGTGCTGCCGGCTTACTGGTGTTGCTGCTCCTGCTGCTGTGGGCGCGCCATCGTAATGCCCGCCTCGAAGAGGAAAAGCACCTGCGCATGGCGCGGGCACTGGCCGAAGAGCCGCAGTTTACGCCGAACGTTGATCACGACCTGCCACCGGACAGCTTCGAAGGCCTCGAAGTGGCGGCGCCGAACGTTAAGTTGGCTGCAGCGCCAGCACCGGCTGCCGTTGTTGAGCCGGTCGTGGTGCCGTCGGTTGCCTCCGTGCTTTCGCCCCTGGCCGCTGCCGTGGCCCCGCAAAACGCCAGCGATGCGCTGGCACAAGCCCAATCGCATATCGATCGGGGCCACCTGAACCAGGCGGCCGACGTCCTTCAGCAGGCGATCAAGTACGAGCCCGCGCGCAGCGACCTGCGCTTGAAGTTGATGGAAGTTTACGGGTTGCAAGGCGACAAGGACGGTTTCGTTTCCCAGGAGCGTCAACTGGTGGCCAATGGTGAAAACCACGCCCAGGTCGAGCAGCTCAAAAGCCGCTTCCCAGCCATGGCTGTTTTAGCCGCGGGCGTCAGTGCGGCAGTCGCTGCGGCCGCGCTGGACGCGCAATACGTCAAGAATTTGCTGGATGATAAGCCGGCTGCGCCCGCCCCGGAGCCGGAGCCAGAGGCTTTCGATACTGATTTCGACCTTAGCCTGGACGACCTGGAAGCGGCTTCGCCAGCCGTGGTTCGCCCGGATGATGAGCCGACTTTCGAGTCTGTTCTGCAGCGCCAGACTGAAGCCAAGGCCAGCCCGGATGACCTGTCGGACTTCGATCTGGACCTGCAGCTGGAAGCGCCGTCGTCCGCTCAATCGGACGATGACTTCCTCTCGGGGCTTGAAGAGCAGATGAAGGACGTGCCGCCGGTTGAGCCGCCGACCCTGACGCCTGCTGCACTGGATGATTTCGACCTGCCGGAAGACTTCGACCTGTCCCTGGCTGAGGAGCCGGCCGCTGCGTCAGCGGCCAAGCCGGATGCCTTCGCTTCCGAGCTGGACGATGTCAACGCTGAGCTGGATCGTCTGTCCCAAAGCCTGGAGCACCCGCCGATCGAACCTTCCTTCACCGCTGAAGACGCGGCATTGGGCGGTGATGAGCCGGAATTCGATTTCCTCTCCGGCACCGATGAGGTCGCCACCAAGCTGGACTTGGCCCAGGCCTACATCGACATGGGCGATGCTGATGGCGCGCGGGACATCCTTTCCGAAGTGCTGACCGAGGGCGATGAAGCCCAGCGCGGTGAAGCCAAGGAAATGCTCGGCAAAATCTGAAGGGCGTTGTAAATGCAGTGTGGGAGTGGCGTGGGCCCTGCAACAAAAGCGCCCTTCATATGCCCGTCGCCTTTATAATGGCCGCCTTTGCGCAACTCATCGGGCTCTCAGTTCTTGGCAAACATAGATAACGCGGCCGCCGAAATGGCGGCCGCAGGCTTTAACCGCATCGCCCTGGGCGTGGAATACAAAGGCTCGCGCTACCGCGGCTGGCAGCGCCAGGCCTCTGGTGTGCTGACGGTGCAGGAAACCCTCGAAAACGCTTTGTCGAAGGTCGCCGATTCGCCGGTGTCGCTGATGTGCGCCGGGCGTACCGACGCCGGTGTGCATGCCTGCGGCCAAGTGGTGCACTTCGATACCCAGGCCGAGCGCACGATGAAGGCGTGGGTGATGGGCGCCAATATCAATTTGCCCCATGACGTCAGCGTCACCTGGGCCAAGGTCATGCCTGCGGATTTTCATGCGCGCTTCAAGGCTATCGCCCGGCGTTATCGCTATGTGATCTACAACGATCAGATCCGCCCCGCGCACCTCAATCAGGAAATCACCTGGAACCACCGCCCGCTGGATGCTGAGCGCATGGCCGAAGCAGCGCAGCATTTGGTCGGTGTGCATGATTTCAGTGCCTTTCGTGCCGGCCAGTGCCAGGCCAAGTCGCCGATCAAGGAAGTCCATCACCTGCGTGTGACCCGCCACGGCAAGATGATCGTGCTGGATATCCGTGCCGGTGCTTTCCTGCACCATATGGTGCGCAACATCGCAGGCGTGTTGATGACCATCGGCACGGGCGAGCGTCCGGTGGAGTGGGCCAAGGAAGTGTTGGAAAGTCGCATTCGCCGTACTGGCGGCGTGACTGCACATCCGTTCGGCCTGTACCTGGTGGATGTGGAGTACCGCGGCGAATTCGAATTGCCGGATCGCTTCATCGGGCCACACTTCCTCACGGGTTTCAGCGAACTTGGCGGCTGACGCCCGGAAAAGCTTTTGTTACCATCCGGGACTTTCTCGGTCCAACCCTGAGGTTTCTACGACATGTCAGCCGTTCGCAGCAAGATTTGCGGGATTACCCGCATAGAAGACGCGCTGGCGGCAGTCGAAGCGGGGGCGGATGCCATCGGTTTCGTGTTTTATGCCAAGAGCCCGCGGGCGGTGAATGTGCTGCAGGCGCGGGCGATCATCGCCGCACTGCCACCGTTCGTGACCACCGTGGGCTTGTTCGTCAACGCCAGTCGCTGCGAACTCAACGAAACCCTGGATGCCGTGCAGCTCGACATGCTGCAGTTTCACGGGGACGAAAGCCCTGATGAGTGTGAAAGCTATCAACGCCCGTATATCAAGGCGTTGCGCGTCAAGGCTGGGGATGATGTCGCCGCTGCATGTGCTGCCTATACTGGCGCTCGCGGGATTCTGTTGGACACCTATGTCGAAGGTGTTCCCGGTGGCACGGGTGAGGCGTTTGACTGGTCGTTGATTCCCGAGGGGCTGAGTAAGCCGATCATCCTGGCCGGTGGGCTCAACCCCGCGAATGTTGGGGCCGCCATCGAGCAGGTTATGCCCTATGCCGTGGATGTCAGCGGTGGGGTGGAGCAGGGCAAGGGCATCAAGGATCACCACAAGATTCGCGCATTCATGCAGGCCGTGCGCAACAGCAGGGGTGTGATGTGACGGCTGGCAGTCTGCCGCCGTCCATAACTACCACTGTGTAAAACAGCACCGGCGCCGCCTGCGGGAGGCCCGGAAATGAAGTGGCAACCCTGCGCTGGCAGGTTGTCTGGAAGGCTGAGGATACAGGCAGGAAATGGCCGGTCGAACGTCTGACCCCGTCCTGTCTTGTGTCATCGCCACATAATGAATTTAGCTCAAGGGCATACGCGGGGCTGTGTTCAAGCCACCGGTACTGGAGAAAGAAAGCATGAGCAACTGGTTAGTAGACAAACTGATCCCTTCGATCATGCGTTCCGAGGTGAAGAAAAGCTCGGTTCCTGAAGGTCTGTGGCACAAGTGCCCATCCTGCGACGCGGTGCTGTACCGCCCCGAGCTGGAAAAGACCCTGGACGTTTGCCCTAAGTGCAACCACCACATGCGTATCGGCGCTCGCGCGCGCATCGACATCTTCCTCGACGCCGATGGCCGTGCCGAATTGGGCGCGGACCTGGAGCCGGTTGACCGCCTCAAGTTCCGCGACGGCAAAAAGTACAAGGACCGCCTGACTGCAGCGCAGAAGCAGACCGGTGAGAAAGACGCACTGATTTCCGTCAGCGGCAAGCTGCTGGGTATGCCGGTGGTGGTGTCGGCGTTTGAGTTCTCCTTCATGGGCGGCTCCATGGGGGCCATCGTCGGTGAGCGTTTCGTGCGTGCCGCCAACTACGCCCTGGAAAATCGTTGCCCGATGATCTGCTTCGCCGCCTCCGGAGGTGCGCGTATGCAGGAAGCGCTGATCTCCCTGATGCAAATGGCCAAGACCTCCGCGGTATTGGCGCGTCTGCGTGAAGAAGGCATTCCATTCATCTCCGTGTTGACTGACCCGGTCTACGGTGGTGTTTCCGCCAGCCTGGCGATGCTGGGGGATGTGATCGTCGGCGAACCTAAAGCCCTGATCGGCTTTGCCGGCCCGCGCGTGATCGAGCAAACCGTTCGCGAAAAACTGCCGGAAGGTTTCCAGCGCAGCGAGTTCCTGCTGGAGCACGGCGCCATCGACATGATCATCGCCCGTGGCGAGCTGCGTCCACGGCTGGGTAACCTGCTGGCGCAAATGATGGGCCTGCCGACACCCGTGTACGTCGCGCCTAAAATCGAACCGATCGTTGTGCCGCCGGTGCCTGCAAACCTATGACCCAACGTACCCTGGGCGAATGGCTCGCCTACCTTGAGCAGTTGCATCCGTCAGCCATCGACATGGGGCTGGAGCGCTCGCAACAGGTAGCGGCCCGCCTTGGGTTGGGGCGGCCGGCGCCACGTGTGATCACGGTGACCGGCACCAACGGCAAGGGCTCTACTTGCGCCTTTGTCGCGGCGTTGCTGCAAGCCCAAGGGCTTAAAGTTGGCGTCTACAATTCCCCGCACCTGCTGCGTTATAACGAGCGGGTGCAGCTCAATGGCGTCGAAGCCACTGACGAGCAGCTCTGCCAAGCCTTTGCCGCATTGGATGCCGGGCGCGGCGAGATTTCCCTGACTTACTTCGAGATGGGCACCCTGGCGGCGTTCTGGCTGTTTGAGCGCGCGCAATTGGACGTGGTCGTGCTGGAAGTCGGCTTGGGTGGGCGCCTGGATACGGTCAATGTGGTGGATGCCGACCTGGCGCTGGTCACCAGTATTGGCGTTGACCATGCCGACTATCTGGGCAATACCCGGGAGTCGGTGGCCTTTGAAAAGGCTGGGATCTTGCGCCAGGGCAAACCTGCGCTGTGTGGTGACCTGGACCCGCCGCAGCCCTTGCTCGACAAAGTGCGCGAGCTGGGCTGCCCGTTTTACCTGCGTGGTCGCGAATTCAATCTGGAGATTGGCGCTCAGCATTGGCACTGGCGTGGGCATGACGCGCGTGGCCAAGTGGTCGAATTACGCGATCTGCCACTGCTGAACCTGCCGATGGAAAACGCCGCGCTCGCGCTGCAGGCTTACCTGCTGCTGGATCTGCCGTGGCATGCCGAGCAGATTGCTGCCACATTGCTGGCAACCCGTGTGGTAGGGCGCCTGGATCGCCGCACTTTCGAGTGGCAAGGCAAGCGCCTGAACCTGCTGCTGGATGTGGGGCATAACCCCCACGCGGCCGAGTACTTGGCGCAACGCCTGTCACGTACACCGCCGGTCGGTCGTCGCCTGGCGGTGTTCGGGCTGTTGGCGGATAAAGACTTGGGCGGCGTGGTTGCGCCGTTGTTGAGCGCTGTCCAGGCGTGGGCGGTCGCACCGCTGGATACGCCGCGCAGTCGTCCGGCTGCCGAATTGGAAATCGCCTTGCAGAACCTTGGTGCGCCAGTGGCGTCGTATGCAAGCGTCATCGCGGCGCTTGAAGCGCAGTGTGCGGTGGCCACGGCCGAGGACGATATTCTGTTGTTCGGATCATTTTATTGTGTTGCCGAGGCGCTAGAGTGGTTGGCCCGGCGCTCCACGGAGGAAGCTGCACATGGCATTACTGGATAGCGCTTACAAGCAGCGAATGGTTGGAGCCCTGGTGTTGGTGGCGTTGGCGGTGATTTTTCTGCCGATGCTGTTTTCCCGCCAGGACGAACAGCGCCAGGTAGTGGTTGAGGCGCCAGCCATGCCCCAGGCACCGACGGTGCCTCAGGTTCAGGTTGAGCCGGTGGTGGTGCCCGATCCGCAGGCGCTGCCGCAAGAGCCGGTGCCGACCGATGAGGAAATCGCTGCGCAGCAGGCGCCGACCCAGCCGATACAGCCGAGTGTTCCTGTGGTCAAGCCTGCTCCGGCCCCGGTCGTTGCCGCCAAGCCTGTTGCGCCCGCGCCTGCGCCCAAGCCAGTAGCGCCGCAACCGGCTGCGCCGGGTAAGCCTGATGTGGGGCAGAGCCGTATCGATCCGAATGGCTTGCCGATCAGTTGGTCGATCCAGCTCGCCAGCCTGGCCAACCGCGAGAGCGCCGAAGCCTTGCAGAAAAAGCTGCGTACCCAGGGCTACAACGCCTATATCCGTAGCGCCGACGGCAAGAACCGGGTGTTTGTCGGGCCGCTGATCGAGCGTGCCGAGGCAGATCGCCTGCGGGACTTGTTGGGCCGGCAGCAGAATCTCAATGGTTTTGTGGTGCGTTTCCAGCCTGAGCGCGGCTGATTTTAAGCGGGAATGCGGTTCAAGTGTGGGAGCGGGCTTGCTCGCGAATACGGAGTGTCAGTCACTGAATGTGTATCTGACACACCGTATTCGCGAGCAAGCCCGCTCCCACATTGGTTTTTTAGTAGTCTTAAGATAGCGTTCGCTCTTCACAACCCATTGATTTGCAAAGCACCCGCAATCACAGCTTACCGATAGCCCGGCGCTCTGCTAAAATGCGCCGCCTTATCCGTACGTAGGCTGCACTGTGCCATTTACCTGGGTTGATTGGGCGATCGTTGCAATCGTCGCCATCTCCGCTTTGATCAGTCTAAGCCGCGGCTTCGTAAAAGAAGCACTGTCGTTGCTGACCTGGATCATCGCAGGAGTCGTCGCCTGGATGTTCGGTGGTTCACTGTCGGTTTACCTGGCCGGTTACATCGAAACACCTTCGGCTCGCGTCATCGCGGGCTGCGCCATCATGTTCATCGCCACGCTGCTGGTGGGAGCAATGGTCAATTATCTTATTGGCGAGTTGATACGTGTCACCGGCATCGAAGGGACCGATCGATTTCTCGGCATGGCCTTCGGCGCCGCGCGTGGCGCGTTGCTGGTGGTTGTGGCGGTCGGGCTGTTGAGCCTGGGGCCGGTACAGCAGGATTCGTGGTGGCAGGAGTCGGTGCTCGTGCCAAAATTTCTATTGGTTGCAGACTGGTCCAAAAACCTCATTTTGGGGTGGAGCAGTCAGTGGCTGGCCAGCGGAATCAGCGTACCCGCTGATCTTCCGTTCAAGGAGCACCTCTTACCGGCCAAAACGCCTCAGTAAGTTGTGTTCAGTCAAGATTCATTAAGTAGGGGTTGCGTCGCATGTGTGGCATCGTCGGTATCGTCGGTAAGTCGAACGTGAATCAGGCGCTGTATGACGCGCTAACCGTCCTCCAGCACCGCGGCCAGGACGCTGCCGGTATTGTGACCAGCCACGACGGCCGGTTATTCCTGCGCAAGGACAATGGCCTGGTGCGTGACGTGTTCCACCAGCGTCACATGCAGCGCCTCGTCGGGCACATGGGTATTGGCCATGTGCGTTACCCGACTGCCGGTAGCTCGACGTCGGCCGAAGCTCAACCGTTTTACGTCAACTCGCCTTATGGCATCACCCTGGCGCACAACGGTAACCTGACCAATGTTGAACAGTTGGCCAAGGAGATTTACGAATCTGACCTGCGCCACGTCAACACTAACTCCGACTCGGAAGTGCTGCTCAACGTGTTCGCGCACGAGCTGGCTCAGCGCGGCAAGCTGCAGCCGACCGAAGAAGACGTGTTCGCCGCCGTGACTGACGTGCACAACCGTTGCGTCGGTGGCTACGCGGTGGTGGCCATGATCACCGGTTATGGCATCGTCGGCTTCCGCGACCCGCATGGCATTCGCCCTATCGTGTTTGGCCAACGTCACACTGACGAAGGTGTCGAGTACATGATCGCGTCCGAAAGCGTGTCCCTCGACGTGCTGGGCTTTACCCTGATTCGCGACCTCGCGCCGGGCGAAGCGGTGTACATCACCGAAGACGGCAAGCTGCACACCCGTCAGTGCGCAATTGCGCCGAAACTCACCCCGTGCATCTTCGAACACGTCTACCTGGCGCGTCCGGATTCGATCATCGACGGCGTTTCGGTGTACAAGGCGCGTCTGCGCATGGGCGAGAAGCTGGCCGAGAAGATCCTGCGCGAGCGTCCTGAGCATGATATCGACGTGGTGATCCCGATCCCGGACACCAGCCGTACCGCTGCGCTGGAGCTGGCCAACCACTTGGGCGTCAAGTTCCGCGAAGGCTTCGTCAAGAACCGTTACATCGGCCGCACCTTCATCATGCCGGGCCAGGCGGCGCGCAAGAAGTCGGTACGCCAGAAGCTCAACGCGATCGAGCTGGAGTTTCGCGGCAAGAACGTGATGCTGGTGGACGATTCCATCGTGCGCGGCACCACGTGCAAGCAGATCATCCAGATGGCCCGCGAAGCCGGTGCGAAGAACGTGTACTTCTGTTCCGCTGCGCCTGCCGTGCGTTACCCGAACGTATACGGTATCGACATGCCGAGCGCCCACGAACTGATCGCCCATAACCGGTCGACCCAAGACGTGGCCGACCTGATCGGCGCCGATTGGCTGATCTATCAGGACCTGCCGGACCTGATCGAAGCCGTGGGTGGTGGCAAGATCAAGATCGAGCAGTTCGATTGCGCCGTGTTCGACGGCAAGTACGTGACCGGCGATGTCGACGAGGCCTACCTGAACAAGATCGAGCAGGCGCGTAACGACTCGTCGAAGATCAAGACCCAGGCGGTCAGCGCGATCATCGACCTGTACAACAACTGAGTAAATGCCGGCCCTGAGGGGCCGGTTTTGTATCCTAAATAAAGCATTGAGTAAGGAGTCGCAGCATGAGTCAGGAATGGGATGCCGGTCGGTTGGACAGCGACCTCGATGGCGTAGCTTTCGATACCCTGGCTGTGCGCGCCGGCCAACACCGTACCCCGGAAGGTGAGCACGGTGACCCGATGTTCTTCACCTCAAGCTATGTGTTCCGCACTGCTGCCGACGCCGCCGCGCGTTTTGCCGGTGAAGTGCCCGGCAATGTTTATTCGCGCTACACCAACCCGACTGTGCGTGCATTCGAAGAGCGTATCGCGGCCCTGGAAGGCGCTGAGCAGGCGGTGGCCACGGCAACCGGCATGGCTGCCATCCTGGCGGTGGTAATGAGCCTGTGCAGCGCTGGCGACCATGTGCTGGTGTCGCGCAGCGTGTTTGGTTCGACCATCAGCTTGTTCGAGAAATACTTCAAACGGTTTGGCATCGAAGTGGATTACGTGCCCTTGGCGGACCTGTCTGGTTGGGATGCGGCAATCAAGGCCAACACCAAATTGCTGTTTGTCGAGTCGCCGTCCAACCCGTTGGCTGAGTTGGTGGATATCGCCGCATTGTCCGAAGTGGCGCACGCCAAGGGGGCAATGCTGGTGGTCGACAACTGCTTCTGCACGCCTGCGTTGCAGCAGCCGTTGAAGTTGGGTGCGGACATCGTCGTGCACTCGGCCACCAAGTTCATCGACGGCCAGGGCCGTTGCATGGGCGGTGTGGTTGCTGGTCGCAGCGAGCAGATGAAGGAAGTGGTGGGTTTCCTGCGCACTGCTGGCCCGACCTTGAGCCCGTTCAACGCCTGGATCTTCCTCAAAGGCCTGGAAACCCTTAGCCTGCGCATGAAGGCCCATTGCGCCAATGCCCAGGCCCTGGCCGAGTGGCTGGAGCAACAGGACGGTATCGAGAAGGTCCATTACGCGGGCCTCAAGAGCCATCCGCAACACGCATTGGCCCAGCGCCAGCAGCGTGGTTTCGGCGCTGTGGTCAGCTTCGAAGTGAAGGGTGGCAAGGAGGGCGCCTGGCGCTTCATCGATGCGACACGCCTGATCTCCATCACCGCCAACCTGGGTGACAGCAAAACCACTATTACTCACCCAGGCACCACCTCCCACGGCCGCCTGACCCCGCAAGAGCGTGAAGCGGCGGGTATACGTGACAGCCTGATTCGCATCGCGGTGGGCCTGGAAGATGTGGCTGACTTGCAAGCTGACTTGGCTCGCGGGTTGGCTGCCTTGTGATCGAGTGGTCCATGGACGCTGCGGCGACCGGTAACGGCCGCGTTGCACTGGTGACGGGCGCGGCACGGGGCATTGGCCTCGGTATCGCCGCGTGGCTGATCAGTGAAGGCTGGCAAGTGGTGCTGACCGACTTGGATCGCGAACGCGGTTCCAAGGTGTCCAAGGTGCTGGGTGACAACGCCTGGTTTATCACCATGGACGTGGCGGATGAGAAACAAGTCGCCCAGGGTGTTGCCGAGGTGCTGGGGCAGTTCGGGCGCCTGGATGCGCTGGTGTGCAACGCGGCGGTGGCTGACCCGCGCAATATGACCCTGGAAAGCCTCGACCTGGCGTACTGGAACCGCATATTGGCGGTAAACCTCAGTGGGCCGATGCTGTTGGCCAAGCACTGTGCGCCGTACCTGCGTGCCCACGGCGGTGCCATCGTCAACCTGGCGTCGACCCGCGCGCGTCAGTCGGAGCCTAACACCGAGGCCTATGCGGCGAGCAAAGGCGGCCTGCTGGCCCTTACTCACGCCTTGGCCATGAGCCTGGGGCCTGAGGTGCGGGTGAATGCCGTCAGCCCTGGCTGGATCGATGCGCGTGATCCTGCGGCGCGGCGTGCCGAGCCGTTGACCGATGTCGACCATGCCCAGCATCCGGCGGGCAGGGTAGGTACGGTTGAGGACGTGGCGGCGATGGTGGCGTGGTTGTTGTCGCGTCAGGCGGGCTTTGTCACCGGCCAGGAGTTTGTGGTGGACGGTGGCATGAGCAAGAAGATGATTTACAGCGAGTAGGGCGGGCAGCCGTCTTGAAGCTATTTTGGCTTTTTCAGAAAAACTTCAAGCAGGCTATTGACTTAGGTCCGTTACCTGCGTAAATTTCGCGGCCTCAACGAAGCAAAGGGTGATTAGCTCAGCTGGGAGAGCATCTGCCTTACAAGCAGAGGGTCGGCGGTTCGATCCCGTCATCACCCACCACTTCTTGAGAGTTTTGCCTTAGGGCAGGACGCAACGTTAAAGGTTGCACCGACGCGCAGCGGTAGTTCAGTCGGTTAGAATACCGGCCTGTCACGCCGGGGGTCGCGGGTTCGAGTCCCGTCCGCTGCGCCATATCTGCCTCAAGGCCCACTGAACGCCTTGAAGCACAAAGAAAGCCATTGGCTTATCTTTGATCCGATAGCAAAGACCCTGGTCGAAAGACCGGGGTTTTTTGTGTCTGCGATTTGATATTTTGGTTTGAGCTTCTTCCGTAGCTGCCACTGGTCAATGTGGGAGCTGGCTTGTCTGCGATAGCTTTACCTTGGTCTAAGGTAAGGCCATCGTCGGCAGCCAGCTATCACAATTAGAACCCGAACTTATCCCGCAGCCCGTAGTACCACGCGCCCAGCGCAGCAAACGGCGTGCGCAACAGTTGCCCGCCCGGGAACGGGTAGTGTGGCAGGTCAGCAAACGCATCAAAGCGCTCCGCCTGGCCTCTCAGCGCCTCCGCCAGTACCTTGCCTGCCAAGTGTGTGTACGTCACGCCATGACCGCTGCAACCCTGTGAGTAATAGATGTTGTCGCCCAGACGACCGACCTGCGGCAGGCGCGACAGGGTCAGCAGGAAGTTGCCGGTCCAGGCGTAATCGATTTTCACATCCTTGAGCTGCGGGAAGGCCTTAAGCATCTTCGGGCGGATAATCGCCTCAATATTGGCCGGGTCGCGCGCGCCGTACACCACGCCGCCGCCGAAGATCAGGCGCTTGTCGCTGGTGAGGCGGTAGTAATCGAGGAGGTAGTTACAGTCTTCGACGCAGTAATCTTGCGGCAGCAATGTCCTGGCAAGTTCTTCACCCAGGGGCGCGGTAGTGATGACCTGTGTGCCGCATGGCATCGACTTGGCCGCCAGCTCGGGCACAAGGTTCCCCAGGTAGGCATTGCCCGCGACGATGATGAATTTAGCCCTGACCTTGCCTTCGGCGGTGTGCACCACCGGGTTGGCCCCGCGCTCAATGCGTACCGCGGCCGATTGCTCGTAGATCGTGCCGCCCAGCGATTCCACGGCTGCCGCTTCCCCCAATGCCAGATTGAGTGGGTGAATGTGCCCTCCACTCATGTCCAGCAGACCACCGACATAAGTGTCACAGGCCACGACCTCGCGGATACGGCGCTCGTCGAGCAGCTCTAGCTGCGTATGGCCGTAGCGCTCCCACAGGCGTTTCTGCGACTCCAGATGGCCCATGTGCTTGCTATTGAGCGCGGCGAACACGCCGCCGTCCTTCAAATCGCACTGGATCTGGTACTTGGCCACGCGCTCGCGAATGATCTTGCCGCCTTCAAACGCCATCTGCCCCAACAACTGCGCCTGCTTGGGGCCAACGCTGCGCTCGATGACATCTATGTCGCGGCTGTAGCTGTTGACGATCTGCCCGCCGTTGCGGCCCGACGCGCCAAACCCCACTTTGGCCGCTTCCAGCACGGTGACGCGAAAACCGTTTTCCAGCAGAAACAGCGCGCTGGAGAGGCCGGTGTAGCCGGCGCCAATCACACACACGTCAGTTTCGACTTCACCTTGCAGTAGCGGGCGAGGCGGAACCGCATTGGCGGACGCGGCGTAATACGACTGGGGGTAGGGGGTGTTCGCCATCCTGGAACCTCTGTTTTATATTTTTTACGAGTGCTCAGATCCTACCTGAGTTGAAAATTGCCTGCCAGCCACCCGAAAACTTCGGGTGCGCCCGTAGCAAATAAATAATTCGCATATTCATAGGCTTAGCTGCAAAAAAGATGTTGACACCCCTCCACAATTCCGTAGAATGCCGCCTCACAGCAGGCACGTAGCTCAGTTGGTTAGAGCACCACCTTGACATGGTGGGGGTCGTTGGTTCGAGTCCAATCGCGCCTACCAAACAAAATCCGCTCTGCTGGGCGGTCTAGAAGGGCTCACCGAAAGGTGGGCCCTTTTTTGTTGTCTGGAATAAAGGCAATAGGTCGCCAAGCCGCTGTGCGGCTCACGTTGAAGGGCTGGTTTGGGTCAGCAGAACAGCGTAGCCACCGACAACAGGCAGATGATCTGAACAACCATCTGGCAGCGAATTTCGCCATTGGTTGTGGTCATACTCATGTGTCCGGCATACATAATGGCTACCCTCTTCGTCGGCGGTCGTGCCGTCAGCGATGCGCAAGAATGCGCATGGCTTCATTGAGTATAGGTGTGGAACAGGATTCTTCACGGTCGAGCCGATCCGGTGTGGTTGAGCACGCTTGCGCAAGCGCCTGCCGGCAATCGAGACACATCAATCAGCCCCTCAACGCCAGTGTTGACCTTTGGCTCGATGAAGCGACACCGGCCTTGCGCTAAGCCATCAACATTCTAGGATCGGTGCTTGACCCGCAGACCATCCTGATCAGCGGCTTTCTCCCCGGGGCCATACTCGCCCGATTGATCATCCGCCTTTAGCCCTTGAGTCGCTGATCAGCAGCCGCGCCGATCGCCCATGCCCACGCATTCAAATCGGGACTGCTGGGCAGGATGCTGTGGCTTTGGGCGCTGCGGCGTTGATGATTCGCGCGCAGATCTGCGCCGATTATGAAGCGCTGCTCAAGTCGCAGTGACTTGGTCATACTGGCTAGCGATTGAATTCAAACCAGGGGGGTACGATGGAATTGGTGATGGACGTGTCGTTCGACGTTATGGCGTCGGCGCTGTAGGGCACCC
>NZ_UYXQ01000030.1 GCF_900624995.1 Pseudomonas antarctica
GCACGCACGGGGTAACACACCGAAGCCTGTTCGATCAGGAACGGGGAGGTCGCGGGGAAAACGCCGTCGCGGGTCAACCCGGCGCGCTCCACCAAACGCGGCAACAAGCTGTACACCGAAGGCGGCAAGCCGCCACGGCCCAGGGGCTCACCGGCCGCCAGGCCGATCTCTCGCTGAGCACGGGCAAAACGCGTCAAGGAGTCGATCAGCAGCAACACCCGTTTGCCCTTGCGCCGATAGCCCTCAGCCAGCGCCGTGGCGGTAAACGCTGCGCGGGCGCGCTCCATACTCGAACGGTCGGACGTCGCGCACACCAGCACGGCCTTGGCCCGCAATTGATCGTCCAACTCATGGTCGAGAAATTCCCGCAGCTCTCGACCACGCTCGCCGATCAGGCCAAACACAATCACATCGCACTCGACGTTACGGGCAATCTCTGCCAGCAAAGTGGTCTTGCCGCACCCGGCACCGGCGAACAGGCCCACACGCTGGCCCTCGCCAAGCGTCAGCAAACCATCGATCGAGCGCACGCCCGTCGCCAAGGCCCGATTGATCCTCGGCCGCTCGGTCGGCAACGGCGCTTCACACAGCACCATGCTCGCATCCGGGCCGTCGGTCTCGACGAAGGCGCTGGGGCCAACGCCGGTAATCGGCCGCCCAAAGCCATCCAGCACCTGGCCCAGCAATTGATCACTGACCCGTACCCGATGCGACACCCCCAGGCGCTGCACGCTGGCGCCCACACGTATCCCTTCCAGGTTACCCAAGGCACTGAGTACGGCATCCTGCTGATCGAACCCGATGATCTCAGCCAGCATGTATTCGTCGGCAGACTTTTCAACCTGGCACAAGTCACCGATACGCGCGCTGGGCAATCGGCACTGCAACAGCATGCCGTTGACGCGTTGGACGCGCCCGCGCATGGTCACCGGCATCAGGTTGGCCAGCGACTGCGTCTGGCGCTCCTGCCAGGCCTCAAGACGCGCCTGAATTTGCGCGTTCACCAACGCACCTCGTAACGCTGCGCGCCATCGAAAACCACCTTGCTATTGTCGATCAGCACCAGGCGCAAACCGTCCACTTCATCACCGACGAACACCCGGCTGCCCTCTTCCAGTACGACATGGCCATTGGGCCCGCCGACGATTTGAACAATCTTGAACGGCAGTGCTCCATCGCGTACACGTACGCGACTAATCACCGGCACAGCACTGTCAAACAGCTCACCAAAACGGCTAAGCATGCGCGACACCAACTCCACATCGTCCTGGGAAACGTCGCCGTTGAGCGCGACTTGCCCATTGATCACCTGCAAGCTGACCCGTTGGCTCAACTCACGCTCATTGAGCATCTTCACCAACTGCTGGCGCACTTCAAACGGCGTGGCCAGCTCGTGTTTGGCTACCACGGGAGGCCTTAACGAGGCCTGGGGCCCACGCTCCACCGTAGAGGCTATGCCCACCACTGCGACGATGATTGCAACCACCAGCACTACACTGATCAGTCGTTTTTGCTGCGCGTGCGAGATCGACGATAACTGCAGCGTGCGCGGCGCGTCAGGAGTGCGCGGCGGTGGCGTTGGGGCGGGTATTTCAGGCCACGGTTGATCGGCCAAGGTGACACACAGCCGGATAGCCCCGACTGAAAACGGTACGTTCAGTGCCAGGCTCGCGATCTGCGCCAGCACTTGCCCCTCATCGCCGTGCAGCAGCCCGGCCTCGGCCTGCACTGACCAGTTTGAGTCGATCAGTCGTAACCGCGCGTGATGCTCGGCGATGCCCGGATCATTCAGCATCAGGTCAGCATCAGGGTGAGCACCGATGCTCCACTGCTCACCAAACAGCGGCAATGCAGCCCCTTGGTTCAGACCATTGAGCACCCGTAACTCAAACATTATCGAGCCCTCCCGAGCGTTGAACCTGGCTGAAGATTCATGCCGCGGCACCACGCATCAGCTCATCTTGACCAAGATCGAAGCGCCCCAATACTTTCACCTTGGACGTGCTTCCCAACTCAGCAAAGGACAGCACCGGCACATGGTTGAACTCTTCCAGCAGCAAGGTACGCAACGGGCTACGCAGGTCCTGCGCCACCAACATCACGCTCTTGCTCTTGGCACGTAAGGTAAAGGCCTGGTTGAGGAGGTTGATCAATGCCGCGCTGCTTTCGTTATCCAGTGCAAAGAACACGCCGGTCTGGGTCTGGCGCAACGCTTCGCGCAAGATGTTCTCGGTATGCGGCGACAGCAACCAGGCATGCAGGCCATCGCTCTCACTGTACTGGTGGAAGATCTGCGCTTTGAGGGCAATGCGTGCATAGTCGGCGAGGGCATCGGGTTCACGCTCATGCTGGCCGTACTCGATCAGCGACTCCACAATCAGCCGCACGGCACGCAGCGGTACACCTTCACTGGCCAAGCGTTGCAACACCGCTGAAAACCGCGAGAGCGGCATGATGCGCTGTAGCTCCTGCACCAGTTCTGACTGGTTGTGCTCAAGCCAACCGAGGATCGCCTTGCTTTCCTGAATGCCCAGGAACTGCGGCCCGCTGAGCATCATCGCCTGCCTCATACGTTCGATGATCAGGCTCGTGGCGCTAAAGCGCTCCAGTTGCGGGTCATCAAGCAGAGGATCATCAGGCGCCAGCCAGAGCCAGTCCTGTTCATCACGTTCAGCAAGCCCCGGTACAGCGTGCTCAGGTTCAACCGTCAGCGACTTACGCTCAACGGCCAGGTGGGTGACAACCGAAGCCTTGATCATCGGTACTTCATGCACGCAAAAACGCATTTCATCGGTGGCCAGCGATTCATCGAGTTCGACTTCAAACGGCGGCAATGTGAGACCGATATTGGCGACGAGCGCATTTCGTGCCTGACGGATTCCGTGAATAAGATCCGTAACCTCAGGTGTCCCGCGCAAGGCGGGGTGAAATTGCAACAGGTAAGGCCGCGAGGGATCGAACCCGCGCAAGTCCTCTTCCCCGTTCTCTTCGGGCCGGACGGCTTCGGCTGCCTCATCAGCAGGCTTTTCCGCTTGCTGACGCTGACGCATCAAGTAATAACCCAGGGAGCCAGTTACCGCCGAGAGCAGAATAAAAACCAACGTGGGCATGCCGGGCACGATTGCAAACGCGAGCATCCCTACCGATGCAATCATCCAGCTCTTGGGCTCACTGGTCATTTGCCGGGCGATTTCCGCGCCCATATTAGTGATACCCCTGCGCGCATCCGGCGCCACACGGGTAATGATCATGCCGGCAGTCAGGGAGATCAGCAGCGCAGGAATCTGCGCAATCAAACCATCGCCGATGGTCAGTACCGAATACAATCGTATCGACTCGGCAGCGCTCAAGTCGTGTTGAAACATGCCGGTGGTGAAACCACCCAACAGGTTGACCACGACGATAATCAAACCGGCGACGGCGTCGCCCTTGACGAACTTCATGGCCCCGTCCATGGCGCCGAACAATTGGCTCTCGCGGGATAATTGCTCGCGCTTTTCGCGCGCTTGCATGCCGTCGATCAGGCCCGCACGCAGGTCACTGTCGATGGACATCTGTTTACCCGGCATCGCGTCCAGGCTGAACCGCGCTGCGACTTCGGCAACCCGTTCCGAGCCCTTGGTGATGACCAGGAAGTTGACCAGGGTCAGGATCAGGAAGATCACCATCCCCACCGCCAGGTTGCCGCCCACCACGAAATTGCCGAAGGCGTCGACGATGTCGCCAGCGTCTTGCTCCAGCAGGATCAGACGCGTAGTGGCGATCGACAGCGCCAGGCGAAACATGGTGGTCAGCAGCAAAATCGATGGAAACGACGAAAACGCCAGGGGGCCTGGCAAATACAGCGCCAGCACGATCAACAGACACGATATGCAGATGTTGACCGCAATCAGAATATCCACCAGCCAGGTGGGCAGCGGCACGATAAAGATAAACACAATGCCCAGCACCACCACCGCGCCCAGCACTTCGGCACGTTGTGCCACTTTGAGCAAGACGTTGTTGATGGCCGACAGTGCAGTCACGCCAACGTCCCCAGGCCACCGACGAACTGTTGGGGGCCGCGCTCAATCCGGTCCAGTTCGCCCATCACCGCCAGAAAGCTGTCCAGGGCCCCCTGGCGTACTCGACTGTCGGGCCACAAGGCCAACGGCAATTCCCGAATCAGGGGGTATAGCGCGTTGAGGAGCACCACTTGCCGCGTGTTCAGACCACTGCCCAGATCATGCCCAAGCCGCAGGATTTCGCTGGCGTCGATACCGCTGCCAGCGTACCCCAGCAAGCGCTGCAGTAGGCTTACCGCGTCGTAGTCTATGCCCAGGCGCTCGTTCAACGCCTGGCAACCGGCCAACACGGTGCTCAACTGCCCACAGCTTTGCAGGGCCAGCAACAAGGTGCGCAATCGGGGCGTGGTCATTGACGAAACCAGTACCGCGATATCGTCAGCCAAAGCTTTACGCATGCTGCTGAGCCGGTCGGAAAACGTATCGACACCGTATACACCCAGCAGGGCCTGCATCATCGTCACCAGGGATTGGCGCGTGGCCACACTGGAGTAGTAAAGAGCACGCAGGGCCTGGCGCTCTTGCGGATCGCCACCCGCCTCCAGCAACGCCATGGCGAATGTAAGACCTGCCTGGATTTCCCCTTTGGAACCGACCGTCAGTAGAGCAACAGCCTCCCGTGCCATGGTGGCTTCGGATAGACGCCCTTCACTGTTGGCATGGGCCTCCAGATGCTTGAGCACCACAAATGCACGCGCAGGGTCACCCTCGGCAAGCTCCAGCAACTTGTCGACATTGGGATGGTACGGCAACTGCTGTCTGAACCGCCGGGAAATAGCGGCCAAGGACTCCTGAGCCGGATGACCCAACTGTTCATACAGTTGTGCAAGCCGCTCGGGTGGAGGGACGTGTATCGACTTCGCCCATTGGGCTCGGTTATCAACAACCACTTCTTGGTCAAAGAGCCGAGCAAGCTCATTGACCTTCTCAGGCGCGGGCGTAGAAACAGGCGCAGCGGCGGATTGATCCAGGCGCAGGGTAGAGGGCGCATCTTTAGGGGATTCGACTTTCATAAGCATGCCAAGAAGGGAAGAGTGTGTCCCTATGTGGCGAGGCCTGCCGATACGGTTCCATCAAAACTCGACTTTCGGCACGTTTGAAAATACCGGCACAAATCATCGGCGCATTTTGCAAATTACTGCGCAAAAAACCCTAGCCTAAATATATTTATCTATATAAATCAATCTATTGAGAGATTTTTTTCGTTGGCACAGCCAGTGCAAAAGGGGTTCGCATCGAAGCCATTTCGATAATGCCTACCCTGAGGAAAAATCATGACTCTCTCAATTGAAGCTTTAGCGCACCTTGTTGGCAGCTCGCCTCAATTCATGCATCACCTGACGGATGACCAACAAAAAAAACTTCGACGCTTCATCCACAAGCGCGTACTCAACCCAGAAGATGCGGACGACATCCTGCAATTGACGTACCTGGAGGCCTGGCGCAACCGGGAGCGCTTCAGTGGTCAGGCAAGCCTCAGCACCTGGATGTGCGGCATTGCGCAAAACCTGGTGCGCAACCACTTCCGACGCCTGTATGCCAAACCGGTGCATTGCGAATTCGATGAATCGCTTTGGCATGGCCAAGAGGAAAACAACAACCTGGATTGGGAATTTGAGATCAACCGCCGACTGGAAAAAACCCTAACAGCCATCGACCATCTGCCGACAGAAATGCGCAAGACGCTGTACGCCTCACTGGAGACCGACGGCAGCTACCAGGACACCGCCGACGTATTGGACATCCCCATCGGCACCGTTCGCTCACGCCTGTCACGGGCACGTGAGCACCTCAAGCGCGTCACGCATAACCCGTCGCAACCGTAAGGCTCTCTAAAGGGTAATCGTTGGGCGGCAGGGATATCTGCCCAACCGAATTACACCTGCGCATGCGCGGCAACTGGATCGCCAACTGCCCGATTGCCTCGTCGTCAACGAAAACCTCAGCGTTGAAGATACCCAACTCTACCTCTCCCCCTGATCCGCAGTACCTCAGCCAACGCCTCGACTGCTGCGATCATCCGCAACCACGCGCGCAGTAACACTTAACACCGATCAAATGTAAGAGCGGGCTTGCCTGCGATGACGGCGGCACATTCAACCTCATCATCGGCTGGCCCACCGCAATCGCAGTCAAGCCCGCTCCCACAGGCGTTTTTTGTGTAGCCTAGAGACGTGAAAATCCACGAGCCACTCGTCGCCGGACCCGGCATTTTCGGTTAAACAGTTGAAAGCGTAGATAAAAATTAAAAATAAACGCTTGACGCATTCCCGTTCTACGCGAATAATGCGCGCCACTTGGCTACATAGCTCAGTTGGTTAGAGCATAGCATTCATAATGCTGGGGTCCGGGGTTCAAGTCCCTGTGTAGCCACCAAGTACTAAAAACGGCTTACCGAAAGGTAGGCCGTTTTTTTATGCCTGAAGAAAAGCCCTGAGGCATACTCGCCCCCAACCACAAGGAGGCGATACGTGAGCCCTCACTTCCCCACCCACGGCATCACCACCGAACGGCTGTCGCTGCAAGCCGCTCGCCCGTCTCACGCTGGCGCCCTGCAAACGTATCTGCTGCGAAACCGGGCTTACCTTCAACCCTGGGAACCCACGCGCGGCGAAGAGTTCTTTGCACTCGAGGCCATCACCCAACGCCTCGAAACCCTGGCCGAGAAAACTGCCAGCGGCGAAGCGTTGCATCTGTTGATACTGCGCGACGGCCATATCATCGGCGTCTGTAACTTCACCAACGTCGTGCGCGGTGCATTTGAAGCGTGTCACTTGGGCTACGCGCTCGACGAATCGGCGCAGGGCCACGGGCTGATGCACGAAGCGTTGAAAGCCGCGATTGCGTATGTGTTCGATACCATGAAACTGCATCGAATCATGGCCAATTACCGCCCTGAAAATCAACGCAGCGCACGCCTGCTGAAACGGCTGGGGTTTGAGCGTGAGGGTGAAGCGCGTGCCTATCTGAAGATTAATGGCGTGTGGGCGGACCCTGTGCTGACGTCGCTGATCAACAGTGCAGGCCACGCCTCATGAGCCTCAGCGTATTCGTATCGTTGCCGCATGTGTCATTGCCGCCGGGGCGATGCTGTTGCGCCTGGGTTGAGCAACCCCAGGTGTTTGCGCGCAAAAAAAACTGCGTATCTGTGTTTTGACGCCTCCCTGAGCCACTGTTAGTGTCCAGCCTCCTCTACACGGAGTGCCCCGGATGAAATTGGACATCTATCAAGTCGATGCTTTCAGCCAACAACCGTTCGGCGGCAACCCGGCGGCGGTCTGCCCGCTGACCGAGTGGCTGCCCGACGAACAACTGCAAAATATTGCCGCTGAAAACAACCTCTCCGAAACCGTCTACTTCGTCCCCCGTGGCGATTTTTATGAGTTGCGCTGGTTCACGCCGGAAGTCGAAGTGGACCTGTGCGGCCATGCCACGCTCGCAGCGGCGTGGGTGCTGATTCATCAACTGCCGGATGCACCTGAAGTGTTGCGCTTTGCCACCCGCAGCGGCGAGCTTCGCGTGACGCGTAATGGCGACGAACTGGCGATGGACTTCCCGGCCAAACAGCCCCAGCGCTGCGAGCCGCCCAGCGGGATGTTGAGTGCATTGGGGATTGAGCACGCCGAGGTGTTTGCCACCGATGACTACATCGTGTTGGTCGATGACGAAGCTCAAATCGCCGCCCTGACACCCGACTTCGCGCGCCTCAAAGGCCTGCCCAAGCGCGGGATCGCGGTGACGGCCAAAAGCACCCGGTTTGATTTTGTTTCGCGCTGGTTCGGCCCCAACGTGGGCGTCAATGAAGACCCGGTCACGGGCTCTGCGCACACCTCGCTGGCACCTTTCTGGGCCGATCGTTTGGGCAGGTCGCAATTGACCGCTGAACAAGGCGGCAAGCGCCGTGGGCAACTGCATTGCGAACTAAAGGGCGACCGAGTGATCATCTCGGGCCATGCGGTGCTCTACCTGCAAGGCGTGATTCACCTGTAAAAAGCAGTCCCCAAGGACAACAGATCATTCTCAAAATGAACGGAGTTCAGCGCGTGTTTTCGATTACCCGCCGTCAACTGTCAGTGATTGCCACAGCCCTCGCTCTGGTCGGCTGTCAAGCCCCCGTCAATGAACAACCGCCAGCGCCGGAGTTGGGTTCAGGTTATCGCACCGACCTCACCACCCGCCACGCCACGCGCCATATGGCCGCCGCCGCCAACCCGCTGGCCGCCGAAGCCGGGCGCGAGATGCTGCGCCAAGGCGGCTCGGCCATTGACGCGGCAATTGCGATGCAGGCCGTGCTGACGCTGGTGGAGCCGCAGTCTTCCGGCATCGGCGGCGGCGCGTTCATCCTGTTGTGGGACGGCAAAACCGTGCACGCGTATGATGGCCGCGAAACCGCGCCCGCCGGCGCGACTGAGCGCTTGTTTCTAAAAGCCGACGGCACGCCAATGGCGTTTCCCGAGGCGCAGATTGGCGGGCGTTCAGTGGGCACGCCAGGGGTGTTGCGTGCGCTGGAAATGGCGCACAAGAAGACCGGGCACCTGCAATGGGCCAAACTGTTTGAACCGGCGATTCGTCTCTCAGAGCAAGGGTTCGCGATTTCCCCGCGCCTGCACGCGCTGATCGCAGCCGACCGCTACATCGCGCAATCCCCCGAAATGGCGGCCTATTTTCTGAATGCCGATGGCACGCCTAAAGCCATCGGCACACGCTTGAAAAACCCGGCGCTGGCCGCTGTGTTCAAGCGCATCGCCAAGGAAGGACCGGACGCGCTGTATCACGGGCCGATTGCTGATGAGATCGCACGTAAGGTCCAGGGCAACCGCAATCCGGGCAGCCTGTCGCCAGCCGACCTCAAGGCCTACACCGCCAAGGAGCGCACACCGCTGTGCACCGACTACAAGCAGTATAAGGTGTGCGGCATGCCACCGCCGTCGTCGGGCGGGATTGCAATCGCGCAGATCCTCGGCACATTGCAAGCGTTGGAAAACCGCGACCCGCGCCTGGCTATCGCCCCTATGAAACCGGTGAAAAGCGCATCGCCTGCCGGCCTTGAGCCCACACCTGAAGCCGTGCACCTGCTCGCCGAAGCGGGTCGCCTGGCGTTCGCGGACCGTGGTTTGTACGTGGCCGACGCCGACTTCGTGCCAGTGCCGACCGCAGGCCTTGTCGCCCCGGACTACCTGGCCAAGCGCGCCGCGCTGATCGGCGAACGCAGCATGGGCATCGCCAAACCGGGCACGCCTGCGGGTATCCAAGTGGCATACGCGCCGGATCGCTCGCCGTTGCGCATCTCCACCTCGCAAGTGGTGGCGGTGGATGACCTGGGCGGCGCCGTCTCGATGACCACCACGGTGGAAGCGGCGTTCGGTTCGCATGTGATGGTCCAGGGCTTTTTGCTCAACAACCAGATGACCGACTTCTCGTTCATCCCTGAAGAAAACGGTCAGCCGGTGGCCAACCGCGTCGAGCCCGGCAAACGCCCACGCTCGTCCATGGCTCCGACGTTGGTGTTCGACCGCAAGAGCGGCGAGTTACTGGCTACGGTGGGCTCACCGGGCGGCTCGCAGATCATCGAATATGTGAGCAAGTCCCTGGTGGCGCTGCTCGACTGGAACCTCGACCCGCAAGCGGCCATCAGCCTGCCTAACTTCGGCAGCCGCAACGGCGCTACCGAGTTGGAAGCAGGCTTGTTCAGCCCAGGGCTGAAACAGGCGCTGAAGGACAAGGGCCACGCGTTGAGCGAAATCGATATGACCAGCGGCGTCCAGGCCATCGTTCGCACGCGCGATGCCCAGGGCAAGGTGTCGCTGAGCGGCGGCGCGGACCCTCGACGTGAAGGCGAAGCAGTCGGCGACTGACTTTATTGAGTGGAGAGATGCCCTTGCAACAGGCAAATAATCTCGGCGCCATTCCCGGCGTCGACCATGGTTTTTGTTTGATCGATGACCCGCTGCGCCCGGAAGAAGTGTTCATCTGCAAGCAGGTGCACAGTGCGTCGGTGATTGAATGGCAGGCGGATCAGGTGGCCAATACCGTTGAGGCCAATGGCGTGTTCACACGCAAGCATCAGCCGATTGCAGTGATTACCGCCGATTGCCTGCCCATTCTTATCGCCTCGAACAGCGGCGAAATGGTTGCCGCCGTGCATGGCGGCTGGAAAGGGTTGCAACGCGCAATCATCGCCAACGCCCTAAAGCGCTTCGCTGCCGAAGGGTTCGCCGCCGACCACTTGCAGGTGGCTATTGGGCCGTCGATCAAGCCGTGCTGCTATGAGGTAAGCGAGGAATTTATTGCGCAGTTTCAGGCGGACCAAGGCCACTTGTGGCGTGACGGGCAGGCGCCATGGCGCTTCGAGCAACCGGCGCCACGACTGCCAGCGCAGATTGCACCGCCTCACGCGAGGCAGACGGGAAGCGCGTGGTTCGACCTGACGGGTTACGGGTTGATGCTGTTGCAAGCGGCCGGGGTCAAGCGTGAGCAGATCGAGGTAAGTGAGGTGTGCACTTATTGCACCTCACCGACCTTCGCCAGCTACCGCAGGAGGACTCATAACCCTGAAGAGGCAAAGACGTTGATCTATTCGTGGATTGCCCGAGAAGCCTGAAAACACACCGCCCCTGTGAGTTCGCACTTACCCCGAGTAATGTCAGCGGCTGATCTTCAGTCCTTTACGCCCCGCATGCCGCTCCAGCGCCAGCTCAATCAACCGGCTCACCAACTCGCTGTAGCTCATCCCCGCCGCCTGCCACAGCTTAGGGTACATGCTGATACGGGTGAAACCGGGCAGTGAGTTGATTTCATTGATCAGCACTTCACCGTCGTCGGTGAGGAACACGTCGACCCGCGCCAACCCGGCACAACCCAGCACCTCAAACGCTTCGATGGCCAGGCGACGAATTTCCTCGCTGGCTTCGACGCTGATATCAGCCGGTACCACTACTTGGGCAGCCTGGGCGTCGATGTATTTGCTGTCGTAGGAATAGAAGCCGCTACTCACCACGATCTCGCCGCAGCCGCTGGCGATGGGGTGGTCGTTGCCGAGCACGGCGCATTCGATTTCGCGGCCTTGAACGGCGGATTCCACCAACACTTTTTCATCAAAGCCCAAGGCCAGCTCGACGGCAGTGTGGTACTCGGCAGCGTCGGCGACTTTGCTCACGCCCACCGAGGAGCCTTGGTTGGCGGGTTTGACGAACATCGGCAAGCCAAGCTTGTTCGCCGCAGTCTCAAAGGAGGTGCGCGCAGCGTTGCCACGGGTCAGGGTCATGAACGGGGTGACGGCAATGCCGGCATCGCGCAGCAGGCGTTTGCTGATGTCCTTGTCCATGCACACGGCCGAGCCGAGTACGTCGGAGCCGACGAAAGGCAGGTCGGCCATGCGCAGTAGGCCTTGCAGGCAGCCGTCTTCACCGAGGGTGCCGTGGACGATAGGGAAGATTACATCGATGTGTTGCAGCAAGCCCTGCCCCGAGGTTTCCACCACTTGCTGGCTGGCCTTGCCCGGCACCACTGCCAGTTCGCGGTTGGATTGATTGAGGGCGATCAGCGCCGGGTTTTCCTGGTTGATCAGGAAGTTCGAGGTGTCGTTGAGGTGCCAGTGACCAGCCTTGTCGATGCCGATCAGCACGGGCTCGAAGCGCGAACGGTCCAGTGCATCAACGATATTGCGCGCCGATTGCAGCGAGACTTCGTGCTCGGCCGAACGGCCACCAAAAATAATACCTACCCGCACCTTGCTCATGACTCGGCCTCACTGTTGAAAGTAAGGCTTCTTACCATGAGCGGTCAGCGATTCGCTACCAGATGTGCGCCAAACAACAGGTAGCACCCACCGGCAAACCGGTCGAGCCACTTGCGTGAACGGCTGTAAAGGTTGGCCATGCGCTGGCTGGAAAACACCAGCGCTACGCTGGTGTACCAGCTGAACGACAAGGTGGCCATGGTGATGACCGCCAGCGCCAACAACGTCGGCGACGGTGAGGGCGGCATGGTCGAGGCGAAGGCCGTGGCGACGAACAGTGCGGCCTTGGGGTTGGACAAGTTGCCCAGCAAACCGAAGCGCCAGGCAGAGAACAGCGAACGCTGAGGCTCCTCAGGCAATGCCGCCTGATTAATGGGAGCCGAACGCTTGAACAGTTTCAGCCCCAGGTAGATCAGGTAGCAGCCGCCGATGATCTTGAAGGCCAGATAGAGCATGGGCGCGGCGGTGAACAGCGACTTGATGCCCAAGCCGCCTGCCAGCCCCCATATCACCGTGCCCGTGGCCACCCCGGCGGACGCCACCACACCATGACGACGCGAGCAACTCGCCGCCAGTTGAGCAGTGTTGAAGAAGTTCGGCCCCGGCGTCACCACCGCGACAGCCCAAAGCAGCCCCAGCGACAGCAACGGCGCGGCATACGGCAGGTCGGAGAACGGCATGGAGCGATCCCTCTTCGTCAGTGGTTAACCCTATTCGGCCGCAGGCTCAGGCGTGTGCACCAACAGGTCACCGGGCTGGCAGTCCAGGTAAGTACAGATGGCATCCAGCGTGCCCAGCCGTATGCCCTTGACCTTGCCTTGTTTGAGCAACGACAGGTTCTGTTCGGTAATCCCTATGGCGGCCGCCAGGTCTTTTGATTTGACCTTGCGCCGGGCAAGCATAACGTCCAGTTCAATCACAATGGGCATTTCGATCTCAAACAAAAGTGCGGTTTTCAGAATCCACTTCACTGGCCTGCCACAGGATACGCGCGATTACTGCGATACAGGCAGCGAGAAACAACGCAACGAAGCTTGGCGCGGTGACACTCAGCGTAATCAATCGCTGGCCAACCGGCTCATTCATCGTGACCCAGACACTGAGCAACGGCTCGCATAAAAAGTCCAGCAGCACCCATAACGCAACAGCTCGCCCAACTTTGCCCAAGTGCTGCGCCGCAGCACTGGAAAAGTACTCACCCCGAGCGTATTTGCGAAACAGTTGGCGCAGATGGTTCAAGCCTGACGCCAACGCCATCAATGGGATACTGGAAAGCACAATGCCACCCGCTGTCTGCCACCACGGGAACAGCGCAACTTTAGCGGCGTGCGCCTCGATCAGACGGTCACTCAAGGCAAAGCCAAACCCCAGACCATCGGCGGAAGAACCCAGCACCGGAAACAGCCACACGGCAGTGTTGAGCACCAGCATAACGACAATCAGCAAGAGGGTAAGCAGCGACATGCGCTGGCTGAGTTGGGCCAGACGTTGGGTATTCATAAACAACCTCGGTAAGTGAGTGATCGTGCAAAATAATAGATAACTTATCGTAAAACAATCATTTTTTAACGCAAATCAATACAATCCTTATAAAAGGCTTCATTCAATACACGCACGATCGTACAAGACCTCGGCAGACAACCCGCGCCAGACTGAGTTAACGTATTTCCACCTCTACTTGTGACCAGTCACCATGGGCCAACCCACTTCTACCCTCGATTGGCTGCACCGCGCCCCGCACGCCAGCGGCCTGGACCGTATCGAAGCGTACTTTGCAGGCTTTGCGTTCGACCCGCATCGCCACGACACCTACGCCATCGGGCGCACGCTGTTCGGCGTGCAGAGTTATCACTACCGCGGCTGCATGACCCACAGCTTACCCGGCACCACCATGGTGATTCACCCGGATGAATGCCATGACGGCCGCGCCAGCAGTGTGGAAGGCTTCAAGTACCGCATGATTTATGTGGAGCCGGCGCTGGTCCAACAGATTCTCGGCGGCAGGCCATTACCGTTTATCCACAACGGGTTATCGACTGACCCACGACTGTTTCGCGCCAGCGAAGTGCTGCTGCAAAGCCTGGATTGCCCGATTGATCCGATGCAGGAACAGGACGCGCTGTACGACCTGGCCCAGGCATTGAGCGAGGCATCGGGCGTAATCATCAGCCGTAAATCCTTCGACTACGTCGCTGCCGAGCGCGCCCGAGAATTTATCCACAGCGCCTTGGGCCGCAGCATCACCCTGGATGAAATAGCCGACCACTGCGGGCGCGATCGCTGGGCATTGTCGCGGGATTTTCGGTTGTTGTTCGGCACCAGCCCCTATCGCTACCTGACCATGCGCCGCTTGGACTTGGTGCGCAGCCTGCTGGCCCAAGGCCAATCGTTGGTGGACGCGGCACTGACTGCGGGTTTTACCGACCAGAGCCATATGACCCGACAATTTCGCAGCACCTACGGCATGCCGCCGTCGCGTTGGGTGAAGATGCTCGGGCGCTGATTACCTGATGTGAAATGCAATCAACAGGTGGGAGCGGGCTTGCTCCCACATTGACTCTATGTCGTTTCCACTATCGAACTCGGCTTGAGCCCGTTTTGCTTGAGGCGCAACACCAACACCGCGCCCATCAAGGTAATTCCCGCGTCCACCCCAACGCCCCGCCGATCTGCTGGCGGGTAGACGTACGCGGGTAAGGCTTACAGCTGACGCCCAACAATGGGCTCGCCGATGCTGAGGAAATTGCCGCCGGCGATATGGTGCAAGGTGCGCAGCTCATCATGGCCCTCAAAGTGCCAGTGCCCTTCGCTGAACACGCGCTCGTCGGCATAGGCGGCGACGACTTCGCCGAGGAATAAATCGTAGGTCTGCTGGTTGTGCGGCTCGGGCAGCAGGCGGCATTCCAGCCACGCCACGCAACCTTCCAGCAGCGGCGCTTCGGTGTGTTCACCGCTGAACACCTGCAGGCCGCAGGCGGCGAATTTGTCGGTGTCTGCGCCACTGATGTTGCCGACGGTCTGCACCAGATCGGCCTGGGCCACGCAAGGCACCTGAAGCACGAAGGTGCCGGCGCCTTCCAGCAGTTGGCGGGTCCAAGTGGCCTTGTCCAGCACGACGGCAACTTTCGGCGGTTCGAAATCCAGCGGCATGGCCCAGGCAGCGGCCATGATATTGCGCTTGCCGCCGTGGGCCGCGCTCACCAATACGGTCGGCCCGTGATTGAGCAAACGGTAGGCCTTGGACAACGGAACGGGGCGACGGTGGGTCGGGCTCATGGAAGGTCGGCTCTTCAAGCAAGAAAAAACCTACGATACCTCAAGCACAAGCCCTGCGGGTCAGCTCGACAGCTGATTGGCAAACTGCCCGACCGCGCTAACCACTTTTTGCGCACCGTCCTGGATTTCCACGATCACCGTGCCCGCCTCGGCGGCCAGCGCCAAACCTTGCTCGGCTTGCAGGCGCCCCTCGGTCATCAAGGACACTGCGTCACGGGCCATGTCTTGGTTCTGACGCACCACGCCGACGATTTCCTCGGTGGCCTTGCTGGTACGCGAGGCCAACTGACGAACTTCATCAGCCACCACCGCAAAGCCTCGACCCTGCTCGCCGGCGCGCGCCGCTTCGATGGCCGCGTTGAGCGCCAGCAGGTTGGTTTGCTCGGCAATGCCGCTGATGGTCTTGACGATGGTGCCGATCACTTGTGATTGCTGGTTCAGCGCCTCGATGCCATCACCGGCCTGTTGCATGTGCTTGGCCAGATCACGCATGACATCCACCGCCTGCGTCACCACAGCGGTACCGCGCTGAGCGCTGTTGTCGGTTTGCAGCGAGGTGCTGTAGGCGATGTTGGCGGCCTCGGCCACCGCTTGCTCTTGATTAACTTGATCGGTGATCACCGTGGCGAACTTGACGACTTTGTACAACCGTTCATTGGCATCCAGCACCGGGTTATAGGTCGCCTCCAACCACACGACACGGCCATGGCTGTCGACCCGCTTAAAGCGCGCGGCAACGATCTCACCGGCATTCAAACGTTTCCAGAAGTGCTGATACTCCGGGCTGTTGTATTCCTGCGGCTCGCAGAACATACGGTGATGTTTGCCCTGGATTTGCGCCAGGCTGTAGCCCATGCCGCTCAGGAATCGGTCATTGGCGGTGAGCACATGCCCGCCGAGGTCGAACTCGATGACCGCGGTGGAACGCACCAGCGCGGTGATCAGGTTCTCGTGCTCGCGCGACGCCTCGATGGTGCGAGTGAGGTCGCTGGAAAAAATCGAAAAATGTTTGATGCGCCCGTCAGAGTCGCGCACCGGCTGTAGGATCGAGCGCAGCCACGCCTCCTTGCCGTTGCCACGCATCAGGCGCACGGCGCCGGCGAAGTGTTCACCGCGTACCAGGGCATTCTTGAAGCGCAGCTGGAATTCGTCCTGACGCAGATAGGCGGGCACCAACTCATCAATATGGCGCCCCAGTATGTTTGTAGCCTGGTACGACAGTTCTTGCAGGAAGTTGACGTTCGCCCACGCCACCCGGCCTTCAGCGTCCAGCGTCAGGCACAGCATTTCGCTTTCCAGGCTCTCCTTGACCTGCTGCAAGCTGGACAACTCTTCACGAAGAGCCGACAGCTCCTGCTTCAAACGGGTGTTGAACATGAGGCACCGATGGTCATATTGGGAGAGGATTCTCACCTGCATCGGCGCTGCCGGCGTTTTCTGAAGCGCTTTTTTGCGCCGCCCCCAACTGTTTTTTGGCCCCATCAACCACCGTTGTGTCGGCAGATGCCCATCACTTGATACTCAAGCGTATTGAGCTTGCCGCTGGAGTCTTCATAGGTCATGCGCGATGGCACTGCATTGCACGAGCGGATCGGCGGTGTGACGTTGACCACCTTGGCAATGTCCAGCGTCATGCCATAGCGGTAGGCCTGTACCTCAGGCACCGGCTTGCCCTTTCTTTCGGCGTAGGCCGCCATGGCTTTCTCATTGCGCTCCATCATCAGGGCAAAGGTGCGATCCCCCCCACCTTCGGCCAACGCACCGAATGACAAGACTGCCGTGAATACACCCAAGCCAATTTTATAAAAGTTCATAACAGGTTCCTCGCTTGAAAAGTTCAGTAACGAGACTAATCAACCAAGCCTGTCGCCATGTTCACTGCAACATTACTTATCTGTTAGGTGGCCGTAAGTTTCCAGAATTGTAATGTTCACGCCACCCGTTCGTTATCCGCGGTTTGCAACTATCAGCCCGGGCCAGATCAATAAGAACGCCCACCTCTATAAGAAGCTGAAAACTGCCAACACCTAGGAGCGAAACATGAGCATTGCTTACTACACCCTTCCCTTTTTCTTGATTGCTGCGCTGCCCCTGGCCGCCGGGGCGGTTGAGGACAAGCCCGAAGGTTTTATCGAAGGCAGCAGCGTAAACGTGCTGGCGCGCAATTTTTACTTCAACCGAGATGACCGCAAGGGCCAGTCCAGCCCCACCGGGAATGGCTATTCCGAGGCCTGGGCACAGGGTTTGATCGGCAAATTCGAATCCGGCTTTACCCAAGGTACGGTTGGGTTCGGCCTGGAAGCGTTTGCCATGTATGGCCTTAAACTCGACTCGGGCACAGGCCGCAGCGGCGGCAAGGGCTCGTTTGGTGTATTGCCGGTGGACAGCAATAATCACCCTGAAAGCAGCTACAGTAAATTCGGCGGCGCAGCGAAATTGCGCGTGCTGGATACCGTCATCAAGGCTGGCGACGTATTCCCCGCCACCCCGGTGGTGGCCGCCGGCGACTCGCGGTTATTGCCGGAAAGTTTTCGTGGCGTCACCGCACACAACACCAGTTTTGAAGGCCTGAGCCTTCAGGGCGGACGCCTGAGCGGTATGAGCCAGCCAAGCGAAAGCGGCATGAACAAGGGCTTTTCGACCTTCTATGCAGGCAAGGTCGACTCGCCCTGGATCGGCTATTTCGGCGGTGACTACACCGTCAACAAACACCTGAGTGTTAGCCTGTACAGCAGCCGCTTGAAGGACGCCTGGGACCAATATTACGTCGGCAGCGCCGCCAGTTACCCACTGAACGACGACGTGTCTTTGTTCGGTGACGTCAACTATTACAAGGCCGTAGACGAAGGTAAAAAGCTGCTCGGTAAATTTGATAACAACATCTGGAGCGCCCGGCTCGGGGTAAAGGTCGGCGCCCACAGCGTGGCCGTGTCGCACCAGCGCAACAACGGCGATGACGACTTCGATTACCTGCGCCAGTCGGACTCGATTTTCCTCAACAACTCGATCCAGTACAGCGACTTCAACTCGCCCAAAGAACGTTCGTGGATGGCACGTTACGACCTGGATATGCAGGCGTTCGGCATTCCCGGCCTGTCATTTATGACCCGTTACGCAAAAGGCACCGGCGCCGACTACAGCAATGCCAACGCGGTGTATATGCGTCGTGACTCGGCAGGCAACCCGCTGACCGATCAACGCCGCTGGGAGCGTGATATCGAGGCCAAATATGTGCTGCAAAGTGGCAGTTTGAAGGACTTGTCGCTGCGTTTGCGCCAGGCCACCGTGCGTTCCAGTGCGTTTGAGTCGGACTTGGAAGAGGTTCGCTTGATTGCCGAATACCCACTGCTGGCACTCTGAGCAATCATCAACGCGGACGCTTACATTCGCTCGCCGTTAACTAACATTTGTTCACAAATTGATAACTATCAAAACTGTAATATTAGCCTCAGCTTCCCGTTAAGTTGAACTTCCTATACTCACCTCAACTTATTTGCACCGAGCAACATTCATCTCAGAAGCTTTTTTTGTAGCTCCTTTGGAAAGAGATGAATTTTTAACGCCCCTCTGGGGCGTTTTTTTTGCGCAGCGACTTAGTCGCGACCAATGGTCGCAGTTGACCCTGAAGCTACTTCACACTTCAGAATTTTCCTACTCCCAAAACACCCCATCCATAAGGAAATGGAACCCTTCTCTTTCAGTAAAAGGTAAATCCCAATGCGTATCCTTGTGGTTGAGGACGAGCAAAAAACTGCCGACTACCTGCAGCAAGGCCTGAATGAAAGTGGCTACGTGGTCGACTGCGCGTCCAACGGCATCGACGGCCTGCACCTGGCAGCGCAGCACGCCTACGAGTTGGTCATCCTCGACGTCAACCTCCCGGGCAAGGATGGCTGGGAAGTGCTGGAGCAATTGCGCCGCAACGGCAGCCAACGCGTGATGATGCTGACCGCCCGTGGCCGGCTGGCCGACAAAATCAAAGGCCTGGACATGGGCGCCGACGATTACTTAGTCAAACCCTTCGAGTTTCCCGAGTTGCTGGCGCGCGTGCGCACGCTGTTGCGGCGTAGCGAGCATATCCCGCAGCCGGATGTATTCCGCGTATTGGACCTGGAACTGGACCCCCGCCGCCACCGCGCCTACCGCGGCACACGGCGCATCGACTTGACCACCAAGGAGTTCGCGTTGCTGCAGGTACTGATGCGCCAGACCGGCGAGGTGCTGACGCGTACGCAGATTATCTCGCTGGTATGGGACATGAATTTCGACTGCGACACCAACGTGGTGGAAGTCTCCATCAGCCGCCTGCGCGCCAAGGTCGATGACCAGAGCGAGGTCAAACTTATCCACACCATTCGCGGCGTGGGTTATGTGCTGGAGGCGCGGCAATGAAAACCAGCAGTTTGTCGATGCGTCTGGGGCTGACGGTCAGCCTGATGGGCGCCGGCCTGGTGCTGTTACTGGCCACCCTGGCCTACCTGGCCTTGACGCACGAGCTGGAAAAATTGGCGCGCAAGGGCCTGGAAAGCAAAATGGAACAGATTCAGCACAGCCTGTCTCAGGGCCTGAACGCCAATGGCATCCGCGCCCGCCCGCATTCGCTGATGGACTTGGTGATCGGCCACGACAACTTCTACCTGACCATCGTCGGCACCGCCCCCGATGACAGCGTGCTATTGAGCGCTGGGGCCAAACCGCAGGAACCATTGCTGACAGACTTCACGCCGCGAGAAATCCTCGGTTACCTCAACTGGGCCGACAGCAATGGCAACCAAGTGCTCAGCGCTTCCAGCCTGATGCGCCTGGCCAGCGGCGAGCGCGTACGCGTGTTACTGTCCCTGGACCGCATGGACGACCAAGCGTTGCTCAGCGCCTACCTGCGCGCCACAGTGATCGCCTTGCCCATGTTGCTGATCCTGATCGGCATGGGGGCCTGGTGGCTGGTACAGCGTGGTCTGGCGCCATTGAAACAGTTCAGCCATGTGGCGGCCAAAGTCACCACCCAGGACCTGACCCATCGATTGTCCGTCGACAACCTTCCCCACGAGCTGGGCGAGTTGGCACAAGGCTTCAACGTGATGCTCAATCGCCTGGACGCCGGAGTGCAGCAGCTGTCGCAATTCTCCGATGACCTCGCCCATGAATTACGCGCGCCGCTGACCAACCTGATGGGCAAGGCCCAGGTAACGCTGTCGCGCCAACGCCCGCCAGAGGAATACAAAGCGGTGCTGGAATCCAACACCGAAGAGCTGGAGCGCCTGGCGCGCATCGTCTCCGACATGCTGTTCCTGGCCCAGGTCAGTCACCCGGCGGCGCGGGCTTCGTTTACCGCCGTATCGCTGGCGGCGGAGGCGAACCGGGTGATGGACTTGTTCGCCCTGAGTGCCGAAGACAAACAACTGAACCTGACCCTCAGCGGCGAGGCCCAGGTACACGGCGATCGCCTGATGATTCAACGCGCGCTCTCAAACCTGTTGTCCAATGCGATCCGACATAGCCCATCAGGCGCGCATATCTCGTTGTTGGTGGAGGCTTACGGCAACAGCGTGTCGTTGTCTGTCAGCAACCCTGGCCCGGGGATTGAAGCGCAACACCTGCCGCACCTGTTCGAACGTTTCTACCGTGTCGACAGCAGCCGCGCGCGCACCGAAGGCGGTACCGGCCTGGGACTGGCCATCGTGCGATCGATCATGACCTTGCACCAGGGGCAAACGGACGTGCGCAGCTTGCCGGGTGGCTTTACCTTGTTTCGCCTGGTGTTTCCTCAAGTCTAACCCGCCTCTAGGGTGAGCCCGATTGTTATGGCGAGCGGGCTTGCCACAACATCCCCGCTCGCCACAGACAGTCCATGCCACCCAACAAGCCTGCACACCACACCCGCGTCATTCCTCCTTGCGGTGCGCCCACTGATACAACGCCGGCAGCACCAGCAAGGTCAGCAGCGTAGAAGAAATAATCCCGCCGATCACCACCGTCGCCAACGGACGTTGTACTTCGGCCCCGGTGCCAGTGGCCAAGGCCATCGGGATAAACCCCAGGGACGCCACCAACGCGGTCATCAACACCGGCCGCAACCGCGTCAATGCCCCTTCATTGATCGCCACCGATAATGAACGCCCTTCCTCACGCAGGTTACGGATGAAGGCGATCATCACCAGCCCGTTAAGCACCGCTACCCCCGACAGCGCGATAAAGCCCACGCCCGCCGAAATCGACAACGGAATATCACGCAGCCACAACGCCATAATCCCACCGGTCAACGCGAACGGAATCCCGGTAAACACCAGCAGGCCATCCTTGAGGTTGTTGAACATCATGAACAGCAGGCCAAACACCAACAGCAACGCCACCGGCACCACGATGCGCAAACGCTCGGACGCTTCCTTCAACTGTTCGAACTGCCCGCCCCATGTGGTCCAGTAACCCGCTGGCACCTTCACTTGCGTGCTGATAGCCGTCTCGGCCTCTTCAACGAACGAACCGATATCACGCCCGCGTACGTTGGCGCTGACGATCACCAGACGCTTGCCGTTCTCACGGCTGATCTGGTTCGGGCCGAGTACCAAATCCAAACTGGCGACCTGGGACAAGGCGATAAAGCCCAGCTGCCCCGAAGCGTTACTGGCGAGCGCCGGCACCGGAATCAACAGTCGCGACAAGCCGTCGATATCGGTGCGCAACGCGTCGGACAAACGCACAACCATGTCGAAGCGGCGGTCACCTTCGTACAACGTACCGGCCTGGCGCCCACCGACCGCGACGGCAATGGTGTCCTGCACATCGCCCACGTTCAAGCCGAAACGCGCGGCCTTGTCGCGGTCGATATTGATGGTCAGCACCGGCAGCCCGGAGGTCTGCTCCACCTTCACTTCCGAGGCACCCTCAAGTTTCTGCAAGGTCTCGGCGATTTCCCCAGCGGTCTTGTTGAGCACCGCCATGTCGTCACCAAATACTTTCACCGCCACGTCACTGCGCACCCCGGAAATCAGCTCGTTAAAACGCAGCTGGATCGGTTGCGACAGTTCATACGCACTGCCCGGCACAATCGCACTGGCGCGCTGGATGTCTTCGATCAGCGCCTCGCGGGACTTCTTCGGATCCGGCCATTGCTCTTTGGGTTTGAGCATCACATAGCTGTCGGAAATATTCGGCGGCATCGGGTCCGAAGCGATTTCCGCAGTGCCGGTACGCGCAAAGACCCGCTCGATTTCCGGCACCTGCGCCATCAAGGTTTTTTCCAGTTGCTGCTGCATTTGCACCGACTGCGTCAGGCTGGTGCCGGGTACGCGCAACGCCTGTTGGGCAAAGTCGCCCTCGCTGAGGCTAGGGATAAATTCACTGCCCATGCGGCTGGCCACTGCTCCTGAGGCGACGATGGTCAACACCGCCAAACCAAACACCAGTGCACGGCGCTTCATCACCCCGTCCAACACCGGCGCATAAACCCGACGCGCCGTGCGCATTACCAAGTTTTCCTCTTCCTTGACCTTGCCGGTCACGAACAGCGCTATCGCGGCGGGCACGAAGGTTACCGATAGAATCATCGCACCGAGCAGCGCAATCACGACGGTAAACGCCATGGGATGGAACATCTTCCCGGCCACGCCGGTGAGCGCGAAAATCGGCAGGTACACGACCATGATGATCAGTTGCCCGTAGATCAGGGCTCGTCGCGCTTCCTTGGCGGCCGCGAATACCTCGTGCAGGCGCTCACTGCGAGTCAACAGGCGGCCGTGGCGCTGCTGCGCAGGGGCCAGTCGGCGGATGGCGTTTTCGACGATCACCACCGCGCCGTCGACAATAATGCCGAAGTCCAACGCGCCAAGACTCATCAGGTTGGCGCTGACTTTGTGGGTGAACATCCCGGTAAACGTGAACAGCATCGCCAGCGGGATCACCATCGCAGTAATCAACGCCGCGCGGATATTGCCCAGGAACAGGAACAGCACCGCGACCACCAGCAGCGCACCTTCGAAGAGGTTTTTCTTCACGGTGGCAATGGCTTTTTCCACCAGGTTAGTGCGGTCGTAGACGGTCACGGCGACCACACCCTGGGGCAGTGAACGGTTGATCTCTTCAAGTTTTTTCGCCACCGCCTGGGACACGGTGCGGCTGTTTTCACCGATCAACATAAACACCGTGCCCAGCACCACTTCACGGCCATTCTCCGTGGCGGCGCCAGTACGCAGCTCACGGCCGATTTCGACCTGCGCCACATTGCGCACGCGAATTGGCGTGCCGTCCGAGGTGGTGATGACGATGTTGGCGATGTCGTCGATGGACGCCACTTGCCCCGGAGCGCGAATCAACAGTTGCTCGCCGCTGCGCTCGATGTAACCGGCGCCGACGTTGGCGTTGTTACGCTCAAGCGAAGTGACCAAATCGGTCAACGTCAGGTTGTAGGCCGCTAGACGCTTGGGGTCCGGGGCGATCTGGTACTCCTTGGCAAAGCCGCCGATGGTGTTGATTTCGGCCACGCCCGGTACGTTGCGCAGTTGCGGCTTGATGATCCAGTCCTGGATCACCCGCAGGTCGGTCGGCGTGTAAGGCGTGCCATCGTCCTTGAGTGCGCCGTCTTCAGCTTCGACGGTCCATAGGAAAATTTCCCCAAGCCCGGTGGAAATCGGCCCCATCGCCGTCTCGATGCCGGTGGGCAATTGTTCGCGGGCCACTTGCAAGCGCTCGTTGACCAATTGGCGGGCAAAGAACAGGTCGGTGCCGTCTTTGAAGATCACCGTGACCTGGGACAAGCCGGAGCGCGACAACGAACGCGTCTGCTGCAAGCCGGGCAACCCGGCCATGGCGGTTTCGATCGGAAAGGTAATGCGCTGTTCGGTTTCCAGCGGCGAAAACCCGGCTGCCGCCGAGTTGATCTGCACCTGCACATTGGTGATGTCGGGCACCGCGTCGATGGGCAACTTCTGATAGCTGGCGATGCCGACACCGGCCATCAACAGCACCGCCAGCAGCACGATAATGCGCTGCTCAATGGCAAATTGGATAAGGCGCTCAAACATGGGGAATCACTCGCGGGATCAATGGGCGTGCTCGGCCGAGCCTTTACCCAGTTCGGACTTGAGGATGAAGCTGCCTTCGGTGGCCACCTGCGCCCCGGCCTCGAGGCCCTGGCGTACTTCGACGTAGCCGTTTTCACTCACGCCCAGTTCGAGGTGGCGGGTGATGAAACCGTCCGCAGTGCGCACGAACACCGAAGGTTTGTCCTCGACGGTCTGGATCGCGGTTTGCGGCACGGTGACCTTGGCCTGGTAGGTGTCGGTGGCCAATTGCACGGTGACAAACAGCCCGGGGCGCCAGGCGTCGTCGGGGTTGGGCACGGTCACGCGCACGGTGGCGGTACGCGTCTGCTCGCCGAGCAGGTTGCCGACGTAGGCCACGGTGCCTTGTACTTCAGTGCCCATTTCCGTGGAGGTGACTTTCACCGGTTTACCGACGCGCACCTTGTTCAAGTCCTTGGGAAACACGCCGAAGGTGACCCACACCTGGGACAAATCCGAGAGCGTGAAGGCATTGCTGGTTTCGCCCACCACCTCACCAACGCCCAAGTGCTTTTCCACCACTACGCCAGCGAACGGCGCGCGCAGTTCATAGCGATTGCCTCCGACCAATACTGCGCTGCCGCTGAGTGCGGTCATCTTCTGACGGGCGTTGTTCAGGGCGATCTCCGCTTCCTGCAAGGTCTGGCGCGCCAGCAGGTAATCCTGCTCGGCGGAGATCTCGTCCTTCCACAGTTGGCGCTCGCGCAGGAAGGTGGTGCGCGCCAGTTCGACGCGGCGCTCACTGGCCGCCAGTTCGCTGCGTTGATCAGAAATCTGCTGGCTGGCGATCACCGCCAACAGTTCGCCTTTCTTCACCGACTGGCCGAGGTTGACCTTGACCTCCTCCACCACACCGGCTGCTCGCGGGACGATGTGCGAGGTACGGTCCTCGTCAAAACGCACTTCGCCCGGCAGCGTCAGCAGGGTGCTGATCGCGCGGGGTTGGGCTTGGGCGAGTTGGATACCGGCAGCCTGGATCTGCTGCTCAGTGAGTTCGAGCCTGCCTTCTTCTTCCTCTTCGGCCTGTGCAAAACCCGACAGCATCAGGCCCAGGGCGACGGCAAGCGCCACGCCGTATTTATGCTTCATAAAAGACTCCAGAAAAAATCAAAACCGGGCGAGGTCGCCGTAAATCCGTTCGATGCGCACCCAGGCGTCGGTCGCCTGGGCGGTCGCCGTGAGGTATTGCGTGCGCGCTGCAATCAAAGTGCGCTGAGCATCGAGCACGTCGAGGAAGTTGAACTTGCCCATCTCGAAGCCACGGGTGGCGCTGTCCACCGCGCGTTGGGCGGCGGGCAGGATTTGTTGGTTGAACGTGCGCACTTCAGTGTTGGCGGTTTGCCAAAGGTCCAGGGCCTGGCGGGTTTCGGTGCGCAAGCGCAGCTCAACAGCATTGCGCAGGTCGCGGGCTTGATCGGCGCGGCGGCTGGCAGCGAGCACGTTGCCTTGGTTGCGGTTGAACAGCGGGATCGGCATCGACACGCCCACCAGGTTCACCCGCTCACGCACGCTGGCGTCGTACTGGCTGCCGATCGACACATCCAGGTCGGGAATGCGCTGGGCTTTTTCCAGGCCTACGCTGGCTTCGCTCTGGATAATCTGCATGTCGGCCAGGCGCAGTTCGGTGGTTTGTTCAAGCCGCGCCAGCAGTTGTGCGGAGGCCGGCAAGGGCGGTGCGAATTGGCCCTGAGTGGCCACGGCTTGGAAGTCGGGCGTGGCGCTGCCGGTGCTGGCGCCAAGGCGGCGATAGGCATCGCTGAGGCCGACCCGCGCGCGGTTCAACTCCAGGCGGATCTCGGATAACTGCACCTGTGCGCGGGTGGCTTCCACCGGCGATGATTTGCCGGCGGTGACGCGGCCGTTGGCAACCACCAGGCCGCGTTCGGCCAGGGCCATCGAGCGCTGCGCCAGGTCGAGGCGCTCCTGGGCTCGCAGCGCGCCGTAATAGCTGTCGATCACATCGGCGCGTAGGCCGTTGCGACGTTGCTCCAAGGTCAGTGCGGCGGCATCCTGCGCGCGCGTGGCCACGTCAATCCGCGCACCGCGCTTACCGCCCAGTTCCAGGGTTTGGCTGAGTTTAATCGTGGTGGTGCGCGTGTTGCGGCGCGTGTCTTCGGCATCCCAGGAGGCCACCGGGTTGGGTATCAAGCCGGCCTGTTGACGAGCGCCTTGGGCAATGTCGATTTCCCATTGCGCGGCAGCCAGGTCGGGGTTGTTGGCGAAGGCGGTTTGCAGGGCTGCATCGAGCGTGAGGGTTTGCGCCTGGGCAACGCTTGCGGCCACCCAAAACGCTGCTGCGCCCAAAAATGTTTTAACAGCCAACAGTGTTCTAACGGAAAGTGCCATAACGAAAGTTCCACGCCCATGAAGTCGCTGAGATCTCCCAGCGGGGGCAATGTAGCTTTCGGTACTTATCAGGGCGGTGGGCAGAACATTACAAATCCGTTAGCGAGGATCAGGCGTGCAGGTCGTCATGTTCGTCGTGATGAAACCCTTCGCCTTCAACCTGCAAGGTGACGTGGGAAATATCGAATTGTTCGTGCAGCATTTCCGTCACAAACGTTAGGATCTGCTGCTCGGTGCCGAGCGCCGAGCCCGCCACCAGGTGAGAACTCAACACATTTTTGCCACTGGTGAGGGCCCAAATGTGCAGATCGTGCACGTCCTTGACCCCAGGCACGCTACGAATGGCTTGCTCGACCTGATCGATATCGATGCCGTCCGGCACGCCTTGCAGCAGCACGTTCATGCTCTCCTTCAGCAGGGTCCAGGTGCGCGGCAACACCCAGAAACCAATAGCCGCCGCGACCACGGAGTCGATCCAGCCCCAACCGGTAAACATGATCACCACCGCGGCGATGATCACGCCGATAGAGCCAAGCATGTCGCTCCAGACCTCCAGGTAAGCGCCCTTCACATTCAAGCTTGCACCGCTGGCGGCGCTGAGCAGCTTCATGCAGATCAGGTTAACGACCAGCCCCAGCATGGCAATCACCAACATGCCGGTGGACTGGATTTCAGCCGGTGCCTGCAAGCGTTGATAAGCCTCATACAAAATGTAAAACGCGACGCCGAACAGCAGCAGCGCATTGAACGCCGCCGCCAGGATTTCGAAACGTGAATAGCCAAAGGTGCGCTTGCGGTCCGCCGCGCGCTTGGCGACCTGGATGGCCACGAGGGAAATCGCCAGCGCCAAGGCGTCGGTCATCATGTGCGCGGCATCGGACAACAGCGCCAGGCTGCCGGTGATAAACGCACCGATCACCTCGGCAATCATGAAACTGCTGGTCAGACCGAGGGCGATCCATAAAAGCCGCTCGTGGCCGGCGCGTACTTGGCCGTGGTTATGTCCTGCGCTCATGAAAGGGCCTCAAAAGGTTTAATCCGTAGATCATAGCACTGTAGGCGAAATCCCCACGCACGGGTTGCAAATTTGTCATCCGCGTGACAGCTCACCGTTACATGACGCGCACCAAAATCGCCCATGAACGCTCTGGAACAGTTGTATCAGGTATGCTTTTCGAGCAGGAAACAAAAAGAAACATATTAGCCAACCTGTTCGATAAGGAGTCCCGTTTTGGAGTTATCGACTGCTGCGTGGATGGTTCACGACACCCGCCTCATGTTTTGCGTATTACTGGCCATCGCCAGCATCATTGTGCTGATCAGCGCGACCAAGCTGCCGCCCTTCCTGTCGATTCTGATCGGCACATTTATCGCCGGTGTCGGTGCCGGGTTGCCTCCGGAAGAAGTTGCCAAGGCGTTCAGCAAAGGCGCTGGGGCGATCCTCGGTGAAGCCGGGATTATCATTGCGCTGGGCTCGATGCTCGGTGCGCTGATGGCCGAATCCGGGGCGGCCGACCGTATCGCCACCACCCTGCTCGGGCTGGGTAAAGGCAAATCACTGCCGTGGGTAATGGCACTGGTGGCGATGGTGATCGGCCTGCCGCTGTTCTTCGAAGTCGGCCTGGTGATGATGGTGCCGATCATCTTCGTCATGGCCAAACGGTCGAACCAGCCGCTGCTGAAAATCGCCATTCCAGCGTTGGCGGGCATGACCACCCTGCACGCTTTGATGCCGCCGCATCCTGGGCCGCTGATTGCAGTGAGCGCGCTGCACGCCGACCTGGGCCTGACCATGTTGCTGGGCTTCTGCCTGGCGGTACCGGCGGTCATCCTCGCGGGCCCGCTCTACGGCAACTGGCTGTCCAAGCGCATGCACGTGGATGAACCGGCCGACATCGGCGCGTTGTTCAGCGCGCCGCCCAAGGCGCCGCGCCAGCCAAGTTTTGGTGTGTCGTTGCTGATCATTTTGCTGCCGGTGATTTTGATGCTCGGCAGCACCTTGGCCAAGGTCGCCATGTCACCGGAAAACCCAGTGGCATTGACCTTGAAATTCCTCGGTGAGCCGCTGATCGCCCTCGGCCTGGCCGTGATCGCCGCGGTGGTCTGCCTGGGCTGGGCTGCTGGCATGCCGCGTGCCGACGTCGGCAACACCCTGCGCAAAGCCCTCGCGCCCATCGCCGTGCTGCTGCTGACCATCGGCGCCGGTGGCGGCCTCAAGCAAACCCTGCTGGACGCCGGCGTCAGCCAGACCATCAGCAAGGTCGCCGAAGGCGCACACATGCCCTACTTGCTGCTGGCATGGTTGATCGCCGTGGCCCTGCGCCAGGCCACCGGCTCGGCGACCGTTGCTACCACTACCACGGCGGGCATTCTCGCGCCGATGATGGCGGGTTTGGCGGCGACCCAGAGTTCATTGGTGGCGCTGGCGATTGGCGCCGGCTCGGTGTTCTTTTGCCACGTCAACGACGCCGGTTTCTGGATGGTCCGCGAGTACTTTGGCCTACAACTGAAGCAGACGATCTGGGTGTGGTCGGTGTTGCAGACCATCGTTTCCGTCGTCGGCTTGGTGGGTACGCTGGTGCTCTGGCACTTTCTGACTTGAATCTCAGGTAGCCAATGTGTGGCGCTTGCCGAACAGCGCCACACTCCCCCCCCCGACGGCGCCCATCACCACGCAATAACCCACGCAGATCCACGGGCTCGTTGGCATCAACGCAATCAACAACAACGGCGTGGTACTCGCCCACAAAGCGTAGGCGATGTTGTAGGTGAAGGAAATCCCCGACACCCGCACCTGCGCCGGGAACAGGCCGACCATCACCGAGGGCACCGCGCCCACAACTCCGCAACTCAAGCCCGCCACGGCATACGCCGCGCCCAGCCAAACGCCGCCGCTGATCAGGCTGGCATACAGCACCGCAATGCCCACCGGCAGTAACAGGCTGTAGACCAGCACCGCGCGCCAGGCGCCGATGCGGTCCACCAGCAGGCCGGCGAGGACGCAGCCGATATTCAGAAAGACGATGCCCAATGCGCTCAAGGCGAAAGTGTGGCTGGGGCTCATGCCGAACGTTTTTTGCATCATGGTCGGGGTGATGACCACCAGCACCACCACGGCAGAAGTGAGTACGCAGGTAAGGATCATCGCCGGCAACAACACGCCACGATGCTCGCGCAGCACTGTGCGCAGTGGCAGTTCGGCGGCGGCCTGGCGACGCGCCTGCATTTCAAGAAATACCGGGGTTTCGTTGAGCCAGCGGCGCAGCCACACGCCGATCACACCGAACACGCCACCGAGCAGGAACGGAAAGCGCCAGGCGTAATCGAGGATTTCAGCGGGAGTGAAGACTTGCGCCAGCAGTGTGGCGGTCAATGCGCCGAGCAAGTAGCCGAAGGTCAGGCCGGCTTGCAGGAAGCCCAAGGCGTAACCACGGTGATTACGGGGCGCGTGCTCGGCAACAAAGGTCCAGGCGCTGGGCACTTCGCCGCCCACCGCTGCGCCTTGCAGCACGCGCAGCGCCAGCAGGATCAACGGTGCGAAATAGCCGATTTGCGCGTAGGTCGGCATGATCCCGATCAGCAGGCAGGGCAAGGCCATCATCAGGATGCTTAGGCTGAACACACGTTTGCGTCCCAGGTGATCGGCGAAGTGCGCCATCAGAATGCCGCCGAGCGGTCGTGCAAGGTAGCCGGTCACGAAGATGCCGAAGCTTTGCAGCAGGCGCATCCACTCGGGCATTTCTGGCGGGAAAAACAGTTGGCTGAGGGTCAGCGCAAAGAATACGAAGATGATGAAATCGTAGATTTCCAGGGCGCCGCCGAGGGCGGCCAAGCCCAGGGTTTTGTAGTCGGAGCGGGAAAAACGCTGCGCCTGTGGAGAGAAGGTGGCAGTCATGTGGAGGCTCGGCAGACAAACAAAATGGCGTGCAGGTTATGAGCTGCGCCCAATGATGGCAATCACGACAGATATATTTGTTTTCCTCATGGATCGATGAAAATAACTGCATTCCCATATCAATAGCCGTAGCGGAACATGCCGTAAAACTGCCAACACCATAATAAATACAAGAGGAAAGACTCGTGGCCGATGCTATCGAAGAAAGCCGCTATGCCCGATTTGCCCTGCGTTGTTCCAACTTCGCCGAGCGTTGGTTTCCCGACTCCTGGGTGTTTGCCGCCCTTGCGGTGATCATCGTCGCCGTGGCGACCCTGGGCATGGGCGCCGCGCCGACCGAAGCCGCCAAAGCCTTTGGTGATGGGTTCTGGAGCCTGATCCCGTTCACCCTGCAGATGGCCTTTGTGGTGATCGGCGGTTATGTGGTGGCCAGCTCACCGCCTGCGGTGAAACTGATCGACCGCCTGGCGCGCATCCCCAAGAACGGCCGCTCGGCCGTGGCCTGGGTGGCGTTGATCTCGATGGTTGCCTCCCTACTCAACTGGGGCTTGTCGCTGGTGTTCGGCGGTTTGCTGGTGCGCGCACTGGCCCGTCGCACGGATTTGCGCATGGATTACCGTGCGGCCGGTGCTGCGGCCTACCTGGGCCTGGGCGCGGTGTGGGCGCTGGGCCTATCGTCGTCGGCTGCGCAATTGCAGGCCAACCCAGCGAGCTTGCCGCCATCGATTCTGTCGATTACTGGGGTGATTCCGTTCACCGAGACCATCTTTCTGTGGCAATCCGGGGTGATGTTGCTCGCGCTGATCGTGGTGTCATTGATCATCGCCTACGCCACCGCGCCCGGCCCGAGCAGCGCCCGTGATGCAAAAGCCTGCGGCGTCGACCCGGCCTTCAACCTGCCCAAGATTCAAGCGCCAACCCGCCCAGGCGAATGGCTGGAACACAGCCCGCTATTGACCATTTTGCTGGCCCTGCTGGCGGCCGGTTGGCTGTTCCATGAGTTTTCAACCAAGCCGGCAATCAGCGCCATCTCGGGGCTGAACACCTACAACTTCCTGTTCATCATGGTCGGCGCGCTGCTGCACTGGCGCCCACGCAGCTTCCTCGATGCGGTCGCGCGGGCGGTGCCGACCACCACCGGCGTGCTGATCCAGTTTCCGCTGTACGGCTCCATCGCGGCGCTGATGACCGTGGTCAAGGGCGGCGACGGCCAGACCCTGGCGCACCATATCTCGACCTTCTTCACCGCCATCGCCTCCCACGACACCTATGCACTGTTGATGGGCGTGTACTCGGCGGTGCTGGGCTTCTTTATTCCGTCGGGTGGCGGCAAGTGGATCATCGAAGCGCCGTATGTGATGCAAGTGGCCAATGACCTGCAATATCACCTGGGCTGGGCGGTGCAGATCTACAACGCAGCTGAAGCGCTGCCGAACCTGATCAACCCGTTCTATATGCTGCCGCTGCTGGGCGTGCTGGGGCTAAAGGCGCGGGACTTGATCGGGTTTTCGTTTGTGCAGTTGCTGGTGCACACGCCACTGGTGTTGTTCCTGCTGTGGGCATTGGGGACGACGTTGAAGTATTTGCCGCCGGTCCTGCCCTGACGCGGTCAGTGTGGGTGCGGCGCTGCGACTGGGCCGCGCCCACATTATTAACGACAAGCCGCCTTTCTGATGCAACGCATGGGGTTCGTCCCACTCTGGGTGTCGACAACGCCTGACTTCTATCCCCTGCGCCGTTGATTAACCTGACTCGGATTACCACTCACCAATCGCCAAGGAAAATCCGATGACGCCCCTGTCCAAATCACTGGAAGAGTTGATCAATGATATTTATAAGGACGACAACGTATCGGTCGTTGAGTACACAACCCTGCGAGACGATGCCGATCGGCGCATGGCTGCCGTGATCAAAGAATTTGGTCTGCACAACAACGTGACAGCCTTCCAAAAAGCCGTGGATGTTGCCATGCAACTGCTGCAGACCAGCGTCATCGATGCGAAGAAGGCCAGGTTGACCGATACCGGCGAAGCCATCGTCAAGGATGCAATGACGGCTCAGGTGGAGTACTTGCGCGCGGGTAGCCAGTTGGCGCTGCGCCTGTTGTAATTGCCGGATTCAAATCGCTGTCTTCGTTCGGTCATATTCGGTTGTTACCGTCCTGGCGAAACATCTTGCAACAACTAGCCAGCAAGGACTCCCAGTAATGAGTGACGAGCACCAAGACCGCCCTTCCTGCGATTCCACAGCTCTACCACCGGTGGATACCAGCCGCCGGCGCTTCTTGGGAGGCGCGGCGGTACTGGGGGTCGGCGCGACCTTGGGTGCCTGCGGCAATACCGGCGAGCCCTCGGGCAAACCGCAAGTGCGCCCACTCACGCCGCAAGAGCTGGACAAGGCCCTGCACGACAACGTGAAGACTGTGGTGGTGATCTACGGCGAAAACCGCAGCTTCAACAACCTGTTTGCCGATTTCCCCGGCGTAGAGAGCCCGCTGTCCGCGCTCAAGCCCGCAGACTACCAGCAACGTGACCGTGACGGCAGCCTGCTGCAGACGCTGCCGCAAGTGTGGGGCGGCGTTGCTCAACTTGGGCCGCAGACGATCGACGGGGTGGTGTACCCCATCGCCACTCAATATCAAGAACACTTGCCCAATGCACCTTACGCCTTGAAAGGCCCGGACGGCGAAGACCTGCCGTTGAGCCTGATCACCCGCGACCTGTGGCACGTGTTTTATCAGAACCAGATGCAGATCAATGGTGGCAAGAACGATCAGTTCGTCGCCTGGGCCGACTCCGGCGCGCTGACGTTTGGCCATTACCCGCAAACGCGCTACTCACTGCGCCTGTGGGACGTCGCCAGGGAGTTCGTGCTCTGCGACAATTTTTTCCAGGGCGCCTTTGGTGGTTCTTACCTCAACCACCAGTACTTGATCAGTGCTCAAGTGCCGTTTTACCCGGATGCTGCCAATTCAGTGGCTAAATCGCAGATCGCCACGCTGCAGAGTGACGACCCGACCGACACACGCCTCAAGCCGCTGGACAAGTCCCCGGCCAGCGCCATGACCGGCCCGCCGCAATTCGGCCCCAGTGCGCTGACGCCGGACGGCTACGCGGTGAACACCATGGCACCACCGTATTGGCCGACCTGGATCCGCGACCCGGAACGCCCGGACTACGCCAAACCCGACTTGCCCAGCGTGCTGGTGCCGCAGTCTCACGACCACATCGGCGACAAGCTGTCGAAGAAAAACGTCGACTGGGCCTGGTACGGTGGTGCTTGGCAGGCGACGATCGACGAACACAAGGATTCGGCAGCGATCCCGAAGATTCCAAGTTTTCAGTATCACCATCAGCCGTTCAACTACTTCAAGCAGCAAGGCCCGCAAAACCCGGTTGAGCGCAAGAAACGTCTGCGCGATGGCGGCTTGGGCGATGAGCCGAGCACCAACCACTTCCTGGCTGATGCCCAGGCGGGAACACTGCCGGCGGTGACCTTCTACAAACCTCAGGGCAACCTCAACATGCACGCCGGTTACGCTGACGTGGCCTCGGGTGATCGCCATATCACCCGCTCCCTGAAGGTGCTGCAGGAAAGCCCACAATGGAAAAACATGGTGGTGATCATCACCGTCGATGAAAACGGCGGCTGGTGGGACCACGTTGCACCGCCCAAAGGCGACCGATGGGGCCCGGGCACACGGATTCCGGCGGTGGTGGTCTCGCCATTTGCGCGCAAAGGCACGGTGGACCATACGGTGTACGACACGGCGTCGATCCTGCGTTTGATCACCCGGGTGTTCCAGCTGGAGAAACTGGAGGGCCTCAAGCTGCGTGATGATGCAATGACTGCCCGCGGCCAGACGCCCATGGGCGACTTGAGCAACGCGCTGGAGTTCAAGGCGTAGGTTTTCTTATCCAATAGCGACACGCCTGGCGATTTAACACGCGGTTTTCCTGGTCAACCGCTACTGTGTCGATGTGGGCTTTCAACCCGCGCAGACGGGCTTTCGCTGACAAGGAACCAACTATGTTTAAACCGACCAGGCTGTCCTTCACCCTGGCCGCACTGCTGGCCAGTGCGGTCGTACAGGCCGATATCGAAGTACCACTGGGCAGCACGCAACGCGTCACCCAATTATTTGCCTTTCCCAATAACTGCAACGTGATCTGCTTTCGGCCCTGGACACTGGAGCAGACCGCCGAGCACTACTTGAACCAGAGCCTGCAGCGCGACGGTTACAGCCGCGCCAAGGTCAGCGTGAAGACCCACGACGGCCAGGTCTCAGCCACCTTCACCGGCGTGCCGGAGCATTACGGCCAGCCTCTGACCACGTTGCTTAATACCGCAGACTTAGCCTACCAAGGCGCCAGCAAACTCAACGCCGACGGCAAATGGGCCTACAACTGGTACCTGTTCCTGCCGCTGGGCATGGCGCTGGAAAACCGCAAAAGCATCGAGTTGCTGCACTTCCCGCCGGATTATTCGCTGACCCAGGCGCAGGACTACCTGGAATCGGCCACCACTGACCGATGGGCCACGTTGCTCACCGACAACGGCATCCCGGCCACCGAAACCCCGGCTTACCAGACCATCATCGATATTGCACCGATCGCCGCGCCGTCCAATGCCGGCAAGGATCTGGAAAACGTCTACAGCTATTTCGCCGATTACCAGACCCGCATGGTCAGGGAGCTGAGCCTGCGCGCGAACGGCTCATTACCGATGGTCGCATTTGGCGCACCGGTGCGTAATTGGATCAAGCAACAATACGGCCAGACCGTGGCGGTGCTTGGCCTGGCGCAGATCAGCCCGGCAGCGGGTAAAAGCGTGTCGGTGCTGGGGTCGAACCACCCGAGTTACATCTGGTATGCGGCGGACCCGGCCAGCTATGGCGGCGATGAGCAGCAAGCGGATGAAGCGGGTTTGAAGGTGATGGGACAAGATTTGAGCGCTGCCTGCTGGCAGGCCGGCATGGGACACAAACCTGCCAGCGATGCGAATGTATTGCTCAAGGCCTGCATGAACACGTGGCAAGTGACGCGCAAGGAGCAGACCTGTGAATTGTTCTACACCTCGGTGCGCAACCTGACTGCGGAACAAGCGAACGCCAAATGCGCCACGCCCCCCATCAAGGCTCAGTTAAAGCAACTGAGGAATGCCGCACCCACCCCAGCGGTCTTAGCCCCAGCGCTGTAGTTCGCACAAAATATAAGCGGTTTCTACTGTCAGGTTTCACAGTAGAAACCGAGCCTAACTTGAGCGAGTCTTGAACAGCACACACCCGCTGCAAGACTGGTAGTCAGACTCCACTCGCAAGTCGATGCAGCCTAACCCGGGAGAGTTATGAAAACTCAAGCCATGGATAAGGCTAAAACTGCTGTGAGTAAGGGTCTCTACCCCTTCCAGACGGTGCTCGTCGAACAGGGTTACCCTTCGACCAAACACTTCCAGATCGCGCAGGGCACCAATGGCATCGGCGTAGGCATCGAGGCCCGCGTCGACTTCGACAGTCGCGTACGCATCGCTCGAGTGTCCGGCCACGCCTTGAACGAGCGGCGCACGCATACCTTGCAGCTATCCACACGCATCCACTTATACGACCCGTGGTTCAGCGGCCTAGTGAGGCACTCCTGCAACCCGAACGTGTTCTTCGACTCCACTTACCTGGAAGTCTGGAGCGTGCGGTCCATCGTTGCCGGCGAACTGCTGACGATGGATTACGCCACCACCGAAGACGCGCTGTTCCGGCAGTTCGCCTGCCAATGCGGCGAGTTGAACTGCCGGGGCTGGATCACCGGCAGTGCAGAGCCCTTGAACGCTGATGGTCAGGCCTTCATGACCCAATGGCGCCTGCGCAAACGGCCTTAAGCTTCACCCAGCGGACGCAGGCGATATTGCGGCGGCAGTTGCTCGAAGCCACTGATCGTGGTGTTCAAGCTCTTCCAACGGCCATCCTTGATGCCGTAGATGCAGCCGTGGATCGACAGGCTCTGCCCACGGTGCCAGGCGTTTTGCACAATGCTGGTATGACCGACGTTGGCCACCTGCTGAATCACGTTCAGCTCGCAAAGGCGGTCCACACGCTCTTCTTCGGTCGGCAATTGGGCCAGCAAGTCGCGGTTTTCATAGTAGAGGTCACGAATGGTACGCAGCCAGCCGTCGATCAGACCGAATTGGCGGTCCTGCATCGAGGCGCGCACACCGCCGCAGCCGTAGTGGCCGGTGACAAGGATGTGTTTGACCTTGAGCACATCGACCGCGTACTGGATCACCGACAGGCAATTGAGGTCGGTGTGCAGCACCACGTTGGCCACATTGCGGTGCACGAACAGGTCACCCGGCAGCATGCCGACGATCTCGTTGGCCGGCACGCGGGCGTCGGAGCAGCCGATCCACAGGTATTCCGGGGTTTGCTGGCGGGCAAGTTTGGCGAAGAATTCGGGATCTTCCTGTTTGATCGCATCCGCCCAGCGTTCGTTGTTATCAAGCAAGTTTTGTAGTTCGTTCATCAGGGAAAGCCTCAGGAATGATGCGCAGCTGTGTGACAGACGAGCGCTCGTCCGGGTCACGCCCAACCGCAATTAGCTTGAATCTTTAGGTCGCCGTGCCGGTCCACACACTATAAGCCCCACAGTATGAGGAATGGCCATGACCGAATCACGACGTCCCTACGGCGCTACGCAGCCAGAACCAATTGACGACAACGAAGACCGCATGGGCTCGATGCGCGAGCTGGACTTTGACGAGCAAGGGCCAACGGCGGAAATCGGCGATGAGATCCCGCCTAGTGAGCGCGAGCATTTGTTGCCCGACGAACGGGTACGCGAGGCAGGGATGACCGGTGCGTCGACGGATGACCATGAGTCGACCGACGATGATATGAGCCCGGAAACCCTGATCCACGAAGATGGCGCGCGCGATGCACGGGAGGAAGGTGAAGACAGCCCGGCGGATTACGATCTGAGCATCGTCGATGAAGATGAAATCGGCGGGGGGAATGGGCTGGATGAGGCTGAGTTGGCCGATATTGATCCGGTCGACGGTAACCGCTGACACAGCGCGGTTCAAAATGTGGGAGCCCGCTCCCACATTGGCTTGTGTATTCAGTCGACTAGCGTGCAGGCCATCACGACGGCATCTTCGCGGCCACCCACGGCAGGGTAGTAATCTCGCCGACGGCCAATTTCGTTAAACCCATAACGCTCATACAGGCGGAACGCGCCGGTATTGCTGTCGCGCACTTCCAGGAAACATTCGCGAGCACTGGCGGCATACGCCCGGGACATCAAATGTTCCAACAGAGCCAGGCCTAAACCACGGCCCTGGTTTTCCGGCTTGACGGTGATATTGAGCAGATGTGCTTCATCGAGAATGATCTGCACCACACCGTGCCCCACCTGTTGCTCGCCCTCGAACATCAGCCAGATCTGGTATTTGCCTAGCCCATCGAGAAAAATCCCACGGGTCCAGGGATGGCTGAACGCCGCGTATTCGATCTTCAGTACAGCGTCGAGGTCCGCCTCGGTCATCGGGCGGAAGGATAAAGCTTCACTCATCGGTACTTTTCCAGCGCGCCATTAGCCGGCGCATGGCTTGCCAAACATCAGCCTTACGCTGTGGCTCTTCCATTAATAATTCCAGGCCCGGCAGGGCCCAAACGGACCCCAGGCCTTCGACCTGCAGTTCGCGGTACCAGGCTTCGGCATTCGCTTCGCCGGCAAACCGTACGGCGGGCAGGCCGATCAGCCACAGGCACACGCAGGGTTCGTCTTCCAAGCGCGCAGACACGAAACCTTGGACAAAATCCCGCGCGGCTTCCGGGCCCTGGTCCATGTTGCCGCGCACCAGCAGCGGCCAGCGCACCGGGTCACCGACGATTAGCGGGCTATCGGGCAGGCCGGCCGCGCGCAGCATGTCCTTGAGCAGCATGTAGGCCGGGTCGCGGGTCTGGAAGCGCTCGCCGGTGGGTAACTCCACCAACAGCAGGCAACGCCCGGCCCGCAGCAATTGCAGGGCAAAACGCGGCGGCGGCACCACGGGCGCCTTGGCCACCGGGGCAGTTTCTTCGGCCACTGCCGGCTTGGCCATTGGCGATGGGCGCGGCACTTCAATTTTCGCCCGCTCGACGACCGGCCGCACCTCGGGGACGGGCTTGACCACCGCGACCGGTGCGGCGGCCTCCTCGCCCGAAACCTCGAACGCCTCATAGGGCTCAAGCGCTTGCAGCAGCTCGGGCCGCGACGGGGCGGCAAACGGCAGTTCGGTGCGGGGCAGCCAGTTGACCACCTGCATGGCGGTCAAGTAAGCGCGACGTCGGGACTCGATAAGCACAGCTCGGCCACTTGTGGATAAGTAAAGAGCAGGGATTCTACCGCTGTTCGGTAACAATCGCCCACTGCGCACTGACCGGCTGTGGATAAATCCCGCGCCTGATGCAGTACAATCGCGACTTTTAATCGCCAACCAGCCGGCCATTCCCATGATCGAACCCAAGCGCGTCCTGCGCGCCCTCGCCGAACACTGGGCCTTACTTGAGCCACTGTGCGAACACTTCGACCAAGGCACCTTGAGCCTGAGCGAGCTGCGCGCGCAATTGGCCGCCCAACAACTGGACAGCACGCCACAGGACATCACCAGCCTGCTGGACGTGTGGATTCGCCTGGATATCCTGGTGCCTGTCGCCAAGAGCCCGAACCGTTTCGAGCTCAACGCGCAGATCCATGACTTCCTCGCCTATCTTCGCAAGGAGCACCGGCTTGGCCTGTGCCTGGAAATCGAAGCCTATCTGCGCCACCTTGAGCGCCTGGCCGGTTATATCCAGGACGCCTTCGACATCCGCGATGGCCACGACCTGGCCCGTCAGTTGCGCCTGCTGGATATGCGCGTACGCGACGTGCTTAAAAAACTCGCCAACGACGAACAAGCCCTCGCTGCCGTGGCCGACCGCGCCAAGACCAGCGACCGGCAGATCCCATTGCGCCAGCGTTACGCCGAGGTCCTGGCGACCTGGGACGAATACGTCGAACCGATGATCCAACTGGTGAACGCCGACGGCGCCTTCGAGCAAGGCGTGCGCAAGGTCGAGAACGTGCTGCTGCGCATGCTCACCGAGCAGCAGCGTCTTGGCCATCTGGTCGACGACGACATGCTGTTGCGCACTCACGCGCGCATCCTCGAAATGCAGACCAGCGCCCAACTGACCCTGCGTCACGCCCGCGAGCTGCTGCTGCCGTTGCGTGAAGAAGCACGTCGGCACAACGCCGTGACCCGTGGCGCGGCACTCGCGTTGTCGGCCATCCGCCGTAAAGGGTTGGACGCGGTGCCGCAGGCGGCGATGCCGATGTTCACGCGGCCGCAAAGCACCTTCCTCGGCAGTGCCAGCCAGGTCGAGGCCTATGTGTATGCCCTGGCGAATTTCGAGCCGAAACCGGCGCGTTTCCCCAAGGCGCACAAATCCCACAAGAGCGAAGCCCAGCGTGCACCGCGCACGGTCAAGGAAATGCTCGAACGCTGCGAAGACGCACTGCCGATGCCGGACTTGATGAGCTGGCTGCTGGAGCAGGAACCGGACGGCGCCACCGACGAATTGTTGTACTGGTTCTCACGCCTGTCCCGCGAAAAACGCTTCAAGCGCGAACGCCTGGAGCGCCGCGATTACCACACACACGAGCATCAGGTCAGCCTGCGCTCATTCGCCCTGCTCCCGGCCAGCACTGACGCGGCCGAGCATTCTGCGAGCACCCCTTATGCATCTTGATCTATCCGAACTGTCCCAACTGGCGCCGATCTTTCGCGAGCTGTTCAAGGGTTACCACGTCAGCCGCCGCGACCCGGAGCTGTACGCGCAACTGTCGAACTTCCAGGACCAATACCGCACGCTGTTCAAGGCACTGGGCTTTGAGCTGGTCTGCGATACGCGCGGTTTCTACTATTTCGTGCCGGACTCCGCCATCGCCAGCGCGCAGGTCAACAAGACCGCGCAGCGCCTGGCGCTGTTCACCTTTATCATCGTCGAGCATTTGGCCGACCAGGGCCGCGACCCGATTGCCGTGCTCGACGGCGGCAGCCTCGGCCGCGATGAACTGCCGTCGCTTTTGGAGAAGTACCGCGACCTGTTTATCCAGGCCGAAGTGCAGACCCAGGAAGAACTCGAAGAAAAAATCATGCGCCGCATGACCCAGTTGGGTTTTGCCAGCGAAGACAACGGCGTTTATCGCTTCCTGCCGCCGATGCACCGTTTCCTCGACGTGTGCCTGTCGGTTCAGCAAGACCGTGACCTCGCGGCCAGCGTGCACAGCGTATTGCCACTGCCGGCGCCGGTGATCATCGACGAAGACAGCGATGAGAAACTGCTCAAAACCGATGACCCGCTGGACTTGAGCGACTTCGCCGAAGAAAGCGAAGAAGACGCCATCGCCCGTGCGATTGCCGAAGAACAGGAGACCGATGCATGAGTAAGGAACGCTACGGCATCCGCCGCTTCGCCCTATTGAACACCGCCGGTTACAGTTTGGGCCTGTTCCCGCTGGAAGAACCGCTGTCGGTGTATGGCGCGAACAACCTGGGTAAATCCGCGTCGATCAACGCCCTGCAATTCCCGATTCTGGCGCGTATGTCGGACATGAGTTTCGGCAAGTACACCCTGGAGCAATCGCGACGCTTCTACTTTGCCACCGACACCAGCTACATCCTTGTAGAAGTCTCGCTGCCCCACGGCCCACACGTGATCGGCGTAGTCGGGCGTGGCCCTGGCGGTGGTTTTGGTCACCAGTTCTTTGCCTATGCCGGCAAGCTGGACCTGGCCCACTACCAGAAAAACGACACCTGCCTGCGTCAGAAAGAGCTGTTCACCAACCTTGAACGCGAAGGCCTGAAAGCCTACGAACTCAAGCCGGATGAACTACGGCGTTTGCTGGTGGGCGGCCACACGTCAATCCCGCTTGACCTGACCCTGATCCCGCTGCGCTCCACCAGCGAGCAGAGCCTGAAAACCTTCCGCGCGCTGTTTATCAACCTGCTGCACATGCGCGAAATCACCGCGGCCAAGCTCAAGCAATTATTCCTGGATGCCTTCGAACACAGCCTGCGTTCGGGCAGCGTCGATTACATCGCGGCGTGCGAAGAAGCCTTCCGCGATGTGCGACGCATGGAGCAGGACTACAACTCGCTGGTGGCTGCCGGCCCGTTGGTTGAAGCCCTGGCCAATGGTGTGAAACAGCGCGACATTTTGCGCGGCAAACTGCATCGCCTGTCGCCGTTGCTGGACTCCTTGCTCGGCACCTGGTCGGACTACGCCAGTGCACGCAAGGAAGAGCTGACCCTCCAGGCCGAGCATTACCGCAACGAGCAGGACTCGCTGCAAAACGACCAGCGTGGCGGCACCCAGGAGCTGATGCGCCTGGAGCGGGAAATCAGTGGTATTCAGCGTTGGCTGGGCGAGCTGTCGGTGCTCAAGCATCGCTTTGCGCTGGTGGATGACGTCAAGGTGCTGGAGCAGCAACTGCTGGCCGCCAAGGATGCCCACGATGAGTTGGCAGGTGCGTTGGCACAGTCCCGGCAGTTCAGCGCCGAGGACTTGGACGAGCGTCTGCGCGACCTGGAAAAACGCCTGAAGTCGGTCAAGCAGCAGCTTGATCACGCGGACAACAACAGCTACGCCAAACTGCGCGAGGAGTTTTCGCAGCAGGATGTCGAGCGTCTGATGCGCTTGTTCAACAGCTCGTTGTTCAGCCTGCCGCTGGGCGAGCATGGCATCACGCTGGATGAGGACGGCCAATGGGTCAAATCCCTGGAGCACATCCTCGACGGTTTCAAAGGCGAGCGTTTTGAAGTGCCGGGGCTGTCCATCGACATCTCGCACATCGAGCCACCTGCGCTGCAGGCATTGGCGGATCGCGCGGCGTTGCGCGATCAGAAAGAGCGCCTGGAAAAAGAACTCAAGCAGCTTAAGACGCAGCAGGCTGTAGCCTCTGACCGTGCGGCGAGCAAGACCCAGACCGAAGCGCTGTACCAGCAAGTGCTGGATGCACAAAAGGCGCTGGAAGACTTCCGACGCGCGCAAACCCTCAGCGCTGAAGAAGGCGAGAAGCTGGAACAGCTGGCGCAGATGGAAGCCGCGCAGGATGAGTTGAAGCGCTCCAGTGACGCCTTCACCGAACGCGTGCAGCAACTGTCGGCCAAGCTGCAACTGGTCGGCCGTCAGATCGGCGATATGGAAGCCAAGCAACGCACGCTGGATGACGCACTGCGTCGTCGCCAGCTGTTGCCGGCGGACTTGCCGTTCGGGACGCCGTTCATGGACCCGGTCGACGACTCCATGGACAACCTGTTGCCGCTGCTCAATGACTATCAGGACAGCTGGCAAGGTTTGCTGCGCGCCGATGGGCAGATCGACGCACTGTATGCGCAGGTGCGCCTCAAAGGTGTGGCCAAGTTCGACAGTGAAGATGATATGGAGCGTCGCCTGCACCTGCTGATCAACGCCTATGCGCACCGCACCGACGAAGCCCTGACCTTGGGCAAGGCGCGCCGTGCAGCCGTCACCGATATCGCGCGCACCCTGCGCAATATCCGCAGCGACTACGACAGCCTGGAACACCAGTTGGCGTTGTTCAACCGCGAGATCAACAAACGCCAGGTGTCCAACCTGCAAAGCTTCCGCATCGTGCTGGCGCCGAACAAGGAAGCCCTCAAGCATATCGACCAGATCATCCACAGTGCCGGTCAGTATGAAGAAGGCGAGACCCTGTCGGTGTTCGACTTAAGCCAAAGCGCCGAGCAGGACAACAAGAACGAAGAGGCCAAGGAATACTTGGCGCGCCTGGTGGCGGCCAACCATAACCAGTTGGGCCTCAAGGACTTGTTCGAGCTGGCGTTCGAGATCACCAAGGTGCATGGCCAGCCGGTGATTCACACCGACATCGATGGTGCGGCGTCCAACGGCACCACCATGACCATCAAAGCGCTGACCAACATGTACTTGTTGCTGCACTTGATGGACCGTGATCAGGCCGGGCGTGTGCGCTTGCCGTACTACCTCGACGAGGCGGCGGACATCGATGAGAAGAACCAGGCGGCGCTGCTGGAAACCAGCTTGCAGCTGGGCTTCGTGCCGATTCTGGCCAGTGTGAAACCGCAGGTATCCGCCCAAGTGGCGATCGACCTGGAAGGTGGCAGCGGGCCGAATGGTATCTATATCGATGAGGCGGATTGGAAGTACATCCGTCGTCATGATGCAGTAAAGGCCACGGTGAATGTGCAGGCGGATGAGCCGGAGCTGGATGAGATTTGATCGGCTGAAATGAAATGCAAAAAGGCCCCTGGGTGAAAATCCAGGGGCCTTTTTTGTCGCCTGTTACAGCCTCTTCGCGGCCAAGCCCGCTCCCACAGGTGACCGCATTCCTACAAGATAAATGCGGTTGTATGTGGGAGCCGGGCTTGCCCGCGATAGGCGCGCCTCGGTCTATTTTCCGAGCGGAATTTTAGGCGCCCACGTCAGCCATTCATCCTCAAACTTGTCGAACAGCGGGAAGGTTTGCTGCGCACGTGCGACGTTGCCCATACGCTCGCCATCTGGCGTAGCGAAGGCGATGCCGCCCGCGACCAGGGTCTCCAGGGACTCGGTACGTACCGTCGCGCCTTTGAACAGGCCGAAGTCGAGCCCGAAGCCGCTGGTGTTCCAAAAGCGGCTGCCGCTGCGTACCAGTGGCGCGTACTTGGGCTCAATCAGGATGTGGATCAGCACGCGGTCAGCGGTCTGGCCCAGCTCGTAGCCGGTGACCTTGCCGACCGTGACTTCGCGGTAAGTGACCGGGACGCCCTCCTTCAACGAGCCACGGCGTGCGGCGCTGAGTACCAGGCTCAGGCCTTCCTCGTGATGAACTGCCTCTGGTGGTTTTTCCAAGGCGACGAAGCTCTTTTGTGGCCTCGCGTTTTTCGCTGAAGGCTGTACCTCGATGTATTGGCCGGTCACCAGGGTTTCCAGGTTCGAGGTTTTCATCAGACCCAGCTCAGGCTTGACCACCCAGAACTGACTGCCGGTGCGTGCGATTCGATCAGCCACTTGGGTAATGCGTGCACTGAGCAACACGGACTGCATATCGGCACTCAGATCGACGCTCTCGATTTTACCTACGTCCAGGCCCTTGAAGCGTACCGCCGTGCCGGCGCGCAAACCGTCGGCGCGATCAACCTTGATGGTCACCAAGGTGCCATGTTGATTGGCCGCCTCACGATCGGTAAACAAACGGAAACGTGGGATGCGCTTTTTCAGCGGCACGTTTGGCTCTGGTGTTTCGAAGGCTATACCGCCGGCCATGAGGCTGGCCAGGGATTCACTCTTCACCTGAATGCCGCCGGTGAGGCCGCCCGTCAGCGTGACGCCGCTGGCATTCCAAAAGCGTGTCGAACCGTTGACCAGGTTTTCGTATTCTTTCTCGATGTGAACGCCGATCACCAGTTGCTTGTTCTTGCGCGAGAACTGGTAGCTCTGCACCGAACCGACCTTGACCTGCTTGTAGAGGATCGGGCTGCCGACATCCAGCGAGCCGAGATTATCGGTGAAGAGCACCATGTGCAGGCCTGGGGAACGCAGGTCAAGCGGCGGCGCCTTGGCCCGAGCAACGAACTCACGCTGTGGTGCGCTGCCTTTGTCGCCGGGGCGGATGGCGATGTAGTTACCTTTGACCAGTGCCTCCAGGCCAGTAATACCGGCCAGGGAGATGGACGGCTTGACCACCCAAAACTGGGTGTCTTGCACCAGATAGTCTTCGGCAAGTGGGTCGAGGGTCAACTCGGCGTTGGCACTGGACAGGTCTGGGTCGATCTTCAGGGTTTTCAGGCTACCGACTTGGATGCCTTTGTACATGACCGGGGTACGCCCGGCCTGCAGGCCTTCGAAGTCGGTGAGTTTGACCTTGACCTTGAGGCCTGCTGCGGCGGCGTCGAAGTCTTCGTAGAGACGAAACGGCAGGCTCGGGTCGGTCGCAGGGCTGTCCTTGCGATTCTCGGGCGTGGCGAACGCGATGCCGCCGGCGACGATGCTGGAAAGGGATTCACTGCGCACTTTGACGCCGGAGAGGTTGGCGTCGATGCTGATGCCGCTGGCGTTCCAGAAACGCGTATGTTTGCGCACCAGGCTGGCGTAGGTCGGCTCGATGTAGACCTTGATCTCGACGGTGCTCTGGTCCTGCGACAGTAGGTAGCTTTTAACCTGGCCGACCTGGATCTGCTTGTAGAACACCGGGCTGCCACGGTTGAGCGAGCCGAGGCGATCGGCCTTGATGGTCAAGTGCAGGCCGGGCTTGGCATCGGATAACGGCGGCTCTTCAGACAGGGCCTTGAACTTGCGTGTGGGCTCACCATCGCCAGGGCTGGCGGCAATGTAGTTACCCGAGACCAGGGTTTCCAAGCCAGTGATACCGGCGAGGCTGACGCTGGGTTTGACCAGCCAGAAGCGCGTGTTGGTCTTGAGGTATTGCTCGACATCCTTGTTCATTTCGATGGTCGCGATCACCCCGCGATTGCTGCCCTCGTCGTCCAGGGCCAGCGTCTTGACCTTGCCCACGGTCATGCCTTTGTAGACTACCTCAGTCTTGTTGACCTGGATGCCCTCACCGCTTTCAAAGCGCACTTGGATCTCGATGCCTTGCTGGGAATAGGCACGCCATCCCAGCCAGCCGCCGATGATCAGGGCCACCAACGGCAACACCCAAATGGCCGACCAGTTGGAGGCTGGGCGGGTTTTAGCTTTTGGCAAATCACTCATGGTCGTCGTCCGACTCCGTGTTGTCCCAAATCAGTCGGGGATCAAAAGTTACTGCGGCAAGCATCGTCAAGATCACCACACTGGCGAACGCTGCGGCACCGAGATTGGCCTCGACACTGGCAAGTCGCCCAAAGTTAACAACCGCCACCAGGATGGCGATCACGAAGATATCCAGCATGGACCACCGGCCAATGAATTCGATAAAGCGGTACATGACAATGCGTTGTCGCGCGCTCAACGGTTGATGACGCTGCACCGAAAACAACAGTAGGCCAATGCCCACCAGCTTGAATGTCGGCACCAGGATACTGGCGATAAATACTACTGCTGCGATGGGGAACATACCGTGCTGAACCAGCTGGATCACACCGGCCATGATGGTACTAGGATCGCCCTGGCCAAGGGAGTTGACGGTCATGATTGGCAATAAGTTGGCCGGGATGTACAAGATCGCCGCCGTGATCAGTAATGCCCACGTACGCGTGAGGCTGTTGGGGCGACGGGCATGGATCAGCGCACCGCAACGGGTGCAGAGTTGCTCCTCTGTATCAGCCGCTTGCTTGTTCAACTCGTGGCACTCGGTACAAATCAGAATGCCCGCATCAATCGCCCGCATGATCATCCTCTCCTGACAGCGCTTGCCAGATCTGGTGGGGCGACATCACCACCTCAAGCAGTACTTGAACCATTAATAGACTGACGAAACAGATAAGCCCCAGGCCTATCGTGATGGAGGCCATGTCGGCGAGTTTGACGATCGCAACGAGCACGCCCATCAAGTAAACCTCCAACATCCCCCAATCCTTCAGGTGATGGTAAATGCGGTAGAGCAACAGCCCATAACTGCGACCGATCCTCCAGCGAATGCTGAGCAGAACCGCCAATTGGCAGAGCAACTTAAGCAGGGGAATGCCCATGCTGCACAGAAACACCACGGCCGCGACGCCTTGCATACCGGTATCGAAAAGCCCGACAACACCACTCCATACGGTGTCTTCTGAGGACTGCCCGAGTAGATTGAGCTGCATGATGGGTAAAAAGTTCGCGGGGATGTACAGCAATAACGCGGCAAGCACCAAGGCCAGGCTTCGTTCAACGACGCTGTGGCGGTGCGCATATAACTCGTAACCGCAGCGCGGGCATTGGGCTTTTTCACCGAGGGCGAGTACGGGTTTGCGCATCAGCAAGTCGCACTCATGGCATGCCACCAGATCCTCCAGTGGTAAGTCCGACACCTTGAGGGTATCAACTGGATCGGGCATAGATAGGGCTCGAACTGTAAAAAAGGTTAGGTGCCTATTCTAGTGGTCTGGTTCAGAAATAACTGTGCAAATTTGTCGGGAAGAACCGGGGTGGCCGATGAAAGCAGGCAATCAGAACGTTGCTTTAATTGGCTGGCGACACCATTCGCGCTAAGGGCGAATGAGCCCATTCACGCTTTCCGACCGCCCAAAACAAAACCCCTGTTTGCGTTAGCAAACAGGGGTTCTGGAATTTAATCTTGACGATGACCTACTCTCACATGGGGAAACCCCACACTACCATCGGCGATGCATCGTTTCACTGCTGAGTTCGGGAT
>NZ_UYXQ01000031.1 GCF_900624995.1 Pseudomonas antarctica
AGAGTGGTTGAATCAAAGGCAGGGCAAGAACAGAGCGAAACAAGGGCACGACCTTGGCTAGATAATGAAACCAATGCCAAATGTGGGGCCGGGCTTGCTCGCGAGTGGGGTGGGTCATACAGCTCATGTGTAACTGCCCCACCGCATTCGCGAGCAAGCCCGCTCCCACAATTTTGAACGAGTTCGACTGCCAGCCCCGCAGTGCTCTGCTTTTCTGTGGGAGCTGGCTTGTCGGATCGCCGCACCGCTGCGATGCAGACACCTCAGTCCATCAAGTGCACCGAGTTGATGCCATCGCAGGCAAGCCACACACACATTAGATTGAGTTTCAGCTTCCAAGATCAGGTCGGCTGCCAGGCCGCCTCGGCTCTGTTCTTGATCTAACCACTCAGGTCGGCTACTAGGCCGCCGTGCTCTTGCTTTTGATCTTGATCTTGATCTGAGGCGCCCCGTTAACCACGCTGGCCGAACGCAGGCTTTGGAGCGGGGGTAAACCGGCAGGACGCCGGTTTAGCCGCGATGGGCCAAGGATGGCCCATGGCGGCGGCCCCCGCTCCAAAGCCGAAGTGAGGGCACACCGAGCCTAGGCGAGGTGCCGAGTGGTGGGGCAAGAGCGTTTTGGTTACTTTTGCGCTCTTTCAAAAGTGACCCGCTGTAAGAGCGGAACCCATAGCCGCCGTTACCCAAATAACGGATATGTACCCAGCCCCCCGCGACAACCAAAGCATCCAACCCATAAAAAGATGTGTAGATACCTAAGCTGCGATGGCGGTGAGTCAGCAACACCATTATCGACTGACAGATCGCTATCGCAGGCAAGCCCCACAGGTTTAGATCTCAACCGTCAGGTGGGATTGTGCAAATCTCTGCAATTCAGGATAGAACCGCCGAAAGTCTTCACTCAGCGGCTCATACAAAACCCGTAACTCCTGCATGGCATGCCGCAGTTCCTCGGGCTGTGTCAGACGCCGCGAGATCCCACGCAACACCGGCTCCATGACCGCGAACTCACGGTACGAGCCCAGCCAATCATCCGCTGCCATATACGGCGCAATCTGCGCCAGCCGCCCCGGCAATTGCGGTTCGGCCGCCAGCACACGGTAGACCTGCGAGGTGAAGTGCTCCAGAGGCTGGTTGGCATACAGCGCCCAATCCCGCGCCAGGCAGTGGTCGAAAAACACATCGAGGACAATCCCGGCGTAGCGCTTGCGGGTCAGGCTGAAGCGTGACAACGCCTCACCTACCAGCGGGTGGCTGTCGGTGAAGCGGTCGATGGCGCGATGCAGCTGGATCGCCGACTCGATTTGCGGGCTGAACTGGCCCTGCAGGCGGCCTTTGACGAAGTCGCCATAGAGGCTGCCCAGCAATTGCGCAGGAAGTTGGCCGCCCAGGTGCAGATGTGCGAGATAATTCATGCCGCGCAGTCTACCACTGCCGACCACGTATCGTTATAACCCGATATACCGAAATAGCCTGACCTAAGACCAAAAGCATATTGGTATATCGAGATACAACGATTTAAAGTTCGCCTCATCGCGATATAACGGTTTACGAAAACGAGCATCTGCCATGTTCATCGACCTCGACGAAATAATAAAAGCCCTGGCGCACCCAGTACGACGAGACATTCTCACCTGGCTCAAAGACCCGAAAGTGCAGTTCCCAGAGCAAGTGCACCACCACGAATACGGCATCTGCGCCGGGCAGATCGACCAGCGCTGCGGCTTGTCCCAGTCAACCGTGTCGGCCCACCTCGCCACCCTGCAACGGGCCGGGTTGATCAGCAGCCAGAAGGCCGGGCAGTGGCACTTTTTCAAGCGTAACGAGGAAGTGATCCAAGCGTTCCTCGCGGCGCTCACGACTGAACTCAGCGCTGAAATCATCGAACCGCTGTAACCAAGGAAACGCTAATGCCCCTCTCGCTACTCATACTGGCCCTGAGCGCCTTCGCCATCGGCACCACCGAGTTCGTTATCATGGGCTTGCTGCCCGATGTGGCGGCGGACTTGGGCGTGTCGATTCCCGGCGCCGGCTGGCTGGTCACCGGCTACGCCCTGGGCGTAGCCATCGGCGCGCCCTTCATGGCACTGGCCACCGCCAAGCTGCCACGCAAGGCCGCCCTGGTAGCGTTGATGGGCATCTTTATTGTCGGCAACCTGCTCTGCGCCCTGGCCAGCGACTACAACGTGCTGATGGTTGCCCGTGTAGTCACTGCGCTGTGCCACGGCGCGTTCTTTGGGATTGGTTCGGTGGTTGCGGCCAACCTGGTACCGGCCAACAAGCGTGCTTCCGCTGTAGCCTTGATGTTCACCGGCCTGACCCTGGCCAACGTGCTCGGCGTGCCGCTGGGTACCGCGCTGGGTCAGGAAGCTGGCTGGCGCTCGACCTTCTGGGCGGTGACGGCGATTGGTGTGGTCGCCTTGATCGGCCTGATCCGCTTCCTGCCGGCCAAGCGTGACGAAGAAAAACTCGATATGCGCGCCGAACTGGCTGCCCTCAAAGGCGCCGGCATTTGGTTGTCGCTGACCATGACCGCGCTGTTCGCCGCGTCCATGTTCACCCTCTTCACCTACGTCGCGCCGTTGCTCGGCGACGTCACTGGCGTCTCGCCCAAAGGCGTGACCTGGACGCTGCTGCTGATCGGCCTGGGCCTCACCGTGGGCAACATTGTTGGCGGCAAGCTGGCGGACAAACGCCTGGCGGCCACCTTGATCGGCGTGTTCATCAGCATGGCGGTGGTCTCCACGGTGCTGACCTGGACCAGCGTTGCGGTGATCCCGACTGAAATCACCCTGTTCCTGTGGGCCACCGCCTCGTTCGCCGCCGTGCCAGCACTGCAAATCAACGTAGTGACCTTCGGCAAGGCCGCACCGAACCTGGTGTCCACCCTGAACATCGGCGCCTTCAACATCGGCAACGCCCTCGGCGCCTGGGTCGGCGGCAGCGTGATTGCCCACGGTTTCGGCCTGACCAGCGTGCCGTTGGCAGCTGCTGCTCTGGCAATCCTGGCCCTGCTGGTCACCCTGATTACTTTCCGTCAGAACGGCGATGCCGACCTGGCGCCTGCGACCCACTGAGCAATTCACTTAAAGAGAAGGGTGTTATCCCATGACGACTATTTTTGATCCGATCACACTGGGCGACCTGGAATTGGCCAACCGCATCATCATGGCGCCGCTGACCCGCTGCCGCGCTGATGAAGGTCGCGTGCCTAACGCGCTGATGGCCGAGTACTACGTACAACGCGCCTCAGCCGGCCTGATCCTCAGCGAAGCCACCTCCGTGACGCCGTTGGGCGTGGGCTACCCGGACACTCCAGGCATCTGGTCCAACGACCAGGTACGCGGCTGGGCCAATGTGACCAAGGCCGTGCACGGCGCAGGCGGCAAGATTGTCCTGCAACTGTGGCACGTCGGCCGCATCTCCCACGCGTCCTACCTGAATGGCGAAACCCCGGTGGCACCGAGCGCCATCCAGCCCAAAGGTCACGTCAGCCTGGTGCGCCCACTGGCCGACTACCCAACGCCACGTGCCCTGGAAACCGCCGAAATCGCCGACATCGTTGATGCTTACCGCGTCGGCGCCGAAAACGCCAAGGCCGCCGGTTTTGACGGCGTGGAAATCCACGGCGCCAACGGTTATCTGCTCGACCAGTTCCTGCAGAGCAGCACCAACAAACGTACTGACAACTACGGCGGCTCACTGGAAAACCGTGCCCGCCTGCTGCTGGAAGTGACCGACGCGGCCATCGAAGTCTGGGGGGCCGGCCGTGTGGGTGTGCACCTGGCACCGCGCGCCGACGCCCATGACATGGGCGACGAGAACTTGGCGGAAACCTTCACTTACGTCGCCAGCGAATTGGGCAAGCGTGGCATCGCGTTCATCTGCTCGCGTGAAAAAGAAGCCGGCGACAGCCTTGGCCCACAATTGAAAAAAGCCTTCGGCGGCGCGTACATCGCCAATGAACGTTTCACCAAGGACAGCGCCAACGCCTGGCTGGCTTCGGGCAAGGCGGATGCGGTGGCCTTCGGCGTACCGTTCATTGCCAACCCGGACCTGCCGGCGCGCTTGAAGGCCGATGCGCCGTTGAACGAAGCGCATCCGGAAACCTTCTACGCCAAGGGTCCGGTCGGTTACATCGACTACCCGACGCTGGCGATCTAAAGCAACAAGCTGAAACGAAAAAGCCCCGGCTCGCAGGAACCGGGGCTTTTTCGTTGGGGCCGGGAAACATTCCTTCACAGCATTGCAACAATATCGCTACAAAATACTTAGTCGGCTACCTATCAACCGCCCGCGTGCCCGTATATAAAGTCACCCCACAAATCCTGCGAAGGGACGATTGACTGTCTCTGGTCTTTACTGTTGACACAACTGGATGCAATTACGCATTTTGTCTTAATTGCGTAGGCTGGGGCTCAAGCGCAGCATGTCCAGCCCCGCATCAACCCAGCGTTCGGCGTCCTGATGCAGTTGGAAGCTGTCGGGTACCAGTAGCCACTGGCCAATCAAGCCGTGGATGTAGGCATGGATGCACACAGCTCCACGTGCAGTGTCCAGGTTTTCCGGAAGTTGCCCGCGATGGACCGCATTGCGCAAGGTCAGGCCGATACGCAGGTTGCATTCCAGGCTGTGGGTTTGACGTTGGCGCCGCATGTCACACATTTCATCCGTGAACTCGCACTTATGAAACAGGATTTCGTTGATGCGCCGGGTTTTCGGGTCCAGGGCTACTTGATGATAAAGATGAATCAACAGCTTGCGCATACAGCCCAGCGGGTCGGCTTCTTCCTCGCTTTCACTGGCCCGGGCCAATTCATCCAGGGGCTCGTGCAGCGTGTCGAGCAGTGCCTGCAGCAAATCGGACTTATTGCTGAAATGCCAATAGATAGCACCGCGCGTCACACCCGCCAACGCCGCAATGTCCGCCAGCGTGGTCCGCGCGACGCCGCGGTCATAAAACGCCTGTTCGGCGGCGGCAAGAATTTGGCTGCGCGTTTCCTGAGCTTCCTCTTTGGTGCGACGAACCATGGCAGTAAAACCTCAATCAGAACACGTTGGACGATCGGTAACGCGGCTTTAATAGGCGATAACGATCATCTGAATAATTGTGGGACGACACCGTCATGGGCGCCGAACGTACTAAAATCGAGGCTTTGGCAGTTGCTTTGTCAACAATCCGCGAAGCCTGTCAAGAGTTTACAAACAACCATGAACGTAAGTATATTGCGTAGCAAGCTACTTATCCACTCACGGCTTGATTTTTACCCTTCCACACTGCTTGTGCGCATTGTGCGCGCCTGACCCGAGGATCTTCATGCAACTTAAGCCAGCTGTTACCGCTCTGGTCACTGCCGTCGCCCTGGCATCGCTGCTCAGCGGATGTAAAAAGGAAGAAGCGGCTCCGCCCGCTCAAAACCCTCAGGTCGGCGTGGTCACTATTCAACCGCAAGCCTTTACCCTGACCACCGAACTGCCGGGCCGCACCACGGCCTACCGCATCGCGGAAGTTCGGCCGCAGGTCAACGGCATCATTCTCAAGCGCCTGTTCAAAGAAGGCGGCGACGTGAAGGAAGGGCAACAGCTCTACCAGATCGACCCGTCGGTGTATGACGCCACCCTGAAAAGCGCACAAGCGAGCCTGACCCAGACCAAATCCATCAGCGACCGCTACAAGCAGTTGGTCGATGAGCAAGCCGTCAGCCGTCAGGAATACGACACCGCTGTCGCCAATCGCATGACCGCCGAAGCCAACGTTCAAACCGCCCAGATCAACGTGCGCTACACCAAAGTGTTCGCGCCGATCTCCGGGCGCATTGGCCGCTCCTCGGTCACCGAAGGCGCACTGGTCAGCAATGGCCAAGCCGACGCCATGGCCGTGATCCAGCAACTGGACCCGATCTATGTCGACGTCACGCAGTCCTCGGCTGAAATGCTGAAACTGCGCCGTGACCTGGCAAGCGGCCAGTTGGAAAAAGCCGGTGAAAACGCTGCCAAGGTCAAACTGACCCTGGAAGATGGCACCGCCTACAGCCAGGACGGCAAGTTGGAGTTCTCCGAAGTGTCGGTCGACCAGACCACCGGTTCCGTGACCCTGCGCGCCGTGTTCCCGAACCCTGACCACACCCTGTTACCGGGCATGTTCGTCCACGCCCAACTAAAAGCCGGTGTGAACAGCAAGGCCATCCTGGCGCCGCAGCAAGGCGTAACCCGTGACCTGAGAGGCATTCCAACGGCGCTGATCGTCAACGCCGACAACAAGGTCGAGCAGCGTGAGCTGGTGGCCAACCGTACTTACGGCGCCTACTGGCTGGTGGAAAAAGGCCTGAACGCCGGTGACCGTGTGATCACAGAAGGCTTGCAGTACGTCAAGCCGGGCGTCGAGGTCAAGGTCAAGGCGGCCGACAACGCTAAGCCTGCTGACGCTAGCAGTGCTGCTCCTGCTGCCGCTGCCGGCAAAGGGGAGTAACCCATGTCGAAATTTTTTATCGACCGCCCCATTTTCGCCTGGGTTATCGCCCTGGTGATCATGCTGGTCGGGGCACTTTCGATCATGAAGTTGCCCATCAACCAATACCCGGCTATCGCGCCGACCGCGATCGACATCCAGGTGACCTACCCAGGCGCGTCCGCACAAACCGTGCAGGACACCGTGGTGCAGGTGATCGAGCAACAGCTCAACGGTATCGACAACCTGCGTTATGTTTCCTCGGACAGTAACTCCGACGGCAGCATGACCATCACTGTGACGTTCAACCAGGGTACCAACCCGGATATCGCCCAGGTTCAAGTGCAGAACAAACTGAACCTGGCCACCCCACTGCTGCCGCAAGAAGTGCAGCAGCAGGGTATCCGCGTGACCAAGTCGGTGAAGAACTTCCTGATGGTGATCGGTCTGGTGTCGGAAGACGGCAGCATGACCAAGGACGACCTGTCCAACTACATCGTGTCGAACATCCAGGACCCGATTTCGCGGACCGCGGGTGTAGGTGACTTCCAGGTGTTCGGTTCGCAGTACGCCATGCGTATCTGGCTCGACCCGGCCAAGCTGAACAACTACCAGCTCACGCCGGTGGATGTCAGCGCTGCGATTTCCGCACAGAACGTGCAGGTCGCGACCGGCCAGCTGGGCGGCTTGCCTGCCCTGCCCGGCACCCAGTTGAACGCCACTATCATCGGCAAGACCCGCCTGCAGACGGCCGAGCAGTTCGGCAACATTCTGATGAAGGTCAATACAGACGGTTCACAGGTACGCCTGAAAGATATCGCCCGTATTGAACTCGGTGGCCAGAACTACAGCATCGCTGCGCAGTTCAACGGCAAGCCGGCTTCCGGTATGGCGATCAAGCTGGCTTCGGGCGCCAACGCCCTGGACACCGGCAAGGCCATCCGTGCCACCGTCGCGTCGCTTGAACCGTTCTTCCCGCCAGGTATGAAGGCAGTGGTGCCGTATGACACCACCCCCGTCGTGACCGAATCGATCTCCGGTGTAGTCGACACCCTGGTCGAAGCGATCGTGCTGGTGTTCCTGGTGATGTTCCTGTTCCTGCAGAACTTCCGCGCCACCATCATCACGACCATGACCGTACCGGTGGTGCTGCTGGGTACCTTCGGGATCCTGGCCGCGTTCGGTTTCACCATCAACACCCTGACCATGTTCGGCATGATCCTGGCTATCGGCTTGCTGGTGGATGACGCCATCGTCGTGGTGGAGAACGTCGAGCGGGTGATGGCCGAGGAGCACTTGTCGCCCAAGGAGGCGACGGTTAAATCCATGGGCCAGATCCAGGGCGCCCTGGTGGGTATTGCCTTGGTTCTGTCGGCGGTACTGTTGCCGATGGCGTTCTTTGGCGGTTCTACCGGTGTGATCTACAAACAGTTCTCCATCACCATCGTTTCGGCCATGGCGTTGTCGGTACTGGTTGCGCTGATCTTCACCCCGGCCTTGTGCGCCACCATGCTCAAGCCGATCGACCCGGAAAAACACGGCCAACCCAAACGTGGTTTCTTCGGCTGGTTCAACCGCACCTTCGACCGTGGCGTACTGAGCTACGAGCGCGGCGTGGGTAACATGATCAAGCACAAGATCCCGGCGTTTCTGGTGTACCTGCTGATCATCGTCGGCATGATCTGGCTGTTCATGCGCATCCCTGCAGCGTTCCTGCCCGATGAAGACCAGGGCGTGATCTTTGCCCAGGTACAGACGCCGGTCGGTTCTACGGCTGAACGTACACAGAAAGTCATCGACGATATGCGTGCGTACCTGCTCAACGACAAGGAAGGCGAGCCGGGCGAAGGCAAAGGCGTGAAATCGGTGTTTACCGTAAACGGCTTCAACTTCGCCGGTCGTGGCCAAAGCTCCGGCCTGGCATTTGTGATGCTCAAGCCGTGGGGCGAGCGTGACGCTTCCAACTCGGTGTTCGAGATCGCCAAGCGCGCCCAGGGCTACTTCATGCGGACCTTCAAGGACGCCATGGTATTTGCCATTGTGCCGCCGTCTGTACTGGAACTGGGTAACGCCACCGGCTTCGACGTATTCCTGCAAGACCAGGGCGGTGTCGGCCACGATAAATTGATGGCCGCGCGTAACCAGTTCCTCGGTATGGCAGCACAAAGCAAGATTCTGGCAGGCGTGCGCCCCAACGGCGTGAACGATGAGCCGCAGTACGAGCTCACCGTCGACGACGAGAAGGCCAGCGCCCAAGGCATCACCCTGTCGAATATCAACCAGACCCTGGCGATTGCATTGGGTGGCAGCTACGTCAACGACTTCATCGACCGCGGTCGGGTGAAGAAAGTGTACGTGCAAGGTGATGCCGCCAGCCGCATGTCGCCTGAAGACCTGAACAAATGGTACGTGCGCAGCGACTCCGGGAAGATGGTGCCGTTGTCCTCCATCGCTTCGGGCAAGTGGATCTTCGGTTCGCCGAAACTCTCGCGCTACAACGGTGTAGCGGCGATGGAAGTCCTTGGTACGCCGGCTCCGGGCTACAGTACCGGTGACGCCATGGCCGAAGTCGAGCGTATTGCCAAGCAATTGCCGGCGGGTGTTGGCTATGCGTGGACGGGTTTGTCGTATGAAGAACGTCTGTCCGGCTCCCAGGCACCTGCGCTGTACGCCTTGTCGCTGCTGGTGGTGTTCCTCTGCCTCGCAGCACTGTACGAAAGCTGGTCGATCCCGATCGCCGTCATCCTGGTAGTGCCGCTAGGGGTTGTGGGTGCGTTGATTGCAACCAGCATGCGCGGGTTGTCCAACGACGTGTTCTTCCAAGTGGGCCTGTTGGTGACTGTGGGCTTGGCGGCGAAAAACGCCATCCTGATCGTGGAGTTTGCCAAAGAGCTCCACGAACAAGGCAAAGGCATCGTCGAGGCGGCCATCGAGGCGTCCCGCATGCGTCTGCGGCCGATCATCATGACCTCCATGGCGTTCGTGCTCGGCGTATTGCCACTGGCGATCTCCACCGGCGCAGGCTCAGGCAGCCAGCACGCAATCGGTACCGGCGTCATTGGCGGTATGATCACCGCCACCGTCCTGGCGATCTTCTGGGTGCCACTGTTCTTCGCAACCGTATCGGCTGCTGGCGAGCGTAAAAAGAAAGTTACTCCTGAAACTCCTAAAGAGGCTGGCCAATGAGCAAGTCGCTACTTTCCCTAGCCGTCACGGCATTCGTGCTCAGTGGCTGCTCGCTGATACCTGACTATCAGCGCCCTGAAGCACCGGTGGCTGCCCAGTTCCCGCAAGGGCCGGCGTATTCGTCGGCCCAGGCGCCGGGCCAGGCCGCTGCCGAGCAGGGCTGGAAGCAGTTTTTCCATGACCCTGCCCTGCAACAGCTGATCCAGACCGCGTTGGTGAACAACCGTGACCTGCGTGTCGCGGCGCTGAACATCGACGCCTACGCGGCGCAGTACCAGATCCAGCGCGCCGACCTTTTCCCGGCCGTATCGGCCACGGGCAGCGGCAGCCGTTCGCGCACCCCGGCCAAGCTGTCGCAGACCGGCGAATCGACCATCAGCAGCCAATACTCGGCCGGCCTCGGGATCAGCTCGTATGAGCTGGACTTGTTTGGTCGCGTGCGCAGCCTGAGTGAAGAAGCCCTGCAAAAGTACTTCGCCACTGAAGAAGCGCGGCGCAGCACCCAGATCAGCCTGGTAGCCAGTGTGGCTAACGCCTACCTGACCTGGCAGGCCGACAAGGAACTGCTCAAGCTGACCCAGGACACCCTCGGCGCGTTCGAGCAAAGCTACAAACTGACCTCGCGCAGTAACGAAGTTGGCGTGGCCTCGGCCCTCGACCTCAGCCAGGCGCGGACCTCGGTGGAAAACGCGCGGGTGGCACTGGCGCGTTATACCCGCCAGGTGGCCCAGGACGAAAACAGCCTGACCCTGCTGCTGGGCACCGGCCTGCCGGCGAATATCGCCAGCAAGCCGCTGTCGGATGACCTGCTCAGCGAAGTACCTGCCGGGTTGCCATCGGACCTGCTGCAACGTCGTCCCGACATTGTGCAGGCCGAATACAACCTCAAGGCCGCCAACGCCAATATCGGCGCGGCGCGTGCAGCGTTCTTCCCAAGCATCAGCCTGACCGCCAGTGCCGGCACTGCCAGCCCAACGCTGGGCGGCCTGTTCAAAGGCGGCTCGGGCACCTGGTCGTTTGCCCCGCAGATCAACATCCCGATCTTCAACGCCGGCAGCCTGCGCGCCAGCCTGGACTACTCGAAGATCCAGAAAGAGATCAACGTGGCGAACTACGAGAAGGCGATCCAGACCGGCTTCCAGGAAGTCTCCGACGGCCTCGCCGCGCGGGAGACCTACAAGCAGCAGTTGGATGCACAGCGTGGCTTCGTCGCGGCCAACCAGGATTACTACCGCCTGGCCGAGCGTCGCTACCGCATTGGTGTCGACAGCAACCTGACCTTCCTCGACGCCCAACGCCAGCTGTTCAGTGCCCAGCAATCGCTGATCACCGACCGCCTGGCGCAGCTCAACAGCGAGGTCAACCTGTATAAGGCCCTCGGCGGTGGCTGGAACGCGCAGACCGCGAAGAACGAACCGTTGAAAGAAGAAGCACCGGCACTGAAGTTGTTCTGATCGTGCTGTTGTAGATAAAACCGCTTCCCTCACCGGAAGCGGTTTTTTTTTGCCATTTAATTAGTTTGTTTGTCTGCGATGGCCATAGGTATGTACTCTTTTTTTGGGAGGTATCGTGGGCTCGCTGCGTACATATCCGTTGTTTGAGTGATGGCTTAAATTGGTTCCGCCCTTACGGCGGGTCACTTTTGGAAAAGACCCCGGAATGCCGGCCCAGCCAAAAGTAACCAAAAGGGCTCTTGCCCCACCACTCGGCACCTCGCCTAGGCTCGGTGTGCCCACTCCGGCATCACGAAGCGGGCCGCCGCCATGGGCCATCCTTGGCCCATCGCGGCTAAACCGGCGTCCTGCCGGTTTACCCTCGCTCCAAAGCCTGCGTTCGGCCAGCGTGGTTTAACGGGGCGCCTAAGATCAAGATCAACAGCAGATCAAGATCAAAAGCAGAGCACGGCGGCCTGGTAGCCGACCTGATCTTGGAAGCTGAATTCAATCAACTGTGGGAGCTGGCTTGCCTGCGATGGCATCAACTGGGTGTACCTGATGGACCGAGGTGTCTTCATCGCAGCGGTGCGGCGATCCGACAAGCCAGCTCCCACAGAAAAGCAGAGCACTGCGGTGCTGGCAGCTGAACTCGGTCAAAATTGTGGGAGCGGGCTTGCTCGCGAAGGCGGTGGGTCAGTCAGCTCATGTGTAACTGACCCACCGCCTTCGCGAGCAAGCCCGCTCCCACATCTAGAGTTCGGTACATCAGACAGAGAGTGTGCTGCTCTGCTGTGCTTTTGCCCTGCTTTTGATCTGCTTTTGATCTTGATCTGACAGGCCCCGTTAACCACGATGGCCGAACGCAGGCTTGAATCCGTGGCGGCCCACGGATTCAAGCCTGCGTTCTGGCATGCCGAGCCTAAGCGAGGCACAGAGTGGTGGGGCAAGAGCCCTTTTGGTTACTTTTGGGGCGTTTGCCAAAAGTGACCCGCTGTAAGAGCGGAACCATAAGCCGCCGTTACCGCAGCAACGGATATGTACTCATATCTACATAACCCACCCAAAAACCACCAAGCCCCCCCATCAAGTCTGCACCTTGCTTTCTGCCGAACCTTTCAGGGTAAAATTGGTAACAGATTCTTACAGACCACAGAGGGAGCTTGTCGTAATGATCGTAGGAATCGACCTGGGCACGACCAATAGCCTGGCCGCCGTATGGCGCGGCGATGCCGCCGAAATGGTGCCCAATGCCCTTGGCCAGTTGCTGACCCCAAGCGTGGTCGGCCTGGATGATCAAGGCCGTATCCTGGTCGGCCAAGCCGCCAAGGAACGCCTGCATACCCACCCGCACCTGACCACGTCGCTGTTCAAGCGCTACATGGGCAGTGCCACCGAAGTGCGCCTCGGCGACCGCTCGTTCCGCCCCGAAGAGCTGTCGGCGCTGGTCCTCAAAAGCCTTAAAGAAGACATCGAACGCACCTACGGCCAAACCGTCACTGAAGCGGTAATCAGCGTGCCCGCCTACTTCAGCGACGGCCAACGCAAAGCCACGCGCATCGCCGGCGAACTGTCCGGGCTCAACGTCGAAAAGCTGATCAACGAACCCACCGCCGCTGCCTTGGCGTATGGACTGCACCAGCGTGACAAGGAAACCTCGTTCCTGGTGTTCGACCTCGGCGGCGGCACCTTTGACGTGTCGATCATCGAGCTGTTCGACGGTGTGATGGAAGTACGCGCCAGCGCCGGCGACAACTTCCTGGGCGGCGAAGACTTCGACACCCTGTTGCTGGAACACTTCGTCGACAGCCAGCGCAACGCTCAGGGTTTCCCGCCCACCAGCAGTGTGTTGCAGGCCCTGCGCCGCGAAGCCGAGCGCGTGCGCAAAGCCTTGGGCCAGGACGACAGCGCCGAGTTCGCCCTGCGCGTCGACGGCCAGCAGTGGGCCAAAACCATCACCCAGGCCGAACTCGCCAAGCTTTACACGCCCTTGTTGGAACGCCTGCGCGCCCCCATCGAACGCGCCCTGCGTGATGCACGAATTCGGGTCGGCGACCTCGATGAAATTCTGCTGGTCGGCGGCACCACGCGCATGCCGCTGGTGCGCAAACTCGCCGCAGGTTTGTTCGGGCGTTTCCCGTCCATCAGCCTCGACCCGGACCAGGTGGTCGCCCACGGTGCGGCGATCCAGGCGGCGCTCAAAGCTCGTTCGGCGGCACTGGAAGAGATCGTGCTGACCGACGTCTGCCCCTACACCCTGGGCATCGAAACCTCGAACCAGTACGGCGGCCATATTGAAAGCGGGCATTACCTGCCGCTGATCGAACGCAACAGCAGCGTGCCGGTCAGCCGGGTCAAGAGTGTGGTCACGCTTCACGACGACCAAACCCGCGTGCTGCTCAAAATCTATCAGGGCGAAAGCCGCCTGGTGAAAGACAACATCGAACTGGGCCAGCTGGAAATCCCCGTACCCAAGCGCAAGGCCGGTGAAGTCTCGCTGGACGTACGCTTCACCTACGACAACAACGGCTTGCTCGAAGCCCAGGTGAACATCCCGCTGACCGGCGAGCAGCATTCGCTGGTGATCGAGAACAACCCCGGCGTGCTCAGCCCGCAGGAGATCCAGCAACGCCTGCAAGCCTTGGCGCTGTTGAAGATTCACCCGCGCGACCAGCAGGTCAACACCGTGCTGACCGCCCGCCTCGAACGGCTCTACCAGGAAAGCCTCGGCGAGCTGCGCGAGCAACTCGGGCACTGGGCCGCGCAGTTCCAGCAAGTGCTCGACACCCAGGACGAACGCCGCATCCGTGAGGCCCGCAGCGAACTCACCCGTCAACTAGAGCAACTCGACAACGGGTTCTGGCGCTGAGAGATAACGACATGGACTGTTGGACAGTGTTGCAACTGGCAGACGATGCCGACGAGCGCACCATCAAGCGAACCTACGCGCGGCTGCTGAAAAGCTGCCGCCCGGACGATGACGCCGAGGGTTTCCAGCGCCTGCGCGAGGCTTATGAACAGGCGCTGAATAGCGCGCGCTGGCGGGCCGAGAACGACGACGAAGACGCCCACGTGATCGAGGCGCCAGTGGCCGAACTGGCCCATGCCGACCGCAATGAACGCACGGAATCTTTCGATGTGCGCCCCGTCAGCCCTGCCCCGTTCGACCCGCCAGCCGAGCAGACGCGCGCGCAAGCGCTGATCAACGGGCTGGGCGCTCACAACCTCGACGAGCGCTGGGAACAGGCCCAGCATCAACTCTGCGCCGATGCATTCCAGGCAGCCCTGCTGCGCCACTGTTTCGATGCCCCCGGTGAGCGCGCCAGCATTGCCGCCTGGGCGGTGCAGCACCTGGAATGGCTGACCCCTTGGCAACGTGTGTCGATGAGCCCTTGGCAACACGAAACGCTGAGCGGCGAGCGGCTGCAGGCTTATCGCCAGGCTCTGCAGGAACAGCTGGAGCAAAAGGCCGAGCGCGAGTTCGTCAACCAGCTCAAAGCCTACAATCAGCAACCCTGGCTGCGCGTGTTCGACCTGCAACAACAATGGCAACGCATCGTTCTGCAACTGCTGCATGACAGCACCTGGAGCGTGCCGTTGTTCGAGCGCGTGTGCCAGACCTTTGGCTGGGATGACCAGAAAGGCGTGCACCCAGAGCCCGCGTGGATGTGGCGCACGCTGGTCGAGCGTTGCGAGCAGCAAAGTTTCTACGACAACCTGCTGGAAAAAGCCCAGAACGGGCCACGCAATGCACTCGACACCTTGGCTGCGCGTCTGTTGCTGACGCCGATGTCCACCACCGAACAGCATCGACTGACTTCCCAGTTTGGCGCAGACCAATGGAACGCCTGCCAGCAACTGTCGGAAAAACTCGCCTGGCGTTACCCGTCGTTGCTTGAACGCCTGCCCCAGCCCGATGTGTTTTTCTGGCGCAAGTTTCTGCCGCGTCCAGTCACCCAAAAAAGCTGGGCCAGGGTATGGGGCGGGCTGGCCATCGCCACCTGCCTGGCCTCCATCCACCTGAAAAAAAGCCCGGTGCCGGTCGAACTCGTCATGTTCATGCTGCTGACCTTTCTGCCGGCCACCGTCGCCATACGCGCCACCCAGGCCTGGGCGGCATTCACCTCGTGCTTGCGCGTTGCGGACCTGTGGCTGAGCGAGCGGGTGTTGCCCAAACGCGTCAACCCGCGCCAATACTGGCTGGTGCTGCGCCACGGTGTGCCGCAAGTAGGGATGCTGTGGATGTTCGGCTTTGTGCTGGGGCTGATGGGCATGTTGACCTACTTGGGCATGATTCTGATCCACCTGTTCAGCCACCGGCGCATGGGTGAGGTCGACGAATCCTTTAATGCCAAATGGCCGTGGATCAGCGGCCTGCACTGGAGTTACTGGAGCCCATGGCAACTGGTGTTCCTAGTGGTGATGGTGGTCGTGACGCTCGCCTGCCAGCTGTACCTGCCCGGCTTTCCTTTGACCCGCTTGATTGAGTCTCGACTGTAAGCCGCCCGGTGGCGGGCCAGCCGTTGCAGCGGCGGCCCGTCAACTTGCGTTCGATCATCGCCCACAACCCGCCTTCCCCCACTTTCATCGCGCCCACACCGCCAAGCAACATGGCCGGCACCTGCATAACCCCAATAACAACAGGTCCTACACCATGAGCACTTTGCACCCGCGCCAGCTGTTGCTGGCGACCGCTGTCGCCAGCCTTGCCTTGCCCGTCGTCGCCGAAGAACACGGCTTTCTCGAAGACGCCAGCGCCAACCTCAACTTGCGCAATTTCTTCATCAACCGCAATTACACCAACCCGACCAAAGCCCAGGGCGGCGCGCAGGAGTGGACGCAAAGTTTCATTCTCGACGCCAAGTCCGGCTTCACCCAAGGCACGGTGGGTTTCGGTCTGGATGTGCTGGGTTTGTACTCGCAAAAGCTCGATGGCGGACGCGGCACCGGTGGCACCCAGTTGTTACCACTGGACCACGATGGCCGCCCGGCGGATAACTTCGGGCGCTTGGGTGTGGCGTTCAAAGCGCGGATTTCCAAGACTGAGGTCAAGGTTGGCGAGTGGATGCCGGTGCTGCCGATTTTGCGTTCAGACGATGGCCGGTCCTTGCCGCAAACCCTGCGCGGCGGGCAGATCACCTCCAAAGAGATCGACGGCCTGACCCTCTACGCCGGCCAGTTCCGCGCCAACAGCCCGCGCGATGACAGCAGCATGACGGATATGTCGATGTCCGGGAAAACCGCTTTCACGTCCGACCGCTTCAACTTCCAAGGCGGCGAATACGCGTTCAACGACAAACACACCCAAGTCGGCCTGTGGAATGCCCAGCTCAAGGACATCTACCGCCAGCAGTTCGTCAACCTGATTCACAGCCAGCCCCTAGGCGACTGGACCCTGGGCGCCAACCTCGGGTTCTTCTACGGCAAGGACGACGGCAGCGCCCGCGCAGGGAGCCTGGACAATAAAACCTGGTCCGGGCTGTTCTCTGCCAAATACGGCGGCAACACCTTCTATGTCGGCCTGCAAAAACTCACCGGCAACAGCGCGTGGATGCGCGTCAACGGCACCAGTGGCGGTACGCTGGCCAACGACAGTTACAACGCCAGCTACGACAACGCCCAGGAAAAATCCTGTCAAGTGCGCCACGACTACAACTTCGCCGCCCTCGGCATACCGGGCCTGACCCTGATGAACCGCTATATCAGCGGCAGTAACGTGCATACCGCCACCCTCACCGACGGCAAGGAGTGGGGCCGCGAGACCGAACTGGGCTACACGGTGCAGAGCGGCACATTCAGAGATCTGAACGTGCGCTGGCGCAATTCGACTATGCGTCGGGACTTCAACAACACTGAATTCGATGAAAACCGCTTGATCGTCAGCTACCCCATCAGCCTGCTATAAGCGCCCAGGTCAGCCCAGGTGATAGCCGCGCATTGATTGAGCGCGGCTGTTTTGTAGCAAGTTGCCTCAATTGCAGTAGGAACGTTCAACCCTAATCGCTCGACTGACGGATACCTGCGCCGGCGTCGCAAACGCCGACTCTAAAAACGCTAAAATCCGACAGGAAGGTAACCCCCATGAGTTCAGTAAGGTCGCATCACAGCCACTTCATGGCGCCATCCCCACCCACCGTCAACCGCAACCAACTCACACCGCCCTCCAAACCCCCCCCCACTCAAACCACGACAAAAATACTGGTGGATGACGGCAACCTACGTTCCCGTCAGGTGCTGATCAAAGGTCTCAAAAACCCTGAACGTCCTGAGACGCTGGCTAATATTCTGCTCCTCGAAACGGGCGATAAATCCGACCAGATCCACATCAGCCAACGTCCTGACGGCCAACTGTATGCGCAGGTGAACGGTCGCTACTACGCCTTCAACACGCCCGACGGCCAATCAAATGTTCCGACCTTCCTGCACATCAAAACCGGGGCGGGTAACGACCGTATTACCATCGACCCCAATGTCACTGTGCGTGTGGAGATCGAAGCCGAGGACGGTGATGACTTTATCCAGGCAGGCGGCGGCCACACCAGCGTCTACGGCGGGCGCGGCAATGACCATATTCGGCTTGGCAGCGGCATAGGCTATGCAGAAGGCAATGAGGGCGACGACACGATGATGGGTGGCACTGGCCACGCCGTCATGTACGGAAATAGCGGCAAGGACCGCATGTATGCAGGCAGCGGGCCGGCCAGTAAACACAGCCACCTGGATGGCGGCGCCGACGACGACCAGCTTTACGCAGGCAATGGCCATACAGTGCTCAACGGTGGGCTGGGCAATGACTTATTGGTGGGCCATGACGACACCACTTTTTATACTGGGAAGGGCCAGAACATCGTTCGGGCCAACGCCATCAAGGCGCGTATCTACGCACAAAAAACCGATCGCGTGATGGGCACCCAAGGTTCAACGATCACGCGTGTGATGCCAAACGAAGCGGGCCGACAAGCCTTCAGAGTCATGGGGCCACCCGATTTCATTCAGCGGGTCGAAAACGATCTGGAATTACTGCGCGCATCGCCCCAAGGGCAAAAAATGTTGGCGGCGCTGGATAAGGCGGCGCTGCAAAACGGCGGTCCCGTCAACATCGTACCCTCCGATGGCCCCGGTAATTCCTACCTATTCTGGAGTACCGAGCTGCAAAAACTGGACGATACCCGGCAGCTTGGCGACGGGCCAGATGACCCCAAACGCGGTTATATCAAGGATGGGTTGCCGGGTTCGCGGGCGGACAAAGGTACAATTTTCTATAACCCGTCATCTATCTATGGCACCGACGACCCGACTTCGCCCCTGGTCCAGCTGTACCATGAGATGGCGCACGCCTGGAACGGCGCCAATGGCACACTCCTGCCCGGCGCGAGTGAGCCGACCCTTGCTCATCCTGAGCGCCCTGGCCCACCCAACGACGAACTGCAGGCCGTCGGCCTGGCGAGCAAAGCGGCGCCCTTCGATTTCGACAACGACCCCTCCACCTCTGCGACCACAACCAACCCCGCGCCATTTACTGAAAACACGCTGAACAAAGAAATGGGTAAGGCCCCGCGAACACACTACGCCTGACACCTGAAAGCGGGCTGACGCAGCAGCCCGCCCCCCTTAAGACAAGCGGCAGTATTTAGCGGTGATGACAGGCGCAATCATGCTGTATCGTGCACGCGCCCTTCACCCGGTACACGGACCCCTCGACACGGATGACGACCTCTGAACCCAGGCTGCCATGAAATACCTGACTGTCATTCTGTCGATTCTGCTCAGCGGCTGCATAAGCGCGCCCATTGCCCTAACGCCGCAGACCGAGCAGCGTTTACAGGCCCAGGCCCCCATTCGCTTCTTGCTGACGTTCGATGACGGCCCCAGCGCCTCGGGCTACAACAACCCGAGCCGTTCGGTGATAGCCGATCTTGCGCAGAACCCGATAATGCCGGGAATCAAAGCGGTGTTCTTCCTGCAAACCGAATCCTCCCGCGCAGGCGGCAGCCCTCGGGGGCGCAAGACCATTGCACGTGAATACGCAGCCGGTCACGTCCTGGCTTTCCATACGGCCACGGGGTTTCACACCAACCACCGCTGGCTGAGTGACGCCGAGCTTGAAAGCACCCTTAGCCAGGGCGCAGCGGATATTGCCTCGATCACCGGTGCGCCACCTACACTGGTGCGCCCGCCCTTCTGGAACTACGACAAGCGCACCTTCGCCGCCTACCAGCGCCACGGCATGCATGTATTGCTGACTGACCTGAGTGCCAATGACGGCAAAATCTGGGGTTTCAATGGCAGCCCGCGCCGCCGCGCGAATTTGTATCGGCAACTGTCGGTGGTACGCGAGCGCATTGCCTTGGGCGAGTTACCGACGGTGGACGGCGTGATACCGGTGGTGGTGACCTTCCACGATATCAACCGCTACACCGCGCGGCATTTGCAGGAGTACCTGCAGATTCTGATGGACAGTGCCCAAATAAACGGCATGAAAACCGCGGCCGAGCCGTTCTACACCGACCATGCCACGCTGGAACGCGCGGCGCTGGCGCGCACGGTGAAGGATGTGAATGAAGTGGTGCACTTGCCGGGTGTATGGAGCTGGATATGGGATGCGGACTCCCACTGACACACGCCAACCCCTGTGCGACCGTGTTTCAATTCAGTCTTGGCCAGACTCCACACCCAACTCATCCCACACCGACTCCGCCAGGTGAAACGTTGCATTCGCTGCCGGGATGCCGCAGTAAATCGCACTCTGCATCAGCACTTCCTTGATCTCGGCGCGAGTGACACCGTTGCTGGCGGCAGCGCGCAGGTGCAACTTCAGCTCTTCACTGCGGTTCATGCCGATCAGCATCGCAATGGTGATCAGGCTGCGGGTATGCCGAGGCAGGCCGGGGCGAGTCCAGATATCCCCCCAGGCGTGGCGGGTGATCATTTCCTGGAACTCGCAGTTGAATTCAGTCAAGGCGTTGAGGCTGCGGTCGACGTGCGCGTCGCCCAGCACTTCGCGGCGCACTTGCAGGCCGTCGGCGTAACGTTGTTTCTCGTCCACAAAAAGCTCCTGGTTCAATGAGATGGCTGCCCGATCACCCGAGGCGAACCCACTTGTTGTGATGAATGGGCTTGTTGTGGCCAACGGGCTCGCCACAGGGGTTTAATCAGCCAGCAAAAAAGCCAATACACGGTCGCTGAACTCAGCCCCGGCCTGGACGTTGGACAGGTGCGCCGCATAGAACTCGGCGTACTCGGCGCCCTGCACATGGTTCTGGATAAAGCGTCCACCGGCGGGCGGCGTGACGGCATCTTCCGTGCCTGCAATCACCAGCGTCGGCACTTTGATCAATGCCAATTGCTGACGGAAATCCGCATCACGCACCGCGGCGCAGTTGGCCGCGTAACCTTCAGGACTAGTCGCTGCGAGCATGTCGGTAATCTGCTTGGTCTGGTGCGGGTTGGCGGCGGCGAAATCGGCGGTGAACCAGCGCGCAATCGACGCATCGCGCAACGCCACCATCGCGGCCGGGCCATCGCGCAGGACCGTCTCGATACGTGGGTTCCACACCTCAAGCGTGCCGATCTTGGCCGCGGTGTTGCACACCACCAGCCGCTGCACACGGTCACCCGCGTGAATGCCCAACCATTGGCCGATCAAGCCGCCCATGGACAGCCCGCAAAAATGCGCGCGCTGGATATCCAGTGCATCCAGCAGCGCGATCACGTCGCGGCCAAGCTGCTCAATGCTGTACGGTCCCTCGGTGACCAAGGATTGGCCATGGCCACGGGTATCGAAACGCAACACGCGAAAATGCGCGGTAAAGGCCGGCATCTGGATGTCCCACATATGCAGGTCGGTCCCCAGGGAATTGGACAACACCAGCACCGGTGCGTCGAGCGGCCCGTCCAATTGGTAACGCAATTCGCCCTCGGCGAGTTGTACAAAAGCCACAGCGGTCTCCTTACGCGGTCAATGCAAAATGGTCGGCCACCGCGCGGGTGACCCACGTGTGTGCCTGGCCCAGGTAGTGGGCCGGGTCAAGCAGACGGTCAAGTTCAGTCGCTGACAGTTCAGCGGTGACTTGCGCTTCGTCCGCGAGTACCGCGCGCAAATGTCGCCCCTCGGCGACGGCGCGCTTGCAACATTGCTCCAGCAGATGGTGCGCTGTTTCGCGGCCCAGACGTTGGGCAAGCACAATGCTGACGGCTTCGGCCAGCACCAGGCCTTGGGTCAGATCGAGATTGCGCGCCATGCGTTCAGGGTCAACTTCCAGTCCCTCACTCATCAGCAACGCGTGCTTCAAGGCGCCGGACACCAACCGGCAAATGTCCGGCAAGGTTTCCCATTCAGCGTGCCACAGGCCCAGGCTGCGTTCGTGCTCCTGGGGCATGGCGCTGTACATCGTCGCCACCAATCCTGGCACGCGGGTGGCCGCGCTGATCAGCACGGCGGCGCCCACCGGGTTACGCTTGTGCGGCATGGTCGACGAACCGCCCTTGCCTGGCGCCGACGGCTCGAACACCTCCGCCGCTTCAGTCTGCATCAGCAGGCTGATATCACGCCCCACTTTGCCCAGGCTGCCGGCAATCAGGCCGAGCACGCTGGCGAACTCCACCAGCCGGTCGCGGTGGGTGTGCCAAGGCTGCTCGGGCACACTCAGTTGCAACTCCGCGGCCAATGCTTCGGCCACCGGCATGGCGTGTTCGCCGAGCGCCGCCAGGGTGCCGGACGCGCCGCCGAATTGCAGCACCAGCAAGCGCGGCTTCAACTCGCCAAGGCGCTGGCGACTGCGCGTCACCGCGCCCAACCAACCGGCGATTTTCATTCCCAGGGTCACCGGTGTCGCGTGCTGCAACCAGGTACGTCCGGCCAACGGCACGCGCGCATAGCGTTGCGCCTGCACGGCGAGAATCTCGCCCAACTGCGCCAAGTCCGCTTCGATCAACGCCAAGGCGCTGCGCAGTTGCAGCACCAGGCCGGTGTCCATCACGTCCTGGCTGGTTGCACCCAGGTGCACATAACGTTCGGCACCGGCGTCTTCGCTGGCGATCAACTTGCCCAGCGCCTTCACCAGCGGAATCGCCGAATTGCCCGCCGTGGCAATCGCCACGCCAAGCGCATCCACGTCGTACAAAGACGCCAGGCACGCCTGGGCAATCGGTGCGACGGCGGCCTGGGGAATCAACCCGACCTGGGCCTCGGCCCGGGCCAGCCCCGCTTCAAAATCCAGCATGCCCTGCAAACGTCCCCTGTCGCAGAACACCTCGGCCATGCTGTCAGCGGTGAAGTAAGCGTCGAACAGTTGGTTGCTCGTGCGCAGTGTCATAACTCATCCCTTACAGATCGTGATGCAAGTACGCCGCCTCTTTCGGCAGGCGCAAGCTGAACAGGAAGGCCACCGCCATCATTACGGTGACGTACCAATAGAAGGCGTTTTCCATGCCGATGGATTTAAGGCTCAGCGCGACGACTTCCGCCGAACCGCCGAACACCGCATTCGCCACCGCATAGGCCAGGCCCACGCCCAGTGCACGCACCTGAGGCGGGAACATTTCCGCTTTGACCAGGCCGCTGATGGAGGTGTAGAAACTGACAATCGCCAAGGCCAGGGTGATCAGCACGAAGGCCAGGAACGGGCTGCTGATGGTTTTTAACGTCAACAGGATCGGCACTGTGAACAGTGTGCCAAGGCCGGCAAACCACAGCATCGAATTACGCCGGCCGATCTTGTCCGCCAACATGCCGAACAACGGCTGCATGCACATGTAGAGGAACAGCGCGCTAGTCATGATGTAGCTCGACGTCTTGGCGTGCATGCCGACGGTGTTGACCAAATACTTCTGCATGTACGTGGTGAACGTATAGAAAATCAGCGAGCCACCGGCGGTGTAACCCAGTACCGTAACGAATGCTTTACCGTGGTCGCGTAACAACGCGACGATGCTGCCCGCGTCCTTGTCCTCGCGCATTTCCTTGCTGGAGGTTTCTTTCAACGTGCGACGCAGCAGCAGAGAGATCACCGCCGCGATGGCGCCGATCACAAACGGAATCCGCCAGCCCCAGGCACGCAGTTCGTCTTCACTGAGGATCTGTTGCAGGATCACGACGACCAGTACCGCCAGCAGTTGCCCGCCGATCAGGGTCACATACTGGAACGAAGCGAAGAAGCCACGCTGGCCCTTGAGCGCGATTTCACTCATGTAGGTGGCGGTGGTGCCGTATTCGCCGCCCACCGACAACCCTTGGAACAAACGCGCCACCAGCAGCAAGGCCGGGGCCCAGGCGCCGATGTCTTTGTAAGTGGGCAAAAAGGCGATGACCAAGGAACCGGCGCACATCATCAGCACCGAGATCATCATCGAGCTCTTGCGCCCGTGCTTGTCGGCCACCCGGCCAAATAGCCAGCCGCCGATAGGACGCATCAGGAACCCGGCGGCGAATACGCCGGCGGTGTTCAGCAGTTGGACCGTGGGGTCATCCGACGGAAAAAACGCCGGGGCAAAATAGATCGCGCAGAAGGCATAGACATAGAAGTCGAACCATTCGACGAGGTTGCCGGAGGATGCGCCGACAATTGCAAAAATCCGTTTGCTGCGTTCTTCTCCGGTGTAGTGAATCGTTTTTGTTGTCATGTTTTTTCACTCAGTGGGAACGGTTATAGCCTAGACATACTTTGCAACAATCACGTTCCGCAAGCAGACTTTTCGATAATTGATGATCGTTCCCACGCTCCGCGTGGGAACGATCAGATCTCAAGCCAACTCAATAGTCGAAGAACACCGTTTCCTTATCGGTGCCCTGCAAAATCACATTCCACTGGAACACCCCGTCCGCATCCTTCTTGGCAATCAAGGTGCTGCGCCGTTCAGTTGGCACACACGCCAGCAACGGGTCATCCCCATTCAACGCCTCACCGTCAAAATAAATCCGCGTCAGCAAGTGCTTCACCAACCCGCGTGCAAACACCAGCACCACCAGGTGCGGCGCCTGGGTGGTGCCCGCCAGCCCCGGCACGCTGCCCGGCTTGATGGTGGTAAAGCGAAAACGTCCTTCGGCATCCACCGGCACCCGGCCAAAGCCCTCGAAGTTGGGGTCGACGGCTTTGTCCTGTTCATCTTCCGGGTGGTCGTATTTGCCGGCGGCATTGGCCTGCCAGACTTCAAGCATGGCGTCGTTGACGACATCACCGTTGCCGTCCACCACTTGCCCGCTGATCGCCACGCGCTCGCCGAGGGTAGCCGACACGGTGAGGTCTTCGCGGTTCAGCCAAGTCAGGCCGATGTGGTAATACGGCCCAACGGTGTGGGACGTGGTCGCATAGAGTGTCATCTCATTTCTCCATCGGCGTAGCGTCGCGGCCGCGCAGGACGATGTCCCAGCGGTAGCCGAGGGCATAGGAAGGAATGGTTTTTTCCAGGTCGAAGCGGGCGATCAGGCGCTGCTTGGCCGAGGTGTCCGGCACGCAGTTGTAGATCGGGTCGTATTCCAACAGCGGGTCGCCGGGGAAGTACATCTGCGTGACCAGGCGCGTCAGCACGCTCGGGCCAAACAGCGAAAAGTGAATATGCGCCGGGCGCCACGCGTTGGGGTGGTTGCCCCATGGGTAGGCGCCGGGCTTGATGGTCTGGAACTGGTACCAGCCATCGGCGTCGGTGACGGTGCGCCCGGTGCCGGTGAAGTTCGGGTCCAGCGGCGCGTCATGCAGGTCGCGCTTGTGGTTGTAGCGGCCGGCAGCGTTGGCCTGCCAGATCTCCACCAGAATGCCCGGCACCGGCAGGCCATTCTCATCCAGCACACGGCCGTGAATGATGATGCGCTCGCCTTGCGGCTCGCCCTCATGTTGGGCGGTGAGGTCATTGTCCTTCTCGTTAACCCGTTCGGCGCCGATAGTCGGGCCGGTGATTTCCGACAAGGAATGCGGCAGAAACACCAACGGCTGGGACGGCGAACGCAGGTTCGTCGACTGATAGGCCGGGTGCAGGTAATCAGGTTGAGTACCCGCTTGCGGGCGCCGGTATCCGGGCTTGTCACTCATGGAGCAATCCTCTCTTATTAGATGCGTTCAATCGCCAGGGCCAAGCCTTGGCCGACACCCACACACATGGTCGCCAAGCCTTTGCGGCCAGCGGTTTTTTCCAACTGGTGCAAGGCCGTCAACACCAACCGCGCGCCGCTCATGCCCAGCGGATGGCCGAGGGCGATGGCGCCGCCGTTCGGGTTCACCTGGGGCGCGTCGTCGGCGATGCCCAACTCACGCAGCACCGCCAGGCCTTGGCTGGCGAAAGCTTCGTTGAGCTCAATCACGTCAAAGTCGGTGACCGCCAGACCGAGGCGCTCCACCAGTTTGCGCACCGCCGGCACCGGGCCGATGCCCATCACACGCGGCGCGACCCCGGCGCTGGCCATACCTAGCACTCGGGCGCGGGCGGTCAGGCCATGTTTTTTTACCGCGTCGGCGGACGCCAGAATCAGCGCCGCCGCACCGTCATTCACGCCCGAGGCGTTGCCGGCGGTGACGGTCTTGTCGGGGCCATTCACTGGCTTGAGTTTGGCCAGCGCTTCCAGGCTGCTGTCGGCCCGCGGATGCTCATCCTGATCGACCACGGTTTCGCCTTTTTTATGCACGACGCGCACCGGCACGATTTCCTCAGCGAAAAAACCGGCGGCTTGCGCGGCGGCAGCACGTTGCTGGCTGCGCAGCGCAAAAGCGTCCTGGTCGGCACGGGACACGTTGTAGTCGTCGGCGACATTATCGGCGGTCTGTGGCATCGCATCCACGCCGTACTGGGCCTTCATCAACGGGTTGATAAAACGCCAGCCGATGGTGGTGTCTTCCAGTTTCATGTTGCGTGAAAACGCTGCGTCGGCCTTGCCCATCACGAACGGCGCACGGGACATCGACTCGACGCCGCCGGCAATCGCCAGCGCCATCTCGCCGCTGGCGATGGCGCGAAAAGCCGTGCCGATGGCGTCCATGCCCGAGGCGCACAAACGGTTGAGGGTGACGCCGGGAATGCTCTCCGGCAGGCCCGCCAGCAACAGCGCCATGCGCGCGACGTTGCGGTTGTCCTCGCCGGCCTGGTTGGCACAGCCGAGGAATACTTCGTCGACGGCGCTCCAGTCCACCGACGGGTTACGTGCGATCAGCGCCTTGATCGGCAAGGCCGCCAAGTCATCGGCGCGCACCGTGGACAGGCCACCGCCAAACCGGCCGATGGGCGTGCGGATGGCATCGCAGATAAATACGTCACGCATCAGGCGGCTCCTGGCGCTTGGCCATGGGCGGCAGCGGTGCGAGCTTCGAGATCACGCAGGGCCGTCAGTTCGGTTTCAGTCGGTTCATCGGTGATGCTTACGTGGTCTGCAAACCGAATCGCCCAACCAGTGGCCGCGACCACTTGCTCGCGCGTCACGCCCGGGTGCAGCGCGGTGACCACGAATTCATGGCTGCCCTCCTCCGGCTCCATAATGCACAGGTCGGTAATAATCCCTACGGGGCCCGCGCCCGGCAGGCCCAGGCGTTTACGTGAGTCGCCGCCTTCGCCGTGGCCGACCGAGGTGATGAAGTCCAGCTTGTCGACAAACGAACGCGCCGACTGCTTGAGGATGATCAGCACGCTCTTGGCCGAGCCGGCAATCTCCGGCGCGCCACCGGCACCCGGCAGGCGCACTTTGGGCTGGTGGTAATCGCCGACCACAGTGGTGTTGATATTGCCGAACCGGTCGACCTGGGCGGCGCCGAGAAAGCCGACGTCGATGCGCCCGCCTTGCAGCCAGTAGCGAAAGATCTCGCCGGTCGGCACCACAGTGTCAGCGGTTTCCGCCAGCTCGCCGTCGCCGATGGACAGCGGCAGTACGTTGGGCTTGGCGCCAATCGGGCCGGACTCGTAGATCAGCACCACATCGGGCGACGAGGTCAGGCGCGCCAGGTTGGCGGCCTTGGAGGGCAAGCCGATGCCGACGAAGCACACCGAGCCGTTCTTGAGGCGGCGCGCGGCGGCGACGGTCATCATTTCATTGGTCGAGTAAGCCATTACTTGGCCTCCTGCGCGGCGGCCAGCTTGGCCTGGAATTCACTGAAATCGACGGTGCCGTGGATGTATTCGTCGATCCAGGCGGTGAAGGTCCCACGATCGCGGGCGATCGGGTCCCACGCTTGGTAGAAGCGGTTATCACGCTCGTTGTAGCCGTGAGCGTAGGACGGGTGTGCACCACCGGGTACATGGCACACCGCCGTCAGCGCCCAGGTCGGTAGCACGCAGCTGTTCATCGGCGCATTCAGGTCGTCAACGATTTCTTCGACAGTGACGATGCAGCGCTTAGCCGCCAATGCCGCTTCCTTCTGCACACCGAGAATGCCCCAGAGCAACACGTTGCCCTTGCGGTCAGCCTTCTGTGCATGGATCACGGTGACGTCCGGGCGCACCGACGGCACCGCCGCCAGCACTTCGCCGGTGAACGGGCAGGTCACAGTCTTGATCAGCGGGTTGACCTTGGGCAGGTCGGAACCGGCGTAGGCACGCAGTACGGCAAACGGCAGGCCGGAAGCACCGGCGACGTAGGCATTGGCCAAGTCGGCGTGGCTGTGCTCTTCGATCTCCAACGATTGCGGCCAGTGTTTTTCCACCGCATCACGCAGGCGATGCAAGGAGCCCACGCCGGGGTTGCCGCCCCAGGAGAAAATCAACTTGCGCGCGCAGCCGGCACCGATCAACTGGTCGTAGATCAGGTCGGGCGTCATACGCACCAGCGTCAAGTCTTTCTTGCCCTGACGAATGATTTCATGACCCGCTGCCGTAGGAATCAGATGGGTGAAGCCTTCCAGTGCGACGGTGTCGCCGTCGTTCACGAATTGCTTCACCGCGTCACGCAGCGCAAGAATTTCAGCCATGGGTTGGGCTCCCAGTGTTGATCGAAAAAGGCGCTGAGGTGGCGCCGAAGTGCTTGAAGATTAAGTCGGGCCAATGAGTCGAACAATCCGATAATCGACTCAGTGTTCGATTATCGAACAGATTGTTGCCTAGCTAATCTTCTGTGCGAAACACGCAAACGCAACGGGCCTCGGTCACTGTGGTCGCTGGCCGCCATAAAATCGCGCCAGACCTCAGGTCGCATCCGCATGGCTGACCATGCCCTTGATCACCACCGCAGCCGTGGCCAATGCAGCCGGAATCACCAGCGCCGTCAGTACCTGTTCGAAATTCCAGCCCAAGCCCAGCAACGTCGCGCCCATCCATGCACCAAGGATCGCGCCGAAGCGGCCGATGCCCAGCATCCACGACACGCCGGTCGCGCGGCCCTGGGTCGGGTAGAAGCGTGCGGCCAAAGACGGCATTGCTGATTGCGCGCCGTTGACGCACATGCCGGCGACCAGCACCAAGGTCGCAAGTAACGTGATATTGCCCAGGCTTTGCCCCACCGCGTAGGCAAACACTCCGGCCAACAGGTAGAAAATGCCGATGACTTTGTGAGGGTTGAACCGGTCCATCGCCCAGCCTACACCGACCGCACTCAGCACCCCGCCAAACTGGAACAATGCACCGATAAACGCCGCCTGTTCCATGCTGGCACCGCTGTCGCGCATCAGGGTCGGCAGCCAACTGGTCAGCAAGTACACAATCACCAGCCCCATGAAGTAGGTGAGCCACAGCAACAAGGTGCCAGCGCTGTAGGTGCCGGAGAAGATCACCGCGAACACGTTGCGCGCCTTGACGGTTTTTTGCTCAGGCACGCTGAAATGGGTGGCTTGGGCGACGAGGTTGGGCTCGATGGGCGACAAGGTCTTGCGCACTTTGTCGCTGCCGCGATTGCGCACCACCAGGTAGCGCGCGGACTCCGGCAGCCACACCAGCAGCACCACGGCCAGGATCAACGGCAGGATGCCGCCGATCATCAGCAGGCTGTGCCAGCCGAACGCCGGAATCAGTTTGGCCGAGATAAACCCGCCGCCGGCCATGCCGAGGTTGAAGCCGCAGAACATGCTGGTCACCAGCAGCGACTTATGACGCTCGGGGGTGTATTCGGAGAGCAGCGTGGTGGCGTTTGGCATCCCTGCGCCCAAACCCAGCCCAGTGAGGAAGCGCAATACCAGCAACTGGTCGATATTCGTGCTGTAGGCCGAGGCCAGGCTGAACGCACCAAACACCAGTACCGCACTCACCAACACCACTTTGCGCCCGAAGCGGTCGGCCAGCGGGCCTGAACCCAGTGCGCCGAACACCATGCCGATCAACGCGGCGCTCATCACCGGGCCGAGGCTGGCGCGGTCGATGCCCCAATCCTGGGACAGCGCGGGCGCGATAAAGCCCATGGCGGCGGTGTCGAGGCCGTCGAGAAAGACGATAAGGAAACACAGGATCACCACGCGCCACTGATAGCGTGACAGCGGCTGGGCGTTGATAAAGGACTGCACGTCCAGGTTAGTACCGACAGAGGGCTGATTCATTATTGTTATTTCCACACCGATGGGCGGGCGAACGGCTTGGGGCCGTCATTATTATTGGGGCGGCGCTCAGAGCGCTGCCGCACATTAATAAGCCGCAGGAAACATCGTCAATCGATCAGGCCGGGATCTGTGCGGTCACCGAACACCTTAGGCAAACAACTGCGTACTCAACTCGCAACTGGCGCTGAGCATGCTGGGCAAAAATCGTTGCTCAAGCTCACTGCGGCTGACCCGGCCCGCGTGAGTGCTGACGTTGAGCGCCGCCAACACTTGGCCGGACGCGTCATACACCGGCACGGCAATGGAACGCAGGCCCTGCTCCAACTCCTGATCGACGATGCACCAACCTTGCTGACGCACTTGTTGCAGGCATTCGAACAAGGCTTCGGGTGTGGTCAGGGTGCGGCTGGTCTTGGTCTGCAGGTCGGCGTGGTCGAGGTAGTCCTTGAGCGAGGCGTCGTCGAGCGCCGCGAGCAGGATGCGGCCCATGGAGGTGCAATACGCCGGCAAGCGCCCGCCTACCGACAAGTCCACCGAAATCAGGCGCTGGGTGGTGGCGGAACGCGCGATGTAGAGAATGTCGTCGCCTTCCAGGGTCGCCATGTTGCAGGCTTCGTGCAGTTGCTCGCTCATGCGGTCCAGGTACGGTTGGGCCGAGACCGCCAAAGGCGTGGAAGATAAATAGGCATGGCCCAGGGTCAAGACTTTGGGCAATAGCGAATAGGTACGCCCATCAGTGGTGGCGTAGCCAAGCTTGATCAAGGTGTGCAGGCAACGTCGCACGGCAGCGCGGGGGATTTCGGTGCGATGGCTGATTTGGGCAATGGTCAGGTGACGCTTGCGTTCCTGGAACGCCTGCACCACGGCCAGGCCACGGGCCAGAGAAGTCATGAAGTCCGGGTCACCGGTAAACGCCTGGATGCGCTTGGCCGGTGAAGCCACGATCGGCGGCGCCACTGACGCGAAGGAGTTGCGCAATTGATCGTTCATTTCAGGGTCCTTTCTCTTATTTTCAACCGCTGGGAGGGTTGGCCGCTATTACAAGCCGCGCCGGCCGTGATGCACAAGGCAGGGCCTGCAACATTGGGCGATTATCGGACGATCATTCGATAATCGCAATTTCTCGGGTAGTGGCGAATACCCATCACTGAAGTTTCAGGTTTGCCTGATCGATCCCTAAAATGTGTGCGCGCATTTTTTCCTCTAAAAAAGTGCAGTCTTTATGACGATGGTTTTCACACAGACTGACGCGTGTATGTAACAAAGCGCTCATACCGCGTTGACGCTTTTTAACTTTATGGTGATAGTGTTATTCAAATACGCCGCTATAATGCAGGTTGTGCAGAGGTCAGCCCGTTATCTATATCGGGATTGGAGCTCGCCAGGCGTTGCGGGCTGTGTGCATCGCCGGTCACAAGTAGTCGCTTAAAAGATTTGCCCTTTGGCCCTCTTTCAAACTTGAACGGTTGCACTGTTCAATTTGAAATAACCTGGGGACGACTTTCAGGCACGACGCTGCACAATCAATAAACTCAACTTAATTAGGTAACACTGTGACGAAAGACGAACTGCGCGCGGAACTTGAGCGCCAGGAGCAACGTTACAAGGACGTTTACGGCGGGGAAGTCACCACCTACGCCGCCCAGCCTGAGCCCGAGCGCAAACCATGGCGCAAGCGCGCCAGTTTGCTTGATCAGGCATTTGCCCAGGAAATCCAAAAGATTGAACAGGAACTCAAAACCGAAGAGCCATAAGCGCTTTGAGTTGAGCTTCCCGGTTTTGCCACCACCGCTGGCGCATTGCCAGTGGTGGGCAACCTGATTTTCGTCAGCCCCCTAAAGCCCTAAGCGAAATTTCGTACAAATGTTTCAAACGTGGCATTTCGGTCAAAAAAACCCGCCTTTTCGATCCCGCGCTTTATAAATCAAAGACTTGCCAAAGCCCCGAAAACCCTGGGATGCGTGCCTGTGCCCGATGATTTTTCAGTGAAGATTGTTACCGATGAGCAGCTAATGCATCGATTACTGAGGTTTTCTGGCATAATCGCGCCCCCTTACGACCGGGTCAGAAAACCTTCATGATCGATTTATTCAGCGGACTGGATGCTTGGGTTCTCGTGAGCCTGTTGCTCGCCCTCGCCTTTGTCCTCGCCTTCGAGTTCATCAATGGCTTTCATGACACCGCTAACGCGGTGGCCACAGTCATCTATACCAAAGCCATGCCGCCGCACCTGGCCGTGTTCTTCTCCGGGGTGTTCAACTTCCTCGGCGTGTTGCTCGGCGGTGTGGGTGTCGCCTACGCCATCGTGCATTTGCTGCCGGTGGAGTTGCTGATCAATGTGAACACCGGCCATGGCTTGGCGATGGTCTTCTCTTTATTGGCCGCGGCGATCACCTGGAACCTGGGCACCTGGTACTTCGGTATCCCGGCCTCCAGCTCCCACACCCTGATCGGCTCGATCCTCGGCGTGGGCCTGGCCAATGCACTGATCAACGATATCCCGCTGGCTGACGGTGTGAACTGGCAGAAAGCGATCGATATCGGTGCGTCCCTGGTGTTCTCGCCGATGGCCGGTTTCCTGGTCGCAGCCCTCGTGCTGCTCGGCCTGAAATGGTGGCGCCCGCTGTCGAAGATGCACAAAACCCCGGACCAGCGCCGCAAGCTCGACGACAAGAAGCACCCGCCCTTCTGGAACCGTCTGGTCCTGGTAATTTCCGCCATGGCCGTGAGTTTCGTGCACGGTTCCAACGATGGCCAGAAAGGCATCGGCCTGATCATGCTGGTGTTGATCGGTATCGTGCCAGCGCAGTTCGTGCTCGACCTGGGCAGCACCACCTACCAGATCGAGCGCACCCGTGACGCCACCCTGCACTTGAACCAGTTCTACCAGCGCAACCACGAGACCCTCGGTGAGTTCCTGGCGCTGGGCAAGAGCGTGAAGGACGACCTGCCGGGCAAGTTCCAGTGCAACCCGCAGCAGACCGAGCCGACCATCAACGCGTTGCTGGGTACATTAAAAGGCGTCTCCGACTACCATTCGCTGACCTCCGAGCACCGTATTGAAGTGCGCCGCTACTTGCTGTGCCTGGACGATACCGCGAAGAAAGTCGGCAAGCTGCCGGGCCTGGATGCGCGTGAGAAGTCCGATCTGGACAAGCTGCGTAAAGACCTGACTGCCACCACCGAATACGCACCGTTTTGGGTGATCCTCGCAGTCGCACTGGCCTTGGGCCTGGGCACCATGGTGGGTTGGAAACGTGTGGTATTGACCATCGGTGAGAAGATCGGCAAGCAGGGCATGACCTATGCTCAGGGCATGTCGGCGCAGATCACCACGGCGAGCATGATTGGCTTGGCCAACATCTTCAGCCTGCCGGTTTCCACGACTCACGTGTTGTCTTCGGGTGTCGCCGGGACCATGGTTGCCAACAAAAGCGGCCTGCAAGGCGGCACGGTGAAAACCATTCTGATGGCTTGGGTGTTGACCTTGCCGGCAACTGTGGGCCTGTCGGCCGGGTTGTTCTGGCTGGCGTCCAAGGCGCTGGGCAACTGATAGTCTGCGGCTGAGAAAGAAGGCGCAACCTCTTTGGGGGTTGCGCCTTTTTTATTGATCGCTCCCACGCTCTGCGTGGGAATGAGCGCGTCGCAACGATCAATCCACACTAAACCGCAGCCAAAAAAAAGGGCGACCGAAGTCGCCCAAAATGCCTTGCGTGCTCATGTAACCCAGAAGAACTTACGGTTCTTTACGCTTATTAGCGTCCTTCCAGATAAAAATCCCAAACCCTACAAAAAACAGCACCATGAGGCTGACAGTCAGCACCCCGGCAAACACCACATTATCGAAAAACATGACCGGCCTCCTGCTCGTGCCCTGTTGCGATAGGGCTAAGTTAAAGGAGAAGGCGGATTGGAAAATTGACGAGGATCAATGTCGCCCGCAACGAGCCGTAAAGAAGGGCAATAACTGACCTGCATCAAAAGATGCAGGCTGTTTCAACGTTTTTTGGGTTTTTTCTTCGGCTTTTTCTTAACGTTGCCCAGTGGCATGGCTTGTTCAAACGCCTGGCGCACTTCATTCAGGCGCTTGTCATTCAGGTCATGCACACGCTTGGCACGTTCGGCATTCAGGTCGATCAGCTTGTCGTCATCACTCATGGCTTGGCTTACGTCGTGGCGGGAATGGCTCAATAATGCGGCCTCCCCCACCAGACGGCAAATGCCGGGGTGAAATTCCCCACGCCGCACACGCATTGGCTTATTGATCGCGCTCAAACGTAATGATCGAGCGAGTGGTCCCCGGCCAGTTCGGCATTTGCCGCCAAGGTGTCAGCACTTCAAGCGTGTCACCCTCGATGTGAAAGTCGCGGCACTGCACAGTGCCGACCCACTCTGGGTTCCAGGCAGCATCGACTTGCGTGCACCATTGGTTCCCCTCGACCCGTTCAATACCGGTGTAGGCAATCAGGGTACTCAACAGCGCTGATTTTTCCGCGTCCGTAGAGCCCGCCTGCCGTCCCTCACCGGTCAACACGAACGCCACCCGATGATCCGCGGTAAAAATAACCCGCCCGGAAGGACTGCCGCCCATCGCAGGAATTTTCTTGCGGGTATCCTGGGACTCAACCTGATAGCCGACCAGCTTCCAAGCCCCGACCAGCGGTGACTCACTCGCTGCTGCGGCGCCGCAAAGGCCGACAGCAATGCCCAACCCGATCACACTTGCCTTCATTTGGTTTTTCATCGCTCTACCGTGTCAAAAAACGACGCAGAGCTTTGCGCACTAATGCCCAAGGGGGATGTAAGAAATGTCGCCAAGCTACGACAGTAGAATCAGAGGGCGACAAAAGGTAGGACATTGCTCAAAATCCACATTCCCCAATGATCTGTAGGCGCATTCAGTTGGCACTGCACCATGACCTTCCGCCATTGCTGGCCCTGCGCGCTTTCGAAGCCGTGGCGCGGCACTTGAGTTTTATCAAGGCGGCGAACGAGTTGTCGGTCACCCAGAGCGCCCTCAGCCACCAGGTGCAAAAGCTCGAACAGCACCTGGGCAAACCGCTGTTTATCCGACGCACCCGAGCGATCGATCTGACCGCCGATGGCCAACGTTACTACGCCGAAATCCGCCCCGCCCTTGACGCAATCGCCGCCGCCACGCGCGCCCAGAAAGCAACGCCCAGTACCACCGTGCTTCGGGTCGGCCTGCTGGCATCCTTCGCCACCCTGTGGCTGGCGCCGCGCCTGGCCGGCTTTCTCAACCGTTACCCGCACATCCGGGTGGAATTGCTGCCGGCGATTCAGTTGGCCAACGTCGCCGCTGCCGAGGTTGACCTGGCTATTCGCTATGGCAAGGGCGATTGGCCTGATGTGCAGGCCACGCGGCTGATGCCTGAAGTGATCTCGCCCGTGTGCAGCCCGGCTTTCAAGGCCAGCCAACGGCCCAACGGCCCATTACTGATGGCCACCTCGCACCGCCCTTTCGAATGGACAGATTGGTCCGCGCACTATCAAGTCGATCTCGAGCGCCATCCCCGCGTGATGCTGCACGACTACAACATCGTGGTCGAAGCCGCCGTGGCCGGCCAGGGCATCGCCATGGGCCGGCACCGTTTGATCGAGCGCAAATTGCAGGATGGCAGCTTGGTGGAAGCCTTCGACTGGCCGCCCTATCACAGCGAAATCGGTTACTGGCTGATCGCCCCTCACGGCCGCGCCAGCGAAGCGGCAGACTGCTTTAGCCAGTGGTTGAAGGCCACCTGCACCGATGCGTGAGTTATTTCGATACGTCAGGTGAGATCTATCAGTTTGTCGCGCAGCGCCGCAGCCAACATGCTGAAGCCTTCTTCACTCAAGAGTGATTCAACATGAGCGACTCCATCCGCCAACGCGTGCAAGCCCTTGGCCTGACGCTGCCGACGCCCAGCCAGCCGGCGGCCAACTACATCAATCATGTGATCAGCCAGAACCAGCTGTTTATCTCCGGGCAAATTCCCATGATTGATGGCAAGCCCGCCTACATCGGCCGCGTAGGCGAAACCCTCAGTGATGACGACGGTGCCCAGGCTGCAGAGCTGGCGGCGTTGGGCCTGCTCGGGCAATTAAGCGCTGCAGTCGGCGATGATCTATCGCGCGTGGTGCGTATTCTGCGCCTGGGCGTGTTCATCGCCAGCAGCGGCGACTTCCAGCGCCAGAGCGGGGTTGCCAACGGCGCATCAAACCTAGTAGTCAATGCCTTGGGTGACAAAGGTCGGCATGTGCGCACCGCCGTCGGTGTTTGCAGCCTGCCGGCCGGTGTAGCAGTGGAGGTTGATGCGATTGTCGAGTTGCAGCCGTGAGCCCGCTCGACGTCCAGCAACTGCGCGACAACACCCCCGGCTGTCAGTCGGGCATCGTGCACTTCAACCACGCCGGCGCCTCGCTGCCCAGCCAGGCCAGCCTTGACGCGATCATCGACCAGTTGCAACGCGAAGCCCGCGACGGCCCGATGGAGGCCGGCGAGCATGGCGCCATCCTGGCGGAAAAAGCCCGGCGTGCGGCCGGGCAACTGCTCAATGCGCCCACCTCCTCAATCGCCTTTGCCAGCAGCGGCTCTGCGGCTTGGAGCATGGCGTTCCAGGCGCTGGGCCCTTGGCAGCCGGGCGAGCGGATTCTGGTCGGTCGTCACGAATGGGGCGCCAACCTGGCGAGCATGCAACTGGCGGTGCAAGCCGGTGCACAGATAGAGGTGATTCCCTGCGATGAAACCGGCGCGGTCTGCCCGAGTGCGCTGGCGTCGATGATCGATGCCAACGTCAAGCTGATCGACCTGACCTGGTTGCCCGCCAACGGCGGCCTGATCAATCCTGCCGAGGCGATCGGTGCCGTGGCCAGGCGTCACGCCATCCCCTACTTTATTGACGCCGGCCAAGCCGTCGGCCAACTGCCGGTGGATGTGCAGGCCCTGCACTGCGACGTACTCAAATCGGCTGGGCGCAAACACTTGCGCGGGCCACGCGGTACAGCGTTGTTGTATGTGCGGCCGACGTTTCTCCAGCGCCTGAATCCCGCCCAGCGCGACGTGTTTTCGGCGCCATGGAGCGCCGAAGGTTTCGACCTGCGTAACGACGCCCGGCGCTTTGAAACCAGCGAAGTGTCCTACGCCTTACTGGCCGGTTTGGGCAATGCCTTGCAGGAGGTCAATCGACTGGGCGTGGAGCGGACGTGGGAAAGGGTCTTGCGGCTCAGTGAGCGAATCCGTGAAGCGTTGCGTCAGATTCCAGGAGTTTCCCTGCACGACTTGGGCACTCATCATTCAGGACTGATCGCGTTCAACCTCGCCGGCTGGGATGCCTTCGAACTCAAACGGCGTTTGGGGTTGAAACGCATTAACATCGGTGCCAATGGCGTGGCCTATACGCCGCTGGATATGCGGGCGCGGGATCTTATGAGCATTGCGCGGATTTCCGTCAGCCCACTCAACACCGAGCAGGACATTGAGCGGCTGATCGGCGCATTGCGCGAGTTGCGCGATTAAACCTCGACGTCCACCCACAGGCCCTGGCGCGGCGCGTCTTCGATCAACGGCACCACCGGCACGGTGTTGTCGGCATTAAGCAGATCGCCGGGAATCGCCAAGTGCGCGTCAGGGTCTTCGTCGGCTTCGCGCCGGCGTTTCTGCTGTTCCTGCTGGCGGCGTTGTTCCTCGCGCAGCAGCAAGGTCGACTGCTCGGCATCGCCCTTTTTCAAGTCGATCGTGCTTTCGTTGGAGCCCGCCTGCACTGGCACCACGGGCGGTATATCCGGCTTCTGGCGCACGGGGTCGAGTTGTGACGTGACCGGCACAACACTCACGGGCAGCATGGGTGGCAGCATAATATTACTCTCCTGATCAACAGGCTTTCGGCGGGTTGCAGGGCGACTTGAGGGCAAGCACGCCAAGCTGTGACCCAGTCGACACCCGCAAGTGCCCGCCACCTGTCGATCCAGCTTCCGAACAGGTGCGTTAACGGAGTAGTTTTTGTCAGAGTCCTTTGGCTGAGGGCCTTGTTCCGTTAAGATAGTCGGCTTTTTCACGGCGGGAGTCAGGCAGCATGGCGCAGCAGTATCAACCGGGGCAACGCTGGATTAGTGACAGCGAAGCAGAGCTGGGGTTAGGCACCGTTCTGGCACAGGACGGCCGCTTGTTGACCGTGCTCTATCCGGCCACTGGCGACACTCGCCAGTATGCGCTACGGAATGCGCCCCTTACTCGCGTGAGGTTTTCGCCGGGTGACAGCATCACCCATTTCGAAGGCTGGAAAATGACCGTACAGGAAGTCGACGACGTCGACGGCCTGCTGGTCTACCAAGGCCTCAATGGGCAGAACGAGCAGGTCACCCTGCCGGAAACCCAATTGTCCAACTTCATCCAGTTCCGTCTGGCCAGCGACCGTCTGTTCGCCGGCCAGATCGACCCGCTGGCCTGGTTCTCGCTGCGCTACCACACGCTGGAACACACCAGCCGCCAGTTGCAGTCCTCGCTGTGGGGCCTGGGCGGCGTGCGTGCGCAACCTATTGCTCACCAACTGCACATCGCCCGCGAAGTCGCCGACCGTATCGCGCCGCGCGTATTGCTGGCTGACGAGGTGGGCCTGGGCAAGACCATCGAAGCGGGCCTGGTGATCCATCGCCAGTTGCTGTCGGGCCGCGCCAGCCGCGTGCTGATCCTGGTGCCGGAAAACCTGCAGCACCAGTGGCTGGTAGAAATGCGCCGCCGCTTCAACCTGCAAGTTGCGCTGTTCGACGAAGAACGTTTCATCGAAAGCGATGCCACCAACCCGTTCGAAGACACCCAGCTCGCCCTCGTGGCCCTGGAGTGGCTGGTCGACGACGAAAAAGCCCAGGACGCGCTGTTCGCCGCTGGCTGGGACCTGTTGGTGGTCGACGAAGCGCACCACCTGGTCTGGCATGAAGAGAAAGCCAGCCCTGAGTATTCGCTGGTAGAGCAACTGGCCGAGGTAATTCCCGGCGTGCTGCTGCTCACCGCCACCCCGGAGCAACTGGGCCAGGACAGCCACTTCGCGCGTCTGCGCCTGCTGGACCCGAACCGCTTCCATGACCTGCACGCCTTCCGCGCCGAGAGCGAGAACTATCGCCCGGTGGCCGAAGCCGTACAGGAGCTGCTGGACAAGGGCCGCCTGTCGCCGACCGCGCACCAGACCATCCAGGGTTTCCTCGGCAACGAAGGTGAAGCGCTGCTCACCGCCGTCAACGATGGCGACACCGAAGCCAGTGCACGCCTGGTGCGTGAGTTGCTCGACCGCCACGGCACCGGCCGCGTGCTGTTCCGCAACACCCGCGCCGCCGTGCAAGGTTTCCCGGAGCGCAAGCTGCATGCCTACCCGCTGCCAAACCCGGACGAATACCTCGAATTGCCGCTGGGCGAACACGCCGAGCTGTACCCGGAAGTCAGCTTCCAGTCGCAGCCGGACGTTGAGGAAGAAAACCGCTGGTGGCGCTTCGACCCACGCGTCGAATGGCTGATCGACCAGCTGAAAATGCTCAAGCGCACCAAAGTGCTGGTGATCTGCGCCCACGCCGAAACCGCGATGGACCTGGAAGACGCCCTGCGCGTGCGTTCCGGCATCCCGGCCACGGTGTTCCACGAGGGCATGAACATCCTTGAGCGTGACCGCGCCGCCGCCTACTTCGCCGACGAAGAATTTGGCGCCCAAGTGCTGATCTGCTCGGAAATCGGCAGTGAAGGCCGCAACTTCCAGTTCTCCCACCACTTGGTGCTGTTCGACCTGCCGTCTCACCCTGACCTGCTGGAACAGCGGATCGGGCGTCTGGACCGGATCGGCCAGAAACATGTGATCGAATTGCACGTGCCGTACCTCGAGACCAGCCCGCAAGAGCGCCTGTTCCAGTGGTACCACGAAGCGCTGAACGCGTTCCTCAACACCTGCCCAACCGGCAACGCCTTGCAGCATCAGTTCGGCCCACGCCTGCTGCCGCTGCTGGAAAACGCTGACGACAGCGAGTGGCAAGCCCTGATCGACGAGGCCCGCGCCGAGCGCGAGCGCCTCGAACAAGAGCTGCACACCGGCCGCGACCGCTTGCTGGAGCTCAACTCCGGCGGCGCCGGTGAAGGCGATGCGCTGGTAGAAGACATCCTGGAGCAAGACGACCAGTTCGCCCTGCCGATCTACATGGAAACCCTGTTCGACGCGTTTGGCATCGACAGCGAAGACCATTCGGAAAACGCGCTGATCCTCAAGCCCAGCGAAAAAATGCTCGACGCCAGCTTCCCGCTGGGCGACGACGAAGGCGTGACCATCACCTATGACCGCAACCAGGCGCTGTCACGCGAAGACATGCAGTTCATCACCTGGGAACACCCGATGGTGCAGGGCGGCATGGACCTGGTGCTGTCCGGCTCGATGGGCAACACCGCCGTGGCGCTGATCAAGAATAAGGCGCTCAAACCTGGCACCGTATTGCTCGAACTGCTTTACGTCAGTGAAGTGGTTGCACCGCGCTCGTTGCAACTGGGCCGCTACCTGCCACCGGCCGCCTTGCGCTGCCTGCTGGATGCCAACGGCAATGACCTGTCCGGCCGTGTGTCGTTTGAAACCCTGAACGATCAGCTAGAAAGCGTGCCACGCGCCAGCGCCAACAAGTTCGTCCAGGCCCAGCGCGACCAACTCACGCCGCGCATCAATGCCGGCGAAGAGAAGATCACCCCGCGCCACGCCGAGCGTGTGGCCGAGGCCAAGCGCCGTCTGGCGGCGGACACTGACGAAGAGCTGGCACGCCTGAGCGCGTTGCAAGCGGTCAACCCGACCGTACGCGACAGCGAGCTGGTTGCCCTGCGCCAACAGCGCAAGCAAGGGTTGGCCATGCTCGACAAGGCGGCGCTGCGACTGGAAGCGATTCGGGTGTTGGTGGCGGGCTAATCACTGCCCTGCTAATAACAAGGCCCGCGCAATGCGGGCTTTTTTTTGCTTGGCTTACGGGCCTCATCGCGGGCAAGCCCGCTCCCACAGGGGAATGCAGTTCCAAGCTGCAACTCAGTCCCCTGTGGGAGATTCTATGGTTGAGGGGAAGCCTCCAAAACCGCTTTTGACTGGTATTCGCTTTGATTTTTCATGAGTGAAAACGCAATACGTGCCAGCTTGCGGGCGATGATGACCAGGGCCTGAGTCGTTTTCAGGCCCCTGGCCAGGTAACCTTCATACAGCGGCTTCCAAGCTTTTGACCTGATGC
>NZ_UYXQ01000032.1 GCF_900624995.1 Pseudomonas antarctica
GACCCGAGGGCACTTCCCAACGGACGATGCTGCAACAAAATTAATCTGGTTGGGATTGCGAAATATCACTGCTAACTGGGGCAAACCGGCACATGACTGGAAGAGTGCGATGAACCAATTTGCGATTCTGTACGGAGATCGATTTATCAGGCCTACCTGGTAAAACTAAGGCCTGCCTGTCGGCAGGCCGTTACCGGCCCGCACACAAAAAATCTGACACTCTCCTTATATTCGGTGGTCAGTAGTAATATAAAAAATACGAGCTGATCATCATGGTTGTAACGGAAGTTAAAAGGATGAGTGAGGGTATGACCATCCAATATTTGAGCGGTCGTGGGATTTTTTCAACGTCTTCTACAAGTGCCAAACGCCGCCATTGAAGTATTCTAGGGATAAGAATGACAGTCGCCATGGCTAATACGCGTTGCGGCCTCCCATCAAACGGGGCGTTGCGAAAAGTATGCCTGTTCCCGACTATATAAGTGCTGTATTGCATATAGTGTTCTGCGGCATCAAGTTTTTTAAACATGACATGAAAAATGAGCGGGAAGCTTAGTAACATGATGGCGCCCGCGCACATGCCGATATATTCCAAGACCATTTAATCCCTCACAGTCTTATAAAGAAACTTGCCCGCGCCTTCGCCCATTCCGCTTCCTAACTTGCCGACGGCGAGCCCACCTGCGGCGCCGCCGACGATTGCGCAGGCCAATGCTCCAGCACCCGCTGTAGGTATGCCAAAAACGAGCATACAGGCGCCAGTACCGACATAGGCCCCAATTATTCCGCCTGCTGATGCGCCGCCTACTCCGAGCACTAATTTTCCTCCTTCGACATATTTTGCTTGGGTACATTCTTGCTCACGCCCTGTCGAGCACGCCTCTGTAATTTCCAGCGCTGTCGCCCCAACATCCAGCGCAATACCAATATAAGTCCCCTTCTTCAACATCTGCGAAGCTTTGGCTACACGCTTGACCGTCTCCTCATACCCGCGAATTTCCCCATGCTGCCAGTAACGTTTACTGGAAATTCCCAGCATCTTTTTTATAGACCCTTCGTTTTTCAGCCCCGTACCCAAACGCGCCATTCCTGACAGTTGCCCATCCAGTTTCGCAAACAACGCCCGGCGTTTGACCAAGAACTCATCTCTCGCAGCCGTGGTGCCTTTGCTCAAGTACTGCTTATGTAAATCATCGACTTCCTTGAGTGTCTTTTCGATCTCCGCCAGATGCTTGCTCCAGGCGCTGCTGGCGCTGCCAATTCCGATAGAGGCGTTGGCCATGATGGTCTGCAACTGATCATAGTTTTTGATCAGGAATTGATCGGCAGCGGAGTGTGCCAACAGGTCGTGTTTGATGCTCTGCGCCGAACGCATCAGCCAGGCTTCTTCAGCGGTGCAAGACGCTGTGCGTGGGTCAGGGATGATCACCAACTGCCCAGGCAATACCACGGTGTTGCGGATGTGCTGGTTGAGGGTGTCGAATTTGGTTTGCGTATGGGGATTGAGAGAAAGGCTTTGCTTAAGTGCCGGATAAGGCTGCTGTTGATCGTTGATAAATGCGTAGGGTCCCTGCATCGCGTGCACCTCCAAGTGACTGAGGCGCACGACTATAAGAAGGCGCTACAGGCGAGGTAAGACGCGTGCAGGGGCGTTTTTAGTGATTCAGAAATGGACTACGCAAGTCCAGGCCGACGCTGACGTGTGTTAGTCATTTAAGCGTTGTGAGTCGCAGGTACGGGTCGGCCACCACGCCGTTTTTTATCAGGCGCTTTCCGCCGTAGTCGCACTGAACCTTGCCGTCCTGTTCGTTGATGGCTTCTGCCGTCAGTGCATATTCCGGGTCCAGATAGTCATCGTTGGTCCCGGCAGTCTGCCCTGTCCACGCCTTGCCGTTGGCAGTGGCGGTGTATTGATAGCCTTCGCCGTAAGGCGGCGGAAGGTCGGGGTCTGTGTAGGGTTTGGACTGGATATCAGGGATGGCCGGGCACTGGCCTGTATCGGTGGTTTGAGTGGGAAGAGTTCGGTCTTGCGCGGTGGGCAGGCTGAGGGCACTGAAGGGGGAAACAACGTTGGGTAGCAATCCAATCATGATCGTTACAGCTCCTGTGTGAGTAAGCCTGATAGAGGCTGTTTTGAGTGAGCTGTAACGACGCTTCGGTTCCGCGCAATTGCAGACCGCAGGTATGAGAAAGGGCGACGGGGAGTCGCCCTTTTTGCCTCTGGCAATTAAGCCTGCAAGCGTCGGCTGATTACATCCAGCAAATCACACCCATCGCGCAAGGGGATGGCGCAGAGCAGGGCGAAGTCCTGGAGGACAAGGGTGTCGGTTTGCAGGCCTTCACGAAACGCGAGGTTTTCCATGACTTGGGTGACCGCGCGGATGCGGTAGACGGCGGCGTCGTGTAGCACGTCGAGCGGGACTTGGGTGTCGATGAGCAGGGAAGGGGTGGTGCTGTCGTGGCCGGTGAGCGGCATGTATCGGTTCATGTTTTAACCTTTATTTCAGAGAGTAGGACTGCCACTCACACGTCGCCAAACGAATGGGTGGCAGCTGTACGCAGGTTGGCGAACCGGTGAAATAAAGCAAAGCCGGCAGACCCGAAGGTCTCCCGCGTACAGCCGCCATAAAGCAGCTTTACGCGTACAAAAAGACCTGCAAAGGAGCAGGTGCTTTTGCATGCATTATTTCGATCGAGTCGCCAAACCCGTGTCGCCATGTGGACGACCGCCGAACTATAAGCGCCATTCTTTGCCAGGAGCAAGTCGCCCGGCCGATGCAGATCAAAATGTGGGAGCTGGCTTGCCTGCGAAGGCGGCGTTTCAGTCAATACATTCATCAACTGATACACCGCCTTCGCGAGCAAGCCCGCTCCCACAGGGTAGTGGTGTGAGCCAGTCGCCCGGCCGATGCAGACCAAAATGTGGGAGCTGGCTTGCCTGCGATGGCGGCGTGTCAGTCAACACATTCATCAACTGATAGACCGCATTCGCGAGCAAGCCCGCTCCCACAGGGGTGTCAGCGAGAGGCGAGTGCGCCTTGGTACAGGACCGGGCCTGTCGGTTGCCCGGTCGGTGAACCGCCTTGCGGTTCCAGGCTGACGGCGAGGGTCACAGGGCCAGCCAACAGCGCTTGCTGTTCCTGGCTCAGCTGGATTCGGCCTTTACCCGAGCTGGGCACCAACCCCAGAGAGACCGGTTTGCCACCGGCCGCAATGGCCCATAGTTCCAGTGCACGCGTCGGCTCAACCGCCGCCAACGTTAACGGCTCCACTTGCAGGTGATCGCCAAACGCCTGTACCTGCAACGCCGGTTGCTGGTTAGCCGCGACCAGCGTGGCGTTGTACTCGGCGCCGATATCACGCTGATAAAGCACACCCACCAGCACTGCGACGACCACCGCGCAGGCAGCCGCGAGCACACGAAAGCTCATCCAGAACGGTTTCTTCGCCGGCATATGCAGCACCTGCGGCTCGACCCGCGCTTTGATGCCTGCCCACACATGATCAGGCACCGGCCGTTCGGGCAGGGTGCCGGTCAGGCTGGCGAGTGCAGCCTGCCAATGGCCCAGTTCGACGCGCAGTACGGGGTCTTCCAATAACAGGGCGTCGAAGCGCCGACGGGCGGTGGCGGGCATCAGCCCTATGGCATAGTCGGCGGCCAGGGCGCGGCGCAGGGCAGTGGTTTGGTAGTTCATGATTCAAGGCACCTGCGCAGGCGCTCCATGCCGCGGCGAATCCAGGATTTGACCGAGCCCAAAGGCGCCGCCAAATGGTCGGCTAACTCCGAGCACGACAGGCCTTGGAAGTAAGCCACGGTGATTGATTGGCGTTGCATGCCATCGAGCGTGTCCAGGCAACGATTCAGGGCACGGGCTTCGCGCTCGTTGTCGAGTTGCTCGTGGGCGCCGGGGCTGTCGTCAAGCAGGGCGTCCTGCTGGCCGTCGGCCAAGGGCTGCTCGCGGTGTTTGCGCAATTGGTCGATGGCCAGGTTACGCGTGATATTCACCATCCAGGTCATCGGCGCCGCCAGGTGCGCCTCGTAGCGTGAGGCGTTGTACCAGATGCGCACGAAGGCTTCCTGCAACACTTCTTCGGCCAGGTCCGAGCGCCCCATGAATCGGTACGCAACACCGTGCAGCCGTGGCGAAACGCTGCGGTAAAGGGTTTCGAACGCCTGGCGGTTGCCTAAGGCGCACTGGGCCAGCAATGGCCGCAACGGGTCAGCATCGTGGGTGGAAATAGGGCTTCTCCAGGCTCTCGAACGAGGGCGACGGGACTGCGCACGGTAGGCAGAGGGTAGACCAGCTTGAGCGTTCATTCCATCCAACTCCGGGCGGCGCATGTTCGATATACGCGCGGGCGGGTGATTTGGATGCGGCTTTTTCTGAACTAATCTGTAAGTGGGAACATTCCTTCGGGAGTGTCAGTCAAATGCTTGCTTTTAGCTCCTACATTCAGAGGTTGTCTTGATGAAGATTTCACGCGGTTTTGCCCTGTACTGCCTGATGACCGTGGCCGCCAGCCCGGTGTTTGCCGCAGGTTTGAGCCTCGGTGACGTGGCCAATGCCGTTTCCGGGGCCCAGGGCAACAATAAGGCGGCTGCCGCAGCGCCGAGCTCCCAGACCGCTGGCCTGTTGCAGGCCCTGACTTCGCAACTGAACGTCACCCCCGAGCAAGCCGTCGGCGGCACCGGCGCCATGCTGGGCCTGGCCAAAAACAAGCTGAGCGGCAATGACTATTCGCAACTGGGCAAGAGCGTGCCCGGCCTGGATCAACTGTCGGGGAGCAACTCTCTGGGCAGCCTCGGCGCCTTGAGCGGGATGCTCGGCCAGAGCGGCGGGAGCAAGACCAGCGGCCTGGACGGCTTGCTGGGTAACGTCAAGAACACCAGCGACCTGAACACCGCGTTCAGCGCGCTGGGCATGGATAACAGCATGATCGGCAAGTTTGCGCCGGTGATCCTGCAATACCTGGGTGGCCAGGGCGCCAACGAATCGGTGCTGGGCAAACTGGCCTCGGCCTGGGGCACTGGCAGCTAACTACGTTCTGCGCGCAGTTGAGCGATGCGCGCATCTTTCTCCCTCCAGAGCTGGTTTACCCAGTTCTGGACGGTCTGGCGAAAGGCCGGATCGTTCTCGTAATCGCCCTGCCACAACGCCGGGTCGAGCTCCCGGGTGCGAATGTCGATGATCACTTTCGGCACCGCGCCGCTGATCAAATCCCAAAACCCCGGAATCCTTTGCTGCGGATAGACCACCGTCACGTCGAGCACCGCGTCCAACTGTTCACCCAGCGCCGCCAATACAAACGCCACGCCGCCCGCCTTGGGCTTGAGCAACCGTGCAAACGGTGAATTCTGTTGTTTGCGTTTGGCCTCGCTGAACCGCGTGCCTTCCAGGTAATTGACCACCGTCACCGGCTGGCGCTTGAACAGCTCGCAGGCCTCTTTGGTGATTTTCAGGTCCTGGCCCGCCAGCTCCGGGTGTTTGGCCAGGAAGGCCTTGGTGTAGCGCTTCATGAACGGGTAATCCAGCGCCCACCAGGCCAGGCCGAGGAAGGGCACCCAGATCAGCTCTTTTTTCAGGAAGAATTTAAAGAACGGCGTGCGCCGGTTGAGCGTCTGGATCAGCGCGGGAATGTCGACCCAGGATTGGTGGTTGCTGATCACCAGATAGGACGTGTCACCGCGCAGGTCGCCGCCGCCGCGGATCTCCCATTGGGTGGGGATGCACAGCGAAAAGATCAGCTTGTCGATTTCTGCCCAGGTTTCGGCGATCCACATCACCGCCCAGGAGGCATAGTCGCGATAGCGACCGGGGGCCACCAGCTTGAGCAGGGCAAACACCATCAACGGGCCGAACAGCACCAGGGTGTTGAGCAATAACAGCAGTGTGACGAAACAGCCGGTGAGCAGGCGGCGCATAAGTAACTCTTGGAATCCTGTGGGCGGGCCATGATAAGCAAGCTGAGTCTAGAGGCCAAATCGCAAATCGCCGCACGAATGTTTCACAATGTGAAGGCTGTGCTGATCGTTCCCACGCTCTGCGTGGGAATGCCGCCAGTGACGCTCTGCGTCAAGCCTTTAAAAGCAGACGCAGAGCGTCCAAAGCTGCATCCCCACGCAGAGCGTGGGAACGAGCTGCTGATGGCGGGGCTAACTAAGTGCTGCTTTTGCGGTCTAGAATCCGCCTACTTCTTTCGAGGAAATCACTTCGTGAAATTGCTCCTTGCTGCGTTCGCCCTGGTGGCTCTGCCGGTCATGGCTGGCGAACCGACCCTCTACGGTCGCTACGAATACATCCAGCTGCCGGAGATCGGCGAAACCTTCAAGGCCAAGATGGACACCGGCGCACTGACGGCTTCGCTGTCGGCCCGTGACATCGAGACCTTCACCCGCGATGGCGACGACTGGGTGCGCTTCCGCCTCGGCGGCAAGGACACCACCAACAAGGTCTACGAACACAAAGTCTCGCGCATCAGCAAGATCAAGAGCCGCCCCGACGAAGATGAGGACAAGGACGAAGCCACCGTGGCCAAGCGCCCGGTCATCGACCTGGAGATGTGCCTGGGCAACGTCAAACGCACCGTGGAGGTCAACCTCACCGACCGCAGCAGCTTCAACTACCCGCTGCTGATCGGCGCCAAAGCCCTGCGTGAATTCGGTGCAGCGGTGAACCCGGCGCGTCGTTACACTGCCGACAAACCGGACTGCTGACGGACCCACATGCCGCATATCCTGATTGTCGAAGACGAAGCGGCGATAGCCGACACGCTGATTTTCGCCCTGCAAGGCGAGGGCTTTACCACCACCTGGCTGAGCCTTGGCCAGGAGGCGCTGGCCCATCAACGCCAGACCCCGGCCGACCTGATCATCCTCGACATCGGCCTGCCGGACATCAGCGGCTTTGAAACCTGCAAGCAATTGCGCCGTTTCAGCGAAGTGCCGGTGATGTTCCTCAGTGCGCGGGATGCCGAGATTGATCGGGTGGTGGGCCTGGAGATCGGCGCCGACGATTACGTGGTCAAACCGTTCAGCCCACGGGAAGTGTCGGCGCGGGTGAGGGCGATCCTAAAGCGCGTCGGCCCAGGTGCTGCGCCCAGCGTGTTTGAGGTGGACCTGGAGCGCATGCAGATCCATTATCGCGGCCAGCCTTTGAGCCTGACCCGTCATGAGTTCCGTCTGTTGCAAAGCCTGCTCGAGCAACCCGAGCGCGTATTCAGCCGCGAGCAATTGCTCGATGCGGTGGGCGTGCCCGCCGACGCCGGCTACGAGCGCAATATCGACAGCCATATCAAAAGCCTGCGCAGCAAACTGCGTAGCGTGGCCGCCGATGCCGAGCCGATCCAGACCCATCGTGGCCTGGGCTACAGCTATAGCCCGAGCCACAGCTGATGCGCCTGGGGCTGCGGATTTTCCTGGTGTACGCGCTGTTTATCGGCCTGACCGGCTACTTCGTGCTCAACACGGTGATGAAGGAAATCCGCCCCGGCGTGCGCCAGTCCACCGAAGAAACCCTGGTGGATACCGCCAACCTGCTGGCTGAAATCCTGCGGCTGGACGTCAAGAACGGCACCCTTGGCCAGAGCCACTGGCCAGAGCTGCTCAAGGCCTATGGCAGCCGCCAGCCGGGCGCGACCATCTGGGGCCTGCCGAAAAACCAGGTTAACCACCGTATCTACGTGACCGACGCCAAGGGCATCGTGTTGCTCGACTCGACGGGCGAAGCGGTGGGCCAGGACTACTCCAAGTGGAACGACGTGTACCTGACCCTGCGCGGCGAGTATGGCGCCCGTTCGACCAAAAGCGAACTGGATGACCCCAACTCATCTGTCATGCACGTAGGCGCGCCGATCCGCGACAACGGCCAGATCATCGGCGTAGTCACGGTGGCCAAGCCCAACAGCTCGTTGCAGCCCTATGTCGACCGCACCGAGCATCGCCTGCTGTGGTACGGCGCCGGGTTGGTGATTCTCGGCCTGCTGCTCGGCGCGCTGTTGTCCTGGTGGCTGAGTGTTGCGTTGCACCGGCTCACGGCGTATGCCCAGGCCGTCAGCGAGGGTCGGCGCGCCGAGTTGCCGCACTACCGTGGCGGCGAGCTCAAGCAACTGTCCACCGCCGTCGAGCACATGCGCACGCAGCTGGAGGGCAAGGCCTACGTCGAGCATTACGTGCACACCCTGACCCACGAATTGAAAAGCCCGCTGGCGGCGATTCGTGGCGCGGCGGAGTTGTTGCAGGGCGATATGACCCGTGAGCAGCAGCAGCGCTTTGTCGGCAACATCGACAGCGAAAGCGCGCGCTTGCAGCAGTTGATCGAGCGCCTGCTGAACCTGGCCCAAGTGGAACAGCGCCAGGGTTTGGAGGAACAAGTCAGCATGCCGTTGACCACCTTGGTCGACGACGTACTCAAGGCCCAATGCGCGCGAATCGAAGGTGCCGGCTTACACGTCGAACAGGCGATTGGCGTGGATGTGAAAGTGTTCGGCGAGCCTTTCCTGCTGCGCCAGGCCTTGGGCAATCTGCTCGATAACGCCCTGGACTTCACGCCACCCGGTGGCACGTTGAGGTTCAGTGCGCACACCCAGCACAACGACGTGCAGGTGAGCCTGTTCAACCAGGCCGCGCCGATTCCCGACTACGCCTTGCCGCGCCTGAGTGAGCGTTTTTACTCCCTGCCACGCCCGACCAGCGGGCGCAAAAGCACTGGCCTTGGCCTCAACTTTGTCGAAGAAGTGGTGAAGCTGCACGGCGGCGCCCTGCAGATCGGCAATGTGCAAGGCGGCGTGCAAGTGGTGCTGCATCTCCACACAGTCTCCACATTGCCCACATAAATCGCCCATACGCGCGGTTCACGCTCTGCCCATCAAAACAGGGAGAGACCCATGAACCGCAGCTTGCTTTTCAAACTTGGCGCGATTGCGCTGCTGATCCTGCTGTTGCTGATTCCGTTGCTGATGATCAACGGCATCATCAGCGACCGCCAGCAGATGCGCGATGGCGTATTGATGGACATCGCCCGCAGCTCAAGCTACAGCCAGCGCCTCACCGGCCCGGTGATGGTAGTGCCGTATCGCAAGACCGTCCGTGAGTGGAAGCTCAATGAAAAACTCAACGAACGCTACGAGCAAGTCAGTGAAGTGCGCGGTCGTCTGTATTTCTTGCCGGAGCAGTTTGAACTCGACGGCAAGGTGCAAACCGAGCTGCGCTCGCGGGGTATTTACCAGGCGCGGCTGTTCCATGCCGACAACCGCATCAGCGGGCGTTTTGAGCTGCCTGCGCAGTTGGGCATCACGGAAAACTTTGCCGATTATCGTTTTGAACCGGCGTATTTGGCGGTGGGTATCAATGACATTCGCGGCATCGAAAATGCGCTGAAGCTGGAACTCGGCAGCCAACGCCTGGCGTTCGCGCCCGGCTCTCAAGTGGCCTGGCTGGGCGAGGGCGTGCACGTGATGCTGCCCGAGCAAGACAGCAAAAAACCAGCCCCGTTTGACTTCGCCTTTGACTTGCGCCTGCAAGGCACCGAGCAGTTGCAAGTGGTGCCGGTGGGCAAGACCAGCCAGGTGAAACTGGCGTCGAACTGGCCGCACCCAAGCTTTGTCGGCAACTTTTTGCCGGCTCAGCGTGAGGTCACGGCTCAAGGCTTTAGCGCCCATTGGCAGACCACGTTCTTTGCCACCAACCTGGAAGAAACCCTGCGCGGCTGCGAGTGGGACAAGGTGTGTGACGACTTCAATAGCCGCAGCTTCGGCGTGCGCTTTATCGACCCGGTGGACCAGTACCTCAAGAGCGACCGCGCGATCAAATATGCGCTGCTGTTTATCGCCCTGACGTTCGCCGGCTTCTTTCTGTTCGAGGTGCTCAAGAGCCTGGCGGTGCACCCGATTCAATACGCATTGGTGGGCGTTGCCCTGGCGTTCTTTTACCTGCTGTTGTTGTCGTTGTCCGAGCACATTGGCTTTGGCCTGGCGTACCTGTTGTCGGCGAGTGCCTGTGTGTTGTTGATTGGGTTTTACGTGTGCCATGTGCTGCGCAGCATCGCCCATGGCCTGGGCTTTTCGGCAGGGTTGGCGGCGTTGTATGGCTTGTTGTACGGGCTGTTGAGCGCCGAGGATTATGCGCTGCTGATGGGCTCGCTGTTGCTGTTCGGCCTGCTGGGCACGGTGATGGTGCTGACGCGTAAGCTGGATTGGTATGGCGTGGGCAAGCGCAAGGTGCAGTTTGATCTGGAGGCGGTGCAATGATCGGGTTACGCGAAGATCAGCAGGTGAAGACGCAGTTGGTAGGCAAAATTAACGCGCTGTTTTTTGTGGTAAATGGGCTCGCCGCAGGACGCCCACTCACCACAAGGTTTCGTCAGACCGGCGGCTGGGTCTCAAGCATCGAAGGCCGCTGGCTGACCTCGGCGTACCAATCGGCAAGCTTGGGGTTAGCCGTGCGCCAATGCAGATCAGGGTGGCGCAAGTCCAGGTAACCCAGCGCGCAGGCCACGCTGATGGAGGCGATGTCGAAGCGGCTGGCCAGTTCGGCAATCGCCTCTTTCTCCAACTCGGCGACGGCGCGGCGGATTTTGTTGCGCTGCTCATCGAGCCATTGGGCCCAGTGCTTTTCTGCCGGGCGCATGGCGGTCTCGTAACGCACCAGCACGGCGGCATCCATGATGCCGTCGGCCATCGAGGCCAGGGTCAGGCGGCGCCACCGGGCGGAACCGTCGCGGGGGATCAGCGGGGTGCCGACATGTTGGTGGTCGAGGTAATCGAGGATCACCCGGCTGTCGTGCAGCACCGAGCCGTCGGCCAGGCGCAGGGCCGGGATCTTGCCCACGGGATTATCCTGTACGAGCTGCGCGTCCGGGTTGACCGGCGTCGGCATGCAGCCGTACAGGGCCACGCGGTCCTGCTGGCCGGTTTCGATCAGCAGCACGCGGACTTTACGAACAAAGGGTGAGGCCGGGTTGTGAAACAAGGTCATGCTGGGCGCGGACATGGGCATTCCTCGAAATGGGCAGTGGCTAGCCTAGAGGGTTGCTCGGTGGCTGGCGAGTGGTGGGTGGGTGTTTTTGGCGGCCTCATCGCAGGCAAGCCAGCTCCCACAAGGGGAATGCATTTCAAGGTGGGAGCTGGCTTGCCTGCGATAGCGCCCTCAGCCGCGCCGCTTAAATAACGCCCAAACACCAATGGCAGCAGGAACCCCCAACCCCACCCAACTGAGCGAATCCCACAGCCCATCCCCCAGCAGCGCGGCAAACAACCCGGCCGCGCTGAGCACGCCAATCCCCAGCGGAATACCAAACACCTTCCAGAAATTCGACCGGCGCGGTTTCATACCTGGGCCGCCTTGCGCCGCACGAGCCACAGGTAAACGCCGCTGCCCAGCACGATGATGGTCAGCACATCCAGCAGCGCCCAGAGGATCTTCATCGGCATGCCGCCGTAGTCACCAAAGTGCAACGGCTGCGACATGCCCATGGCGTCCATGTACCACGGGCGCTCGGCGATGGCGGTGACGGCCAGGGTGCTGGCGTCGATCAGCACCGGCGTGAGCAAGTGCGACGTCAGGTGCGTGCTGCCCTTCATGAACACCGCGTAATGGTGCTCACTGGAAAAGCGCGTGCCGGGGAAGGCGATAAAGTCCGGCTGCATGCCGGGCGCGGCCTTGTCGGCGATGTTCAGCAGCTCGGTGGCCGGCGCGCGCACGGTCAGCGGCGGCGCATTTTGATACGGCTCGATCATCGCGCTGAGGCTGTCCTGACGCCAGGCGGCGATAATCAGGTCGGCGCAGGCGCTGATCACACCGGTCACGCCCACTACCAATGCCCAGGTCAGCGTGACCACGCCGATCAGGTTGTGCAGGTCAAGCCAGCGCAGGCGAGTGGACTTGTCCTGGCGCACGGTGGCGAACTTCACACGGCGCATGAACGGCAGGTACAGCACCGTGCCGGAAATAATCGCCACCACAAACAGAAGGCCCATGAACGCCAACAGCAACTTGCCCGGCAGGCCGGCGAACATGTCCACATGCAGGCGCAGCAGGAACAGCGTCAGCCCGCCATTGGCCGCCGGGGTTTCCACGGTTTCGCCAGTGCGCGCATCGAGCATGAAGGTGTGGGACGCGTTGGGTTCGGTGCCGGCCGTCGCGGCCATGATCGCAATCACGCCGTTCTTGTCGTCGTCGTCCCATGCCAGGTATTGCATCGCCTCACCCGGGCGATGCGCCTGGGCTTTGGCCACCAGTTGCTCAAGGTTCAGCTGTGGGGTATCGGCAGGCATCTGCTGGAGTTCGGGTTCGTTGCCCAGCAGGTGATCGATCTCGTGATGAAACACCAACGGCAGGCCGGTGAGGGCGAGCAGCAGCAGGAACACCGTGCAGATCAGGCTGGTCCAGGTGTGGATGAAGGACCAGCGGCGGATGGTTTTGCTTTTCATTTTCGAACCTTCAGACACACCCAAGCCGCCCCGAGGGACGGCCTGGTTATTAACTCAGCCGATTACCACTGGTAGGTGGCGCTGGCGACTACGCTGCGTTGGTCGCCGAAGTAGCAGTAGGAGGCATCACAGGTGGAAATGTAGTCCTTGTTGAACAGGTTAGTGGCGTTGAGTTTTAACGAGGCACCTTTGAGGCTGCTGTCGAGGCGGCCCAGATCGTAATGCACGGCACCGTCAAACACGGTGTAGGCATTTGCTTTACCCAGCCAAGTGTTGGCCTGGTCGCCATAGGTGTTGCCGGTGTAGCGGGCACCAAAGCCGATGCCGAAACCATCGAGTACACCGTTGTGCCAGGTGTAGTCGGTCCACAGCGAGGCTTGCTGGTTTGGCATCAGCTGCAGGCGGTTGCCCTTGAAGCTGCCTTTTTGCACTTCGGATTTTGCCAAGGTGTACGCGGCGATCACTTTGAGGTTTTCGGTGACGTCGGATACGGCTTCCAGTTCCAGGCCTTTGACTTTCACTTCGCCGGTTTGGTCGGTGACAGACTGGCCGCCTGCGCCGGTGCTAGAGACAAGCACGTTTTTCTGGGTCAGGTCATACACCGCCGCACTCAGCAAAGTGTTTGAGCCGGGCGGCTGGTATTTGATCCCCAGTTCCCATTGCTTGCCTTCGGTGGGCTTGTACGACTTGAGCGGGTCAACACTGGCATTGCTGGCGGGCTGGAAAGATTCGGCGTAGGACAGGTATGGCACAAAGCCCGAGTCGAACACGTAGCTCAGTGCCGCGTTGCCACTGAAGTTTTTGCTGCGGTCGGTATTGGTCGCGTCGTTCTTGTTGAAGTAGGTCGTGCCTTGATGCACCCAGTCTTCACGCCCGCCGAGGGTCAGGCGCCATTTGTCCAAAGCCATCTGGTCTTGCACATAGAGGCCGGTCTGTAGCGTCTTCTGGTTATAGTCGTAGTAAGCATCGGCGCGTGCCGGACGCACTACCGGTGTTGTGTTGACGGGGTTGAAAATGTTGACGCGCCCAGCGTCACCGTAGATCGACAGGTAAGAAGTGTCGGTGCGCTGGTGGTCCAGGCCCAGTAGCAGCGTATGGGTGACATCACCGGTCGAGAAATCGGCTTGGAAGTTGTTGTCGACCGCGAATTGGCCGATGTTCTCGTCCACGTTGGTCGAGGTGCGGCCGATATTGCCCGCTGCATCAACCGGATAATAGCCGAAGGCGCCCACGGTCAGTTGCTGGAATGACAGCTCGGACTTGGTATAGCGCAGGTTCTGCTTGAACTGCCAAGTATCGTTGAAACGGTGCTCGAAGGCATAGCCCAGCGCGTAGTAGGTGCGGTCGTAGAACTCGTAATCCGGGTCGCCCAGGTTTTTGTGGTGGGAGACTTTGCCCAGCGCAGAGTCGATTTTGGTACCCACAATCGGCAAGAACTGACTGGTGGCACCCGTATCGTCACGGGTGAACTGCGACAGGAAAGTCAGCTTGGTGTCGGTATCAATATTCCAGGTCAGGCTGGGCGCGATGTTGTAGCGCTTGTTGTCGATGTGATCGACCTGGGTGTCGCTATCGCGCACTACGCCGCTGATGCCATACAGGAACTGGCCTTCATCATCGATTTTGCCGGTGCTGGCAAAGTTGATCTGGCGGTGGTTGTCACTGCCGTATTGCAGCTGGATAGCATGGCTCGATTCCTCGCTGGGGCGGCGGCTGACCATGTCCAGCAGGCCGCCCGGTGGCGTCTGACCGTAGACCGACGAAGCCGGGCCGCGCAGCAGGGCGAGACGATCGAGGTTCCAGGTTTCGGCTTTTGGGTTGGCATACACACCGCGTGGCAGTGGCAGGCCGTCGAGGAACTGTGTGGGTTCGAAACCGCGCACGCGCATCCAGTCGTAACGAGTGTCGCTGCCGTAGCTGGAAGATACGATGCCGGGCATATATTTAACCGCGTCATCGAGGTTCTGGACGTTGCGGTCCTGCATCTGCTGGCGGGTGGCGACGGAGATCGAGCGCGGCGCTTCAACCAGTGCTGTATCGGTCTTGGTGCCCGCTGCAGTGCGCGTCGCCAGATAACCGGTCACCGGGCCCCATGCACTTTCAGTGTTGCCTTGAGCAATGATGCTCGTCTCGGCCAACGCCACGACACCGTCCGGAATCGCGACCAGGGAATAAGTCCCCGCGCTGCTCTGCTCCAACTGCAACCCCGTCCCCCGCAACGCTTCGCGCAACGCACCCTGCGCATCGAACTGGCCCTTGACCGGTGCCGAGGTCTTGCCCGATGCCAGCGAAGGATTCAGCGTCAACGCCAGGCCAGCCTGGCTGGCGATCTGGTTCAGGGTGCTGGCCAATGGCGCCGCCGGCAGGTTGTACGCGCGCACACTGGAAGCCTGTTCGGCGGCGATCAGTGCGGTGCTGGCCAGCGGGGCGCTGAGGGCGATGGCCACGGCCAACAGGCTGGGGCGCAACAAGGTGTCTAGCGTGCGGGACATAGGACGGCTCCTGAATGGAAATATTTCTCAATTGCCTAGGTGCCGAGCGAGAATCAAAAAGTGATAGGGCCAAGCGAAAATAAATCTGTGAATGCTCACAACTGTTCGAACTGCATGGCCCTCAGGGCTCAGGATAGCGGGGTTTCTCAGCCGACGGCCCACTGCAGTTTGTCGGCCAGTGCTGCGGGGTAATCGTCGGAATGGGTGATCGCAGCCCGCGTGGCCTGGCCGTCGCCGAAGGCTTCGATCAACAGGTCGACGTGTGTGGTCAGCAAGTCGCTCAACGCATCAAGCCGTTCCTCAAGCGCGCGGTAGCGGGCAATGTCCATGATGCCTTCGCTGATGAACCAGGCGGCGTGTTTGTTCAGGTACTCCAACACGTAAAGGCTGCACAGCGCGCTTCCCAGTTCCTTGGCCAGCCCTTGTGCCAGTGAGTCGCCGGCCCGGACGGCGCTCTCAATAGCCAGGCGATGAGCATAGGCCTCACCCGCGCGGGCAACGATCATCAATTGAGAGTTCCAGATCTGCATGTCGTCTTCTCCCTCGCCACGGTGCTGGGCAACATGGTCGGCAACCTGCTTGAGCAAGCGGTACTCCAAGGTGTGAGCCATGGCCAGCCAGTACTCGGCATCATCCAGCTTGCCTTGTGGGTCTGGCGGGGTGGGTTCGCTCAAGGGCTGGCCGATCAAGACCTTGGCCGCGTCCAGCAGGATCATGCGGTTATTGCCACCGGCATCCTGGTAGATCTTGGCCATGCCTTCATAGTCGGCGAAGCGATTGAGGTTAAGCGCACCGGCCACCCCGCAGCGCAAGCGGCATTCTGTCGCCAGTGCTTCGGCGGCGGGCGCGCAGAGCGCCTTGGTCAGCGCCAGGGTCTGGCTGATGGCGGCCCACGGAGTCCATGTTACGTCGCCGGTACCGGTGTTTTGCAGTGACGCCTGACTGGCTGTGCCTTCGATCCACAGGCGCGCGGAGTCATTGGCAAAGCATTTCATGACATACGCGGTGGCCAGGCAACCGAACAGCGCGCGGCGTTGAGTGCGAAACGCCAGCAGGCTGGTGCCGTTGCCGATGCGCGCCTGTGTGGTGCGGCGGTTGGCATGGGTCAGGGCCAGGGTGGAGCAGGCCAGCATCACCGAGCTCAAGCCGACACCGACCATTGCCCACACATTTTTGGGCGCAAACAGTGAGCGAATCAGGCGTCGGTCGGTGCTGCCCAGCGGGTCGTGGAACTGGTTGGACGCGCTGATTGAGGCGCCATCGCGAAGCCACGCATCGAAGGGCAGACGCACGTTATCAAAGCTTGCCAGGCCGTAATCCAGTGGCACTGCACGAATTTCCGCCGGCGACGACATTGAAATACCCGGGCGCGGGCCCTGTGCGTCACTCAGGGGCAGCACAAAAGCAAATACGCCACATTGCTGGCCCTGCACGGTGACTTGGGCAAACACCACGCCAACTTTGTTCAGGTTATTGATTCCGACATTGGCGAATTTCAAGGCCGCCCTGTTTGGCGTATTCAGCACAAAGCTACGCGTGTCGGCGTCGAAGGTTGCCTCGACGCACGCGCCCATATGGGAGTTGCTGCGGCCTATCTCGGTGAGTGCGTAAACCCCCAGGGTTTCGCCAGCCTCCAGTTCGCGGCGCCATGTTGCCGCATGCGGGTGATCCTGTTCGAACGCCAGAAGTGTGCCGATGCATAACCCCTGCTGGATCACACACCCCATGAACAGTGATGGGTCATTAATCGCCGCGTGGCTGGCCACGGCCATCAACAGTTGCGGTTGTTTGAACGCGTGAATGCCCTCGGGCAGTTGGCGCATCAAATGTTGCAAGCGCTGGTAGGTCTGTCGATGACCGTCATGGAAACTCTGGTTGGCGCGGGGATGGAGCTGCGGGTCGCTGAAAATCCTGGCCATTTGCGCGTGTGTCTGAGCGTCGACGGGGCCATTGGCCAACTCACGCAAAGCAGCGACCGCGCCCTGTTCAGTCGGCGCCTTGAGCAATAAGTGGCGCAGGGTCTCGATGGGGGCTGCAAGCGGTGCGTAAGTCTGTGCAGGCGGCAAGCTCTTGCGTATGCACACCGACATGCCGCTGTTTACCCCGAGGTCGATAAACACGGTGTGTTCGTCAGTCGGCAGTTGCGCCAATGTGTGGGGCAGGTTGGTCGGTTGCGTGACGCCACGGGTAAACATTTCATGCAGGTCATCCGTGGGCTCATAGCAGCGTCCCAACACGGTTGAGTAGATCGGTATGTTGAAGGGTTTGGGTGTCAGCGGCTGCAAGTTTTCGAGCAGGCGTCGGGCGACTTCCTGGTGCTTGGGGAAGTGTGAGGCGTAGGCGATCGCGACGGTACGCAGGGGATGCACGCTGTCGTCATGGTGAGCAAGCAGATGCTCAAGGTCTGCCGTCTCGCCGCTGATAATGCATTGTGCCGGCGCGTTGACGGAGCCCAGCACCAGGTTCGACGCGGGGAAACGGTCCAGCAGTGCTTGAGTGGCCTGCTCTGAAAGGTTGATCAGCAGCATGGTGCCTCGTCCCTCCTCGGTACGGTAGGCATCGTTGAGGGCACAGACCGCGCGCACGCCCTGGGCAATGTCGAGCACACCGCCACAGACCCTGGCCGCAATTTCGCCGAAGCTTTGCGCCAGGATCAGCGTCGGGCGAACCCCCGCATCCTCAAGCAACTGATTGAGCACCGCGGCTGCGCCATACACCGCCAATTGCGCGACGCCGGAAGGCAGAGGGAGGCTGTGCTCTCGGGTCAGCAGTACGTGTGTGACAAGACCGGGTTTTAGCTCGGGTTCGTACTGCGCAGCCTCGCGTTCAATAATTGCCAGAAGAGTGTCAATTCGGTGCCTGACTTCAGGAACGTGTTGATACAACTCGGCCAGCGCACCACAAGGATCGCTGCCTTGGCCGGGAAATGCGAAGACGTAGTTCTGACGTGAAATGTTCAGTTGGGTTGACATGGATCCATCCTCGTTAGCCTAGCAGGGAACGCTCTAACCAGCGGTATTCTGGAAAAAACGAAAGCTCATTGGATGGCAAATGATGGGGATGTGTACCTGTTATAAATGACAGTTTTTTGGAATGTTTCGAAATAATACTGGGTCAGTTATTGCTAATGGGCCCGCCTTGCGCCGGCCCGGCGACTACCTGGGTCCACCACGGCGTGTGCTGCTCAATCTGCACCGGCAAGGTCGGCAGCAGCGCATTCAGCGCCAGCGTGGTGTCGTGCAGCGGGAAGCTGCCGGTGATGCGCAGGTCGGCCACGCTTTTATCCACACCCAAATAGCCGCTGCGGTAGCGGCTGAGTTCCGTGATCACATCGCCCAGGCGGGCGTTGTCGACCACTAGCATGCCGCGTGTCCAGGCGTCGGCGGCGGGGGTGACGGCAAGCGCAGGGCCGAGGCCGTGGCTGCGCATCAGCACTTGCTGGCCCTGCTTGAAAATCTGCTCCTGGTGCAACGCCTCAGGCTGGGCGGCCACGGCGGACTGCAGCACGCTCAGGCGCGTGGCGTCGTCTTCGCGTTTTACGATGAACCGCGTGCCCAGGGCCCGCAGGCTGCCGTCGCGGGTTTGGACATAGAACGGGCGGGTATCGTTGTGGCCGGTTTCGATCAGGATTTCGCCTTCCTGCAGCACGATCAGCCGGCGTTTTTCATCAAAACGCACGTCGATGGCGCTGTGGGTGTTGAGGTTGATCCGCGTGCCGTCCGCCAGTTTCAGCGTGCGCTGCTCGCCGGTGGCGGTGCGTTGGTCGGCCAGCCAGTAGTGGATCGGCACGTAGCGCTCGCCGGCAAACAACGCCAGGCCGCAGACCAGCGCGATACTCGCCAAGCCGCTCCCAAGCTTGCGCACGCGCTGGCGAATGCCCTCGCGTGACTGCAACAACGCCGCCCGCGCCGGGCCTGCGGCCGCGCTGAAACGCTGGTCGAGCATGCCCAACTGGCGCCAGGCGCGTGCATGTTCGTCATTGCTGGCCAGCCATTTGGCGAATTCTTCCTGTTCCACAACGCTGCCATCGCCCGAGTCGAGGGACAGTTGCCAGGCAATCGCAGCATCCAGCACACGGGCCGAGACCGGTTTGGAACTGATCGCGGTCACAACGGCTCGCCATACAGCGCGATGTAGCACTGGCGAATGCCCTGGGCCAGGTATTGGCGCACGCGCGGCACGGACACGCCGAGGCGCTGGGCGATTTCGGCGTGGCCCAGGCCGTCGAGGCGGTTGTAGAGGAAGGCGGCGCGGGCCTTGCTCGACAGTTTGCCGAGCAGGCGGTCGATGGCCTTGAGGTCTTCGAGGATCAGGTGCTGTTCTTCCGGTGAAGGGTGTTCGCTTTCCGGGATCAGCATCAATTCGCTGAGGTAGGCCTGTTCCAGGGCCGCGCGACGGAAGTAGTCGAACAGCAAGCCTTTGGCGATCGCCACCAGGAACGCCCGTGGCTCGCGGGGTTCGCGCAGCTCTTCACGGCCCAGCAGGCGCATGAAGGTGTCCTGGCTCAAGTCTTCGGCGCGGCTCGGGCAGGCCACGTTGCGGCGCAGCCACGCCAACAGCCAGCCACGATGGTCGCGGTATAACGCGCCAACAAGCTCACTGCGTGGGGTCTGGACCGACGACAAGGCATCACCGAATAAAAGAGAGGTTTAAACTAACGAGAATTATTCGCGATTGTGTCAGAGGCAGAGAGTGGGCGCAATTGGCGTCTGTCGGCCGATCATTCCCACGCTCTGCGTGGCAATGCCTCACTGGACGCTGCGCGTCCCGCTAGAAACCGGGCGCTTGTTTACGCCGTTTCCATTGGCGCAAGCGCTCCTGAAGCGCTTGCGGGGAGTCGATGTGCTGCTGGCGCGCACGACTTAACAGGATGAGCATCAACTCTGCCGTGGCCAGGGCGTCGGCGCTGGCGTGATGGCGCTCGCCGACCTGCAGCTTGAAGTGGCTGATCCAGTCGTCCAGCCCGGCTTCACGGATATTCGCTTCGGGGCAGAGCAGCGGGGCGATGTCGGCAACGTCGAGAAACGGATGGGCCAGGCGATAACCCAGGCTGTCCTTGAGTGCCCGGTACAGCATGTGTTGATCGAACGGTGCATGGAACGCCAGCAACGGGCTGTCGCCAACAAAGGCCATGAAATCCAGCAACGCCTCGACCGGGTTGCTGCCGGCGGCGATGGCGCTGGGGCCGAGGCCGTGGATCAGCACGCTGGGGCTGAGTTTTGTTTCGGCGCGGTGCAGGGTGCGCTCGAACATTTGCGCGAAATCCACGGCGCCGTCCTCAATCACCACCGCGCCGATGGACAGCACCTGATCGCGGTTGAGGTTCAGGCCGCTGGTTTCCAGGTCGACCACTACCCAACGCTGGCTGCGTAAGGCGTTGTCGCCCAGTACTGCGGGTTTGGGCAGTTGCTCCAGGCGCCGCTGTTGGGCCGCGTCGAGGCCAGGTTTTTTCGTACGCAGCCAGTCGAACAAGCTCACAGCTGGTACCGAAAGGTCAGGCTGCTTTGCAGGCGCTGGGCCTGGCGCAGGGATTCTCGCAGGATGCGCCGGTCCAGGTGGTTGAGGCTGTCGGGGTCGATGCGGTTGGAATACGGCTGGTTTTCGCGGGTTTGCAACTGGTGCTGCTGCATGCGGGTTTGCTGGATGAAGTGGTAGGCCTCTTCGTATGCGGCGCCGTCCAATCGCTCGATGACCTCTTTGTCCACCAGTTGGCGCAGTCGCTCCAGGGTGTTGTTGGCGTGGATGCCATTGGCCAGGGCCAGCAGGCGTGCGCCATCGACAAAGGGTGTGAGGCCCTGCACCTTGAGGTCGAGGGTGGCTTTTTCGCCGCCTTTGCGTGTCAGCACAAAGTCACGCCAGCGCCCCACCGGCGGGCGCTGGCGCAAGGCATTCTCGGCCAGCATGCGTTGGAACAGCCGGTTATCCGCGACTTGATCGAGAATGCCCTGGCGCAATTGCTCGCAACCCTGTTCATCGCCCCACACCACGCGCAAATCGAAATAGATGCTCGACCCCAGCAGGTTTTCCGGCGTCGCCTCGCGGATAAACGCCCCGAAACGCCGCGCCCATTCAGCCCGCGACAAACATAGTTCGGGGTTGCCGGCCATGATATTGCCCTTGCACAAGCTGAAACCGCACAACGCCAGGCTCTGGTTGATCTGCTGCGCCAGGGGCAACAGGCGGCGGCGAATCTCGTCGGCTTCGGCGGCGTCCTTGGCGTCGAACAGGATGCCGTTGTCCTGGTCGGTAAACAGCGTCTGCTCACGGCGGCCCTCGCTGCCGAAACACAACCAACTGAACGGCACGCCGGGGTCGCCCTTGTCGGCCAAGGTCAGCTCAATCACCCGGCACACGGTGTGATCGTTGAGCAACGTAATAATGTGGGTGATCTGGGTGGACGACGCGCCATGGGCGAGCATGCGTTCCACCAGTTGGCCGATCTCACCGCGAATCGCCACCAGGTTTTCTACCCGAGGTGCATTGCGGATGGTGCGGGCCAGGTGCACCAGGTCCACCCGTTGTAAGGAAAACAGGTCGCGCTCGGACACTACGCCACACAAGCGCTGGTCTTTGACCAGGCACACATGGGCGATATGCCGCTCGGTCATGGCAATGGCGGCGTCAAAGGCGCTGTGGTCCGGGCTCAAATAGAACGGCGCCTGGGTCATATGGCCTTCGATGGCCTGATTGAAGTCACTGGTGCCGTCGGCTACCACTTGGCGCAGGTCGCGCAGGGTGAAAATCCCCAGGGGCGCCTTGTGCTCGTCGACGATCACGATGCTGCCCACCTGTTGCTCATGCATCAGCCTCACCGCTTCGCGCAGCGGTGTGCTCGGGCTGCACGTGACCGGATGGCGCATGGCCAATTCGCCCAGGCGCGTGTTCAACGAGTATTGGGTGCCGAGGGTTTCCACCGCTTTTTGCTGCACCTGCTGGTTCACTTGGTCCAACAGGCTGCTGACGCCGCGCAGGGCGAAGTCGCGAAACGGGCTGGACAGCGCGAACAGCTTTATAAACGCAGGCTTGTTCAGTTGCAGGCAGAAGGTGTCTTCGGCGGCTTTGTGCTCGGTGCGGGTGGCGCGTTCGCCCAGCAGCGCGGCGAGGGGGAAACACTCGCCGGTGGTGATTTCGAAGGTGGTTTCGGCCGCATCTTGATTGAGCAGCGGGCGTTCGCCGACGACTCGGCCCTGCTTGACGATGTAAAAGTGCTCCACCGGCCCGCCCGACGGCTTGAGGATGCTGTCGCCTTGGCCGTAGAAGCGCAATTGGCACTGTTCGACCAGAAACGCCAGGTGCGCGTTTTCCATCAGGTTGAACGGGGGGAAGCGTTGCAGGAATTGCAGGGTGCCGTGGATGTTCTGCAATACGGCGGTTTTTCCCGCCTGCGTGAAAGCATCAGCTTTACTCATAACAGTGACCGCAATTTATTGTCGTTATCGTCCTTTATGGTCATCTCCCGCGTCCTGGGTGCCCATTGGACGTAAGTCTAGGTAGCGGTAAACCATTCGCCACTAGGGAAAAACCTTACACGACTATCGTCCAAACCCCGTAGAACGCCCACTAGGCAAACTTTCCGACGAAGTGCACATTGATCGCCCTTCTGCAGATGTCTGACGAGTGTGCTGGGAGATTGATGAGAACTGCTGAGAAACGTATGTCCGACCACGATATTTTGAGTGACGCCGAGCGCGAGGCGCTGAGCGCTGTGATGCTGGAGCCCGATCTACCGCCACAACGCGTGTTAATTGTTGATGATGACAAAGACGCGCGCGAACTACTGGCGGAGATCTTGGGCCTGGACGGCATTCGCTGCATGACGGCTGGCAGTGGTGAGGCCGCGTGGGATTTGTTGAAAACCAGTAGCGCTATTGGTCTATTGATCACTGACCTGCGCATGGAGCCCAGCAACGGCCTGAAACTGATCGAGAAGGTGCGCGAATCCGAGCGGGCGGCGTTGCCAATCATCATCATGTCGGGGGACGCCGAAGCGCCGGACGTGATTGATGCGATGCACTTGAGCGTGGTGGACTTTTTACTCAAGCCGATCGACAGCGTGAAACTGGCGAAGTTGGTCAAGCGCGAGTTGGGTATGGCGCAATAGTGACCGCTCGTCGATCTAACGCGAGAACTGTCAAAACTGACAGTATGAAAACGATGGGGGCTTTTGTTTACTGAACGGGAGAGCTGCGGTTTGGGCGCCCTCATTCATTCAGACAACAGGAGCCAATCATGAGCATCAGTGGCGAGATCGAAGTTGAGTTTCTTCGCAATAATATTTCTACTCACAAGTACTCTTCTACCAGCGTTTCAGGTGATAGCCGTTTCTTTGAGAGTGATAAGGGATCGGAAGGTATTTCAATAAATTTCGAGCCTGCAATCGTTGATGGGACCAGAACGTATACCTTTGACCCAAAAGATTTAAACTTTGTTTACCGACGCAGTAGCCAGGGTTACCCAATTAAAGGTTCGGTTGAGGTAGTGTCCACTGCGTCAACGGACAACCTGCAATATAAACTCAACGGAACGTTTCTCGCCGACGGGCGCGAAATAACAATTAAAGGGACGGGTAAATTGCTTTACGCATTTCCTTAATCGCCGGTGCAGCAGGTGATAAAAGTTTACCCGTGTAGCGCCGTAAGAGCGCAAGTGCCTGGCTTAAGTCAACAAAAAACTCCTGAGTTCGCACTCAGGAGTTTTTTTGCGTTTTAACGGCTCACTACAAGCCGTTTCTGGCTTTGAACTCACGACGCCGACGGTGCAACACCGGCTCGGTATAACCATTCGGCTGTTTAGTCCCTTCAATCACCAACTCCACCGCTGCCTGGAACGCGATGTTGCTGTCGAAATCCGGCGCTAACGGGCGATACAGTGCATCACCGGCGTTTTGACGGTCTACCACCGGCGCCATGCGCTTGAGGCTTTCCATCACTTGGGCTTCGTGAACGATGCCATGGCGCAACCAGTTGGCGATGTGCTGGCTGGAGATGCGCAGGGTGGCGCGGTCTTCCATCAGGCCGACGTCGTTGATGTCCGGTACTTTCGAGCAGCCGACGCCTTGGTCGATCCAGCGCACGACATAGCCGAGGATGCCCTGGGCGTTGTTGTCCAGCTCGTTGCGGATTTCTTCGTCAGACCAATCGGTGTTGCTGGCCAGAGGAATCGTCAGGATGTCGTCCACCGACGCGCGCTCACGCTTGGCCAGTTCGGCCTGACGCGCGAACACGTCGACCTTGTGGTAGTGCAGCGCGTGCAGCGCAGCGGCCGTTGGCGAAGGGACCCACGCGGTGTTGGCGCCGGCCAGTGGGTGAGCGATTTTCTGCTCAAGCATCGCCGCCATCAGATCAGGCATCGCCCACATGCCTTTACCGATCTGCGCACGCCCTTGCAGGCCGGTGCTCAGGCCGATATCGACGTTCCAGTTCTCATACGCGCCGATCCATTTCTCAGCTTTCATGGCCGCCTTGCGCACCATCGCGCCGGCTTCCATGGACGTGTGGATCTCGTCGCCGGTACGGTCGAGGAAGCCGGTGTTGATAAACACCACGCGCTCGCTGGCCGCCTTGATGCAAGCCTTGAGGTTGACCGTGGTGCGGCGCTCCTCGTCCATGATCCCGACTTTGAGCGTATTGCGCGGCAGGTTCAGCACCTCTTCGATGCGCCCGAACAGCTCGTTGGTGAACGCGGCTTCTTCCGGGCCGTGCATTTTCGGTTTAACGATATACACGGAGCCGGTGCGGCTGTTCTTGCGGCGGCTGTTGCCGTTGAGGCTGTGGATCGCCGCCAGGCTGGTGAGCAGGCCGTCGAGAATACCTTCCGGTACTTCGTTGCCGTCTTTGTCGAGGATCGCGTCGATGGTCATCAAGTGGCCAACGTTGCGCACGAACAGCAGCGAACGGCCGTGCAAGGTCACGTCCTGGCCGTCTACGCCGGTGTACACACGGTCGGCATTCATGGTGCGCGTGAAGGTCTTGCCGCCCTTGGCGACTTCTTCGGCCAGGTCGCCCTTCATCAGGCCGAGCCAGTTGCGGTAGATCACCACTTTGTCATCGGCATCGACGGCGGCGACGGAGTCTTCGCAGTCCATGATGGTGGTCAGCGCGGCTTCCATCAGCACGTCTTTGACGCCGGCGGCGTCGGTCTGGCCGACTGGAGTGCTGGCGTCGATCTGGATTTCGAAGTGCAGACCATTGTGCTTCAGCAGGATCGCAATCGGCTCGACGGCAGGGCCCTGGAACCCGATCAACTGCGCATCGTCGCGCAGGCCGCTGTTGCTGCCGCCCTTGAGGCTGACGATCAGCTTGCCATCAACGATCTTGTAGCCGGTGGAATCGACGTGGCTGCCCGCCGTGAGCGGCGCGGCTTCGTCGAGGAAGGCGCGGGCGAAGGCAATGACCTTGTCGCCACGGACTTTGTTGTAACCCTTGCCCTTCTCGGCGCCGTCGGCTTCGCTGATGGCGTCGGTGCCATACAGCGCGTCATACAGCGAGCCCCAACGCGCATTGGAGGCGTTGAGGGCGAAACGGGCATTCATCACCGGCACCACCAGTTGCGGGCCGGCCATGCGGGCAATTTCGTCATCGACGTTTTGGGTCGAGGCCTGGAAGTCTGCAGCTTCTGGCAGCAGGTATCCGATGTCTTGCAGAAAGGCTTTGTAGGCCACCGGGTCATGGGCCTGGCCGGCGTGGGTCTGGTGCCAGGTATCGATCCGCGCTTGGAAATCGTCGCGTTTGGCGAGTAGGGCTTTGTTCTTCGGTGCCAGGTCGTGGATGACCTTGTCGGCGCCGGCCCAGAACTGGTCGGCAGTGATGCCGGTGCCGGGAATGGCTTCGTTGTTCACGAAGTCGAACAGGACTTTGGCGACCTGCAGGCCACCGACTTGAACGTGTTCAGTCATTGCTTGCCTCACTCTGCGGAGCTATGCGCTTTTCAGCTTTTCAATTTACCAATGAAGCCTCTGGCCATTTAAACCACGAGCCCGATCTCCCAGTACATGCCGTGCGGGCGGCTGGGTTGGAGGGTTTGTCGCGGTACGTGGGAGCCTTGGCAGACATCGACCTAACGTTATGTAGTGCGCGATTGGGCATACTACATGATGACTTGCAGTTGTGAAAATTAGACTAATTACGTCGTTTAGCGACCCACGTTGGCCATGCAGTCACAGTGGGGTATGGGATGTTCTCAAAAAACTATTGGGTTGTTCCATATAAATATAAAAATGGTACACAATTTGTTTTCGCGGGCTCTCGAGTCCACCTTGTAGATTGAATTCAGAGGGCTTCGCCATGGACCATCTTGTACTCACTATTATCGCCGCCGACAAACCTGGGCTGGTTGAACGCATCGCACAGAACATCGCTGCCCACGGCGGCAATTGGCTGGAGAGCCGTATGGCGCACATGGCCGGGCAGTTCGCCGGGATCCTGCGGGTCAGTGTGCCTACAGAAAACCGTCAGGATCTGGTGAATGCACTGGAGGGCTTATCCACACACGGTATTCGCGTATTGGTGGGCGAGGGCAGCGCCGGCCAGGCCGGGGCGTCCAAGGCGATTTTGATGACGCTGGTGGGTAACGACCGCGCGGGCATCGTGCGTGAGATCACGGCTCTGTTGAGCAAACAGGGCGTGAACCTGGAAAGTCTGAGCACTGATGTGCGCCCGGCGCCCATGAGCGGTGATCCGTTGTTTACCGCCGAGGCAGTGTTGCAGGTGCCGGCAGCGCTATCTCTGGATACGTTGCAACTGTCCCTCGAAACCCTGGCGGATGACTTGATGGTGGAGTTGCACCACGAGGAATAACTGCCCACAGGGTTATGCATGGAAATCTTGCATGGGCCTGTGGATAACCTGTAGAGACCCGGCGCCAGGCCACGCCGGGCGTGCTTCTTCGCGACCTGAGCAAAAAACGAGCAGTTTCAACGGCTTGTGCACAAATGGCGGGGATCAGGTTGTGGATAACCGTGGGGTGGATCTCTGCAAGTCAGGCTGGCTGAGGCTTGCAGAGCTTTGTACGTTATTTGATCAGCGTTTGCGCAGGGTCAGCCAGGCATCCAGGCTGTAGACCACAAGGCCGGCCCAGATAAACGCGAAGGCGATCAGCGTGCTTGTTGCCAGGTGCTCACCGAACAGAAATACCGCTTCCAGCAGCACCAGCGTCGGTGCCACGTACTGCAAAAAGCCCAGAGCGGTGTAGGGCAAATGCCGTGCGGCAGCGTTGAAGCATACCAGCGGGATCAATGTCACCGGGCCTGCGGCCACCAACCACCAGGCTTCGGACGTGCTCCAGAATTCAAGCTGCGCACTGTGCGCTGTCGGGTTGAACAGCAACCAGGCCACGGCAATCGGCACCAGCATCCAGGTTTCCACCACCAGCCCCGGCAGCGCCTTGACCGGCGCCTGCTTGCGGATCAAGCCGTAGAAGCCGAACGTCAGCGCCAGCACCAGCGACACCCACGGCAAACTGCCGACCTGCCACACCTGCTGCATCACGCCTATTGCAGCCAGCCCGACGGCCATCCACTGCAAGCGACGCAGGCGTTCGCCGAGGATCAGCATGCCCAGCAGCACATTTACCAGCGGGTTGATGTAGTAACCCAGGCTGGCTTCGAGCATGCGCCCGCTGTTCACCGACCACACATAGGTCAGCCAGTTAGCCGCAATCAATGAACCACTGAGCGCCAGAATTGCCAGGCGCTTTGGGTTATCGCGCAGTTCGCGGAACCAGCCCGGGTGTTTCCACAACATCAGCAACAAACCGCCGAACAGCGCCGACCACAACACGCGGTGCACGATGATTTCGGCGGCAGGAACGCTGGCGATGGCTTTGAAGTAAATCGGGAACAGGCCCCAGATGACATAGGCGCTCAGGCCCAGAATGTACCCTTTGCGAGGGTTGGCGGCTTGCATTACAGAATCCTTGCTTAGGCAGCTAACAAAGGCGCAATTGTAAGGATTTTTGTCTACCAATGGGTGATGCTTTTCTGTGGGAGCGGGCTTGCCTGCGATGGCATCACCTCAGTGTGACTGATACACCGATGTGGCTGCATCGCAGCGGTGCGGCGATCCGACAAGCCAGCTCCCACAAGGAGTAGCGGCAGTGTCAGAACAGTTTCAGCGGTTCTTCGTTAAGCGCCGACAGCTGCTCGCGCAACGCCAGCACTTGGTCGCCCCAATACCGCTCGCTGCCAAACCACGGAAAGCTGTGAGGGAACGCCGGGTCATCCCAGCGCCGCGCCAGCCAGGCGCTGTAGTGCATCAGACGCAGGGCGCGCAGCGGCTCGATCAACGCCAGTTCGCGTGGGTCGAAGTCGTGGAATTCCTGGTAGCCGTCCATCAATTCCGACAGTTGGCCCAGGCATTCCTGCCGGTCGCCGGCGAGCATCATCCACACGTCCTGCACGGCCGGGCCCATGCGGCAGTCATCCAAGTCGACGATATGGAACATCTCGTCGCGGCACATCATGTTGCCGGGGTGGCAATCGCCGTGCATGCGGATGTTCTTGTGCGGCGTGGCCTTGTACACCTCTTCCACGCGCTTGAGCAGATCGCGGGCCACGGACTCGTAGGCCGGCAGCAGGCTCTTGGGAATGAAGTTGCCTTCGAGCAAGGTGGTGAGGGAGTCATGACCGAAGTTCTTCACCCCCAAGGCTTCGCGGTGTTCGAACGGGCGGGTGGAACCCACCGCGTGCAAACGGCCGAGCAATTGCCCCAGGCGATAGAGCTGATCGAGATTACCCGGCTCCGGCGCACGGCCGCCACGGCGGGGGAACAGGGTAAAGCGGAAACCGGCGTGTTCGAACAGGCTTTCGCCGTTGTGGATCATCGGCGCGACCACCGGCACTTCGCACTCGGCCAGTTCGAAGGTGAAGCGGTGTTCTTCAAGGATCGCTTCGTTGGTCCAGCGCTGCGGCCGGTAAAACTTGGCGATCAGCGGTTCGGCGTCTTCGATGCCCACCTGGTAGACGCGGTTTTCGTAGCTGTTAAGCGCCAGAATGCGAGCATCGCTGAGGAAACCGATGCTTTCGACGGCGTCTAGCACCAGGTCGGGGGTGAGTGTTTCAAACGGATGGGCCATGCGAACTCCTGCGCGCAGCAGGTCGCCGCGTCCGGCTCGGTATGGTAACGCACCAAGGCTGAGATAGGTGGTGACTGTTAGTCCGCCATCGCGGGCAAGCCCGTTCCCACAGTGGGAATGCAATCCCCTGTGGGAGCGGGCTTGCCCGCGATGGCGGTCTATCAGGCGCCTACAATCGCGCCGTCATCGCGCCGAATCGCTATCACCGAGGAGCGTGGCTTGCCATTGGGCACATGCTCCGGCCAGGTCGAGCCGCCGGTTTCGCCCGGGTGTTGAATCCCCACAAACAGCGTCTTCTGATCCGGCGAAAAGCTGATGCCTGTCACCTCACACGCCACTGGCCCGACCATGAACCGGCGGATTTCCCCGGTGCTCGGGTCAGCACACAGCATCTGGTTATTGCCCATGCCGGCGAAGTCGCCCGCGTTGCTGTAGTCGCCGTCGGTGAGAATCCACAGGCGCCCAGCTTTGTCGAAGCCCAGGCCGTCGGGGCTGTTGAACATGTTCTGCGGGTTGATGTTGGAGGAGCCGCCCTTGGGCGTGCCGGCATGCACACCGGGGTTGCCGGCCACCACAAACAGGTCCCAAGTGAAGTCCGACGCGCCGTGGTCGGAGGCGTTGGCCTTCCAGCGTAGGATCTGGCCGTAGACGTTTTTCTCGCGTGGGTTAGGCCCGCCCACCGGCTGGCCGTCTTCGCCGCGCTTGGCGTTGTTGGTCAGGGTGCAATAAACCTGGCCGTCGGTGGGGCTGACCACGATCCATTCCGGGCGGTCCATGCGCGTGGCTTTCACCACACTGGCGGCCAGGCGCGCGTGGATCAGCACTTCGGCCTGGCTGGCGAAGCCGGTGCTGGCGTCGATGCCGTTTTTGCCATGGGTGAGCTCAACCCATTGGCCAGAGCCTTTGGGATGATCGGCGTTGCCGTCGCCCGCGTCGAAGATCGCCACGTACAACGTGCCGTGGTCGAGCAGGTCTTTGTTGGCCTTGGGGTTTTTGTGGTTGATCGTGTCGCGGCTGACGAACTTGTAGATGAACTCACCGCGCTCGTCGTCGCCCATGTACACCACGGCGCGGCCGTCGCGGGTTTCGGCCAGGGCTGCGTTCTCATGCTTGAAGCGGCCCAGCGCGGTGCGTTTGGCCGGGGTGGATTGCGGGTCGAACGGGTCGATCTCCACCACCCAGCCATGGCGATTGAGTTCATTGGGGTTTTTGGCCATGTCGAAACGCGGGTCGTGCAGGTGCCAGTTGATCTCTTTGCTCGCCGCCGCCACGCCGTAGCGCTTTTGCCCTGCGTCGAAGGTCTGTTGCGGGTTGCTACTGCCGAAGCAGTCGGTGAAGTTCTCTTCACACGTCAGGTAAGTGCCCCAAGGAGTCTTGCCGTTGGCACAGTTCTGGAACGTGCCGAGGACTTTTTTACCGGTTTTGTCGGCACTGGTTTTCAACCAGGCGTGGCCAGCTGCCGGGCCGCTCAGGCGGATCGGCGAGTTGCCGTGGATGCGTCGGTTGTAGCGCGAGTCCTGCACGAACTGCCAGGTGTCGCCCTGGCGCCGTACTTCGATCACCGACACGCCTTCGCTGGCCTGGGCCTTGTGCACGTCTTCGGCCGATTGCGGCGCGCCGCCGTGGGCGTAGAGGTAACGGTAATTGGTGTATTCGTTGTTGATCGCCATCAGCGCGCGGTTGTCGTCGCCGGGGAAGGCGAACAGGCTCATGCCGTCATTGTTGTCACCGAACTGCTGCTCTTGGGCCTTGGCCGTGCCGTTGCCGGACGGGTCGAACGCCGGGGCATTCTTGTGCAGCGGCTGGCCCCAACTGATCAGCACCGAGGCGCTGTAGCCCGGCGGCAAGGTGATGGCGTCGCGGGTGGTGGCGGCGATGCTGGTGAACCCCAGCAGCGGGCTGGCGCTGGCGGCGTTCACGGCCAGAGCGCTGCGGGTCAGCAGGTTGCCGCCGAGGAACATCGCGGCACCGCACAGGGCACCGGCACCGATAAAGCGACGGCGGGTGAGGCCGACCATCTGTTCGAGGTCGGTGGTTTGGTTTTCTTCTAATAGGCTCATGTCAGGCTCCCTGCGGTTTTTGCAGACACCTTAAGGAGCACTCGTGACCAAATTGTTGCAGTTCGAAGATGCGCGTCCGCTACACCGGCGTGCCGAGCAGTACATTGCTCGGAGCGAATTGCACCTGGATTGGCTGGCCCTCGGTGGCATTCAGCGCCTTGAGCGCCGCAGGCTGCGCCAGGGCGCATAAAACCTGGCTGTTGGGTAGCGTGATACGCACCTCGCTGGGGCCGTCATCGGCGTTGAGAATCGCCTCGATCACTCCGCTCATGCAATTGTGTCCAGATGTTGCTTCCTGCTCGCTGCCAAGCAGCTCCAGCCAACCGGCCTTGATCAACGCGACCACTTCCACGCCGGTCTCAAGTTCCAGGCGCTGCGTGCTGTCGTGGGTGATCTGCGCACTCAGGCTCAAGCCGCCCGATAACTGCAGGCGGATCAGGTCATTGCGTCCATGGCTGTCGATGCCGATGACTTGGCCATGCAATTGGTTGCGCGCGCTGGTGCGCAACATCAAGCGGCCCAGCAAGTTGAAGTCGTGGGCTGCTTCGTCCGAGCCGAGCACCTCAGCCTGTAACACTTGCAGGCGCTGATACAGGCGCAGCACGCGTTCGCCTTCGGCGGTCAGCTTGGCGCCGCCGCCGCCCTTGCCGCCGACACTGCGCTCGACCAGCGGTTTTTGCGCCAAGTTGTTCAGCTCATCGATGGCGTCCCAGGCGGCCTTGTAACTCAAGCCGGCGCTTTTGGCCGCGCGGGTGATCGAACCCTGCTCGTCGATGTGTGCCAGCAAGGCAATACGCTGGGGGCGGCGGATGATGTGTTGGCTCAGAGACGTCGGCAGAGACATGTGGGTACGCTTCGATAAGGTCAGCGGACGTTGCAGGCGTGGCGCACGGGAGTCAAGTCATGTGCCGGGTTTTGGCGTGCGGGCCAGGCAGTACACGTCGACTTGGCGTGCGCCGGCATCCATCAACAGCCGCGCCAGGCGGTGGGCGGTGGCGCCGGTGGTGAGGACGTCGTCCACCAACGCCAGGTGACGGCCCTGCACCTGGGCGTCGGGTGCCAGGGCAAACGCGGCGAGCAGGTTGCGTTTGCGGGTCTTGGCGTTGAGGGCTTGTTGCGCGACGGTTTCATGCGGGCGTAACAACAGGTGTTCATCGTACGGGATATCGAGGCGTTCACTGAGCCAGCGGGCTAGCATCAATGCCTGGTTGAAGCCGCGCTCGTGCAGGCGTTTACGTGCCATGGGCACCGGCAGCAGGCAGTCGGGGCGCGCGAGTTCGTTGTCGAAGCGGTGTTGCAAGTGCTGCCCCAGCAGGCGCGCGAGCATGTGGCCGAATGGCCAGCGTGACTGGTGCTTGAAGCGGCTGATCAGGGTGTCGACCGGAAAGCTGTAGGACCACGGCGCGATCACCTGTTTAAACGCAGGCGGTTGTTTTTGACACTGGCCGCAGATCAACCCGTCCATCGGCAGCGGCAAGGCGCATACCTCGCACTGCTCCATTAGCCATGGCAGCTCAGTTTCGCAGACGTTGCACACACAATCGGCCGAATCGGAGCTTTCATCGCAAACTAAACAGGTGTGGTTGTTTTTTAACCAGATGTAAACCTCATGTTTGTATCCAGGTTGACAGTGCATGAATCTTCCTTAAATATGCCGAGCATCCGTGTCGTGACTGTGGGTATTGCCCTTCCCGCAGCGAAAGCCCAAGCATAATCAAGGAATCGCCCATGAGCGCCAGCACCACTGCCACCCTGCGTCACGATTGGTCCTTAGCCGAAGTCAAAGCGCTGTTCGTGCAGCCCTTCAATGACCTGTTGTTCCAGGCGCAGACCGTGCACCGCGCGCATTTCGACGCCAACCGCGTGCAGGTGTCGACGTTGCTGTCGATCAAAACCGGCGCTTGCCCGGAAGATTGCAAATATTGTCCGCAGTCGGGCCACTACAACACCGGCCTGGAAAAAGAAAAGCTGATGGAAGTGCAGAAGGTCCTCGAAGAGGCCGCCCGCGCCAAGGCCATCGGTTCGACCCGTTTCTGCATGGGCGCGGCGTGGAAACACCCATCGGCCAAAGACATGCCGTACGTGCTTGAAATGGTCAAAGGCGTGAAAGCCATGGGCCTGGAAACCTGCATGACCCTCGGCCGCCTCGATCAGGACCAGACCGAAGCCCTGGCCCAGGCCGGCCTTGATTACTACAACCACAACCTCGACACCTCGCCTGAGTTCTACGGCTCGATCATCACCACCCGCACTTACGGCGAGCGCCTGCAAACCCTGGCCTACGTGCGCGATTCCGGGATGAAGATCTGTTCGGGCGGCATCCTCGGCATGGGCGAATCCCTCGACGACCGCGCCAACCTGCTGATCCAGCTGGCCAACCTGCCGGAGCATCCGGAGTCGGTGCCGATCAACATGCTGGTGAAGGTGGCTGGCACGCCGTTGGAAAACGCCGATGATATCGATCCGTTTGATTTCATCCGCATGCTGGCCGTGGCGCGCATCTTGATGCCCAAATCCCATGTGCGCCTCTCCGCCGGCCGTGAGGCGATGAACGAGCAGATGCAGGCCCTGGCGTTCTTTGCCGGCGCCAACTCGATCTTCTACGGCGACAAACTGCTGACCACCGCCAACCCGCAGGCTGACAAGGACATGCAACTGTTCGCGCGCCTGGGGATCTTGCCCGAAGCCCGTGAAGAGCACGCCGATGAAGTGCATCAGGCGGCGATCGAGCAGGCGTTGGTGGAGCAAAAGAGCAGCGAGCAGTTTTATAACGCTGTGGTGTAACGCCGATCCCCTTATTTGAAATGCATTCCAACTGTGGGAGCTGGCTTGCCTGCGATAGCGGTCATTCAGACACATTGATGCTGAATGTGCCGCCGTCATCGCAGGCAAGCCGGCTCCCACATTGGACTGAGTTGAACCCGCTAATCCGAGGCCAGCATGTCTTTCGATCTCGCCGCGCGTCTCGCTGCCCGCCGTGTCGAACACCTTTACCGCCAACGTCCTTTGCTGCAGAGCCCCCAAGGCCCGCAAGTGGTGGTGGACGGCCAACTGTTGCTCGCGTTCTGCAATAACGACTACTTGGGCCTGGCCAATCACCCGCAGGTGATCGAAGCCTGGCGTGCCGGTGCGTCGCGTTGGGGCGTGGGCGGTGGCGCGTCGCATTTGGTGGTCGGGCATTCCACGCCGCACCATGAACTGGAAGAGGCCCTGGCCGACCTGACCGGCCGCCCGCGCGCACTGCTGTTTACCACCGGCTATATGGCCAACCTCGGTGCGGTGACGGCGTTGGTGGGGCAGGGCGATACGGTGCTGGAAGACCGCCTCAACCATGCTTCGCTGCTGGATGCCGGTTTGCTCAGCGGTGCGCGCTTCAACCGCTACCTGCATAACGACGCTGACAGCCTGGCCAAGCGCTTGGAGAAGGCCACCGGCAATACGTTGGTGGTCACCGACGGTGTATTCAGCATGGACGGCGATCTGGCCGACCTGCCCGCGCTGGCCCGTGAAACCCGCGCCAAAGGTGCATGGTTGATGGTGGATGACGCCCATGGCTTCGGCCCGTTGGGTGCCACTGGCGCTGGGATTGTCGAGCATTTCGGCTTGAGCCAGGAAGATGTGCCGGTGCTGGTCGGCACCCTGGGCAAAGCGTTCGGCACTGCCGGTGCCTTTGTAGCGGGCAGTGAAGAGCTGATCGAAAGCCTGATCCAGTTCGCCCGGCCGTACATCTACACCACCAGCCAACCGCCGGCGCTGGCCTGTGCCACCTTGAAAAGCCTGGAACTGCTGCGCACCGAGCATTGGCGGCGTGAGCACCTCAATCGGCTGATTCGCCAGTTTCGCCAAGGCGCCGAGCAGCTTGGCCTGGACTTGATGGACAGCTTTACGCCGATCCAGCCGATCATGATCGGCAGCAGCGCCAAGGCCGTGCGCCTGTCGCAGATGCTGCGCGAGCACGGCCTGATGGTCACTGCGATTCGCCCGCCCACCGTGCCTGCCGGCAGCGCGCGTTTGCGTGTGACCTTGACGGCGGCCCACAGCGAGGCGCAGGTGCAGCTATTGTTAAATGCGTTGCAAGCGTGTTTGTGCTTGTTAGGTGCCACGGAGCCCGACCATGCGTGATCGACTGATATTGCTGCCCGGCTGGGGCCTCGGCGTCTCGCCGCTGGAGCCTTTGGCCGCAGCGTTGCGCGGTCTTGATGAACACCTGCAGGTGCAGATCGAGCCGCTGCCGGCGCTGGGGTCGAGTGACTTGGGTGAATGGCTCGACGAACTCGACGCCACGCTGGCGGACAATGCTTGGCTGGGCGGCTGGTCCCTGGGCGGCATGCTTGCCTCAGAGTTGGCGGCGCGGCGCGGCGAGCGTTGCTGCGGCCTGCTGACGTTGGCCAGCAACCCGTGTTTTGTGGCCCATGCCGGTTGGCCCAGCGCGATGCCGGCCGAGACGTTTGATGCGTTTCTCGCCGGTTGCCATGCCGATTCCCAAGTCACCCTCAAGCGCTTCGGCCTGCTGTGTGCCAAAGGTGCCGAGGACCCGAGAGGGTTGTCGCGCTTATTGGTCAGCGGCGCACCGAATACACCGTCCAGCGTATTGATGCCAGGCCTGGAACTGCTTGCCCAACTGGATACCCGCGAAGCCTTGCTGGCGTATCGCGGCCCGCAGCTTCATCTGTTCGCTGGCCTGGATGGGCTGGTGCCGGCCGAGGCCGCCAGTGACTTGCTGGCCCTGCTCCCCGATGTAGAAGTCGGCCTGATTGAACAGGCCGGTCACGCTTTTCTTCTGGAAGACCCCCACGGTGTAGCAGGGGCCATCCAGGCTTTTTTGCATGAGTGCGTTGATGACTGATTTATCCCATCCACCCCTGCCGGGCGCCTTGCCGGACAAGCGCCAGGTGGCCGCTTCGTTTTCTCGCGCCGCCGCCAGTTACGACAGCGTGGCCGAGTTGCAGCGCGCAGTGGGCAATCAACTGTTGGCGCGTCTGCCCGCTGCCACCACGCCACAACGCTGGTTGGATCTGGGCTGTGGCACGGGTTTTTTCAGCCGTGTGTTGGGCGAGCGCTTGCCGGCGAGTCAGGGCGTGGCACTGGATATTGCCGAGGGCATGCTCAACCACGCACGGCCATTGGGTGGCGCCGAGCATTTCATCGCCGGTGATGCCGAGCGCTTGCCGTTGCAGGGCAATAGTTGCGGGCTGATCTTTTCCAGCCTGGCGGTGCAATGGTGCGCCAATTTCGATGCGGTGCTCAGCGAGGCCTGCCGCGTGCTGCAACCTGGCGGCGTGTTGGCGTTCGCGAGCCTGTGCGTGGGCACCCTGGATGAGCTGCGCGAAAGCTGGCGCGCCGCAGATGGCTTGGTGCACGTCAACCGCTTCCGCACGTTTGAGGCGTATCAACAGCTGTGCGCCGCCAGCGGGTTGCGGGTGCTGAGCCTGGAGCGCCAGCCCCACGTGTTGCACTACCCGGATGTGCGCAGCCTGACTCATGAGCTCAAAGCATTGGGCGCGCATAACCTCAACCCCGGTCGCCCAGGAGGGCTGACGGGCCGCGCGCGGATTGTTGCGCTGGTGAACGCTTACGAGCAGTTCCGTCAGGCCCAGGGCTTGCCCGCCACGTATCAAGTGGTGTACGCCGTACTGGAGAAACCTCTATGAGCGCCGCTTACTTCATCACCGGCACCGACACCGATGTCGGCAAAACCACCATCGCGGCGGGCCTGCTGTATGCCGCAAGACTGGCGGGCAAAAGCACCGCTGCGGGAAAGCCGGTGGCCTCGGGTTGCCAGGTCACGCCTAAAGGTTTGCGCAATAGCGATGCCCTGGCACTGCTGGCTGAGTGTTCGCTGCCGCTGAGTTATGCCGAGATCAACCCGGTGGCATTCGAGCCGGCCATTGCGCCGCACTTGGCGGCGCGGGAAGCGGGCGTGGCGTTGACGGTGCAATCGCTGCTCACACCCATGCAGCAGATTCTGGCGCGGCAGGCCGATTTCACCTTGATCGAAGGCGCGGGCGGCTGGCGGGTGCCGTTGGCCGATCAGGACAACCTGTCGGACTTGGCCATGGCCCTCAAGCTTCCGGTGATCCTGGTGGTGGGCGTACGTCTGGGCTGTATCAGCCATGCCTTGCTGACTGCCGAAGCCATTGCAAGGGACGGTTTGCCCTTGGCGGGCTGGGTGGCAAATATCATCGACCCCAAGACCTCCCGTCTGGAAGAGAACCTCGCTACCCTGGCTGAACGGCTGCCCGCGCCTTGCTTGGGCCGTGTGCCGAAACTCAAGCACGCAAGCGCCGAGGCGGTAGCCGAGTTCTTGGCGTTGGACCTGCTTGACTGATTTTGGCTATCGCCAAGGCATTATGCCATTAGTGTTTTTGACGGGTGTTTTGCCGGGATCTCTGCTTCAATTCAAATTCACGATTCTCTAAAGGCAGGTTTACGCCATGGAAATCTCTGGAAGCAGCGCGTTTTATTCGGGGCTGAGTACTATTCAGGCCGGGCAAAACCGTGTCGACCAGGCCGCTGGCAACATTGCCAGTGCCGCGACGACCCAGCCATCGGGCGCACAAAGCGACCGTCTGCAAGCCAACGACCGCGCACAGCCGTCTAACTCGGCGAGCAACATGGTCGAAATGGCCCAAGGCAAGTTTCAGGTGGAGCTGGGCGCCAAAGTCGCCAAGGCTTCGGATGAAATGCTTGGCACCTTGATCGACACTTACGCTTAATCCCTCTCTCCAGGTATGCCGGCTCTTCTGTGGGAGCTGGCTTGTCGGGTCGCGCATCGCTGCGATGGCATCCACTCGGTCCGCCTGATACGCCGGGACGTCTGCATCGCAGGCAAGCCCGCTCCCACATTTGTCCTGCTTAGCGCTCTCGAATTTCTAAACTCCATTTGACGTGGCATCTCGCCGCAGGCGTTGCCGTGCCTGATGTTGATCCGCGTCATGACAAATGGCATCTGGACGGCGCTTGACAACCCCAGGACGTAAACGTATGTTTCAAACACCTGTTTGACCGCCACAACACATCCACGCGGTTGTTCATCCCAGATACATCAGCAGAGGTTTATCGCTATGCCTGACTACAAGGCCCCCTTGCGTGATATTCGCTTCGTTCGTGACGAACTGCTCGGCTATGAAGCGCACTATCAGAGCCTGCCGGCTTGCCAGGACGCTACTCCGGACATGGTTGACGCCATTCTCGAAGAAGGCGCCAAGTTCTGTGAGCAAGTGCTGGCACCGTTGAACCGCGTGGGTGACATCGAAGGTTGCACCTGGAGCGAGTCAGGCGTTAAGACCCCTGCTGGTTTCAAAGAAGCCTACAAACAATTCGTTGAAGGCGGCTGGCCAAGCCTGGCCCACGACGTGGAGCACGGTGGCCAAGGCCTGCCGGAATCCCTGGGCCTGGCCGTCAGCGAAATGGTCGGTGAAGCCAACTGGTCATGGGGCATGTACCCGGGCCTGTCCCACGGTGCGATGAACACTATCTCCGAGCACGGCACCCCGGAACAGCAACACGCTTACCTGACCAAACTGGTCTCGGGTGAATGGACCGGCACCATGTGCTTGACCGAGCCCCACTGTGGCACCGACCTGGGCATGCTGCGCACCAAGGCCGAGCCTCAGGCGGACGGTTCCTACAAAGTCTCCGGCACCAAGATCTTCATCTCGGCCGGTGAACACGACATGGCCGACAACATCGTCCACATCGTGCTGGCCCGCCTGCCGGATGCACCGGCTGGCACCAAAGGCATCTCGTTGTTTATCGTGCCAAAATTCCTGCCGAACGCAGACGGCTCGATCGGTGAGCGCAACGCGGTGACCTGTGGCTCCCTGGAGCACAAGATGGGCATCCACGGTAACGCCACCTGCGTGATGAACTTCGACGCGGCCACCGGTTTCCTGATCGGCCCGGCGAACAAAGGCCTGAACTGCATGTTCACCTTTATGAACACCGCTCGCCTGGGCACCGCACTGCAAGGCTTGGCCCACGCTGAAATCGGTTTCCAGGGCGGCCTGAAATACGCCCGTGATCGCCTGCAAATGCGCTCGCTGACTGGCCCGAAAGCGCCAGAAAAAGCCGCTGACCCGATCATCGTGCACCCCGACGTGCGCCGCATGCTGTTGACCATGAAAGCCTTTGCTGAAGGCAACCGTGCGATGGTGTACTTCACCGCCAAGCAAGTGGACATCGTCAAATACGGCACCGACGACGAGGCGAAGAAACAGGCCGATGGCCTGCTGGCTTTCATGACACCCATCGCCAAGGCATTCATGACCGAAGTCGGTTTTGAATCCGCCAACCACGGTGTGCAAATTTACGGCGGCCACGGCTTTATCGCTGAGTGGGGCATGGAGCAGAACGTTCGCGACAGCCGCATTTCGATGCTGTACGAAGGCACCACCGGCATTCAGGCGCTGGACCTGCTCGGCCGTAAAGTGCTGATGACTCAAGGCGAAGCGCTCAAAGGCTTCACTAAAATCGTCCACAAGTTCTGCCAGGCCAACGAAGGTGTTGAGGCCGTCAAAGAGTTCGTTACACCGCTGGCTGCACTGAACAAGGAGTGGGGCGAGTTGACCATGAAGGTCGGCATGGCCGCGATGAAAGACCGTGAAGAAGTCGGCGCCGCTTCGGTGGATTACCTGATGTACTCCGGCTACGCGTGCCTGGCTTACTTCTGGGCCGACATGGCGCGTCTGGCTGCCGAGAAACTGGCGGCAGGCACCACCGAAGAGGCGTTCTACACCGCCAAGCTGCAGACTGCGCGCTTCTACTTCCAGCGCATCTTGCCGCGTACGCGCACTCACGTTGCAACCATGTTGTCGGGCGCCAACAACCTGATGGACATGAAAGAAGAAGATTTCGGCCTGGCTTACTAAGCCTCACCGGGTTCCCTTCCAGAGCCGCCACTCCCTCACGGGGTGGCGGCTTTTTTATCATCCTCAAAGCCTTCAACGGCGCGTTTCACACCCGCGCCTCAAGCACGGCGACGTAATCGTATGGGCACCCAGCGGATCTAGCTGGCCTGAGTCTCCCTACCACTCGTCGCCACTGTCAATTCTGACAGTAGATTCGGTTATTGCCCTAAGCGCCTCATTCACCTTGCCCGTCGCGCCATTTGCGCGCCCCCTAACCCCTGCAAGGTGAAAATAATGACGACGCCTACCGACCCTACCGACCCTTCCGATCCTAACTATGACATATCCCTGAATCCACCCGACTTTGCCTTCGCCGCATCGCTGGACAAATTGGTCGGTGAATCCGCTACAAAGGCCTTGGGGGTGCGCGCCACGGATCCTTATGCCGAGGTCTTCGTCGAAGCCTGGAGGAATAGAAACATCGGTGACATTATCCGCCTCAAGATCCAGGACAAGGATGGCAAGGGTGACTTGCTGGTGGCCTCGGTCACAGTCAGCGAGATTGCCAGTCGTTACAGCTTGATGGTGCCGCGCAAGGACTTGCAGGACCGTGTGCTGGTGGGCCAGCAGGAGGGCTTGGTCACGATGTACTTGGAGCTGGCGCGTGTCGGTAGCAAACAGATAAGCCGATCGCGTTCCGTGACATTTCTGCTCAAAAAATCCAGCCCTGCTGGCTTCGACAGCCGGC
>NZ_UYXQ01000033.1 GCF_900624995.1 Pseudomonas antarctica
GTGGTGGCCCAGCTCGGCACCAAGGGCTCGCTCGATCAAGGCCTTTTTGAACGCCATCGACGCATCCTGAATGGCTTCGGCACTCATCGGGCCGCTGACGAACTGGTCGATCAGCTCTTTTGGAATGACTGGAAGGTCACGCTGGGCCCTGCGGGCCGGTTTCTTTGTGGTTGGCATACATGCACCTCTTCAACATGTTATGCCCGAACACAAAATTTATGACAGTCCCGAGTCAGATGCTGGCTTTTAGTCCCACCACCCCAACAAGTCTAACCATACAAGCGGGCTTGCTCGCGAAAGCGGCCTGTCAGCCCCAAATAACCCCACTGACACCCACCCACTAAATCACCGCCCCTCCAACAATTCCCCCGCCTGATCCAACAACGCCAACGGATCACTCGCCTTATGAATATCCACCGACAACAACTGCCTGAACCGACGAGCCCCCGGAAACCCGGTCCCCAACCCCAACACATGCCGCGTAATGTGATGCATCGCCCCACCACTGGCCAAATGCTCCGCAATATACGGCCGCAACTGCGCCAACGCCTCAGCCCGACTCACCACCGGCGCCTCACTGCCAAACAACCGCTGATCCACCTCCGCCAGCACATACGGATTGTGATAAGCCTCGCGCCCCAACATCACCCCATCAAACACCTGCAAATGCGCCTGGCACTGCGCAAGCGTCTTGATCCCACCGTTCAGCACAATCTCCAGCTCCGGGAAATCCTGCTTCAACTGCGCCGCCACGTCATAGCGCAACGGCGGAATGTCGCGATTCTCCTTCGGCGACAACCCCTCCAGAATCGCAATCCGCGCATGCACCGTAAAACTGGTGCACCCGGCGTCCCTCACCGTCCCGACGAAATCACACAACTGGGCATAACTGTCGCGCCCATTGATCCCGATACGATGCTTCACCGTCACCGGAATCGACACCGCATCCCGCATCGCCTTCACACAATCCGCCACCAGCGCCGGGTGCGCCATCAGAATCGCGCCGATCATATTGTTCTGCACCCGATCACTCGGGCAGCCGACGTTCAAGTTCACTTCATCGTAACCGCCAGCCTCAGCCATACGCGCGCAGGCAGCCAGGTCAGCGGGAACACTGCCGCCCAACTGCAGCGCAAGCGGGTGCTCGGCTTCGTTGTGACGCAGGAAGCGCTCGTGGTCGCCATGCAGGATCGCGCCGGTGGTGACCATCTCGGTGTAGAGCAGGGCGTGCTTGGAGAGCAGGCGCAGGAAGAACCGGCAGTGGCGGTCGGTCCAATCCATCATCGGTGCGACGGAGAAGCGGCGGGAGAGGGGAGCGGGTATGGTCGTGTTTGCGGGCATGGGGGAAATCTAAATAGATGAGGCGGAGGGCTGGAGTTTAACAGGAACGGCGACGGGCTAGCCTGGCTGGTTTTTCCAACCGGATGGGTAAGGCTTCATGTGGTGTTGTGATTGCATATTGAGATCACTTTGTAAAAAGGGTACGTTCCTCGCTCTGCCATCCCAAATTGCAATTTCAAGGATTTTTTTGTGAAAGGAATCAAGCCATTCTTGGTGCTGCGGTACATGCTCATCGAAAATAAGCAAGCGGCTCTTGTATCTAAGCCTCTTCCAAACCCCAAAGGTGCAGCCGTAGTTTCGGCCCTCCAAGACGACGGTCGTGAGTTTGTTAAAAATAAGGTGCGTTATAGTTTTGTTGGTTTTTTTTATGTTGACCCAATAAGTACAGAGTTTCCCAAGGGAAGGTTTTTGGTGGGAAAAACTGCTAAACATAAAATAACCAAAGTGGGCGATAAAATTCCTGGTGACATCGTTCCTCATGATGCCGATGATTGGGTTCCTGTCATAACAATTGTTGATACTGTTGATCAGTACGTTTTTGTACAACATGATTGGCGGTTTGGCACTGAGGAGCAGATAGCTAATGCCATTCATGCTGGTTTAAAAAATGCTATTTTGGATGAGTATAACTATTCGATATTTATAGAGCCTAAAACAGTGAGGGGGGAGTTTTGGAGTGTTGTTAATTCTCATGATAAGGTTTTTGAGATTGAGTTAGAGCTTATTTCTCCTAATATTCTTGAGACTAATGTTAAGGCCCGTGATGCGCTGGCAGCGATGAAAAAACTATTCGGTCAGGAAGAGGTTAAGATTACCCTGAGTAATGAATATGGAGATCTGAAAGCTCCAAAAGCTCCGCTAGATGACTATTTGGACTATATTGAGGAAGGTGAAGGGAAGTGGAGTGTTACAACTGAAGGCGAGAATGGCGGTAAAAAAATTCATAAAAGCATATCTGCTATAGTAAAAATTGATCTGGACGTTCCTTCGGATGAAGTAGTGATGCATGAGGGGCAGTTGGAGCTTGAGACTGGTCTTCCTGCTCCGGGGCGTACAGGAAATGATGCTCGGATGGTATCTGAAGTCTATTCAGCTATAGGCAGCTTGTTGAGGCGTTAATATGCTTCGTTTGTTATTCGTGTTTTCAGCGTCGTTTAGCCTTTCTTATCTGCTGTTGTGGGGTACTGATGGAGAGGCTAGCCCTGCTTTTGGCAATATCAATGCGGTTCTGTTTGTTTTAGGGGCAATGTTTGGGGCTTTGTCTTTGGCGTTTTTTAGTTATGTTGAAGGCGTTATGAAGGATGTTCCTAAGAAATTAAAAGTTCAGAATTTCGAGCTGTACTCTCTGGTTATTAGTTCGTTGACTGATCTAAAAAGAGAGGTTATTAGTAATGTGCTTTTGGTTGTTGTTTTGTTATTGGTAGCATTTTTTGCTGGTGCAGTTGGGGAGATGGATTTTTCACATAGGTTGAGTTATTTATCATATTTGGCATGGGTGATTCAGTCTGTTCGTGGTGCTTGTTTTTTGAGTGTTATTGTTGTGGTGTGTGTTCAATTAGCTGGGTTCGTAACGGCAAATAGTTTGCGCGCAGAAGTTTCCATGTATGGTGAATAGAGTTGTGGGGCGCGCTTCGGAGAGTCTAACGTAAACGGGATAGATTTATTTTACGCCTAGCGCTCTAGCTTCCACCTTAAATAAATCCGTCCCGTTTACTGAATGTCCCTATGTCTAGAGTTTGAAGTAGGGTTTGAGAATATTGAATTCCCCAGTAGTTTTTTGTGGGTGGCTTGTTGGGAGGTTTAGTGCGTCGTATTAAAAAGCTTGTGATGTGTTCGCCAGGAGATGATGGATATATTGATTATGGTTCCTCAATTGTCAATATTGTCAAGTATACTAGCCGCGATAAGAAAGTATTGCGGAGGGCTATAAAACCTAAAATTGGCAGTGGTCGTTTCGACGTTGCCGCTGTCCAGGCAGCTAGATTGATAACTCATGAGTACACGCATTATTTAGATTTGACAACGACAGTTTGGGGGTTGGAGTTTATAGTGCGGAGGAACTTGGCATATCAAGCTATCGATGCCGGTGCTGACATAGAGAGCAAAGCCGTTGAAGTCGCTATGCTCAATTATGCTGAGATTCTAATGCATAAGGGGTTAGTGAAAGTTTACGGTCATGTTCCGATTGAGGATGTAGTTACAAAGCATAGTCTCTCTCGAAATGAAAAGTATGGAACTATTATAATGATTCACCTAATGAAAGGTGAGGGGAGGATAGCCGATGTTCCAGTTAGTATGTTGTCTTTGCTCGAGGCTAATGCGGTCGCCAATGAATTGATGGGTGAGGCTTTATGGATTGAAAGAGTTTTTGGAGAAGTAAGCTCATTTCATAAAAATCGTATCTCGTCAAATTTAGATTCGATTATGAAAAATGTGAATGCTTTGGAATATAACGCATTTCACTTGCTGGTAGTAATCCATTTTCCACGGTTGACGATATTTGATCGCCTCCGACTTGTTGGGGCTGTGGCAGACTTTGCTCTGAACATTAGTGGGATGCATCTTTCTCATGTGGCTAATACTATATTTCGATCCATTCTCAATTCTACACTAAGAAATGCTTTGTGTAATGAGTTGTGCAGAGGCATGTCTAGGCAGGTTGTGGCCTTTAAGGTTTTGTTGTTTATTTATCAATATACTCAAGAAAATGAATTAAGTGATGAAGGTGTGTCGGAAAAGCTTAAGTCTCCTTTGGAGTTAATTTGTTCGGCGCTCCAATACTTCGGATGCGATTTGCAAGCAGTGAATGTAAGGTCTATGTCTGACTTTGAGTATTGTTTCTCGGTTAGTATGTTAAGGGGGCTGAGAAGAAAATTTGAGCCCGCTGGTCACGTGGAGGCAATGCTGAGGAACAGGAGAGCGAGAAAAAATACTGTATTTATTTCTGAGAAGTTTGGTTTTTTTAAGTTGCCTGATCTTTATTTGTTCGACGATAAGTACTTCAAGATGCCTAATAGACAAAGATTCAATCTTTGGTCGTATTATGAGTCCATTTATGATGTTTATCGCCAGCTAAATAAATTTATGAATGATCCTGATCGCTTTAGAAAGCAGCAGCTTCCCCTCGGCTTCGGACCAATGGATTACTTGCAGAATTCGAGAGGCGAGGATCAAGTAGATTAGATATTGATCAACTTTTATTGTGTTTGCTCGTGCTTCAATGGTTGCGTCAGACCTAGTGTCATGGATCCTTCACCACTCTGCTGTTCGTAATATGCAGCGGGTTTCCAAGATTGACATTGTCTGGGATATCGTGATCTGACCCCGATATTCCATTTCATGACCCCGCTACATCTTTTAATGAGGAAACGCTCCGTTCATAGATGTGGTTCGCCGAACGAATACAATTATCGGCGTATTGTGGACGGTCAGTTTGTAGGGCGTGCTTAACCAGCCATTACAACCTTAAGCCTAAATCCCATGGGAAGGTGACAATTTCTGAAGTTGCTGACACCGCAGCCCAGTTGATCTTCAATTTATCCGCAGGAGTTATAAGCACGGCTTCGTTCCTGTCCCACTGGAAATCGTCATCTATTAACAGGGGGCCCGGAATGTGCGGGTTTAACACCCCGAAAGCGATGTGGTGAAAAGCTCCTCGTGGCCCTTCACTGCCTGTGATCACTAGCTCACTATGCCGAGTGGAATCATTGAATGTTAATGAAAGATGATCCACCTGGAGATCAGCCACGACCATTTTCCCTAGCGGGGGGCAGTCAAAATGTAATGCAGGGAACTCAAACGTCGTTTTTTCATCTGTGAGCGCTACGGCGAGCGTTAATAGAGAATGGTTAGCGTCGAATGTCAGAGAAACTAGGGAGTCGGAAAATCGGTATCCCCACCAATTTTCAGCAATCTTATTTGGTTGTCCAAGTTGCTCTTTAATCCATTCTGCAGGGGCCCCCAATTCAATGCCTGTAAAGATATTTTTAGGCGTTTTTCTTGCTTGTAGCATTACAGACGGTCGTCGAAATCTGGATCTCAACGTCCTGATGCCTTGCGTACCCATCGCTAGCCACAGAAGTGTAGCGCTGCCGAGAAACCCACCGATGGCGTTTATAGCTATGTCAGCAAGGTGTAGAGAATTAGCTAAATCAATGAATGTGCTCATGGCTCCACTCTAAATTATCTGAAGTTTTTAATGGTAGTCGTCATCGCCGCTCCCGTGGATAGGCACATGGCAGCTTTGGGCCCAATGTTGCCGTGAGCGAACGACAGCGCTCGATTTAGATACGCTCGTCGGGGGGGGTGAAGGGTTAAAGGGTGATGCGAGGTTCTTGTTACGGCTCAACTCGGAACTCGACGGGGCCAAAATGCCCTTTATACCCGATTTGGGTGAGGGCTAAGCGATTGATTCACTACTTAAGGCCGCTCTGTTCTCAGAGTGCAGCCTCTAGGGCAGAGTTGAGCTCCTTACTCAGGTTCCCCAGGTGAGCCCGAAGCACATGGTCCTGTTCATCGAAAAATTGCTTGAGGGTATACAGGTAGTCTTTTTTTTCTCTGTAGCCATAGGGGCTGATGAGGTGTGTACGCATCACACTAGCTAACGGTGCAAAGTGCGCATGCGGCTCTAAGTCACGCAGGGTTGTGAGCGCCACACCAAGCAATTCACCCTTGAGTCGGCGGGGCAAGCGCGGGGATGTCAAGATAGCGTGCATAACTCGGCCGATGGCGTCCGCGGCTTCGAAGGAGATGTAAACGTGATTGCCTTCGATTTGGTTGGGTCTTAGCACGTCGACAGGTTTTGTTAGATATTCGGCATCCCTAACCCACACCGCGGTAGCGTCAACGATTTCGTACAACAGGTAGCCCAGCGGTGTTGGGAACTCATAGTTCTCGTCTTCGGGGCGGACTTCGCGAGCGCGATCGACTAAACGCCCAGCGAAATGAGGCATGTAGTGGAGCCACAAGTGATCAGCGGTACGCTGATGCAGGCCTTCCAGGACCATTATCCTGAAGAACCAGATGCCTGCATAAATCGGGTCGTGGTGCTTTCCAACATCTTTAAAGGTAAGCAGCCGCCCGTTGAATTTCTTTTCTAGGGTTTCATCTGCATCAATCCGCGCGAGTACGGCCTCGCCAATAGATCGGTAGACCCCGAGCCGGGCTGCTACGCCAACATCGGCAAAGTAGAATCGCAAGATGCGGTTCTCATCTGGCAGCCTCAAGCGGCGTCCGCCCTCGCCGAAGTTTTTGTTGTTCTTGAGCTCGCTGTACAAGACGCTAGCTTCATTTGCCAACAGTGCGTTGAAGAACTCGTCTTGGAAGTCCTCTTCAAAGCGCGTTGCGCGCTCCATGACCTCCATGCAGAGATATGGTCGAACGATCGCGAGGTGTCCGGCAAGTCGCCGGGATGACAATAATCGTTTTACGACGATGGCGGCACGACGCTGCAGCCGCTGCGAGGGGCCGATCAGGTCGGCAAGCCACTCGCGAAAACTGAACCATTTGCGGAATAACCAGTTTGCCGGAGCACCTTCTCCTAACGAGAAGGACCCGTCGTCTCGGAAAATTAGTTGGAAGTCGGGTCGTGGTGGGCGAATAGCGCTGGCCAAATGGTTTCGCACGCTCTCGGACGCAGCCAGATCAATAGCAGATGCGAGATGACGATGTAGCAAGTCAGCAAGCTCATCTAGCTTACCTGCATGTAATAGCGACGTGCTCAAGTCATCGAATAGGTCTAGGTTCCACCGTGTAAGCTTCGTCCTGCGCGACCGCCAGTAGACAAATCCAGCGAGGAGTAGAAACAGCAGGTACTGGGTGGCGCTTTTGTCGAATCCCCATAGCCAGGGGCCAAAGCTAGGAACTCCTAGTGTGGAGAGTACGGGCTGGAAAAAAAACCATGGATGACTAGCAGGGTCGACCAGATAACCAGCCAGTCGAACCAATTCAAACTTAACCGGAAGCTGAGTCTGGCAGTGCTGGGCACGATCGCCCACACCGCAGCAATTAAGCCTAGCATGGTGAGTAATGCGCTAGTGTCAATGCCTGCAGGGTTCATAGAGTGATTCAACCGTAGAATAACTGTGGGGCCAAGGGTTTTACTGAAGCAGTTGTGGTTGTTACGGAGCAGCACCGTCTTCACTGCTACATTGATGACCTGCCCGGCACTCCGTCTTCACATAGCTCATATTGCAGTCAGTGAGTCCTAACTGCCATTGCTGGCGATTTGCTTCGAAAAGAACCAATCATAGCACTGACAATGCTTGGGATTACTGCATCCAGCGAGAAGGGACGGATTTTCAGCGCATAAAAACGTTTTTGGTGCGAAATTGGTGCTTATGGTCGGCGGTAGCGCTGTAGTCCAATATTGTGAGTGCTTTAGGTTTAGGCATTCCAATCCATCAAGGGGCGACGGAGAAGCGACGGAAGAGAGGAGCGGTTTGAGTCGCCGGAAAAACTGCGTGTGCACTACTCCTCGTCTATTAATTTTAAGACCTCTGGCTTAAAAATGCCACCCAACTCATAAAATGATAGATGTACCTCGGGACTTCCGTGCGCATAGCCTCCAACTTGATACTCGGCAAAAATAAATTCTAGCCCATACTGCCCAACTATAAACGGGGTCGATGCGATCGAGCTAGGGCTCGTTCCTTCCGTAAACCATTCTCCGTCGAATTGAGTGAACTGTTTTTTAATCTTTTCCCTAATGATGTCGGAGAGCTTGTTCAAGCATTGACTATTAATCAGCAAGGAATCTAAAGTTAAGGGGGAGAATGGTGATAGGAGAAAATTTTGTGCTCTAGTCTCTCTATATCCATGCGCACCTCCCAAGAATCCTTGAATGTTGTATCGTACGCTCAATACAGAATTATCTCTCCTAATAACGTCGTATCTGCCGACCAAATAGGTTCCGAGATGAATGTAGTCATTATCAATTGCAGCCTTCTTGTTGCTTTCGGCTATAGACGTGTGCCAATTCAGCAGCTCATTACCCCAGGCTTCTATGTTTTTTGAAGCGATAATTACTTCTGCATTGCAGAAGTCTGGGAATTCAAAGTCAAAGTAAATGCCAGGATGGTTGATGTCGATTGTATATATACGTCGCTTGATTTCAACGATAGGTTGATCAAAAGCTGAGTTTCCTAAGTCGCGAATAGCTGATACCAGTGCTGACTTGTATTTAATTAGTGACTTACGATCTATTTCGCCATCATGAACCCGAGTGTGGCAGTTGGGACAGAGTGCAATAAGATTGTGATATTCGTGTTTTTTGCATTTCGCCCACGGAATAATGTGGTGAATTTCTACCCTCGAGTGTCGGCAGGCAGGAATCGCGCATTGATGACTCGCCTCAATCAACACTGCTCTTTGAATCTCCATTGGAATTGCAGGTCTAGCCACGCCACTTATTCCTTACTTAATAGTGTCGAAATCCTTTTTGCATATTATCATAGGTCGCGGCGGACAAAAGGCGTGCAATTACCACCTAGTGAGTGCTGAGCTTTTTGACCGGCGACAATGATGTAGAGCAATTCCTTGAAACGCGTAGGTTGGCTAAGGTCATATAACGCCCGCTAGCGAAGACCCTCGGCCTCTCAATTGAGCCGGCCCTTGTTTGACGTGGCCCGGGTTTCCTACTCAATTTGAATACAATCAAACCTAGCTGTCCTAGCTCTGGCAGTGGTTAGACGAAACGCAGCCTACGAGAACGCGGCGCGGCTTCGGTGTGTAGAGGCTGTGCTGGTACGAAAGTGGTACGGCCTTTTGTTGGGAGGCTTTAAGGCCACGGATTACATGGTTTGTGAGATCAGGTGGTCCAATCCATCATCGGGACGACTCACAGAGTACTGAGTGATCTCGTAACAGGCTAAATACACTGGGAAACTTCCCACACTTTTCTCAGCTTGCCCCTCAGACCCCCTCTAGCTAACCTCCTCCAGCCGCTGCCAATCCAGCGGCCGGATGTGGAAGTCCGTCCAAGCTGAAGGCGCTCAATCGCCCATAAACACCTACCGGCGTTTTTTTACGTCTGTATGATTGCTTATGGCGGCTGTGCGCGGGGCACTTCGGTGCGCCGGGTCCTTTAGCCCTGGTCTTCCACACCTGCGTACAGCTGCCACCCTCATGTGGAAGTGAGTTTGGTAGTTCCTGGAATTCTAAAGGAGCTTCGCCATGTACAAGGTCACACCGAATCCGCCTCATGCCTCAAATGCTGAACCCGCTGATGCCAAGCTTCAAGCTGCAGCTCAGCGCGCTATTCATCATTACCTGCCCCCATCTGACGACACCGCCACCTCCGATCACGCAACCAATAACCTATTCCTAGTCAGCCCCAACATCGACACCGAAACCCTCCTAGCCAACGCCGCCGAAAACCTCGAATCCGCCAACCAAATGGCCGCCACCCTGGCGTTCGATCTCGAAGACCCCCACCGCGCCATCATCCTCGGCATCCAACAACTCATCGACCTAAGCGCTCTACTCGTCGCCCGAGCCCAGGAGCAAGTCGCGCCTGCCGCCAGCCCAGCCACCGCCTGACCCCCAACCCCGCCGCCTTACCCCAAGGCGGCAACCTGAACCCATGCTGTCACCCCGCTAAATTTCATAATCCCCAGTGCCTTTGAGGTCTACGATCCTCTTCAAGAGAGGGCCCCCGCGCCTCCAGCCCATAGGGAACTGAAAACATGATCTCGAACCTGGTTAAAGTCGTGATGATTGCTGGCACGTTGCTGTTGGGCGCTTGTTCGACGGGGTCGTCGGGCGGGAGCAGTGACCCGTGTTTTTCGGGGGGATGTCGGGCGTTTGGGGACCATAGCCCGGGCAAGGCGGCCAAGATGAGTTTTGGCGGCAGTGGGTTGGGGAGCAGTTATGGGGAGTATGGGTCGGGGTTGTTGCATGATGATTGATGGGGTGGTGGGGCAGTCATTGATGTGTTGACTGACCCACCGCTTTCGCGAGCAAGCCCGCTCCCACATTCGATCTGTGGTGGAGGCAAAAATTGTGGCGTTAGTGCCCGCCTTTCATGCGGCGGGCAATCAGGTAGATGCCCAGGCCGACCAGCGCTGTGGCGGCGCCGATGTAGCCGGTGCTGGTCCAGCCATACTCGGCTGTAATCGCCATCCCGCCAAACCACGGCCCCAGCGCGTTTGCCAGGTTGAATGCTGCGTGGTTGGACGCTGCCGCCAGGCTTGGGGCTTCGTGGGCGATGTCCATCAGGCGGATTTGCAGCGGTGCGGCCAACGCCACCATGGTGCCGACCAGGCCCATGCTCAGCAGCACGCCCCATAGCGACGATGCCGCGAAAGGGAAGAACAGCAGCACGGCTATCGACCACACCAAGATCAAGCCCACCGCGCGGAACTGCATGCGGTCGAACAGCTTGCCGCCGGCAATGTTGCCGATGATGCCGCCGACGCCAAAGGCGGCGAGGCCGAAGGGGATCCACTGCGGCGAGACTTTGGTCACTTCGAGCATGGTCGGGGCGAGGTAGCTGAATACGCAGAACATACCGGCAAAGCCAATTGCGCCAATCGACAGCGCCATCCACACCTGCGGTTTGGTGAAGGCGCGCAGTTCTTTGCGCGGGTCGCTGCGCGGTTCGTCGCGGCGGTCGGGGACGAATTGCCAGACGAGGAAGAGGGTGCACAGGGCGATGGCGCTGACCAGGGCGAACGCCGAGCGCCAGCCCAGGTGTTGGCCCAGGAAGGTGGCGATGGGGTTGCCGAGCAGCATGGCCAGGGTCAGGCCCATCATCACGCGGGCCACGGCGCCGGCGCGTTTGTCGTTGGGCACCATGCTGGAGGCGACGACGGCGGCAATGCCGAAGTAGGCGCCGTGGGGCAGGCCGCTGATGAAGCGGAAGGCCACCAGCGAGCCGAAGGTCGGGGTGAAGGCGGTGGCAAGGTTGCCCAGCGCGTACAAGCCCATCAGCAATAAGAGCATGTGTTTGCGCAGCAGCTTGGCGCCGAGGATGGCCAGCAGTGGCGCGCCGACCATGACGCCGAGGGCGTAGGCGCTGATCGCGTGGCCGACTTGGGGTTCGCTTAAGCCCAGGTTTTGGGCGATGTCGGGCATCAGGCCCATGATGGCGAATTCGCCGGTGCCGATCGCGAAGGCGCCCACGGCCATGGCCGCTTCCATTTTGGCGGCGCTGCGCGCGGGCAGCACGTGCCCGGGTGTTTGCTGGATAGTCATGGGTAACTCTGTGTGGGTGAAGTGCACGAAGGACCGCCGCCGATGCTACGCAAGCAGCGGCGAAGGTGTCTAGAACAGCCTTGACCGCGAGAGTTCCGCGCCGATTGCGACCCTGTGACGCCACGTCGCGCTTGCTCGGCTTGACAGGGGCGGGGAAAAGTCCGGTTTTAGCGCTGTCAATTAGCCAAACGACGCATAAACGCTGTTTAGCGTGATATTCTGCGCGCCGTCTTGGTCTAGTCTTTCCCCGGTGCGTACATCCGTATACGCCCCGGCGGTTGGCTGTCGCCCAGGTAGCTGAAGCCAATAATGATAAGAAGTCAGCGCAGAAGGGACAAAAACAGTGAGGTCGATACGTCGGCCTTGTGTGCCCACCCTGCGGCCCTTACGTGAATGTGCAAACCCCGCGGTGCGCTGCCTGGCGCGGCGTGGTGGAGGGTTGCGCATGCTCAGGGGCGGTGGGGCGGATGGCGTTTTATCATAGGTGCTACTGATGTTTAAAAAAGTAAACACTGCCCTGCTGGGGCTGGCTTTGTCGATGGGGATCACGTCCGTTCAGGCGCAAGAGGCAAAGAAAGTCGATGTGCTGCTGATCGGCGGCGGCATCATGAGTGCGACCCTGGGTGTATGGCTTAACGAGCTGCAGCCGGACTGGTCGATGGAGATGGTCGAGCGCCTGGATGGCGTGGCCGAAGAAAGCTCCAACGGCTGGAACAACGCCGGTACCGGTCACTCGGCGTTGGCTGAGCTGAACTACACGCCGGAAGACAGCAGCGGCGTCGTTCAGATCCCGAAAGCGGTCGAGATCAACGAAGCGTTCCAGATCTCCCGTCAGTTCTGGTCCTGGCAGGTCCAGCAGGGCGTGCTGAAGAACCCGCGTTCGTTCATCAACTCCACACCGCACATGAGCTTTGTGTGGGGCGATGACAACATCAAGTTCCTGAAAAAACGCTACGAAGCCCTGCAAGCGAGCCCGCTGTTCGCTGGCATGCAGTACTCCGAAGACCCGGCGCAGATCGCCAAATGGGTTCCGCTGATGATGGAAGGCCGTGATCCGAAGCAGAAGATCGCCGCCACCTGGAGCCCGATCGGCACCGACGTGAACTTTGGCGAGATCACCCGCCAGTTCGTCGCCCACCTGCAAACCACGCCGAAGTTTGACTTGAAATTGTCGAGCGAAGTGCAGGACATCACCAAGAACGCCGACGGTTCGTGGCGTGTGAGCTACAAAAACCTGAAAGACGGCACCAAGACTGAAACCGACGCCAAGTTCGTGTTCATCGGCGCCGGCGGCGGTGCACTGCACCTGCTGCAAAAGTCGGGCATTCCTGAAGCCAAGGAATACGCCGGCTTCCCGGTTGGCGGCTCGTTCCTGGTGACCGATAACACGGCCATCGCCGAGCAGCACATGGCCAAGGCCTACGGTAAGGCTTCGGTTGGCGCGCCACCGATGTCGGTGCCGCACTTGGACACCCGCGTGCTGGATGGCAAGCGCGTCATCCTGTTTGGCCCATTCGCGACCTTCTCGACCAAGTTCCTCAAAGAAGGCTCGTACCTGGACCTGCTGACCAGCACCACCACCCACAACATCTGGCCAATGACCAAAGTCGGTATTCGTGAATACCCACTGGTTGAGTACCTCGCCGGCCAACTGATGCTGTCGGATGACGACCGCTTCAAGGCGCTGCAAGAGTACTTCCCGAACGCCAAGCAATCCGACTGGCGCCTGTGGCAAGCCGGTCAGCGCGTGCAGATCATCAAGCGTGACGAAGAGCAGGGCGGCGTCCTGAAACTCGGCACCGAAGTGGTCAGCTCCGCCGACAACACCCTCGCCGGCCTGTTGGGTGCATCGCCAGGCGCGTCCACCGCGGCTCCGATCATGCTGACCGTGCTGCAGAAAGTGTTCAAGGACAAGGTCGCGACCCCTGAGTGGCAGGCCAAACTGCACCAGATCGTACCGAGCTACGGCACCAAGCTGAACGACAGCCCTGAGGCTGTTGCCAAGGAATGGGCCTACACCGCCGGTGTCCTGCAACTGACGCCACCGCCTGCGATTCCGCAGATGGCCGCGCCAAAGGCCACCGAGGCTGCCAAGCCTGCGGCTGAGCCGAGCAAGCCGGCGTCTGACCTGGCGCTGTAAGCCAAGCCGGATGTTAAAAAGCCCGCTGAACCGGTAACGGTCAGCGGGCTTTTTTTGTCCAGCTTTCCCGTCGCTGAAATTCGGGATTCAATCCATTCGGGAGGCTTTCTTACTCAGTCCGCGTCAGCCATCTGCGTTTTTTTCTGGCCTGCTACTTTGGCCTTGGGGGCTTTGTGCTCTGGATTATCCAGAAATAGCTGCATCTCAATCACGAGACTTGCCATTTTTTGCTCCAAAATGGCCACTTCTGTACGGCTAATTGTCGTGCGAGATTTGGATGCTGGTTTTTTGACCGTCGGCGAAGTCAGTTTATGAGTCTCTGGCACCAATGCTTGGCGTAGGAGATTATTAATAATCGTCTGATAGCCCGTTCCGGCATTTTCGGCTCGATCACGCGCAGCCTCGATAACGGCGTCATCCAGCATGATAGTAATACGGGTTTTGCCCTTGCTGCTGGCAATTTGTCCCCGCGTGGCTTCGCTGAAATCATATTCACTTTTCATCGCTTACCTCTTGCGTAGGATCTACGTTCTTTTGCAGTTGCCTTACGAGCGCTTATAGCCCGGATGATGTCAGGGTCTCGGTAGGTAAACAGTACTGTTAGTAACCGGCCCGCTGCGTCCAGCCCTACCGCGACCCATCTCTGTTCGTCATGGTCCTTATCTTCTAAATCTCTAAGGGCCCTGTCGTCATAAAACACCATTTCTGCGTCCGCAAGATTTACTCCGTGTTTATCTTTGTTAAGTTCGTTTTTTTCGGGGTCATACTCGTAATCGAATGATTTCATTATGCATATTTCATATGTATAAAAAAGGGTGTCTGTATGCCCGTCGTCGGCTTCATGAGTATCACATGCTCGCCTTTGGACTGCGGGCGTTCTGAGCGTAGGTTTCAATTCGCTGAAACACTGTAGAACATCCTGGCGATTGAGAAGGGTAGGTCAAAGCACTGTTGATCAGTGATCGAAGCTATGTCATGCGGTTCTCATCGATTTGTTTTAGAGGCAGCCCTCGCAGGGTTCAGCAATCTGACAGACATCACCTGTTACAAAGAACCCAGGCCTTAGCAGGAGCGCGGCTGAATCAAGGGGGCATTTTTTACTGGTGCAGGTGTTGGGCGTTAGCGCCCGAGGGCTTTGTATGTGGCTACGTTATGCAGCAATGGCGGCAGTGGTCGTCGCGGCATCCGGGTGTGTGCAAGAGCGCGTTGTGCATGACCGCAGGCCGGTACAGCGTGAGTATGTCGAAGTGGTTGCGCCACAACCGCCACCGGTCCAGGTGATCGAAGTCGAACCCGCAGCCCGTTACGGCTATGTATGGTCGCGCGGTTACTGGCGTTGGGAAGGTGGGCGATACGTCGCGGTGCACGGCCATTGGGAGCACGTGCGCGAAGGCTATCGTTATGTGCATCCGCACTGGGTGCAACGCAATGACGGTTACCACTGGCAGGGCGGTGGCTGGGTTCGCTGAGCCCCGGCTGAAACAACGTCTAGATCGGCTTCTGGGTACCTAGAAGCCGAACTTCCCGCAACAGCGCGGCACCCAGTTGATCAGTGCCCAATTCCTTGTAGCCGACCGCCTTGATCTCGCCGTTCTCTTCGGCCTGGATGATGATCACCGGTGTTTCCTTGCCGGTGCCTTCGTCCACATGCAGGGCGTACTGGGGAATAGCCAGCTTGATCGGCGTACCCGCCGCTTTGCCTTGCACGTTGATCAAGAACGCTGCACAGCCGCTGTCGACATCCACGCTGGTGGCTGAGCGGCCGCTGACGAAACAGGTTTTCGGCAGGTCGGGCCAGGCGATGGTGTCGGCGGAGGCCAGGGTGGAGGCCAAGCTCAAAGTAGCGAGTAGCAGCATGCGCACGTGAGTCTGTCTCTTGATCAAGGTTTAACGCGGTTTTTACCAAAGCCTGAACGGTGTCGCAATGGTGTGGCTCAGGTCAGCCGTTTCATCCCGGTTGCCTTGGCCGCGTTCAGATCAAAGGTGGCGGTGTATTCGCAGCCGGCCGCATGGGCGCAGCGCTCTATCAGGTAGTCGGCGAAATCGGCTTTGCCCGCCGTGAATCGTCGCAGTGCCTGCCAGATGATCTCGGCATGTTCCACAGTCAATTCACGTGTGCGCAGCAGCGTTTCCAGAACGGTCACCACCTCGCTCTTGGCCGATTGGTAACAGCTTTGTAAAACCCAGACCAGTTCCACCACCGAGACCAGGCTGACAAAGCCCGGCGACAGTGCAGTGAGCGATTCGATCAGCTCCGACGCCTTGGGTGATTGGACCGGGTCATCCTGGGTGACATAACGCACCAGTACATTGGTATCCAGGCCGATCATCGCGCTTTTGCTCCCTGGGTTGCGATGGCGTGGTTCATGGCGTCGATCGATACGGCCTGGGCGGGCTTGCGGATCAACCCCTTGAGGTCATGCACGGTTTTGCTCGCGGCAATGATGGAAAACTTTCCGTCTTCCGTTTCGACAAATTCAACCCGGTCGCCGGTTTCCAGGCCCAGCGCTGTGCGGACTTGGATAGGGATGGTGATTTGCCCTTTCGAGGTAAGTGTGGCGGTCGCCATAGTGAAGATCTCCATCGTGATATTCCTTACCCTAAGGTAAGGACTGATGAAGGGCAAGATCCGTTGGTCCATAGGTCGCTCTGCTGGTGTGAGTCAGTGGGAACAGATAAAACCCTAGCCCGAACTTTTCGCTCTCACACGCTTTCCTGCGCCCCAAAGAGATACAAGCTATGACCGATCGCCACCGCTCATCCCTCCCGCCATGCAGCCTATTGTTGAGCGCGCAGGCTGCGTGCCCGCGGTTAAAGTTGGCGACACTTTGTACTGCGCAGGACCGGCCGGCTGTACACCGGAACTGGCGGTGATTGAAGATCCCGAGGCGCAATTCATCGCCGCCTGGCAGAACCTGCGGCAGGTGTTGGAGGAGGGCGGTTGCCGGTTTGAGGGCGTGGTGGACATGACCACGTACCACGTGAACATGAGCCAGCACATGGCGGTTTTTCGTGAGGTGAAAAACCGCCTGTTCCCACGCGGGCATTGCGCCTGGACCACAATCGGAGTGTCCGAACTGGCACACCCCGGTTGGCGGTGGAAATCAAATGTGCGGCGGTGCAGCGCTAGTTACTGCACCACGCGATAACAGGGTACATACGCCGCGCCGCCCGGCAACTTCATGCGGTGCTGGGCGACAAACGCCTCTAGCAGTTCGTCCAACGGCTTCATGATGGCCGGGTCGCCGTGGATTTCGTACGGGCCGTTCTGCTCGATCAGGCGAATGCCCTTGTCCTTGACGTTGCCCGCCACGATCCCCGAGAACGCACGGCGCAGGTTGGCCGCCAGTTCATGGGGTGCCAGCGCGTGGGTCAGTTGCAGGCTGGCCATGTTTTCGTGCGTCGGGTCGAACGGGCGCTGGAAGCCTTCGTCGATCTTCAGCAGCCAGTTGAAGTGGAAGGCGTCGTTGCGTTCGCGGCGGAACTGCTTCACCGCTTTGAGCCCTGCTGTCATCTGGCGCGCCACTTCAGCCGGGTCGTCGATGATGATCTGGTAGTGCGCTTGCGCCGCTTCGCCGAGGGTGGCGCCGACGAATGCGTGCAGTTGTTGCAGGTACGGCGCGGCGTGTTTCGGCCCGGTGAGGATGACCGGGAACGGCACGTCACGGTTGTCCGGGTGCATCAGGATGCCCAGCAGGTACAGGAACTCTTCGGCCGTGCCGGCGCCGCCCGGGAAGATGATGATGCCGTGGCCGACGCGCACGAAGGCTTCCAGGCGTTTTTCGATGTCCGGCAGAATCACCAGCTCGTTAACGATCGGGTTCGGCGCTTCGGCGGCGATGATGCCGGGCTCGGTCAGGCCCAGGTAGCGCCCGCCGGTAATGCGTTGCTTGGCGTGGGAAATGGTTGCGCCCTTCATCGGGCCTTTCATCACGCCGGGGCCGCAGCCGGTGCACACGTCGAGGCTGCGCAGGCCCAGTTCATGGCCGACTTTCTTGGTGTATTTGTATTCTTCGGTATTGATCGAGTGCCCGCCCCAGCACACCACGATTTTTGGCTCGACACCCGGGCGCAACGTGCGGGCGTTGCGCAGCAGGTGGAACACGTAGTCGGTGATGCCTTGGGAGTCGCTCAGATCAATGCGCTGGCTGCCCAGTTCATTCTCGGTGTAGACGATGTCGCGCAGGGCGCTGAACAGCATCTCGCGGGTGCTGGCGATCATTTCACCATCGACGAAGGCGTCGGCCGGCGCGTTCAGCAGTTCCAGGCGCACGCCACGGTCCTGCTGGTGGATGCGTACTTCGAAGTCTTGATAGGCGTCGAGGATGGTCTTGGCGTTGTCGATATGCGCGCCGGTGTTGAGGATGGCCAAGGCGCATTGACGGAAGAGGGTGTAGATGCTGCCGGTACCGGCTTCGCTTAGTTGCTGGACTTCACGTTGGGACAGGGTTTCGAGGCTGCCCTTGGGGCTGACGGAGGCATTGATGACTTGACGTTGGGGCATTCTGATTCCTTGAAGGCGCAGCCACCGCACCCGTCACGGGCAGCGATGGCTTGAAAAGGGTGAGCGCCGAATTCGGTCGCACGAGACTGTAGTTTGGCCGTCTCACAGGCAGGGCGCAAACACCGTCAAGCACCATCATGGCGCAGAACTTACTGAATCAGCTTCCAGTTTTTGTAGAAAACCCGACGCAGGGTAAAGACCAGCCCGGCAAAGCCCGCGATCACGGCGTTGAGCACGGAGGGCAGCAAGGTCGGCCGCACAATATCGATAAACAGGCAGTAACGTTTTGCGTCATTCTTGTTGAAGGACGCGTGCATCAGCGTGTCATCGAAGATGAACAGCGGGTCGTCGTGCCAGTAATGTTTGTGCTTACCCACCTGGATGTAGACACCTTCGTGGTGAGGTGCCGGCGCCATGTTGTAGAGCACGCGGAACATCATGCGCAGTGGGCCGAAGTGGAAGGATGTCGAGCGGTTCTCGTTGAACACCGAGACGCCGATGGTCTTCACAAACGGCAGTTTTTTGCGCAGTTGCGGGATGTTCAGGGTGGTTTCGATTGGGCGGCCGTACCATTGGAAAAACAACATGCCGCGCTTCTTTTCGGCCATGCGCTCATCCAGGTAGCTAATGATTTCATCCTTGTTGGTCATGGCGTCGTCAATCACTTGCTGCAGGTCTTCACGCCAGGCGGGCGGCAGGTCGCGCAGGGTGTAGACATGGCGGTTACGCAGGCTCAGCAGGTCGAACAGGGTGTTGAACGGCGCCAATATCCAGGTGTTGCGGCCGCTGCCGATGAAGTATTTCTTGATGGTGTCGGCGTCATACAGGCCGTTGCGCAGGAAGTCGTAGACACCGCACACCAGCACCAGCCCGAGGAATACCGCGGTGGTCAGGGGGAAAAGGCAAATAATCAGCAGGACACCGATGACCCATGCGACCGACACTGCTTTTTTGCGTAAGGCAGACTTGCTCATGAAACTCAGCTCCAGCTGGACGCCATTCGACAGGTCCGGATCCGTGGCTGCGAGTGGTGGGGAAGTGAAACATGTAGATACATCCCTCCTATGATAAGGCGTTCAGCGACGAATAGGCGTTTTAAATATTGCAAAATTGTGAAGGAATTGAACAAACCTTCTCGTTTATGGTCCGGCTCATACTGTTGTGCAGCAAACCCGGTGAGAGAGTGAACGGTAGCAGGCGCGCGCCAAAAGGCGCTGCGCCGATTGAATTTTGTAAACAGAAGATTTGCGACTATCGTGACGCTTCGGTTTTTTGGACGTCATAGACCGGTACGATTAAGTTGAATGGCCACCATTGGCCTTCGGCACCTTGGAAGAGGCAGAAATTTTATGATCATCAAACCGCGGGTTCGTGGCTTTATCTGTGTGACCGCTCACCCTGTTGGCTGTGAAGCGAACGTCAAGGAACAGATCGACTACGTAACCAAAAACGGCGTCATCGAAGGCGGCCCGAAGAAGGTGCTGGTCCTCGGCGCCTCCACCGGTTACGGCCTGGCCGCGCGCATCAGTGCAGCGTTTGGCTGCGGCGCTGACACCCTGGGTGTGTTTTTTGAGAAAGAAGGCGAAGAAGGCAAGCTGAGCTCCGCCGGCTGGTACAACAGCGCGGCGTTCGAGAAGTTTGCGGTTGAAAAAGGCCTGTACGCCAAGAGCATCAACGGCGACGCGTTCTCCGACGAGATCAAGCGCCTGACCATCGAAACCATCAAGAAAGACCTGGGCAAGATTGACCTGGTGGTTTACAGCCTGGCCGCGCCACGTCGTACCGATCCGCAAGGCGTGGTGCACACCTCCACCCTCAAGCCGATCGGCAAGGCCGTAACCCTGCGCGGTATCAACACCGACAAAGGCGTTGTGGTCGACACCACCCTTGAGCCTGCCACCCAAGAAGAAATCGACGGCACCGTAAAAGTCATGGGCGGCGAAGACTGGCAGCTGTGGATCGACGCCCTGCGTGACGCCGACGTACTGGCCGAAGGCGCCAAGACCACCGCGTTTACCTACCTCGGTGAAAAGCTGACCCAGGACATCTACTGGAACGGCTCCATTGGCGAAGCCAAGAAAGACCTGGACAAAAAAGTCCTGACCCTGCGCGACAACCTCGCGGCACTCAAGGGCGACGCCCGGGTGTCGGTGCTCAAGGCTGTGGTCACCCAGGCCAGCTCGGCCATCCCGATCATGCCGCTGTACCTGTCGCTGCTGTTCAAAGTGATGAAAGAGCAGGGCACCCACGAAGGTTGCATCGAGCAGGTCTACGGCCTGTTCAAGGACAGCCTGTACGGCCAAGAGCCCAAGCTTGATGCCGACGGACGCCTGCGTGCCGACCTGGCTGAGCTGGAGCCGAAAGTCCAGGACGCCGTAGCGGCGCTGTGGAACCAGGTGACTGACGACAACGTTAACGAGATCAGCGATTTTGCCGGCTACAAGGCTGAGTTCCTGCGCTTGTTCGGTTTTGAAGTCGACGGCGTTGACTACGAAGCGGATGTGAACCCGACCGTCAAGATCAATGGTTTAGTTCAAGCATAAATGCAGTTAAAAATGTGGGAGCGGGCTTGCTCGCGAATACGGCGTGTCAGTCGCCGATAGGTTGGCTGATACACCGCTTTCGCGAGCAAGCCCGCTCCCACATTTGCTTTGTGTGAAGCCGGACCGCTCCTGCAAGCCATCGCGCTCCCGCTACCGTCCTTAATCTGCCAGACTCCACCGGCTATCAAGCCACGCTAACGGAGGATCTGATGACGATTCGTGCAGTAGTTTTTGATTTCGGCGGTGTCCTGTTCGACTGGAACCCGCACCACCTGTACCGCAAGCTAATTGCCGACGATCGCGAGCGGCAGCACTTTCTCGACACCATCTGTACTCAAGCCTGGAACACAGAGCAGGACGCCGGCCGCAGCCTGGCCGAAGGCACTCGCCACCTGATCGAGCAATACCCGCAACACGAACCTCTCATCCAGGCCTATTACGAGCGCTGGCATGAGATGTTGCGCGGCTCATTGCCGGAAGGCGTGGCCATTCTCGAAGGTCTGCATCAAGCCAATATGCCGTTGTTCGGGCTGACCAATTGGTCGGCTGAAACCTTCCCTTATGCGCGGGCCCACTATCCGTTCCTGCAGCGGTTTCGCGACATCGTGGTGTCGGGCGAGCTGAAGCTGATCAAGCCGGATGCGGCGATCTATCACGCGAGCCTAAGCCAGGTGCGTGCCCATCTGCCGGCTATCCAGGCCAGTGAAGTGGTGTTTATCGATGATGTGGCCGGCAATATCGAGGCGGCTATCGCCCTCGGTTGGCAAGGTATTCACCACGTGTCGGCCGAGCGTACCGCTGCACGCTTGCGTGAGCTGGGCGTGCGCTTCTAGCGCGCCCACTTTTCCATGGCGAAATCCACAAAGGCGCGCAACTTGGGCAGGCGATATCGGTCTTGGCCGTAGAGTAAGTGCATGGGGCGGCTGGACAGTTGATAGGTGGTCAGCAAGGCCACCAGCTTGCCGCTCTCCAGGTCCGGTTGCACCAGCGCATCGGCCAGCATGATGATGCCCATGCCGTTCACTGCCGCCTGGCGCAAACCTTGCGAGCTGTTGATGGTCAATGAGCCGGACACCGCAACCTCTACCTCGCCTTCCTCGCCGGTCATGCGCCAGCGCTTGTCGGTGTCGCGCCAGTTGTCGGTCGCAGGGTAGGCGAATGCCAGGCAGTTGTGTTGCCGCAGGTCTTCGGGTTTGGACGGCGTGCCGCGTCGCGCCAGGTATTGGGGTGATGCGCAAAGGATGAGTGTGTAGGCCTGCATGGGCCGGGCGATCAGGCTGGAGGGTTCCAGTTCGCCGAGGCGGATCGCCACGTCGAAGCCGCTGTCGACCAAGTCCATCCGCTCATTGCTCAGCATCACGTGCAGGTCGATCAGCGGGTATCGCTGGGAAAATTCGCTCAGGGCCGGTGCGAGGCGTTCGGTGCCGAACACCGGTGGTGCGGTGATACGCAGGCTGCCTTTAGGGGTTTCACTGTGGATCTGCTCCGCCAATAACTCGGAGTCGGCCACCAGACCCAGCACCTCCAGGCAGCGCTGGTAGTACTGCCCGCCAAACTCGGTGAGGCTTTGTTTGCGCGTGGTGCGTTTGAGCAGGCTGACGCCCAAGCGTTGCTCCAGCGCGCGCAGGTGATTGCCGACCATGGTGGTCGACATTCCGCACTCCTGTGCGGCGGCCGTCATGCTGCCGGTCTCCACCACTTTCACGTACACCGACATCGCTTGGAACAGGTCCATTATCAAGCCTTGGTTTAAAGTCATTGCAGGAAAGTGCAGTTTATCCAGCTTGGGTGGCTAACGATACTGCACCTATCCCAACGATGCACTGGAGCTTGCCACCATGACCGCCGCCTGCCTGATGACCACGTATCAACCCTTGGCCCTGAGCTTCACCCGTGGCCTGGGCACGCGCCTGTGGGACCAGCAGGGCCGTGAATACCTCGACGCGGTGGCCGGTGTGGCGGTGACCAATGTCGGGCATTCGCACCCGCGGCTGGTGACGGCGATCAGTGAGCAGGCGGGGCTGCTGCTGCACACGTCCAACCTCTACAGCATCGACTGGCAGCAGCGGCTGGCCCAGCGCCTGACGCAGTTGTCCGGCCTGGACCGCGCGTTCTTCAACAACTCCGGCGCCGAAGCCAATGAGACGGCGCTGAAACTGGCACGGCTGCATGGCTGGAAAAAAGCTATCGAAGAACCCTTGGTGGTGGTGATGGAAAACGCTTTTCACGGGCGTACCCTCGGCACCATGGCGGCCAGCGACGGGCCATCGGTGCGCTTGGGCTTTCAGCGTTTGCCGGGCGATTTTCTCAAGGTGGGGTTTGGCGATCTGGCGGCGCGGGAAGCCATTACGCAACAGTTCGGCCCGCGCATTGCGGCGGTGCTGCTGGAACCGATTCAGGGCGAAAGTGGCGTGCTGCCAGCGCCGCCCGGCTACCTCAAAGCCCTGCGCGAGCATTGCACGCGCCACGGTTGGCTGATGATGCTCGATGAGATCCAGACCGGCATCGGCCGCACTGGCGCCTGGTTTGCGTTCCAGCATGAAGGCATTGTGCCGGATGTGATGACCCTGGCCAAAGGTCTCGGCAACGGGGTGCCCATCGGTGCTTGCCTGGCCCGTGCTTCGGTGGCTCAGTTGTTCACCCCCGGCAGCCACGGCAGCACCTTCGGCGGCAACCCGTTGGCTTGCCGCGTGGGCTGCACGGTACTGGACATTATTGAAGAGCAAGGCTTATTGCAGAACGCTGCGCAACAGGGCACGCATTTGCTGGCGCGGTTGCGGGTGGAGTTGCGTGAACACCCGCAGGTGCTGGCGATTCGTGGGCAGGGCTTGATGATCGGCATCGAACTGGCCCGCCCTTATCGTGACCTGGCCCTGCGTGCGGCGCACGAGCATGGCCTATTGATTAACGTGACGCGCGGCAAGATCATTCGCCTGCTGCCACCGCTGACGCTGGATGCCAAAGAGGTCGAGATGATCGTGCGGGCCATCACCCGTCTAGTGGATTGAAACCTGGTCAAACAGGTGGGAGGCGTGATGTTCAGCGATTTGGGCCATTCAGCCATTCCTGATTCATGGTTTCGGTATCGCCCAGGTACTCCAACAACCAACTCATCGCCGGCGACAGTTTGTTCTGCGCCCATGCCACGCACGACGGGCTGGCTGGGAACGGCCGGCTCAATTGCAGCGCTACCAGTTCGCCGCGTTCGATCCATGGCAACACTTGATGCGCCGGCGCCATGCCGACGCACAGGCCGTCGCGCAGGCAATCAAGCGCCGAGGACCAGTTGGGCACCACCAGTCGGCGTTGGTTATCCAGGGTCCAGGTGTCGCGCTTGGGCAGGTTGCGTGAGGTGTCGGTCATGCACAGCGACGCGAACGGGCGCAGTTGGTCGTCACTGAGCAAGCCTTCCACGCTCGCCAGCGGGTGCTTGGCGCTGACCACGCACAGCCAGTTCAACAGCCCCATGTCCCGAAAGGTAAAGTGGCTGGCCACCGGCACCGCGCTGGTGGCGCCGATCACGATGTCGGTGCGCTCGTCGGCCAAGGCGTCCCACACACCGTTGTACACCTCGTACTCCAGCAGCAATTCCACCTCGGGAAACTGGCGGTAGAAGTCCAGCACCAGTTGCCGACAGCGCTGGGGTTTGACGATGGAATCCACCGCCACCTTCAGTTGGCCGCTCCAGCCATTCGCCACCTGCTGGCATAAACGCCGGGTGCCGAGCATTTTTTTCATCACCCCGCGGGCTTCGTCTATAAATAAACGGCCGGCCGGGGTGAGCTCCACGTCGCGATGGCGCCGCACAAACAGCGGCACCGCCAGCCATTCTTCGAGCTGGCGTACGGTATAGCTGATGGCGGATGGCACGCGATGCAGCTCTTGGGCGGCGGCGCTGAAGCTGCCGTGGCGCGCGACTGCATCGACCACGTCCAGGGAGTATTCGGACCACATAATCGCTGCCTTCAAAATAGTTGATAGGAACGTCCAATTATTATCGCTTCACACACAAACTGTCAGCTTCATAATGGGCGCCAGTCAGCAAATAGTTTGATGGCAGATTCAGCAAGGCTTCAATGAAAAATTCTTTTGGTTTTACCTGGTATCTGGCGGGGCTGAGCATGCTCGGTTATCTCGCCATGGACATGTACTTACCGGCGTTCGGCGCCATGGGCGAACAACTGCACATCAGCCCCGGGGCCGTGGGCGCCAGCTTGAGTATTTTCCTCGCCGGCTTTGCGGTGGGGCAACTGTTGTGGGGGCCGTTGTCTGATCGCCTCGGGCGCAAGCCGGTCCTGCTGACGGGCCTGAGCCTGTTCGTGTTCGGCTGCCTGGGCATGTTTTGGGTCGAGACGGCGCCGCAGCTGTTGGCATTGCGCTTTGTGCAGGCGATTGGCGTGTGTTCCGCCGCCGTCAGTTGGCAGGCGCTGGTAATCGACCGTTACCCGGCCGATAAGGCGCACCGTGTGTTCGCCAGCATCATGCCGCTGATGTCGCTGTCACCGGCTTTGGCGCCACTGTTGGGGGCCATGGTGTTGAATCACTTCGGCTGGCAGGCAATCTTCGCGGTGTTGCTGGGCGTGTCGCTGCTGTTGCTGCTGCCGACGTTGTTCCTGCGCAAAATGCCGAAGCGTCGGGCAGAGGAGGGCGAACCTTCGCGCCTCGGTTATGGGCAGTTGCTGACTTCCCGCGTGTTCACTGGCAACGTGATGATCTTCGCCGCGTGCTCCGCCAGCTTCTTTGCCTGGCTGACCGCTTCGCCCTTCATCCTCGGTGCTATGGGCTACAGCCCGAATGACATTGGCTTGAGCTACGTGCTGCCGACCTTGGCCTTCCTGATCGGTGGCTACAGCTGCCGCAGCGCCTTGCAGCACTATCAGGGCAAAACCCTATTGCCCTGGCTGCTGGTGGCTTATTGCATCAGCATGGTGGCGTTGTACTTGGTCGCCACCTTGACCGTGCCGACCCTGACCACCTTGCTGATCCCGTTCTGCCTGATGGCGCTGGTCAACGGTGCCAGTTACCCCATCGTAGTAGCGAATGCGCTGATGCCGTTTGCGGAAAACTCCGGCAAGGCGGCGGCGCTGCAAAACACCCTGCAACTGGGACTGTGCTTTCTGAGCAGTCTGTTGGTGTCGTCGATGATTGATCAGCCATTGCTGATTACCGTGATTGTGATGTTGGCGACGGCGCCGTTGGCGGTGCTGGGTTACTGGCTGGCGCGGCCGAAGACGGACAATTCGGAACTCGCAAACGCTTAAGCTTTAATACGATCAAAAATGTGGGGGCGAGCAAGCCCACACATTTGGAGTCGGTTTGGTCAGTGGTCAGAAGGTCACTTCCATATTCAGCGTCGGCGTTGAGGTCCGGGTACCCCGGCCGCCGTCCACGCCGAACTTGTTATGCCAATACTCGTAACCCACCCCGAGATACAGGTTCGGCTTGACGCTTTTGCCCGGTCGCACCGCCACCATCAGCGCGGTGCGCAGCAGGCCTTCCGGTGCGGTGTCACGGCCGTGATAGTCCTCGCCTTTGTCCCCGACGTAATTGATAAACCCCTGGAATTTCGCCGCGCGGTTGGCGATGTCAAACGGGCGCATCCAGGTCAGGTTGAGCATGTAGGTGTCGTCGAAGGTGTGGTTCGACTCTTGCGCGCCGGGGATGCCGGTGTGGTTCCTTTCTTTGTAGTACATCAGGCTCAAATCCAGCACGCCGACGGTATTGAACTTCAACGTCGGGCCGATCACCAGTGCGCGTTTTTTGGCTGAGGCGAGGTTGTTGTTGCGGTTGGCGTCGAAGCCCAGGGTCAGGGCGTAATCTTTGATCAGCCCGGTGCCGAGCGGCACATCAAATACCCGTGAAGCGTACAGCTGATGCCGATACACCGCGTAGACCTCACTGCCGCCGTGATCGGTGCCCTTGCGCGGGTCGCGACTGTCGGACAAGAACACATCCAGGTTCAGGAAGTTGCTGCCGTATTGGTAGCCGCTGGCATGGGTGAAACTGTAGATGCGCTTGCTGAAGTCGTCGGGGTTATTCGGGTTGGTAAAGTGTTGGCCGTAGCGAAACCCCACGCTGTTGTTCATCCATTCCACCGCAGCCGCCTCCCCACCGCCGAGGAGGGTGAGTGCAACGGTTGCGCCCTGTACTGCCTTTTTCATTGTTCTAGGTCCTTTGGCGTTCTGGCTCATGACGGCCGGATTGTTTTTGTAACGCCGACGGAGGGTATCTTGTTCGATTGATTGTATACAACTCTATGGACATACAGTCCAAACATTGCATACAGTGATCGCACAACAAAAACAGAGAACCCCTCACCATGACTACCCCGAAGGCGTCACCGCAGCGGCCAGAAGATGAGAATCTTGGCGTCGCCGCCAACATGGCTTACGGCCTGCAGCATGTGCTCACCATGTACGGCGGCATCGTTGCCGTGCCGTTGATCGTCGGCCAGGCGGCCGGGTTGTCGCCGGCGGATATCGGCCTGTTGATCGCCGCGTCGCTGTTTGCCGGTGGCTTGGCCACATTGTTGCAGACCCTCGGTTTGCCGTTTTTTGGCTGTCAGTTGCCACTGGTGCAGGGCGTGTCGTTTGCCGGTGTGGCAACCATGGTGGCGATTGTCGGCAGTGATGGCGCCGGCGGGATACCGGCGATTCTCGGGGCGGTGATGGCCGCCTCGTTGATCGGCCTGTTGATCACGCCGGTGTTCTCACGGATTACCAAGTTTTTCCCGCCGCTGGTCACCGGTATTGTGATCACCACCATCGGCTTGACCTTGATGCCGGTAGCGGCACGCTGGGCCATGGGCGGCAACAGCCGCGCGGCGGATTTCGGCAGCATGGCCAATATCGGCCTGGCGGCATTGACCTTGGTGCTGGTGTTGCTGCTGAGCAAAATCGGCAGCGCGACGATTTCGCGGTTGTCGATTCTGCTGGCGATGGTGATCGGCACTGTGATCGCGGTGTTCCTCGGCATGGCGGATTTCTCCGGCGTTGCCCAGGGGCCGATGTTCGGTTTCCCTGCACCTTTCCATTTCGGTATGCCGACCTTCCATGTGGCGGCGATCATTTCCATGTGCATCGTGGTCATGGTGACCTTGGTGGAAACCTCGGCTGACATCCTGGCCGTGGGCGAAATCATCGACACCAAAGTCGACTCCAAACGCCTGGGCAATGGCTTGCGTGCCGACATGCTGTCGAGCATGTTCGCGCCGATTTTTGGCTCATTCACCCAGAGCGCATTTGCCCAGAACGTCGGCCTGGTGGCCGTGACCGGGGTGAAGAGTCGGTTTGTGGTGGCCACTGGCGGGGTGTTCCTGGTGGTGTTGGGTCTGTTGCCCTTCATGGGGCGGGTGATTGCCGCCGTGCCGACCTCCGTGCTGGGCGGGGCCGGCATTGTGCTGTTCGGCACCGTGGCGGCCAGTGGTATTCGTACGCTGTCGAAGGTGGATTATCGCAACAACATGAACCTGATCATTGTGGCTACGAGCATTGGTTTTGGCATGATCCCCATCGCGGCGCCGAACTTTTACGATCACTTCCCCGCCTGGTTCGCGACCATTTTCCACTCGGGCATCAGTTCGTCGGCGATTATGGCGATATTGCTGAACCTGGCGTTTAACCACTTCACCGCAGGTAACTCCGACCAGCAATCGGTGTTCGTGGCCGGAACTGAGCGCAGTTTGTGCTTCCACGATGTGGCCGCATTGCGCGATGGGGACTACTTCAGGGGCGGCAAGTTGTTTGATGCTGAAGGGAAGGAGATTCCGGTGGTGGCGGAGGTAGCAAGGAAGTCGGTAAAAGCTGAGACCACCGAAGTCTAAACATGTGGGAGGGGGCTTGCTCCCGATGGGGGTGGTTCAGTGAAACCTTGGTGACTGACACACTGCCATCGGGAGCAAGCCCCTTCCACATTTAGAATTCAGCCAGCCTTCAGGACATTGTGCGGCACTGAACACGCCTCATCCAAAAACGTCACCACTGTGCCCATGCACGCTTGGCGTTCTTCCACGTGGGGCATGTGGCTGGAGTCTTCAAACAGCGCCCAGCGCACGTCCTTGATCTCATCCAGGAACGGCTTGACCACCCGCGGCGTGGCTTCGTCGTGTCGCCCGGAGATCACCAGGGTCGGCACATTGATCGCCGACAAGCGGCCAATCACATTCCAATCCTTCAGGCTGCCAATCACGTGGAACTCGGTGGGGCCGCTCATGGCGTGGTACACCGTCGGGTCTGCATCCATTGCGGCGAAGGTGCGCGCTACCTCTTCCGGCCACGGGATCACGCGGCACACGTGCTGATCATAAAAAACTCGTGAGGCGCCGAGGTATTCCGGGTCTTGGTAGGTGCCGGCCTGTTCGTGTTTGAGCAGGGTTTCATGCACGCCATCAGGCAGCAGTTTGCGCAGGCGGTTGGCTTCGCTGACCCAGGTGCGCATGCACGTGGGCGAGTTGGCCGCAATAAACGCGCGCAGGCCCTTCGGTTGCAGGATTGCATGCTCGCTGCCGAGCATGCCGCCCCAGGATTGCCCGAGAATCGCGTAGTTATTGCTGATTTGCAGGTGGTCCAGCAGGTTGTTCAACTCGTCGAGGAACAGACCAATGGTCCAGAAAGACGCGTCTTTTTCCGGCAAATGCGTGGAGCGGCCATTGCCCAACTGGTCGTAGTGAACCACCGCGTAGCCGCTGGCCGCCACGTCTTTGAAGGCGTCGACGTAGTCATGGGTGCAGCCGGGGCCGCCGTGAATGATCACCAACGGTGTACGGCCGGTGGTCAGGTCGCCGGTAACGCGGTACCAGGTCTGGTAGGCGCCGAACGCCGCATAGCCTTCGCGGACTTTCTCGATGAATTCCATTTCGTACCCTGCTCTGAAAAAAAAGGATCAGGGATACGATAGTCGGCACGCGAAGTTTAAGTAACTAGCAAAACAGCTAGGTTTTGCTGACGGCTCAATCTTCCAGCAAGCGGTAATGGGTGGCGCGGACCACCGCCTGCACGCGGTTCTTGGCCCCCAACTTGTGCATCGCCGAAGCCAGGTGCAGGGTGACCACCGCCAATGAGCGGCTCAATTGCGTGGCGATTTGCGCAGCGGTCAGCCCGTCGGCGGCCCATTTCAGGCATTCACGCTCGCGTTTGGTCAGGTGAATATGCGGGTAAGTGCGCAGTTCCTTGCTGAACAGCGGGTAGGCCGCTTCCTGCAGGGCATGGGTAATCAGGCTGAAATCCGCCAGGGTCTGCTGCGCATCCTGCACCACCGTGTTGGCCTTGCCGGTACGCAGCCCGGTCAGCGATGCGAAGCCGCCGCGCGGCAGATGAATGGGCACGCTGACGCCGCAGGTCAGTTGACGTTCATGCAGGTAAGAGGACACGGGCGCATGGCAGGGGTCGATGATTTTTTGCAGCGCCGTATCGGCTTTCGCCTCATAGGACCATACGAACGGCGACACCGTGCTCAGGGCCAAGTGTTGCACCGGGTCGATCTGGTAAAAGCCTTCGCTGCACCATAACGCGTGCCAATCGGGCGGGGTATTGCGCAGCTCCAGCACCGAGGGCGTAATCAGCGAACCGTCCTGGTCGATGGGCACTGGGGTGTAGTCGTACACCAGCGCATCGAAGCCCAACTGCTGGGCAAGAATAAACGTATTGTCCATCTGTTCATCCAGGCTCCTGCCTGGCATGAGACGGTTATTGAAGGCAGTTAGCTTGGCCAGCATCCGTTCTGCTCCCGAATTCATTTGAATCTCGACTTGCGGCAAGTAGAATGCCACGCCCCGGCGAAGGACTGCCAGGCCAAACCTATAAGAAATACTAGGTTATGGACGCACGGCATCCTCGGTAGTGTTGGCCTGATAAACGGCCGCTACCCGCCAGGCCGATACAACACAAGGAATGTATGCATGTGGCGTGAAATTGCCCCCGACCAGCAGTACAACGTGCAAGTCGACGGCCATAATCTGGTGGTCTACAGCTTTGGCGACGGCGATGAGGTGCTCTTGTGCCTCAATGGCGGCCCGGGCCTGCCGTGTGACTACTTGCGCGACGCCCATGGCTGGCTCAAAGAGCATCACCTGCGAGTGGTTGCATTCGACCAGCTTGGCACCGGCGCATCAGCCAGGCCCACCGACGTTTCCTTGTGGGAAATCAGCCGTTATGTCGAAGAAGTCGAAACCGTGCGCCAAGCCCTTGGTCTGGGCCGGGTGCACTTGCTGGGGCATTCCTGGGGTGGCTGGTTGGGCATCGAGTACGCCATCCATTACCCGGACGCACTGAAAAGCCTGATCCTGGAAAACACCGTCGGCGACATTCCGCACCTGTCCCAGGAACTCGAACGCTTGCGCGGCGCCCTCGGCAGCGAAACCGTGGCCATGATGCAGCGCCATGAAGCCATGGGCACCCTGGATCATCCGCAGTACCAGGCCGCGATCACCTTGCTCAATTACCGCCACGTCTGTCGCCTGGACGAGTGGCCCGAGCCGGTCAAGCGCTCCCTCGGTGACTGGAACATGGGCCCCTACGAAACCATGCAAGGCCCCAACGAATTCCTCTACACCGGCAACCTCAAGGACTGGAACCGCCTTCCTGAGATGGCCGACTTTAAAATGCCGATCCTGATCACCACCGGCCAGCACGATGAACTCACCCCCGCCTGCGCCCTGCGCATGAAGCTGGCCGCCAAACATGCTCAATTGCACGTGTTCCCCAACAGCAGCCACATGCCCTTTTATGAGGAACCCCAGGCTTACTTCCCGGTGCTGCTGGACTTCCTCGCGCGTCACCGGGGCTGACGGATGAACCTGGCGCGTTACCGTTTTGTGCTGTCCCGGCCGCTGCAATTGCTGCCGGTGCTGTTTGGCATCAGCCTGATCACCTTTGTGCTGGTGCGCTCGATTCCCGGCGACCCGGCGCGGGCCTTGCTCGGCTCGCGCAGTACGCCGGATGCCTTGTTGAAGATTCGCGCTCAATACGGCCTGGATCAACCCTTGTGGCTGCAATACTTCTACTTCCTCAAAAACCTGCTCAAGGGCGACCTCGGCCAATCACTGCTGTACAAAGTCGATGCCTTGAAGCTGATCGTCACCCGCATCGAGCCGACCTTGGTGCTGGTGCTTGGCAGTGTCTTGCTGGCGCTGTTGATTGCGCTCCCGCTGGCGACATGGGCGGCGCGCAATAAAGGCGGCTGGGCGGACAACCTGATCCGCGTGTTCACCACCGTCGGCCTGGGCATGCCGGCGTTCTGGCTGGGCTTAATGTTGATTCTGTTGCTGAGTGTGAAGTGGGGCCTGTTCCCGGTGTCTGGCTACGGGCGCAGCGGGCTCGACAAAGCTCACCATATGCTGCTGCCGTGTCTGACCATCGCCCTGGCGCTGTCGGCGGTGCTGGTACGCAACTTGCGCGCGAGCATGTTGATGGAGTTGCAGGCCGACCACGTCACCGCCGCCCGAGCGCGCGGGCTGTCCGAGGCGGCGGTGTTCCGTCGGCATGTGCTGCCCAATTCGCTGGTGCCGGCGGTCAACCTGCTGGCGGTGAATATCGGCTGGCTGATCAGCGGCACGGTGGTGATCGAAAGCCTGTTCGCTATTCCCGGCATCGGCCAATTGCTGGTGCGCGGCATCTTCACCCGTGACTACATGGTGGTGCAGGGCGTGGCCATGGTACTGGCGTGTGCGACAGTGGTTGTAAACTTCGTCGCCGACGTGGTGACGGTGGCCCTCGACCCACGGGTGAAGATGCAATGAACAGCCGCCCATTGATTGCCCCGTGGCGTTTGCGCCTGCGTTTCGGTTTTCGCAATGGCCGGCTGACCGCTGCGTGGGGCCTGTTGATTCTGTTGCTGTGGTTTGCCCTGGCGCTGTTCGCGCCGTGGCTCGCACCGTTTGACCCGATTGCGCAGAACACCGACATCAGTTTGCTCGGGCCGAGCCTGGCGCATCCGTTTGGCACAGATAACTATGGCAGGGACATCCTTTCGCGCGTGATCTGGGGCGCGCGGATCGACTTGCAACTGGCCATCGTCGGGGTGATTTTCCCGTTCATGATCGGCACCTTCGTCGGTGCAGTTTCCGGCTACATTGGCGGGCGCTTCGACAGCGTCTGCATGCGCGTGATCGACGTGATCCTGGCGTTCCCGTTTCTGGTGCTGATGCTGGCGATCATGGCGATCCTCGGCCCAGGCCTGAAGAGTTTCTATATCGCTATGGCGCTGGTGGGGTGGGTCTCGTATGCGCGGCTGATCCGCTCGCAGATCCTGGTGCTCAAGGAAAGTGAGTTTGCCCTGGCCGCCAAAAGCTTGGGGTTTGGCCATGGGCGCATTCTGTTTCGGCATCTGCTGCCTAACGCGATGTTTGGTTCGATTGTGTTTTCCATGTCTGACGCGGTGCTGGTGCTGCTCAACGGCGCCGCCGTGAGCTACCTCGGCCTGGGCGTGCAGCCGCCGACCGCCGAATGGGGCACGATGGTCGCCGAAGGGCAGGCGTTCATCACCACGGCCTGGTGGATTTGCACCTTCCCGGGCTTGGCCATCGTGACGCTGGCCATGGGCTTCAGCTTGTTGGCCGATGGCGTGGCGCAAGTGTTGGGGGATCGCGCATGAGCGTGCTTCAGGTGCAGGACCTCAGCGTGATTGCCCACAACGCCGGGCGCGATGTCACCTTGGTCGACCGTGTGTCCTTCGACTTGGCCGAAGGTGAAATCCTCGGCCTGGTCGGCGAGAGCGGCTCGGGCAAGACCCTGGCCTGTCGCGGGCTGATGCGCCTGCTGCCGTCGCCCACCTTGCGCGTGCAAGGCGCTGCTGTGCGCCTGGCCGGGCAGGATCTTTTGACGCTGGACGATGCCGGCATGCGCGCCGTGCGCGGCGGGCAATTGGGTATGATCTTCCAGAACCCCAGCAGCCACCTTGACCCGTTGATGCGCATCGGTGAGCAGATTGCCGAGGGCATTCGCCTGCACCAGGGTGCGTCAAAAAAGGACGCGCGCCTGCACGCCATCGAGGTGTTGCGCCAAGTGGGCATTCCCGATCCAAGGGCGCGAATCGACAACTACCCGCACGAATTTTCCGGCGGCATGCGCCAGCGCGCGATGATCGCCGTGGCCCTGGGCTGCAACCCTAAAGTGCTGATTGCCGACGAGCCGACCACCGCCCTTGATGTGACGGTGCAGGCGCAAATCCTGCGTCTGCTGCTGGACCTGCGCGATCAGCGTGGCGTGTCGATCATCATGATCACCCATGACCTCGGTGTGGTGGCGCAGACCTGTGATTCGATTGCGGTGATGTACGCCGGGCGCCTGTGCGAGCACGGCAGCAAGTACGACCTGCTGGCGCATCCGCAGCACCCTTACACCGCCGGCCTGATCGATTGCCAGCCCGCGCACAGCAGCGGCCACGCCTTGCTGCGCACGATTCCCGGGCAGCCGCCGTTGCTGGATGCATTGCCCGCCGGTTGCCGCTTCAACCCGCGCTGCCCGCAGGTTGGCGCGTTGTGCACGGAGCTGCTGCCGGAAGGCGCGCGGGTGGCCTGTCACTATCCGTTGGGAGATCGCCCATGAGCCTGTTGCAGATCAAGGATCTGGAGGTGCGTTTTGCGGCCTCCGGCAGCGGCCTGTTCGGCATGAAAAAGCAGTGGGTGAGGGCGGTCAACGGCGTGTCGCTGAACCTGGCAGCGGGCGAAACCCTCGGGCTGGTCGGCGAGTCCGGCAGCGGCAAAAGCACGCTCGGCAGGGCGATCCTGCACCTCAACCCGATCAGCGCCGGCCAGGTGTTGTTTGACGGCATCGATATGGCCCACGGTAGTGCCATCGACATCGCCCGCTTGCGCCACGAAACCGCGATGATTTTCCAGGACCCGTATGCCGCGCTGAACCCGCGCCATACCCTGGGCGAAACGCTTGCCGAAGTGTTACGCGTGCAGCGCAAAGTTGCGCCGCAACAGATACCGGCCCGCGTGAATGAACTGCTCGACCTGGTCGGCCTGCGCCCCGAATTGGCCAGCCGCAAACCCGGCTCCTTAAGCGGCGGCCAGTGCCAGCGCGTCGGCATTGCGCGGGCGCTGGCGGTGGAGCCGCGCTTGATCATCGCCGATGAATGCGTGGCAGCGCTGGATGTGTCGATCCAGGGCCAGATCATCAACCTGTTGCTGGAGCTGCAACAACGCATGAACCTGGCGATCCTGTTTATCGCCCATGACCTGGCCATCGTGCGGCGACTGTGCGACCGCGTGGCGGTGATGTACCTGGGCAAGATCGTCGAAGAAGGGCCTGTGGAGGCGGTGTTTACTGCGCCGCGCCATCCGTACACGGCGGCGCTGATCGAGGCAATTCCCGAGATCGATCCGCATCGGCCGTTGCCTACAGAACCATTGCCGGGTGAGCCCCCGAGCCCGTTGAATGTGCCCACGGGCTGGGCCTTTCATCCGCGTTGCCGACATGCCCGGACGATGTGTTCCGTGGTGTTGCCACCGACGCATTTCCTGCACGAGCATCGATACAGTTGCGTGCTTGAAGAGCCATTAACCTTTCTGCCGTCCTAAACAAGGAGTTATGACATGCAATCGCGCCACTTGAAGTTGCTCGCCGCCGCTACGTTGACCGCTTGGTCGCTGACCGCTGGGTTGGCTCAGGCCGCCGGTGTACTGACCATCGGCTGCCGTGAAGACAGCACCACATTTGACCCGATCAAAAGCGCGCAAAACCGCGACACCTGGGTGTTCGCCAACGTCTACGACACCCTGGTGCGCGTGGATAATCTGGGCACCAAGATGGAGCCTGGCCTGGCAGAAAGCTGGGAGATCTCCAAGGACGGCCTGACCTACACCTTCAAGCTGCGTGATGCAAAGTTCTCCGACGGCTCGCCGATCACCGCCGATGACGCGGCGTTCAGCCTGCTGCGCATTCGCGACAACAAGGCCTCGCTGTGGAGTGACCCGTTCAGCCTGATCAATACCGCCAAGGCGTCGGGCCCGAAAACCCTGGTGGTCACCTTGAAAACCCCAGCGGTAGCCTTCCTCTCCCAACTGGCGTCGCCGACGGTGTCGATCCTGTCGCAAGAGGCCATGACCAAGATGGGCGAAGACGCCTACTCGGAAAACCCAGTAACGTCCGGCGCGTTTACCGTGGATGAGTGGCGCAAAGGCGACCGGGTTATTTTGAAGAAGAACCCGAACTTCTGGCAGGCCAAAAACGTGAGCCTGGATGGCGTGGAGTGGGTGTCGGTCACCGACGACAACACGCGCATGCGTATGGTGCAGAACAACGAACTCGACACGGCGATCTTCGTACCGTTCTCCCGCGTGGAAGAGCTGAAGAAAGACAAGAACGTGGTGATCCATTCCGACCCGTCCACCCGCGAAGATCACCTGCTGATCAATCACGCCCACGGGCTGCTGGCCAAGCCGCAAGTGCGCGAGGCGCTGGACATGGCCATCGACAAACAATCGCTGGTCAAAACCGCCACTTACGGTCAAGGCACCGTGGCCTATTCCTACATCCCGAAAGGCTCGCTGTACCACTACGCCAACAACCTGCAACGCCCGTATGACCCGACCGCCGCCAAGAAACTGCTGGAAGAGGCCGGGGCCAAGGACTTGAAGCTCAACTACGTGGTCAACGCCGGCAACGAAGCCGATGAACAAATCGCGGTGATCATCAAGGACCAACTGGCCAAGGTCGGCGTGACCGCCAACCTGCAGAAAGTCGACCCAACTCAAAGCTGGCAGATGCTGGTAGACGGTGAGTACGATATTTCGGTGATGTACTGGACCAATGACATCCTCGATCCGGACCAGAAGACCACCTTCGTGCTGGGCCACGACACCAACCAGAACTACATGACCCGCTACAAGAACGACAAGGTCAAGACGCTGGTGGCGGCTGCGCGGATCGAGGCCGACCCGGTCAAGCGTGAGCAGATGTACGTCGACCTGCAGAAGCTGGCGAAACAGGATGTGAACTGGATCGACTTGTACTACAGCCCGTACATCAATATCTCACGCAAGAATGTGAGCAACTTCCTGCAGAACCCGCTGGGGCGTTTCACCCTTGAGGACGTGGTAAAAAACTAAACACCACCGCTGAACAACTGTGGGAGCGGGCTTGCTTGCGAAGGCGCCGTGTCAGTCAACTGAAATATTGACTGATGCACCGCCTTCGCGAGCAAGCCCGCTCCCACATTGGGTTCTCTGTTCTGTCAGTTGAGTCAGCTTAAGGCTTACTGCGCATCAAACGCCTGGCCATTGATGCCCGCACTGTCTGGCCCCATGAGGTACAGGTACACCGGCATGATCTCTTCCGGCGCCGGCCTTTCCAGCGGGTTTTCGCCTGGGTACGCCTGGGCGCGCATGCTGGTGCGTGTGCCGCCTGGGTTGATGCTGTTGGAGCGTACCGCCGCCACATCCTCAAGCTCATCGGCCAGGGTTTGCATCACGCCTTCAGTGGCAAATTTCGACACGCCATAAGCGCCCCAGTACGCCCGGCCTTTGCGCCCGACGCTGCTGGAGGTGAACACCACCGACGCATCCTGGGACAGTTTGAGCAGCGGCAGCAAGGTGCTGGTCAGCATGAACATCGCGTTGACGTTGACGTGCATCACCCGCATGAAGTTCTCACCGGACAACTGCTCAAGCGGTGTGCGTGGGCCGATGATCGAGGCGTTGTGCAGCAGGCCATCGAGGTGACCGAACTCCTTTTCGATCATCGCGGCCAGCTCATCGTATTGATGGGGCAGGGCGGTCTCCAGGTTGAACGGAATCACCACCGGCTGAGGCTGGCCGGCCGCTTCGATCTCGTCATACACCTGGGCCAGGTTGGCTTCGGTCTTACCCAGCAACAGCACGGTGGCGCCATGGGCGGCATAGGTTTTCGCCGCCGCCGCGCCAATCCCGCGACCGGCGCCGGTCACCAGGATCACGCGGCCTTTGAGCAGTTCTGGACGTGCGCAGTAATCAAACATAAATAGCCTCGACAGAATTCAAGCTGATACAGCTCTTGAAGTGGAATCCATTTCAGGTGGGAGCTGGCTTGCCTGCGATAGCGGTCCGCCCGCCAGCACCTGTGGCGACAGCTACTGCGCCATCGCGGGCAAGCCAGCTCCCACATTGATCTCAGTGTTGGTGAGATCCTCGAACAATCAGCAACTGCACAGTGCGTTATCCAGCACTTTGCGCAGTTCCAGCGGGTGATCCACCACCACATCGGCGCCCCAGTTGCGGGGGTTGTCGTCCGGGTGGATGTAGCCGAACGTGACCGCTGCGGTGCGGGTGCCGGCGTCGCGGCCGGATTCGATATCGCGCAGGTCATCGCCCACAAACAACACGCTGGCCGGGTCCAGGTCGAGCATCTTGCACGCCAGGATCAACGGCTCCGGGTCCGGCTTGCTGTTCTTCACGTGGTCCGGGCAGATCAGCAGCGCCGAGCGCTCGGCCAGGCCCAGCTGCTGCATGATCGGCTCGGCAAAGCGCAGCGGCTTGTTGGTGACCACGCCCCACACCAGCTTGGATTTTTCGATGTCTTCCAGCAACTCGGCCATGCCGTCGAACAGTTTGCTGTGGATTGCGCAGCCCTTGAGATAGCGCTCCAGGAACTCCAGGCGCAGTGCTTCAAAGCCAGGGGATTCCGGGTCCATCGAGAAGGTCACGGCAACCATCGCCCGCGCACCGCCGGAGATTTCATCGCGGATGTGCTGGTCGTTGATCGGCGCCAGGCCGCGGTCGGCGCGCATGGCCTGGCAGATCGCGATGAAGTCCGGCGCAGTGTCCAGCAAAGTACCGTCCATATCGAAGAGAACCGCTCGCAACTTCACAGGCTTACTCCTCGCGCAGGGTCTGGATCATGTAGTTGACGTCCACGTCACTGGCCAGCTTGTAGTGCTTGGTCAGCGGGTTGTAGGTCAGACCGATGATGTCTTTGACGGTCAGCCCGGCCTCACGGCTCCAGGCGCCCAGTTCGGAAGGGCGGATGAATTTCTTGAAGTCGTGGGTGCCACGCGGCAGCAGCTTCATGATGTATTCGGCGCCGATGATCGCGAACAGGTAGGCCTTGGGGTTGCGGTTGATGGTGGAGAAGAACACCTGGCCGCCCGGCTTGACCATGCGCAAGCAGGCGCGGATCACCGAGGACGGGTCCGGTACGTGCTCGAGCATCTCAAGGCAGGTGATCACGTCGAACTGCTCAGGCATTTCTTCGGCCAGGGCTTCGGCGGTGATCTGGCGGTATTCCACGCTCACACCGGACTCCAGCTGGTGCAGCTGGGCCACGGCCAGCGGGGCTTCGCCCATGTCGATACCCATTACCGTGGCGCCACGCTGGGCCATCGCTTCGCTGAGGATGCCGCCGCCGCAACCAACGTCGAGTACTTTTTTGCCCGCGAGGTTGACGCGTTCGTCAATCCAGTTGACCCGCAGCGGGTTGATGTCGTGCAGCGGTTTGAACTCGCTTTCACGGTCCCACCAGCGGTGGGCCAGGGCTTCGAATTTGGCGATTTCGGCGTGGTCGACGTTGCTCATGGTGAATCCTCTAAATCTGATAAGTCGGTTTGCAGGTTTGAAGCGTAGGTTCAAACCTGCGTTATTCGCCGTGCCCGCTGATGCGTTGGCCCCAGGCAATGGCCATGGCGGTTAACTGTTGTTCATCCATGCGGGTCAATTGCCGGTCGTCGAGCAACTGCTTGCCGGCGACCCAAAGGTGTTTCACACAATCGCGTCCGGTGGCGTATATAAGCTGTGAGACCGGATCGTAGATCGGTTGTTGCGCCAGCCCTGAAAGATCAAAGGCCACGATATCGGCGGCCTTGCCGACCTCCAGCGAGCCTATCTCGCTTTCCAGGCCCATGGCCCGTGCGCCGTTGAGCGTGGCCATGCGCAGGGCACGGTGGGCATCCAGGGCGGTGGCCGAGCCGGCGACGGCCTTGGCCAGCATCGCGGCGGTACGGGTTTCGCCCAACAGGTCCAGGTCATTGTTGCTGGCGGCGCCGTCGGTGCCGATCGCCACATTGACGCCAGCCTGCCACAGACGCTCCACCGGGCAAAAGCCGCTGGCCAGTTTCAGGTTCGATTCCGGGCAATGAATGACGCTGGTGTTGCTTTCTACCAGCAAAGCCAGGTCGTCCTCGCTGATTTGGGTCATATGAACGGCCTGGAAGCGCGGGCCGAGCATGCCGAGGCGACCCAGGCGTGCCAAGGGGCGTTCGCCGGTCTGCTCGACGGCTTGCTGCACTTCAAAGGCAGTTTCATGCACGTGCATGTGGATTGAGGCGTCCAGCTCTTCGGCCATGATGCGGATTTTCTCCAGGTTCTCATCGCACACGGTGTAGGGCGCATGCGGGCCGAAGGTAATCTTGATGCGCGGGTGGTGCTTGAGGTCGCCGAACAGCTCGACGCCTTGGCGAATCGCCTCATCGGGCGTGCTGGCGCCGGGAATCGGGAAGTCGAGGATCGGAATCGCGATTTGCGCGCGCATGCCACTGTTGTGCACGCAGTCGCTGGCGACCTTGGGGTAGAAATACATGTCGGAAAAGCACGTGATGCCGCCCTTGAGCTGCTCGGCGATGGCCAGGTCGGTGCCGTCGCGCACGAAGGCTTCATCGACCCACTTGGCCTCGGCGGGCCAGATGTGTTTTTCCAGCCAGGTCATCAGTGGCAGGTCATCGGCCAGGCCGCGAAACAGGCTCATTGCCGCATGCCCGTGGGCATTGATCTGGCCAGGGCTGCGCCGCATCCCTTGCAGCTCGAGTACCTCTTTGGCTGCAACGTTCA
>NZ_UYXQ01000034.1 GCF_900624995.1 Pseudomonas antarctica
GATCAACAAACAAAGCCTGCCCGCAGAATTCCAGGTGCCGGTGGAGATTCTCAGCAACCACATTACGCTGATCCTGCGCGAGCAACCCCTCGTCAACGACCTGCTTGATCGCATTGCCGCGATCCCGCTGTCCGATCAGCTCGACGCCATGACCACCCAACTCAACCAGGACCAGGCCGCCGCCGACCTGATTGATCAGAAGTACCACCGCTACCTGCTGGTGTTTTCCACACTGCTGGTGGTGGTGCTGTTGTACCTGGCGATCCGTTTGTTGCGCAGCTTTGCCGAGATCAACCGGGTCAACCGCGCCTTGCAAGCGGTCAATGAAAGCCTTGAGCAGCGCGTAGAAGAACGCACACGCGAACTCAAGGATGCCCAAAGTGAGCTGCTCGACAGCGCGCGCCAGGCCGGCATGGCAGAAATCGCGACCAATGTGTTGCACAACGTCGGCAATGTGCTCAACAGCGTGAACATCTCCGCCGAGCTGGTGACGCGCAAACTGCGCAACAGCAAGGCACTGGGGCTGGGCAAGGCTATGCAGTTGATCAACGAACACCCTGAGGACCTAGGCACTTACCTGCGCGAAGACGAGAAAGGCAAACTGCTGCCCGGCTACCTCAACCAACTGGTGAACGCCATCGCCATTGAGCAACAAGGCCTGACCGACGAACTGGCGCAGTTGAGCAAAAGCGTGGACCACATCAAAGACATCGTTTCCACCCAGCAATCCTACGCCGGCGTGTCCAGCCTGCTGGAACCGGTGCAGATCGGTGCATTGATGGACGACGCCCTGCGCATGAATTCTGGGGCGCTGAGTCGCCACCATGTGACGGTGGTCAAGGAGTACGCCGAGGTGCCGGAACTGATGGCCGACAAACACCGGCTGTTGCTGATCATGGTCAACCTGATCAGCAACGCCAAGTACGCCATGTCGAACCTCACCGACCGTTCGCGGCAGATCACCTTGTCGATCACCACGGTGGAAGGCAGCCTCTTGCAGATCAGCGTCAAGGACGAGGGCGAAGGTATTCCTGCCGAGAACATGACGCGGATCTTCACCCACGGTTTCACCACACGTAAGGAAGGTCACGGTTTCGGCCTGCACAGCTGCGCCCTGGCCGCCATTGAAATGAATGGCCGCCTTACCGCCCACAGTGATGGGCCGGGCAAAGGCGCCGTGTTCACCTTGCAAATCCCCCTCAACGATGCAGCAGGCCAAGCATGAACCAAGCCCCTAACCGACGCATTCTGCTGATCGACGACACACCATCAATTCACGAAGACTTCCGCAAAATCCTCATGCCGCCCATGGAGCAGAATCAGGCCCTGGACGACATGGAAGCCGCCTTGTTCGGCGCCAGCGACGTACCGCAAGGCCCCGTGTTCGAGCTGGACTCGGCCTACGGTGGCCAAGAGGGGCTGAAGTTGCTTGAAGTCGCCACGGCCGAGCAAAAACCTTATGCCCTGGCGTTTGTCGACATGCGCATGCCCCAGGGCTGGGACGGCGCGCAGACCATTGAAGAACTGTGGAAAGTCGACCCAAACCTGCAAGTGGTGGTGTGTACCGCCTACTCGGATTACTCCTGGGAAGAGCTACTGTTTCGCCTGCACGCCCACGACCGGCTGCTGATCCTGAAAAAACCCTTCGACAACATTGAAGTGCAGCAAATGGCCAATACCCTGGCGGCCAAATGGGACATGGCGCGACGCGCGTCCTTGCAAAATTCCCACCTGGAACACTTGGTGGAACAGCGCACCCTGGCACTGACCCAGACAAGCCAGGCGTTACAACGGGAGATCGACGAGCGCAAACAACTGGAAAGCCAGCTGGTGCAATCGGAAAAACTCGCCTCCCTGGGCCAACTCGCGGCCGGTGTGGCCCACGAAATCAATAACCCAGTGGGGTTTATTTCCTCCAACCTCGGCACCTTGGGCGGCTACTTCAACCAGCTGCAAGAGATGCTCGACGCCTATCGACAGGCAGAAACCGCACTGGGCGGTGAGCAGTTCGAGGCCCTGCGTCGGCGCCTGGACCTGGATTTTCTCAAGGAAGACATTCCCACACTGCTGCGCGAATCCAAGGAAGGCATTGGCCGCGTGACACAGATCGTCAAGGATTTTAAGGACTTCTCCCGGGTGGACAACGACCAGACCTGGCAATGGGCAAACCTGCAACAGGGCATCGATTCGACCTTGAACATCGTCGCCAGCGAACTCAAATACAAAGCCGACGTGATCAAGCACTACACACCGCTGCCGGACATCGAATGCCTGGCATCGCAGCTCAACCAAGTGGTGATGAACCTGGTGATCAACGCCGCGCAGGCCATGGGCCCGGAACGCGGCACCATCACGATCAGTAACGGGGTGGAAGGCGAGAATATCTGGTTGGAAGTAGCAGACAATGGCTGCGGGATTGCCCCGGACAGCGTGCAAAAAATCTTCGACCCCTTCTTTACCACCAAGCCGGTGGGTGAAGGGACGGGGTTGGGCTTGTCACTCTCCTACGGCATCGTCAAAAAACACCGCGGTGCTATCTCTGTCAGCAGCGAAGTGGGCAAAGGCACCACCTTTCGGGTGGTGCTGCCCATCCGCCAAACGGTTTGACCGCCCTCACGCCTCGGCGTTTTTCGGGCTCGAACCAAACGAAGCGAAGCGTTTGTTGAACCCGGCAATCCGGCCTTCGGCCTGGGTCTTGCGCTGCTGGCCGGTGTAGACCGGGTGCGAGGCGCTGGAGACGTCCAGCGGGATGTACGGGTAGGTGTTGCCGTCGCTGTGTTGTTGAGTGCGATCGCTGTCGGCGGTGGAGCCGATCAGGAAGAACACGTCGGCGGCGGTGTCGTGGAACAGCACGGTGCGGTAGTCAGGATGGATTCCAGCTTTCATAAGGCCTCCGGGGCATATGGGTGCATTTGATGTGTTATACAGTAACACATCAAATGCACCCAAACGAGAACCGATTGCAATAAGAATAGACCAAGAGCCTCTATGCGGCTTCCTGAAAGTCCATCTCCGGCGGCTGTTGCGAGAAGCCACGGGTTAGGAAACCCAGGTAAACCAGGCCGATCGCCAACCACACCAGGCCCAGGTAAATCGCCAGATGATCCAGGCTGACCATTAGCCAAAGGTCCGCCAGCAAGCCGATGGCCGGGAACAGCAGAAACAGGATCAACTCACGCACACCGCGTTCTTTTGCACCGATCCAGTAGTGAAAGATCACCGACAGGTTCACCAGGCTGAACGCCAGGAATGCGCCGAAGTTGATGAACGAGGTGGAGGTGGTCACATCCAACTTCAACGCCAGCAACGCCACGACCGCACACAACAGGATGCTATTGACCGGCGTGCCGAAGCGCGCATGCAAGGTGCCGAAGAACGACTTGGGCAACACACCGTCACGGCCCATCGCGAATAACAGGCGCGAACCACTGGCCTGGGCCGACAGCCCCGAGGCGAACTGGCCGACAATCAGGCCGATCAGGAAAATCGACACAAACAGATCACCGCCGATATTGCGCGCGATTTCATACGCGGCCGAATCCACGTTGGCGAACTCGAACGACGGGTGGGCGACCTGCACAAAGTAGGACACTGCCACGAAGATCAGCCCGCCGATCAAGGTGATCAGCATGATTGCCCGTGGGATGGTGCGGCGCGGGTCGCGGGTTTCTTCGGTAAGGGTGCTGACCGCGTCAAAGCCCAGGAACGAATAGCAGGCGATGGCCGCACCGCTCATGATCAGCGGCATGTGCATCTGGCCGTTGAAGAACGGGGCGATGGTCCACAGTGGTTTGCTGGCGTCACCGCCGATGTAGTGGATGCACAGCACGACGAACGCGCTCAGCACCAGAAACTGCACCAGCATCAGCAAGGCATTGATGCCGTTGGCCAGCTTGAGGCCGACAATATTGATAGCGCTGGTGACACCGATAAACGCCAATACCCAGACCCACTGCGGCACCGAAGGGAACGCCGAGTTGAGGTACGCCGCCCCGATCAGCCAGATGGCCATGGGCAGGAACAGGTAGTCGAGCAACACCGCCCAGCCGGCGATAAAGCCGAGTTTCGGGCTGATCGCCTTGCGCACATAGCTGTAGGCCGAACCAGCCACCGGAAAGGCCGAGGCCATGCGCCCGTAACTCATCGCGGTGAAGAACATCGCGACCAGGGCGGCGAGGTAGGCGGCAGGGACCATGCCGGCGGTGGATTGCGCCAGAATGCCGAAGGTGCCGAGCACAATGATCGGCGTCATATAGGCGATGCCAAACAGCACCACCGACCCTAACGACAGGGTGCGTTGCAAACGAGCCATGAGCGATTCTCCGCTGAATTTATTAGAGTTATGGCAGAACTGAAGTCGGTGAAGCGGGTGTCATTTTTCTTATGGTTAAGCCTGTTTATGTGGCGAGCGGGCTTGCCACAGCAATCCTCAGCGTTGTGGAATCAGCAGTTCACGCGTCCCGTCTGTGCGCTCAATCACCTCACCCGGCAACTTCAAGCGCTGGTCATCCAGGTAGCGGTAGTCCTTGCGAGCCGCCAGCAGTTGGTCGAGATCCAGCTCGACGGTAAATTGCCCTTCCTCGCGCCCTGCTTCGAACAGCAAGGTGCCAAGCGGATCGACCAGGGCGCTGCCACCGGCAAACAACAGCCCGCCGTCACCCTCTTCGACCCGGTTGACCATCAGCGCAAACGCCTGGTTTTCCTGGGCGCGGGCCATGATCGCGGTGCGGTGCGTGGGGCCGTACGGGTCCATGTTGCCGTTGGTGACGATCAGCAACTCGGCGCCCAATTGCGCCAGGGCTCGCGCAGTTTCCGGGAACTCGATGTCGTAGCAGATCAGCAAGCCGACGCGCACGCCGTTCCACAGGCACGTGGCGTAGCGATCACCCGGCGTGAACACGCCGCGATCCGAGGCCCACAGGTGGGTTTTGCGATAACGCAAGGCAACGCCTTCCGGGGTAATCAGCAAAGTGGTGTTATAGAACTGGCCGTCGTCGTGCTCGGCCATGCCAATCACCACAGCGATATTGTGCGCACGGGAGGCCTCGATAACGGCCTGTACAGCCGGGCCGTCTACCGGCTCGGCGATGGCCGCCACGGTCTCGGCCGACGGAAAGCCCATCAGGTGGGTTTCCGGAAATACGATCAGTTGCGTATCGGCGGCGCAGGCAGCAATTGCCGCCAGAGCACGCTCAAGGTTGTAAGCTGTACCGTTATCACGGCCTGCCAATTGGGCGAATTCGACCTTCATGGGTATTCCTTGTTCTTTATCTGTGCCGCAGTATGCGCAGCCACACCCGGCCAGGGAATTACGCGCCAGGGGTAACACGTTAGGGGTAGATCAATGAGCATGTCGTTGCAAGACATCGCCTGGCACCGTTCGGTGGGGCAAATGATAGACGCCCTCGACCAGGCCAATTTCTGGACCCAGCTCGTGCGTTTACTCGACCACTACGTGCCGTTCGATAGCTGGGTGGTGTTGCTGTTCAGCAGCGCACACCGCCCACTGGTGTTCGCCGAATGCCCGGGCGCGGACGGCACGCCCGACCATTTATTTCAGGACTACCTCAACGGCCTGTACCTGCTTGACCCCTTCTACATCGCCAGCCGCGAGCACTCACGCACCGGCCTGTTTCGCCTGGCGGACGTGGCGCCCGAGCATTTTGAACTCACCGAGTACTACCAGCGTTACTTCCGCCTGAACGTGGTGGCGGATGAAATCCAATTTAATTGCCACCTGCCGGACGGGCGTACCCTGTGCCTGTCGCTGGGCTCGAAACAGCGTTTTGACCCGCAGCAGATCGCCCTGCTGTCGCTGATCCAGCCTTGGGTGCTGAGCCTGCTGCGCCAGCGCCTGCCCTATGAACTCCACCAGGTCAGCGCCCCGCAGCCGCCGATGCACAATGATGGCTGGGGTGCGCAACTCACCGCCCGTGAGCTGGATGTGGGCCGCTTGATGCTCAGCGGTTGCTCCAGCAAGGAAATCGCTCGTAAGCTGCAAATCTCTGTTGAAACCGTGAAAGTCCATAAGAAACACATGTACAGCAAACTAGGGATCAAATCCCAGTCGGAGCTGTTCTCGATCTTTCTTCAGGCGCAAAACGCCTAGCCGATGAGTGAACCAAGGAAACCCGTATGAGCCTGTCGTTACTAAGCCGTTACGCCTTCTTTGCCGTGTGCGTCATTTTCACCCTCGTAAGCCTGCCTTTTATCGAACATGAATGGCTGTGGCCGATCACCCTGGTCACCGGCATTCTCAGCCTGATCGGCCTGTTCGACCTGCTGCAAAGCCCCCACGCGGTGCGTCGTAACTACCCGATCCTGGGCAATATCCGTTACCTGGTGGAAGCCATACGCCCGGAAATCCGCCAGTACCTGCTGGAGTCCGACAGCGACGCGCTGCCCTTCTCGCGCTCGCAGCGTTCGCTGGTTTACTCGCGTGCCAAGAACGAAACCGCCGACAAACCGTTCGGCACCTTGATCGACGTCTACCAGTCGGGCTTTGAGTTTATCGGCCACTCCATGCGCCCCGCGCCGTTGAGCGACCCGAGCGCGTTTCGCGTAATGGTCGGCGGCCCGCAGTGCAAGCAGCCGTACTCGGCGTCGGTGTTCAACATCTCGGCGATGAGCTTCGGCTCGCTGAGCGCCAACGCGATTCGCGCGCTCAACCAAGGCGCCAAGCTCGGCAACTTTGCCCACGATACCGGCGAAGGCAGCATCAGCCCTTACCACCGCGAAAACGGCGGCGACCTGACCTGGGAACTGGGCAGCGGCTACTTCGGCTGCCGCACCAGCGACGGCCGTTTCGACCCGGAACGCTTCGCCGTGCAGGCACAGAACCCGCAAGTGCGCATGATCGAAATCAAGATGAGCCAGGGCGCCAAGCCCGGCCATGGCGGAATCCTGCCCAAGCACAAGGTCACCCAGGAAATCGCCGAAACCCGCGGCATCATGATGGGCGAAGACTGCATCTCGCCGTCGCGCCACAGCGCGTTTTCCACGCCTATCGAAATGATGCAGTTCATCGCCCAACTGCGCGAACTGTCCGGCGGCAAACCGGTGGGTTTCAAGTTCTGCCTGGGCCACCCGTGGGAATTCATGGGCATTGCCAAGGCCATGCTCGAAACCGGCATCCTCCCGGACTTTATCGTGGTCGACGGCAAGGAAGGCGGCACCGGCGCCGCGCCTGTGGAGTTCACCGACCATATCGGCGTGCCGCTGCGTGAAGGCCTGCTGTTCGTGCACAACACCCTGGTCGGCTTGAACCTGCGCGACAAGATCAAGCTCGGCGCCAGCGGCAAGATCGTCAGCGCGTTTGATATTGCCAGCGTCCTGGCCATCGGCGCCGACTGGGCCAACTCGGCGCGCGGCTTCATGTTCGCCATCGGCTGTATCCAGTCGCAAAGCTGCCATACCAACAAATGCCCGACCGGCGTCGCCACCCAGGACCCGCTGCGCCAGCGCGCCTTGGTCGTGCCGGACAAAGCCCAACGCGTGTTCAACTTCCACCGCAACACCCTCAAGGCCCTGGCGGAAATGCTCGCGGCGGCTGGCCTGGAGCATCCGTCGCAGCTGTCGGCCAAGCACTTGGTGCGGCGTATGTCAGCGACTGAAATCAAGCTGTTCTCGCAGTTGCATGTGTTCCTCAAGCCGGGTGAATTACTCACCGGCGAAGTCAACGGCGAGTTCTATTCGCGCATGTGGCAGATGGCGCGGGCGGACAGTTTTGAGCCCAATGAAATCGCGGCGGCGTGAGGGCACCGACCATGCTCAACGTCATCGCTGAAGACTTCATCAAGCCCGAACACCTGGAAACCGTGCGACCGTGGTACGCCGAGCTGGTCGAAAAAACCCGCCTGGAACCGCTGTGCATTGCCTACGCGTTGTTTGTCGATCAGAAAGACCCGGGGCACTTCATTTTCATCGAGCAATGGCCCGATCAGGCCGCACTCGATGCGCACTGCCAAACCGAACACTTCACCCGGCTGGTGCCGCAAATCAATGCGCATCAAGCCAAGCCATGCCGGGTACTGTTGATGGATGCATTCTAAACACCCGATTGCTGCTGAACCGGACCACCGACGGCATCGCTGAAACCAGGAGATTCACATGCCGTTACTCGACTTCGCCGCCATCGCCGGGCAACTGCCCAGCAGCTGGACATCCACCCGCCTGGGCCAGGTAGGCCCGGCGCGGATCAAGGTGTTGCGCATGGATGAGCAGGCGTATGAAGAAGAAACCCATGATTACAACGAAGGCTTGCTGGTGGTCAGCGGCCTGTTACGCCTGAGCGTCGGCGCTGAGGAAATCCGTGTGGAACCCGGCCGGATGTACCTCGTCGAAGCCGGTACCGCCCATGGTGTGCTTGCCGGCAGCTACGGCACGTTGGTGGTCATTGATGTCTAGAGACATTCAGTAATACCCAGCCTTTGCAATTGCTTACAAATACCGCCAACCTGCGCCCGCCCGACGTGTGGCGGGCGAAAACCCTGCCGTTCGCCGGTTATTACTAAACCATTTGTTCAAGAGCCCGCTGCCATGCTGAACGGACGCGACCCGCGCATCGACTTTTTTCGGGGCCTGGCGTTGATCTTCATTTTCTGGGATCACGTGCCCCACAACCCTCTCGGCTTGATTACCCTGCGAAACTTCGGCTTCAGCGATGCGGCAGAGGTCTTCGTGTTCCTCGCCGGGTTCGCCTCGGTGCTGGCCTACAGCAAAGTCATGCAACGCGAAGGCTATTGGATCGCCTGCCTGAAAATCCTGCGCCGCACCTGGGTGTTGTACGTGGTGCATATCTTCTTGCTGGCGCTGCTGATGGGCATCGTGTTTTACGCCAACAACCATGTGCAAACCCGCGACCTGGTGGCGGAGATGGGCCTGACGCACTTCGTCACCCACCCGCAACAGGCGCTGACCGATGAGCTGTTATTGCGCTTCAAGCCCAACCTGATGGACCCGTTGCCGCTGTACATCGTGTTGCTCGCAGGCTTGTCCGTGGTGCTGCCGCTGATGGTGCGCGCCACCTGGGCGGTGATCGGTGTATCGCTGGCGGTGTACCTGATGGCGCCGTGGATGGGTTGGAACCTGCGCGCGATCGCCGATGGCGTGTGGTATTTCAACCCGATCACTTGGCAGTTGTTGTTTGTATTGGGCGGCGCTGCGGCGATCCACAGTCAGCGGCCGACCGCCCCCGACACGCGCCCTTTGCCGCGCCAGCCGCTGTTTGTCGCGGCGGCGATTTATTTGGTGGTCGCCGGTGTGATTACGCTGTCCTGGCTATGGCCGGACATCCATGACGCGGTGATGCCCGCAACACTGAGCAACTGGTTGTACCCCATCAGTAAAACCGACCTGTCACCGGTACGCCTGGTGCATTTCCTGGCGCTGGCCTATGTCACCGCCAAGCTGTTACCCGGCCGCGGCTGGACGCAAAACCGGCTGGCCGAACGCGTCTGCCAGATGGGCCGATATTCCCTGGAAGTGTTCTGCCTGGGCGTAGTGCTGGCGCCCTTGGCGGACATGCTCAACGCGCTGGCAAATGACGCCGTGGCCATGCAGTTGCTGACGGCGCTGGTCGGCGTGGTGTTGATGTCGGCCCTGGCTGCCTGGATGGAGTTAAACAAGCGTCTGAACCAGGCGTCACGTGCGCCTGGCGAACCGGCACTACCTGAACAACACGCGCGCTGAACGGCGCCCGCTCGGCGCACGCCACGCCCATTAGGCTCAACTGCGAAGCTTGCGCAAGGGCAAGCTCCGCAGCGGCGACCATCAAGCCGAGCGGGGTTTGCCTAGGCCGGCGGCCGTCGGCTGCAACTTGAACACGTAGAACAGCACCGTCAGCAGCACCAGGAACACCGGGCCCACGTACAGCGCGATACGCGTGTCCGGGAAGTACGCCATCAGGCCTACCACCAGCACCAGGAACGCCAACGCCAGGTAGGAACTGACCGGGTACAGCCACATGCGATATTTGAGACCCTGCGCCTCGGCCGCGCTCAGGCTTTTACGGAATTTGAGCTGGGCCAGCAGGATCATCAGCCAGGTCCAGATCGCGCCGAAGGTGGCAATGGAGGTGACCCACACAAAGACTTTTTCCGGAACCATGTAGTTGAGCAGCACGCCCAGCAACAGCACGAAGATCGACAGCAGCAGCGCCTCGCGGGGCACGCCGTTGCTCGAGGTGGTGCCAAAGGTGGCCGGCGCCTGTCCGTTCTGCGCCAGGCTGTAGAGCATGCGCCCGGTGCTGAAAATGCCACCGTTGCAGGAGGACAACGCGGCGGTGATCACCACGAAGTTGATGATGCCGGCAGCGGTCTTGATGCCCAGGCGTTCGAAGGTCATCACGAAGGGGCTGCCCTGGGTGCCGATTTCGTTCCACGGGTAGATCGACAGAATCACGAACAACGCGCCGACGTAAAACAGCAGGATGCGCCAGAACACCGAGCCGATGGCACTTGGGATCGTTTTCTGCGGGTTCTTCGCTTCACCGGCGGTCAGGCCGATCATCTCCACGCCCAGGTAGGCGAACATCACCATTTGCAAGGACATCAGCACGCCCTGCACGCCGTTGGGCATAAAGCCGCCGTGGGCCCACAGGTTGGAAATCCCCAGCGCCACGCCGTCATTGCCGAAGCCGAACGCGATGATGCCGACGCCACCGATGACCATCGCAATAATGGTGACGATCTTGATCAGCGCGAACCAGAATTCGAATTCACCGAAGGCCTTGACCGCAATCAGGTTGATGGTGCCCATGCTGATCAACGCCGCCAGGGCCCAGATCCAGCGAGGGGTGTCAGGGAACCACACGCCCATGTACACGGCGACGGCGGTAATTTCCGCCACGCAGGTTACCAGCCACAGGAACCAGTAGTTCCAGCCGGTGAGGAAACCCGCCAACGGGCCGAGGTAATCCTGGGCATAGCGGCTGAACGAGCCGGCGACGGGGTTGTGCACCGCCATTTCGCCGAGGGCGCGCATGATCACCAGGATCGCCAGGCCGCCAATGATGTAAGACAGCATGATCGCCGGGCCAGCCATTTCAATGGCCTTGGCCGAACCCAGGAACAGGCCGACACCGATACAGGCACCAAGGGCCATCAGGCGAATATGCCGTTCACCGAGTTCACGTTTGAGCGGGCCGCCTTGAGCGGTCTCGCCATGGGGCAGTGGGTTGCCGACTGGCATAAGGGTACAACCTCATTTTGTTATTGGAGTGTCCGTCGAGTTTCCAGGGGCCGGCCGGTAAGCCTGCGCCCTTGTCGAAACCGGGCCGCCTCATGGACGGGCCCTTCTTGCCGGGCAAGATCAACGGGCGTGCAGTATAAAAAGCCAAGAGCAGGGCCTTTCACTATAAAAACGGACCAATTTAGGGGAAGTGCCGGTTAAATTGCAATTTTACAGGAGCATCTAACCTGCATTGGGCGGCAAAACGTCGCACAAGCCACTGTGCGATCGTTCCCACGCTCTGCGTCACGAGTGCGCGGTAACTCAGAGGCTGCCCAAGGCAGCCTCTGGTTTTGAGCGATTTTTTTGTGTTATCGGACACTCGTGACGCTTCATCGTGGGAACGGCCTGCTGAGAGCGGGTCCGTCGAGCAGTCATCGTAGGCTACCAGCCATACAAGTAGGTCCAGAGGGCTAAGCCAGCAGCCCATAGCATCCCAAAATTAGTCGGCCACAACGCCCAACGTTTGAGTGACTTGGGGATGGACGCCAGTTCTGCCTCGGTCAAATCCCCTCTTTTAATATGTGTTTTGGGCATTGCCAACAATTGATTGATCAGCAACATGCGATGAAACCTGTCGATGTGCTGATTTCTGCCCCAAAACCGTTTGTTATCGCAGACCAGCTTGTTCTCACTGAAGTAGCTTTCCAGCGCTTCGAGCTTGGTGCATTCAGCATATAAAGTGAGCCCTGAACCAACCAGCGCACCCGCAAATAAAAAGATTGCCAGGATGAGTTGAAAATCCATGCTTAAGTGCCCTCTGGCTGAAAGATCAAATCACCTTCGATCTGTTCGATTTTCCCGCCCAGAAACGTACCGCCAGTGCCCAAGAAGTTACCTCCTGCATACCCTCCCGCAGCGCCGCCGATCACTGCGCAGGCCAGCGCACCGTTGCCTTTAGCCGCGACGCCCAAGAAAATCGTACAACCGCGACCGGCTAATTTCGCACCTATCTGCCCTCCCCAATGAGCCCCCGCCACGCCGCCCGCCAACTTCCCCGTCTCCACATACTTCGCCCGCCGACACTGCGCCTCCCGCCCCTGCACACACGCCTCCTTGATCTCCAACCCTGCCACGCCCACGTCCAGTGCCAACCCGACATACGTGCCCTTCCCCAACCACTTCGACGCCTGCGAAATGCCCCGTATCCGCTGTGCATACCCGGCGATCTCGCCCTTATGCAGATAGCTTTTGGTTGAAATCCCCAGCACCTTCTTCAACACCTGATTGCCCTGCAGCCCCGTGCCAAATCGCGCCGCACCTTGCAACTGTGTGTCCAGCAGCCCGAACAACGCCTTGCGCTGGCGAAAAAACGCCTCACGGTCCAAGCCACCGGTTTTCAGGCGCGGGTGCAGTTGCTCAATCGCTTCCAGCGTATGCGCCACTTCGTCCAGGTGCCGCGCCCACGCCGATGTCGCGCTGCCCACACCCAACGAGCCGTAGCCCAGAAAACTTTGCAGCAAGTCATAATTGTTGACCACTTGGGTGCCGGCGCCAGTGTCCATCTGCCGACGAATCGCCTCGGCTTGGCGCATCAGCCAGGCCTCTTCCAGCGAGCAGGTCACGCTGTAGGTATCGGGAACAATCACCAACTGCCCCGGCGTCACCAGCCCATGACGCAGGTGCCGGTTCAGCACGTCAAAATGATCGGAACGCTGCCGGTTCGAGGCTGCGCCCATCAAGCGGGATTTCAAGCTGAGGTAGTCCGTGGTGCGCTCGTTGATATAGCCCTGCGCCATGCCTCACATCCCTGGATGCAATGAAGATGGCGTCGGAATATAAGCAAGCGAATACGCCCTGGACACAAGCCCGGGAAGGCCGAGCAACATTTGGGAAGTTGCCTACATTGCAGGGAAGAAGCGCCTACAAAAAAGCCCCTCACCCTCACCGTTTATGGGTGGGGTTAGTGGCATTTGGTCATGGTTTGTAAAGGGCCAGCAAGGCGCGTCTCTTTAAATTGCAGGACGTTTCCTAGACAATCCCTGCCGCCTTGTGCCTGTTGGAATCGATGGCTAGTCTGCGATCCGTCACTGCTCATCAGTGATCGGGTTTAGTCGCCTGACCTTCCAACGTGCGCTTGGTCCTCCATGAGGTTTAATGGTGGCTGTGCGCAGGGCACCTTCGGGTGCGCCGGAATTTTCGCGTTGGAACCGGTCGACTAACCTGCGTACAGCCGCCACCCTCGTTTAGTCGCGAAGGGTGTCGAGACCTAATCTAACGCGAAGGTAAACCATGAATAACAAAGCCGTCCCCGATCCGCCCCTCAGTTCCGCCAAAGCCCGCGCCGCCTTCAACCGCGCCATCGACCATTACCTGCCCACCCAAGGCGTTCACCTAGAAGACCTGAGCTTCGAAGACGCCCTGCTCTACACCGCAAGCTTGCTCGACAGCGCTTCGGCCACAACACTCAATTGCAGTGAGCTGCTGCCTGGCCCCGAGCGGGCGAAAATTCTGGCGGTGTGGCATTTGCTGGAAATGGCCAAGACAACCGTGGACCGCTCTATCGAGTGCCTGAACCCCGTAAAAACGCCTGCCTGAGCACGATAAAAAATGTGGGAGATGGCTCGCATGCGATAAGCATAGGTATCTACACAACTACCTGTGAACGCACTCTATGCAGGCGAGCCTTTGTGGCGGGCCCGCTCGCCACGACCACCAAAACCGCAGCCACAACCAAAACACACACTTCCCTCACACCCAGCCCTCAGCGACTAAGCTTCAGACAAGTCCGATCAATCTGCATTAAGGATCAATCGACTATGGGCGCACTGTGGCAAACCGAATCGAGCAAGGCTGCGAAACTACAAGGCAGTTCGGACCCAGCGCCTTTACCTAAAAATAAACCCAGGCCCCGCTATGTACGGCGCCTCTTCGGGTTGATTGTGTTGATGGCGCTGATTGCCCTGGGGTTTGCCGCCGCCAAAGAGATGCGCACCTCCCGTCTGCAGGCCCAGGAACTCAGCCGCCTGGCGCGCGACCTCACCTATCAGGTGAAGCCCGGCCCCAGTCAGGCCATTACCTATCCGGGAGCCGGTCCCTTCGACCGGCGCCTGGGTTACAGCGACCTCGGCACGTTCCTGCCGCGCCTGCTCAAGCGCGGTTATGTGATTGAGGCCCAGGCACGCTTTTCACCCGCACTGATGGACTACAGCGCCAAGGGCCTGTTTGTGCCCTATGCGGAAAAAATCCAGGCCGGGCTGTCCATTACCGACTGCCGCGCCGTGCCGCTGTACCAGTACAACTACCCGCAACAGCTGTACCAAAGCTTCGCGGCGATCCCGCCCGTGGTGGTCAACAGCCTGCTGTTTATCGAAAACCGCGACCTGCTCGACCCTAACCAGCCCCAGGCCAACCCCGCCGTGGACTGGCCGCGCTTTGCCAAGGCCGCGTGGTCGCAAGTCGCCAAGGTGCTGCACCTGCCGGGCCAGAGTGCCGGTGGCAGCACCTTGGCCACTCAACTGGAAAAGTACCGCCATTCCCCGGATGGCCTGACGGTGTCGGGCGAGGAAAAACTGCGTCAAATGTTTTCCGCCGCTGTACGCGCCTATCGCGATGGGCCGGACACCTTACCGGCACGCCAGAATATTGTGCGTGACTACCTCAACAGCGTGCCGCTGTCAGCGGTGCCTGGCCACGGCGAAGTGCACGGTTTGGCCGAAGGCTTGCGGGTGTGGTACGGCACCGATTTCACCCAGGTCAACCAGGCGCTGGCCGGTCCGGTGAACGCCGAGCAAGGCCTGGCCCTGCGTGAAGTGTTGTCGTTGATCATCGCCCAGCGCCGCCCTTCTCATTACTTGGCCAAAGGCCGCGAAGCACTGGCACAACTCACCGACAGCCACCTGCGCCTACTGGCGCAAAACAGTGTCATCACCCCTGCTCTGCTCCAAGCGGCGCTGGCGGCCAAGGTCAGCTACCGCGATTGGGTGCAACAACCGACGATGCAGCCGGTGGAGACCAGCAAAGGCATCAACATGGCCCGAGCGCGCCTGGCCACCCTGCTCGACCGGCCGCTGTACGACCTCGACCGTCTTGACCTCGCGGCCACCACCACCCTGCAGGCACCGTTGCAGGGCCAGGTCAGTGATTACCTCAAGCACCTGGCCGACCCAGACTTTGCGCGCCAGGTCGGCCTGCTCGGCGAACGCCTGCTGACCCCGGCCAACACCGCGCAAGTGCGCTACAGCTTCACCTTGTTCGAACTGACGCCGGACGGCTCAAGGGTGCGTGTACAAACCGACAACACCGACCAGCCTTTCGATATCAACCAAGGCAGCAAACTGGAATTGGGTTCCACTGCCAAATTGCGGGTGCTGACCACCTACCTGCAAATCATCACCGAGCTGCACGACAAGTACGCCGCCCAACCCCCCGTTGCGCTGAAAAAAGTCGCCGTCGACGACCAGGACCGCCTGAGCCGCTGGGCCCTCGATTACCTGATCCAAACGCCGGATAAAGCCCTGGCCAAAATGCTCGACGCCGCCCTTGATCGCACCTATTCGGCCAGCCCCAACGAAGGCTTTTTCACCGGCGGCGGCGTGCATCACTTCCACAACTTTCGCAACGAAGACAACGGCCGCAGCCCCTCCTTGCGCGATGCCCTGCGCGAGTCCATCAACCTGCCGTTCATTCGCCTGATGCGTGATGTGGTGCGCTACACCACCTATTGCGCGACCAACAACAGCGCCGCGTTGCTCAAGGACGACAATGACCCGCGCCGCCAAGAATACCTCGCCAATTTTGCCGACCGCGAAGGCACGGCCTTCCTGCGCAAGTTCTGGAAGAAGTACCAGAAGAAAGACACCCAGGCGCGGCTCGATACGTTTCTCGACGGCCTGCGACCCACACCAATTCGCCTGGCCGCGGTGCACCGCTACTTGTTGCCCGAGGCCAGCCAGGAGAGCTTCAATCTGTTCATGCGCGCACACCTGACCGGTGTCAAAACCAGTGAGAAGCTCACCGACGAGCGCCTGCAAAAACGCTACAAGGCCTATGGCCCCGGCCGCTATGACTTGCCCGATCAGGGCTATATCGCCAAGGTCCACCCGCTGGACCTGTGGTTGACTGGCTACTTGCTCAACCACCCCGAGGCCACCTTCAGCGACGTGGTCAAGACCAGCCAGTTCGAGCGCCAGGAGGTCTATAGCTGGCTGTTCAAAAGCCGCCATCAGAGCGCGCGCGACAGTCGTATCCGCACCATGCTTGAGGTGGAAGCCTTTCTCGACATTCTCCAGCGCTGGCAGGCGGTCGGTTATCCGTTCGACCACTTGGTGCCGTCGCTGGCCACCGCGATTGGCAGCTCCGGCGACCGCCCGGCGGCGCTGGCGGAATTAATGGGGATCATCCTCAACGATGGTGTGCGCGCGCCGGTGGTACGCATCGACAGCCTGCACTTTGCTGCCGGCACGCCGTATGACACCCAGATGATCAACGACCCCGCCGCCGGCAAACGAGTGATGCCGGCGCAGGTGGCGCGGGCGCTGCGCGCAGCCTTGTCCCAAGTGGTGGATGCTGGCACCGCCAAACGTGTGGCCGGCAGCTTCAAACTGGCCGACGGCACACCGCTGGCGATGGGCGGCAAGACCGGCACCGGCGACAACCGCATCGAAGCCATCGGTGCCGGTGGGCGGGTGCTCAGTTCCAAGGCGATCAACCGCACCGCCACTTTTGTGTTCTATATCGGCGACCGCCACTTCGGCACCCTCACCGCCTTTGTACCGGGCAGTTCAGCGCAAGGCTTCACGTTCACCTCGGCGCTGCCCGTACAGGCGCTCAAGGGCATGGCGCCGATTCTGCTGCCGTACTTGCAACCTGGTAGCCGGACACTGTGCCTGTCGACGGCGAGTGCGCACTGAAAAACAGCCGCCTGGTAAATCGACTGGGCACGCCTGCCAGTGCGCCACAAACAACCCCTTTAGTCTTAACACCGACGGTGCCCCCACCGCCGCCAGTCTGAATACCGCCTTGAGACACTACTCCCGTGCCAACCCTTGGCAAGGGCGCTGCAGGCCTGGGCTAAAGCACTAGTCATTGAAACGCGCCGGAGCGCGTAAAAACCGGAGCTGATCGCAATCCGGTGTGGGACCCGGCCTGATCATCCAATTGTCCGACCCGCCATCGGTCGGGTTAAGTTGCCCACACAAAAGATATATCTTAAGTTATGTCTAAACCTGTCTGGAGCGAGGCAACATGAGAGAACATCCCCACCAACGGCCCGCCCATGGCGGTGACGGTTTCGACAAACGCCCTGGCCGGGAACGCGGCGAGCGCGGCCCACGGGTTTTCGCAGCGGGCGACTTGAAGCTGCTGTTACCCTCCCTGATCGCAGAGCAGCCCTGCCACGGCTATGACCTGATCCGCCAGATCGAAAGCCTGTTCGACGGCGCCTACACCCCAAGCCCGGGTGTGATTTACCCCACCCTGACCTTTCTGGAAGAGAGCGATTTGATCGTCGGCAACGCCGATGGCGGAAAAAAGCGCTACACAATCACCGACGCCGGTCGTCTCTTCTTAAGCGAGCAAGCCGTTGCTCTTGACGGCGTGCGCATGCGCATCGATGTCAGCAAGCGCTCGCTGCGTGGCCAGGACCGCCCGCCGCAAATCCATGAGGCGGTGCACAACCTGCGCCACGCCTTGCATTCGCACCACGGGCGCTGGAGCCCTGAAGAAATCGATCGTGTCGCGGCGCTGCTCAATAGCACCGCTCAAGCCATTGCCGACGGGAAAAACCTATGAACACTCAAGCTATCCATCGCGTCACCCATGAAATCAAGCGTCGCCGCCTGGACGTACTGCGCGTGGTCGACATCACTCCACGCATGCGCCGCATCACCTTGGGCGGGCCTGAACTCGCCGGTTTTATCAGCCTGGGCAGTGACGATCACATCAAACTGCTGTTCCCGCAGAACGCCGCCGAGCAAGCCGCACTGGAAAGCCCGGGCTTCAGTATCAAGGGCGACGGCCCGCAACCGGCCATGCGTGACTACACGCCACGGCGTTTCGACCTGAGTATCGGTGAGCTGGATATCGACTTCGTACTGCACGGCGATGGGCCTGCGTCGACCTGGGCCGCGCAGGCGAAAGTCGGCCAACACCTGCACATCGGCGGGCCACGCGGCTCAATGATCGTGCCGGACATCTTCGACAGCTATTTGCTGATTGGCGATGAAACAGCAATCCCGGCCATTGCCCGCCGCTTGGAAGAACTGCCGGCGGGGCGCAAGGTGCTGGCGGTGATTGAAATCGCCAATGTGTCGGAACAACAGCAACTGAAAAGCGCAGCGGATGTGGACGTGATTTGGGTAGTCCGCGGCCAGGACGACTTGCCCGACACGGTGCGTAATCTGACGCTGCCGAGCGGCTCGCTGTACAGTTTTGTCGCCACCGAGACCCAGCTGTCACGCCAGGTTCGCCGTGTGCTGCTGGACACACACAAGGTCAATGAAGAATTCCTCAAGGCCGTGGGCTACTGGCGCGCGCAAGGCAGCGAGCACGAGTAAGTCGAACACACATCAACGGTGGGAGCGGGCTTGCTCGCTCCACCTTTAGTTTCGCGGAGGCTTTAAGAATTTATCCAGCCCCACCACTGCCAATGCAATCACGATGAACCCCGCCAGAATCCCCCCGGCATTCACAAACACTTGTGGATAACCGAGGGTGTCCACGTCAATGAACGGGTACTGATACTGCCCGAGCAGATGCCCACGCAGCAGCGCATAAGCGAAGTAGACCAACGGGTAGATCACCCAAGCGCCGAGGTGTTTGAGGCGCAATGTGCCTTTGGGCACACACCGCCACCAATAGACCACAAACAGCACCGGCATCACGTCGTGCAGCAATTCGTCGGCAATAAATTGAAAACCCGTCGGGCTCCATAAGTGCCGCAGCAGCAGGTTGTAGGCCAGGCTGACCACGACAATGCTCGTGGCGATCCCACTGCTGACCGGGGGCGCCAGGAAGAACCGTTTCGCCGCCGATTCGCGTGTCACCAGCGCATAGCTCAACACCACGACGACCAGGGTATTGGTCAGCACCGTGAAAAAACTGAAGAAGTTGATCAGCCCGCCCAGCAGGCTCGCGCCGGCCTGCCAGCGCGAATAGAAAATCAGGTACTGCTGAATCACCAGCCCTATCCAACCGGCCAATGCCGCCGCCGCCACATACCGCTTCATGCGCTCAGTCCAACGGGCGTTTGGTGCGCATCAGTTTCACGTATAAGCCTTCGACTTTCTCCCGCGCCCACGGGGTTTTTCGCAGGAACGTGAGGCTCGACTTGATACTCGGGTCGCTCTTGAAGCAGCGCACATCAATGCGCTCGGCCAGGCCTGCCCATTCGTAATGCTCCACCAAAGTGGTGAGGACGTGTTGCAGGGTCACGCCGTGGAGTGGGTCGTTGCTTGTCGCGGTCATGCCGGGCCTTTTGCAAAAAGAGGAAACACAGCCGCGCACCTTAGCCGACGGGACGTAGAGGTGGAAGCACTGCATTAAATATAGCCCTTGAGAAAAAGTTCCTCTTTTCAGCAAAAAAAGAGATGCTATATTGTAACGATACTTATCAAAAGTAACGAATTCGATACCGTTTTTAAGCCTTCTCTTTTTGTGCCGTTTTGCCAAGGAATGTCCGATGTCCCTCTCTTCTCTCTGGCGCTTGACCCCAGTCGCCGCCGCCCTGCTGATCTGCTCCGAAGCCCACGCCCTTGAGTTGCAACCCCAAGTCATCACCGGCAACCCGCTGGGCAGCGAGCAACTCGCCGCGCCGACCACTGTGCTGGAAGGCGATGACCTGACCCTGCAACAAAAAGGCAGCCTCGGCGAAACCCTCAACAAGCAGCCGGGCGTGTCGTCTTCGTACTTTGGCCCAGGCGCCAGCCGGCCGATCATTCGAGGCCAGGACGGCGACCGCATTCGCATCCTGCGCAACGGCGTGGGCGCGCTGGATGCATCATCGCTGTCCTACGACCACGCGGTGCCGTTAGACCCGGTCAACGTCGAGCGCATTGAAATCGTGCGCGGCCCCGCTGCCCTGCTGTACGGCGGCAGCGCCATCGGCGGCGTGGTCAACACCTTCGACAATCGCATCCCCACCGAAGCCATTGAAGGCATCCACGGTGCTGGCGAATTGCGCTACGGCGGCGCCGACACCACCCGCAGCAGCGCCGGCAAACTGGAGGCCGGCAACGGCACCTTCGCCCTTCACTTGGACGCGAATGCGCGGGCATTCAACGACCTGAAAATCCCTGGCAAGGCGCGTAGCCGCCACGCCCCGCAAACTGACGACAGCCCCGGCAAAAACGGTCGGCTGGGCAACAGCGACGGGCGCCAGGACGGCGGCGCAGTCGGCGGTTCCTACACTTGGGATGACGGTTACGCCGGGCTGTCCTACAGCAACTACGACGCCAACTACGGCTCACCCGCCGAGCAGGACGTGCGCATCCGCATGAAGCAGGATCACTACGCTTTTGCGTCCGAGATCCGCAACCTGCAAGGCCCGTTTACCTCGGTGAAACTCGACGCGGGCTACACCGACTACGAGCACCGCGAAATCGAAGGCGGCGAAACCGGCACGGTGTTCAAGAACAAGGGTTATGAGGCACGCGTTGAGGCGCGCCACCAGCCGATCGGCCCGTTTGATGGCGTAGTCGGCGCACAGGTAACCCGCAACGCGTTCTCGGCCCTGGGCGAAGAAGCCTTCGTGCCGCAGACCGACACCAGCGCCGGCGCGCTGTTTATCCTCGAAGAAATGCAGGCCACCGAACGCCTCAAGCTCAGCCTCGGCGGGCGCCTGGAACACACCAACGTCGACCCGGACGCCAAGGGCAACGCGCGCTTCGCCGGTGCCGACAAGTCCAAGGACTTCACGGCCGGCAGCCTATCATCGGGCGCGGTGTACTCCCTGACGCCAGTCTGGTCCCTGGCCGCAACCCTGGGCTATACCGAGCGCGCACCGACCTTCTACGAGCTGTATGCCAACGGTGCCCACGTCGCCACCGGCACCTACGAGCTGGGCGACGCCAACCTGAAGAAAGAAAAAGCCGTGTCCAGCGACTTGGCGCTGCGCTTTGACAATGGCACCCACAAGGGCAGCTTCGGCGTGTTCTACAGCCGCTTCTCCAATTACATTGGTCTGTTGGGCACCGGTCGTACGCTGAACGACGAAGGTGAGGCAGACGCAGGCGGCATCCCTGAATACACATACTCCGGCGTGCGGGCACGTTTCGCCGGCTTCGAAGCCCAGGATCACTGGAAGCTGGGTGAAGGCGCCTACGGCAAGTTCGCCCTAGAGCTGTCGGGCGATTACACCCGCGCCACCAACCTCGATACCGGCGAAGCCTTGCCACGCATTGCACCGCTGCGCTTGAACAGCGGCTTACTCTGGGAGCTGGACCGCTGGCAGGCACGAATCGACGTGGAACATGCAGCGGGCCAAGGGCGTGTGCCGCATAACGAAAGCGGCACCGATGGCTACACCACCTTGGGCGCGAGTGCGGGTTATCGCTTCAATGTCGGTGGCAGCCAGTGGCTGGCGTTCGTCAATGGCGAAAACCTGACCAACCAGACCGTGCGCTATGCCAGCTCGATCCTGCGCGATATCGCCCCGGCGCCGGGCAGAAGCGTGCAAGTGGGTATCCGCACCACCTTCTAAGCCCCTGTGAAAGCGGCTTGCGCTGGCAAGTGCAGTTTGTCGTGGCCAGCGGGGCTGTCGTGACGAGCGGGCTTATTGTGGCAAGCCCGCTCGCCACAACAGCCCCACTCACCCCAAAAGCCTCCAATGATCGTTCCCACGCTCCGCGTGGGAACGATCTGTCGCGCGACGTTCTGTCACTGTTACCAAATCTGAAATGATGCATCTTGCGATTTGCGCTTTCTCTTGGCGCATCAGCGCTTTATCCGTGCCGCAACAAACTGAAGCGTTTCACTTCCGCGGTCGATCCCATCTTGCCGAATTCATCCCTCTTCAGAGACAGCGCTGTCTTACACCGACCTGCGCCCGGGAATAAATCGCCCGCCTGTGGATAACCCCCTTATCCCCAGAAAAACCGAATTAACGCTGAACCAAGCCCGCGCCGAATCGTCATCTACAGTGAAGCACGGGGTTACATAATTCCAACGTCACGGAGAAACACACTATGAGCACTGATGGTGCTTCAAGCCCAAGCCGCCTGCTACCTAGGCTGCTGGGGATCTTGCTGCTGATCATGGGGCTGGCCTTGCTGGCCGGCGGCGTCAAGCTGAGCATGCTCGGCGGGTCGCTGTACTACCTGCTGGCCGGTATCGGCATCGCCCTCACCGGCGTCTTGCTGCTGGCCACCCGCCGCGCCGCACTGGGCCTGTACGCACTGGTGCTGTTCGCCAGTACGGTGTGGGCACTGTGGGAAGTCGGCCTGGACTGGTGGCAGTTGGTGCCGCGCCTGGCGCTGCTATTCGCCTTGGGCATTGTCATGCTGCTGCCGTGGTTTCGCCGTCCGTTGCTGCGTGGCCAACCCGCGCCGCTGGGCACTGGCGCACTGAGCGTGGCCGTGGTGCTGGCAGGTGCTGCCGCCCTGGCCAGCCAATTCACCAACCCAGGTGAAATGGTCAAGACCGGCCAACTGGACCGCGACGCCGTGCCAGGTATGGCCAGCGCTGCGCCGACCCAGGCCGATGGCGATTGGAACTCCTACGGCCGTTCGGCCTTCGGTGATCGTTATTCGCCGTTGGCGCAGATCACCCCGCAAAACGCCCACACGCTGGTGCCGGCGTGGACCTATCGCACCGGCGACATCCCTGGCCCAGGCGACCCCGGTGAAACCACTGCGGAAAACACCCCGCTGAAAGTCAACGGCATGCTCTACGTGTGCACCCCACACAGCCAAGTGATTGCCCTGGACCCAGACACCGGCAAGGAAATCTGGCGTTTCGACCCGAAGATCAGCAGCGAAGGCGCCGCGAACTTCAAGGGTTGGGCGCACATGACCTGCCGTGGCGTGTCGTATCACGATGACGCGGTGTACGCATCCGAGCAAAGCCCTACCGGCAGCGCCAGCGCTGCTCCGGTCAGCGCTGTGTGCCCGAAACGCATTTTCGTACCGACTGCCGACACCCGTCTGATCGCCCTGGACGCCGACACCGGCAAAATGTGCGAAGACTTCGGTGACAAAGGCCAGGTCGACCTGCGTGCCAACATCGGCAGCTTCGCCCCTGGCGGTTACTACTCCACCTCGCCACCGGCCGTGACCAAGAACCTGGTCGTGATCGGCGGTCACGTGACCGACAACGTCTCCACCGACGAACCGAGCGGCGTGATCCGCGCGTTCGACGTGCACACCGGCAAGCTGGTGTGGAACTGGGACAGCGGTAACCCGGACGACACCACCCCGTTGGCCGAAGGCAAAACCTACACCCGCAACTCGCCGAACATGTGGTCCATGTTCAGCGTTGATGAAAAACTCGGCATGCTTTACCTGCCGATGGGCAACCAGATGCCCGACCAATACGGCGGCGACCGTACCGAAGATTCAGAAAAATACAGCGCCGGCCTGACCGCTCTGGACATCGACAGCGGCCACGTGAAGTGGACCTTCCAGTTCACCCACCATGACCTGTGGGACATGGACGTGGGCGGCCAGCCTTCGCTCATCGACATCAAGACCGCTGACGGCGTCAAGCCAGCCGTCATGGCGTCGACCAAGCAAGGCAGCATCTACGTGCTGGATCGCAGCAACGGCAAGCCGGTGGTACCGATCAACGAAATCCCTGTACCGCAAGGCGCAGTGGCCGGTGATCACACCTCGCCGACTCAACCGAAGTCCGACCTGAACTTCATGCCGCCGCCGTTGAAAGAACGCGACATGTGGGGCGTGACCCCGTTCGACCAGATGCTGTGCCGGATCGATTTCAAATCCATGCGCTACGACGGTCCGTTCACCCCACCATCGCTGCAAGGTTCGATCGTTTACCCAGGTAACTTCGGTGTGTTCGACTGGGGTGGCATTTCCGTCGACCCGGTACGCCAGATTGCTTTCGTGAACCCGAGCTACATGGCGTTCAAATCGAAACTGATCCCGGCCGCCGACATTGCCAAGCAAGGCCCACGCGTCAGCGAAACCGAAGGCGTGCAGCCGAACAAAGGCGCGCCGTACGGCGTGATCCTCGAAGCACTGCTGTCGCCTCTGGGTCTGCCGTGCCAGGCACCAGCGTGGGGTTACGTGGCGGCGGTCGATCTGACCAACCACCAAACCATCTGGATGCACAAGAACGGCACCGTGCGTGACAGCTCGCCGGTTCCAATCCCGCTGACCATGGGTGTGCCTAGCCTGGGCGGTACGTTCACCACTGCCGGTGGCGTGGCCTTCCTCAGCGGCACCCTCGACCAGTACCTGCGTGCCTATGACGTGAAAAACGGCAAGCAACTGTGGGAAGGCCGCCTGCCTGCAGGCGCGCAAACCACACCGATGACCTACACCGGCAAGGACGGCAAGCAGTACGTGCTGGTCATGGCCGGCGGTCACGGCTCGCTGGGCACCAAGCAGGGCGACTATGTGATGGCGTTCAAACTGCCGGATTAAGTAATACCGGCGGCAAAAACACAGGCGGCTACCTTCACCGGTAGCCGCCTTTTTTGTGCCTGGCGCAGACCAATACGTGGGAGGGGCTTGCTCCCACAGGGTGGGTTAGGGGGTGTTCTGGAGATCGGGTTTACACAGCAATCCGCGCGCGCCGCATCCACCTCTCGAACGCCATGGCGGTCAACGGCCGACTGATCAGGTAACCCTGGGCCGTGTCGCATTTCCACTGCTTGAGCAACTTCAGACTGGGCTCGAACTCCACCCCTTCCGCCACCACCTTGAGCCCCAGGTTGTGGCTCATTTCGATGGTCGAACGCACGATCACACCGTCACCGCTGGCGCTGTCGAGGTTGCGGATGAACGACTGATCGATCTTCAATTCCTGCACCGGCAAACGCTGCAATTGCGCCAGCGACGAATAACCGGTGCCGAAGTCATCCACCGACAGGCTGATGCCGCAACTGCGCAGTTGCACAAGCACACTGAGGGCCTGCTGCGGGTTGTGCATGATCGCGCTTTCGGTGATCTCGAAAATCAGATGCTCGGCCGATACCTGGTATTGCATCAACAACGCAGTGACGCGAATGGCCAGGTCATCATCAGCCAGGTCGTCCACCGAAATGTTCACTGAGAGCTGCATGTGCAACCCGCGCTGGGCCCAATCGGCAATCTGGCGGATGGCTTCCTCGATCACCCACAGCGTCAGGCCCCCCATGCTGCCGGTGCGCTCGGCCAACGGAATGAATTCGGCAGGTGACACCTGACCCAGCGTCGAATGCTGCCAACGCAGCAAGGCTTCAGCCTGGCGTACATGCCCCTGGTTGAGGTCAAGCTTGGGCTGGTAGCACAGAAATAATTCACCCTCGACGACCGCGCGGCGCAGGTCGCGGATCAGCGTGATCTGGCGCTGGTGCGCCAGGTCGCGGTCTTGTTGATAGATCTGCATATGCCCGGGCAAGCTCGCCGCATCGTGCCGGGCAATGGCCGCGCGACTGAGCAGTTCTTCCACCTGCTGGCCGTCGGCTGGGTAGGCGGCGATGCCGATACTGACTTCATGGCGCACTTCGTCGTTACCGATGCGCTGGGGCTCGGTGAGCAGCCCGTAAAGACGGTCAGCGCGGGCCACGGCGCGATCGATCTCGGTGTTTTCCAGTAACAGCAGAAACTCACTGCCGGCGATACGTGCCGCGGTGTCGCTGGCCAACAGGCTCATGGACAAACATCGGCTGGCTTCGCGCAGCATTTCCTCTACGCCCTGAGGGCCAAAGCCTTCGTTGATCAGCCGGTAGTTTTCAATCCCCAGGTACAGCAGCACCACCGGCCGCCGCGCACTGATCGCGCTGCCCAGGCGCTCCATGGCCAGGGCGCGGTTGGGCAAACCGGTGAGCGGGTCATGCAGGGCGTTATGGGCTAACTGTCGCTCGCGCACGGCAATGCCGCTTTGCATGGCGTTGAAGGCACGGGCCAATAAGCCGAACTCGTCATGGCTGCGTACCCGTACCGGCGTGTGGTAATCGCCGTCGCCAATCCGCTCGGCGGCTTCGACCAAGGCGTTGAGCGGCCGGGAGACGCGCCGCGCCAGCAATAGAGCGGCCGCCAGCGATACCAACAGCACCGCCACGGCAATCCCGAGAAACTGTCGGTCCAGCGGCGCAAAGGATTCCAAGGCGTGGTCCAGTGGGCTTTGCAGCAACACGCGGACCTCATCGCCCTCCCCCGTGTTGGCCAGTGGCAATACCTGGCTGAGCACGCGTTGCCCGTGAAATAGGCTGATCTGCGCATCAGGGTTCAGATGTACTTCGTGCAGCATGTGGATGATGGCGGCCTGATAAGCGTGCGGCTGAGTACTGAACAACTCGCCGACGTGGCCGTCCTGCACGCTGAGGAACGACACTTCGAGGTTGCTCATTGAACGCAGTTCATTGGCGAACAGCTTGCCCATGGGGAAGCCCATGACCACGCGAGCGATGGGCTGCGGGTCGAACACTTCTTCCTGCACCAGCAAATAGGGCTGGCCGTCCATGGCGACGATGAGCATCTGCTGGCCACTGCGCCGCGCATGGCGCAAGGCCTCCTCATAGACAAACGGCTCGCCCTGCACCGGCACAGGCAAGGTGCTAGCCATGACTTTGCCGTTCAGGCCCAACACAAACACTTCAGTGGAATGGATACCGGTGCCATGCCGACGCAGCGCGGCCAGGATCGATTCGGCCTTGCCTTCGATCACCGCTTGTTTGAACGGGCCATCGACGGTGAGCCAGTCCAACCCGTACTGCAGACGACGCCCGCGCAAGTCCAACAAGCGCTCAAAGACTTGGATGCCTGTATTGAGCTGGACCTGGGCCTGGTTTTCCACGGCACGGGTGGTGGCGGCCTTGACCGCAAAATAGGTGGCGGCCACGACGACCAGCAGCAACAGCGCCAAGACCCCGGCAATGCGGGTCTGGAAGGTGTGGCGCCATTTCATTGCAGCGGCCTGCGGCAGCGCTCGCCGCTCTGTGCCCTTGGGTCCTTTTGTCATACGCATCCCTGACGACTGCTGATCTGGCGTCAAAAAAACATCTACTTTAATTGAATATCCGGTTCTAGCAGATTAGCTGGGAGTTGGGATATGTACACCCAATAAAGCCTGGAAACTAGCCGTCACATTATTGGCGACAGCCCGCTGTCTTTAGGACGCGATTCATGCACATAAATATCCGTTTTCCGACACTTGGCGTCCGACGGTGTTCGTAGAATCCTGATTCGAGCTATGAAAATATCGACTTTCTTTTCCCCGAGGAAGTGGCGATGCGCTATTTGAAGATAACAGCACAAGACGACTACGATAACGATGTAATCGACGCCGTCTATTTAGAGTTTTTTGATGGCGTAAATGCTAAGACTGTGGCTGAAGCACTGGTCATGAATACGCCGGAACACGACCATGGAAGTTTAAAGTGGGTGCTGGCCGACGACATTAATGGTAACGGCGTCAGCAATACCGTCGATGATGCGTTGGCACGCGCCTTGGCCAAAAGTTTTCTCCAGTTCCAATGGTGGAAGGTTGATCAGCCGTTTAACCGCTACCTTGAAATCCTTGCGGAAGACCTTGACCTTGACGGCAAGCCCGACCTGGTCCGGCTGAGGTTTCATGAAGGCGAAGGGGCACCAACCGATGAGACCTTGGTCGAAGCCGCCGCCTGTGTCTTTCTCAATGACCCTGCCGGACGTTATGTCACGCTCAACGCAGATGTAAATGGGGATTGGAAAACCGACCCCTGGGATACCACGCTCGTGGTGGACATGGCGCGTCTCTTTCTGAAGTGCGACTGGAATAACGTTCACGTGGCAAAACCCTGCACGTTTGCCCCTACAACGTTGTAGTCGCTGGACTGCTCGGGCGTCGTCTTACTTATAGGGTTTTTATGCGCTACTTAATCATATGTGCCCATGATGTCTATGACAGCGATAAGCCTGATGTGGTGTGCCTGGATTTTTAAGATGATATCCTCGCGAAGCCTCTTACTCTAAAAGCCACACTGTTCGATATAAACAGTGACGGCAAACTTGATTGGAACTTGGCCGACGACATCAATAATAACGGCCTTGCCAACAAACTGGATGAAGTGAAGGCGCTCGCGTTCGCCCAACAGGTCATTGAGTTCAACTGGTTTAGCCTGGATGCGCCCTTCGATAAATACCTCAAGGTGTTTGCCGAAGAGTTCGATGCCAATGGCATACCTGATACCGTGCGCCTGCATGTTCATCAGGGCGAGGGCGAGTCTCGCGATGAAACCATTGCCAGCACGGCGGCTTTTTATACCTGCGGTGACGGTTCCGGTAGCGGCACCACGGTGAGCTGGGATGTGAATAACAACGGCAACATCAATGTCGCGGACACCGAACTGGTCCGTCGTTTCTGTAGAAATTTTCGGGTGTTCGGCTGGCACGATGCACGCCGATCCCAGCCGTCGATATAACCGTGTAAATCGATTACTTCTCGCCCCAAAAAACCAGAGGTGACTAGAGGGCCGGCATTGCGGCCCTTTTTATGGACTCATCACCCCACGGCCCGAGCGCGCAGAAACTCCCCCCAACGGCGGACCAGGTAATTGTGCTCATCCATCACCGAATTCCATACTGCAATGTGTCCCATGCGTTGCTCATAGGAACCCCCATCGCGCACATCACCGATATCGATCAACGGTAACCCATCACTCCCCAACAGCGCTTCGCGGGCAGGTTTACCGGCGTACCAATAGTCCCACTCGGCGCGACTCAAATGATCTCGGGTTTGGGCCGGATTGCCGATGTAATAACCCTGGCGCGCCATCACCGCTCCCGGCCAACCCGACAGCCACCAATTCAGATAGGCATACGCCGCATCCAGCACCGGGCCCTGGGCATGACGCGACAATGACAAGCCGCCAAACCAGGCGCGATAACCCTCGCGGGGCACCGCCAAGCGGTATTTCCCGCCCGCACGGTGCAGGCGCATCAAGGTCGGCGACCACAAACTCTGGATATCCACGCTAGGACTGAGCATCAACTGCGCCGCCTCTTCGTCATCCGACCAGAACGCCGCAAAGTGCCCCTCCTTCTGCTTGCGCACCAGAATGTCGGCAAGCACATCGATCTCTTCGATGCTCATATTGCCGATGTCTTTGAAGTGCGCCAGCCCCGCGCCCTGCACTGCCAACGCAGCATCCAGGGCGCCAATGGCGGCATCACTTTGCAACGCGGTACGCGCACGCCAGGCCGGGTCAAGCAGCCAGCCCCAGCTTTCATTGCCGTGGCTGAACCCTTCGGGCAGTCGCTCGGGGCGGTAAACAAAACTGTCGGCGTTGTGCGTCAGCGGCAACATGCTGATGCGCTCGGTCACCGTGCTGCCGAGGCTGCCGTCGTGCTGCACGAACAGCCGCTCGCTGGGCACACTGCCGCTGCCCAGGCGGTCGTTGGCCGACAGCCGACCACGTTTGGGCAGGTCGTTGATCTCATGCCACAGCGCAATGCGTCGCGTGTCGATGGGCTGAATCGCCCGCGCCGGCCACACGAAGTCGACGTTGTGGAACCACTGGTCGTACAGGTCATAGCTCCCAGGCTGCATCACGGCGATGCGCTGGGCCTGCGCGACATCGTGCACCTGATACACCAGGCGAATACCCAACTCTTGCTCGGCCCGCACGCGCAAGCATTCCAGCAACGTCACGGAGGTACCCAGCACGCGCAACGTAATCATGCTGCGAACCGTCGCGAGAACACGTCGAAAGAGCGCCGCAACAGCACCGGATCGAGGCCACGCAGGATAAATACCAATCGGGACTGGCGGTCGGTGCCCGGCCACGCGGGCAAGTGCACTGGGGCATGGAGGCAGTGCTGCACGCCATGAATGACAATGGGGGCCGAGCTTGCGTTCACGTTAAGCAGTCCTTTGACGCGAAGGATTCGTTCGCCATGGCATCTTAACAGCATCGACAACCACACCCCGAAGCCAACCCAATCGAGCGGCTGGTCGAAGTTCAGGCAGCAGACTTGCGCAGCGCCGTGGGTCGCCGTGTGGGGTTGATACAGCTGCCAGCGGCTGACTTCCACGGCGGGCTCGGCGCCGCGCAAACCTTCGCCGAGCAGCAGTTGGTCGCCGCTGTGAATGTCATGGGTATTGAGGATCGGCGTGCCGGCATTCAGCGCCTGCAAGTGCGCGCGCAACGCCACGCAATCGCCTGCCAGGTCAGTCTTGCTCAACAGCAACCGGTCTGCCGCCGCCACCTGGGCCAGCCATTCCGGGTGCAAGCGCTCCTGAAGCTCGGCGTGGCTGGCGTCGACCAGCGTAATCACCAGGCCGATATGGAAACGTCCGCGCAGCTGTATGTCGTTGTTCAACGTGGCGAGGATCGGCGCCGGGTCGGCAAGGCCCGTGGTTTCCAGGATAACGCGTTTGAAGGCCGGGATTTCACCGCGTTCACGGCGTTGCAACAAGCCGAGCAGCGCGTCTTTCAACTCGCCGCGAATCGAACAACACACGCAGCCGCTTGGAAGTAACACGGTGTCTGGCGCGACTTCTTCCACCAGCAAATGGTCGATGCCGACATCGCCGAACTCATTGATCAACAGCGCCGTGTCACCGAGGCTTTCGCCTTGCAGAAGGCGCTGGAGCAAGGTGGTTTTGCCGCTGCCGAGAAAGCCGGTGATGACGTTAAGGGCAAGGCTCATGAAGACTCCAGGTGATCAAGCAGACGTGGGTCAAGCGGATCCAACGGGCGGCCAAGCATGGTTTCAGCCGCCTGCCAGAGTTGATCCAACCCACTCGCCAACGCCTGCTTGCCGGTGGCGCCTAACAACAGATAAGAAGCGCCCTGGAAATCTTCGACCTTGAGCCGAAAAACCGCCAACACTTGGTTGATCGCCGCAATCCGGCGCAAGCGTTCGCGGCGCCTGGGCAGTTCATCGCCCAAAGGGTCGCTCCAGTGCAGCTCTTCGCCGAGCAGCCCGCAGAGTCCGCACATGGCTACACCTCACTCATGGCATGACATCGCCGGCGTTCGGGCCAAGCGTTTGGCCGACGAACAGGTTGCCACCTGGCTCACTGGCGAGTAACACGGCGGTGGGCGCCACCTCATCGGCCAAGCCGAAGCGGCCCAGGGGCAGTTCGCCAGCCTTGGCGCGCTTCCAGTCGTCGCTGATGCCGCCCACCAGCGGTGTTTCGATAGGGCCGGGCGCGATGGCGTTGACCAGCACATTGTCCTTGGCCACTTCCAGCGCCAGGGATTTGGTGAAACCGATTACGCCAGCCTTGGCAGCGGCGTAGTGGGTCAGCTCGGCGCCGCCCTTGATGCCCAGTTGCGAGGCAACATTGATGATCCGCCCCCAGCGCTGCGCGAGCATGTGCGGCAAGGCGCGCTGGCTGGCGACAAACACGCTGGTGAGGTCGACGCGCAGCATGTCGTTCCACATCTCGATGGACAGGTCGACGCAGCGCGCCTGGGTGAGCATGCCAGCGTTGTTGACCAGAATATCAATGCCGCCAAACTGCTCGACGCAACGGTCGACACTGGCCTGGGCGCCTTCGACAGTGCCGACATCGGCCAGGCACTCGACTACTTCGGCGCCGAGGCTGCGGCAGGTGATGGCGGTTTCTGCAAGGCTGGCGGCGTTGCGGTCGGCCAGCAGTAAGCGCGCGCCTTCGCCAGCGTAAGCCCGGGCGATGGCGGCGCCAATGCCACTGCCTGCGCCGGTAATGACAGCGCGGCGGTGAGTGAGTTGCGGCATGTAAATTCTCCTGAAACAAGCACGGTCCCAATGTGCGAGGGGCTTGCCCCTCCCACCGTTAAATCCAGTGCATCAGTCGGGCCAGCGTACAGTTAGCCCACCGTCGATGACGATGCTCTGCCCAGTCAAATAACTCGACGCCTCACTGGTCAAGAACTGCACCAGCGACGCCACCTCATCCGCCCGCCCTACCCGGCCCAACGGAATCGCGCGCGCAGCCTTCGCCAGCCCTTCAGGCCCCAAGGAGTTCTTCGCATCCAACGACTGCGGCGTCTCGATCAACCCGGGAATCACCGCATTGCAACGAATCCCCAACGGCGCCAACTCCACCGCTAGCGACCGGCACAACCCCGGCACTCCGGCCTTGGCTGCCGCGTAGTGGCTGTGTTCCTGCCAGCCGTACACGCCACCGGCAATCGACGAAATCGCCACCAGAGCGCCGCCCTCGTTCATATGCCGAGTCGCGGCGCGGAAGGTGCGCATCACCCCTGTGAGGTCGACATTGAGCATCTCGTTCCACCGCTCATCAGTCATTTCCAGCAACGGCGCGCGACGCAATAAACCGGCATTGGCCACCGCGTAATCCAGGCGGCCGAAATGCTGCACCGCTTGTGCGGCCAACGCGTCTACCGAGGCGGTATCGCCCACGTCCAACGGCAACATCAGGCACTCACCGCAGGCTTCTTCCACGAGGGCTACGGTGGTGTGCGGGTCATGCGGATCAGCCGGGTAATACCCGCCGACCACCGCCACACCACTGCGTGCATACGCCACGGCAAGGGCTTGGCCAATGCCACTGGCGGCACCGGTAATCAAGGCAACTTTACGGCTCATCAAACACTCCTTACTGAACGGTTTCCGGGCGCACATGGCGTGCGGCAAACATCAAGGCGCCGGACAAAAAGCACGGCAGCGCGCCGAACCACAGCGCGGCAGTCTGCCAGTCGCTGCCGGCGGACAATACTTGGGTGGCGCCGAAGCCTGCGACCACCGCACCAATGGGGCCCATGGCATGGATAATCGCGCCGCCGGTAGCGCGAATACTGGTAGGGAAGCTCTCGCTGATAAAGAACAGCGCCGCCGAGTACGGCCCGATCAGGAAGAACAGGCCCAGGCTGTACAGGCCGACCACCATCGGCATATTGCTCGGGCCGAACAGCATCCCGGCAAATGCCAGCCCGCCGAGCATCCAGCCCAGGCCAATGACGTTGCGGCGGCCGATCCTGTCGCCCATCCAGCCGTGGGTCAGGTAGCCGCAGTAACCCACCAGGTTCGACAGCACGAGGATAATCAGCGAGTTCTCGAACGAGAGGTGGTGCACGCTGACAATCACCGAGGTGCCAAGCACACTGAACACCTGGATCGCCGCCCAGTTGAGCAACAGCGCGGCGCCGATCACCAGCGTGGCGCGACGCGCAGGGCCACGAAAAGCGGCTTTGAGGCCGGCCTTGCTGTGTTCGTCGTAATCCACGCCGTAGGTCACGGCGACGTTCTGCGCTTCCTTCACCGCGCCGCTTTTACGCAGTTCGCTGATACGTTGGTGAATCTGGAACTGCGGGCTCTCCTTGAGCTTGCGCGCCATGATCGCAATCACAATCGCCGGAATGGCCGCGAAGATAAAGCAACCCTGCCATCCAATAATGGGCAGCAACAGCGCGGTCAAACCGGCAGCGATCAACGCACCGACCGGCCAGCCGCCCTGCACCAGGCTGTAGATAAACCCACGGCGCTTGGTCAGTCGCGGGTCTTCAGAAGCGCCATATAGCTCGCTCAGATACGTGGCGTTGACCGTTTCTTCGGCATAGCCAAGACCGCCCAACGAACGGATCAAAATCAGCGGCGACTTGCCCCACGCCCCACCAATCGCGGTGAGTGCCGAGCACAGCGCAGACCCGGCCACGGTAAAAATAATGCCTTTGCGGCGGCCCAGCTTGTCGACGACAGGGCCAATAGCAAAGGCGACCACCGCCGTGCCCACCGCCACCCAGGTCGCGATTTCAGCTTGCTCCACTTCTCCCCAACCGAAGTGCCGGCCGATCTCCGGCAGCAAGGTGCCGAACAGGATGAAGTCATACACTGCAAACACCCAGGCGAAAAACGCGATCCAGGTGGCGAAGCGCACTTCCTGTGACGTCAGTTGCCGGGGTTTCCAGCCAGTCAGGTCAAGCTTGTTGTAGATAGACATAGATCGCGCCTCGGGGGTGGGTTTGGGTCAGGAACGCGGTTGGCGGCGGATAAAGTCGTCGGCGATTTCGTCGAAGGTGACGAAGCGCACGCCGGCATGGCTCTGGATATGTTCGATCAAGCGTTCGAGCATCAGCAGCACTTGCGGGCGGCCGGACACGTCGGGGTGGATGGTCATGGTGAACACCGCGTGCTCGTGCTCGCGGTAGACCCAGTCGAACTGGTCGCGCCACATTTCTTCGAGGTGGCGCGGGTTGACGAAACCGTGGCTGTTGGGGGCTTTTTTGATAAACATCATCGGCGGCAAGTCGTCGAGGTACCAGTTGGCCGGGATCTCCACCAAGTCGGTTTCTTGACCGCGCACCAAGGGTTTCATCCAGGTATCGGGGTGCTGGCTGTAGTCGATCTTGGTCCAGCTGTCACCCTTGCGTACGTAGTAGGGGTGGAAGTCGTTGTGCATCAGGCTGTGGTCGTACTTGATGCCTTTTTTCAGCAGCAGCTCGTTGGTGACCTTGCTGAATTCCCACCATGGCGCGACGTAGCCGGTGGGACGTTTGCCGGTGACTTGGGTGATCAGTTCGATGGACTTGTCGAGCACGATTTCTTCCTGCTCAGCCGTCATCGCGATGGGGTTTTCGTGGCTGTAGCCGTGCACACCGATTTCGTGGCCAGCGTCGGCCACCGCCTTCATCTGCTCGGGGAAGGTTTCCATCGAGTGGCCCGGGATAAACCAGGTGGTGCGCAGGCCGTAACGCTCGAACAATTTGAGCAGGCGCGGCGCGCCGATTTCACCGGCGAACAGACCACGGGAAATGTCGTCAGGCGAGTCTTCGCCGCCATAGGAACCGAGCCAGCCGGCGACGGCGTCAACGTCGACGCCAAATGCACAGAGAATGTCTTTAGCCATGGTGTGTCTCCTTAAATAGTCATTACAGATTCGACGGACAACGCCGTACGCAACAGGCGTGCGTCTTCCCCCGTCGGGGCACTGAGCAGCAACCCGGTGGGCAGGCCCAGGGCGTCGCGCCCGCTGGGCAAGGCAACGCCCGGCATGTCGAGCAAGCTGCCGGGCATGGTCAGGCGCAAGGTGGCGAGGTTGGTTTTTACGAACAGGTCGTCATCGGCTTCCAGCGGGGCCAACGGTGGGGCGACATGGGCAACGGTCGGAGTGATCAGAACAGCGCCCTCGAGCTCGTCGACCAGTTGAAGTTGCAGGCGCCGGCGCGCGTCGGTCAGGTGCAGCAACTGGCTGGCGGGCAATGAACGCGCGGCTTCGAGGCGGCGGCGCACGCGCGGGTCGAGTTGCTCGGCATCGCGGCTGTCGAGCAAGGCTTCGTGCAAGGCGAAGGCTTCGAACGAGCCGAGCCAGCCGCATTGCTTGATCAGGTTGAGAGTGGCCTGGAAGGTGGCCGACGCACGCACCTCGATCAGTGCGCCGGCGGCTTTGAGTTGGTCCACCGTGCGCAGCAGATTGTTGCGTACGGCGGGCTCGATGTCTTCCAGTGTTCCTTGCTCAAGCACAAAGCGCTGGCCCTTGAGGCTGCGTGGGCTATGGGTTTGCGTGCGGCCGTTGAGTAAGTCGTCGATGGCCAGCGCATCCCGCACGCTGCGGGTCAGCGGGCCGAGGCTGTCGAGGGTGTGCGCCAGCGGGAAAACACCGTCGCGGCTGTAGCGCCGGCAACTGCTGCGGTAGCCCACCACACCATTGAGCGCAGCCGGAATACGGATCGAGCCGGCGGTGTCGGTGCCCATGGCGATCGGTACGATCCCGGCAGCCACGGCGACGGCCGACCCCGACGATGAACCGCCGGGAATGCGCGGTTGATCGCCGCTGTGGGGATTGTAAGGCGTGCCAAAATGCGGGTTCAGGCCCAGACCGGAGTACGCCAGTTCGCTGAGGTTGGTCTTGCCCAGGCTGACCATCCCGGCGCGGCACAGCAGCCCCACGCTCGGCGCGTCGAGCAAGGCCGCTGGCGCTTCGCGACGGTAGGCGGCGCCCGCGGTGGTAATACTGCCGGCGACATCAAACAGATCTTTCCAGGCCAGGGGCACACCATCGAACACGCTCAAGGGCTGGCCGGCTCGCCAGCGCGCTGCGGAGGCTTCAGCTTCGCGGCGGGCGCGCTCGGCGCTCAGGCAGATAAACACGCTCGGGGCCATGCTCGCGTGCACAAGTGCCTGTTCGAAGACTTGCACCGGGTCGCTGCGACCACTGGCGAAAGCTTCGGCCATTGACGTGGCGTCTGACATCAGAGTACACCTCATAAAACGTACATATTAATAAAATGTACGTTTTATAAAGGCAGCTTTCGTGCCAGTCTCTTGGCATCGGCTTTTACGCGAATGGGGTTTCTCGCCAAGAGCTACGGACTAGATGGTTTTGTAGGAAGCAACATTACCCGACCCAAACGCCGGAAAAGACTCGCAATGAAATAATGTATCTTTTATTAATAAGTACATTTTGGTGCAGAAAAGTAACAGCGCGACGGGCAAGGCCCCAAAAAAGTGCCACTGACGTGGCGCAGAGTGACAGGTGCATCTATGAGAGAATCCACGTCCTACGTCCTACACAACTCAGAACTCCTCACGTCAGAGAATGCGATGAAAGCAGTGTCCGCCTCGGCCTCCCGTTACGCGATGATTCACCAAGTGTTGCGTGACGCGATCGTCAACGGCACAGCACGCCACGGGTTGGTCTTGCTGGAAGCGCCGCTGGCCGAGTTGTTCGGCACCAGCCGGGTGCCGGTGCGCAAGGCGTTGGACCTGCTGCACGACGAGGGCCTGATCTGTCGCTTCAACGGCCGCGGTTACCTGATCAACCCCGAAGGCCTGGCCATGGAACCGCTACGTCTGCCCTTGAGCCACACGCACCTGGGCCTCAATGGCGACGACGAACTGGTGGACACCCGGCCGTTGGGCGAACGGATCGTCGAGGAAATCGGCGCGGCACTGTCCACCTGCATTGCCTTCGGCCACTACCGGCTGGATGAGCAAGCCGCCGCCGACCACTATGGCGTCAGCCGCGCCGTGGTACGTGAAGCGCTGATGCGCCTGCGCGACCGTGGCCTGGTGGAAAAAGAACCCTACTCACAATGGCTGGCGGGGCCGCTGACCGCGCGCGAAGTCACCGAAGACTACCAATTGCGCGCCTGCCTGGAACCTGAAGCACTGCGCCAGAGCGCACCGAACCTCGACCGTGGAATGCTCGAGGCCATGTTGCAGCGCGTGCTGGCTGCCGAGGAAAGTCCGCAGTGCAGCCTGGAAGCCATCGAGCAAATCGAAGAGGACTTGCACCAGGGCTGCCTCGCTGGCCTGCAAAACCGCAAGATCGCCGCGCTGATTCGCCAGGGCCAGAGCCCGATGATCATCAGCCGAATTTTCTACCGTTTACTGGGGATAGGCGCAGATCCCGCCATGCTCGCCGAACATCGCTTAATTCTGGAACTATTGCTGCACGGCGCCTTCGATGCGGCGGCGCTGAATTTGCGTGAGCATTTGCAACGGGCCAGTCAGCGTATGTTGCAGCGTTTGAAGGTGTTGTCGGTGCTACCGGAACAGCCGATTCCCGCCTACCTCCACAAGATCAGCTGACCCCACGCGCTCTGAAATGTGGGAGCTGGTTTGCCTGCGATAGCGGTCTGCCAGCCAACACATCAGTGGCTGATGCACCGCCATCGCAGCATAGGTATCTACACATCTTTTTATGGGTTGAATGCTTTGGTTGTCGCGGGGGCGCGAGGGCGCGGGGTACATATCCGTTATTTGGGTAACGGCGGCTATGGGTTCCGCTCTTACAGCGGGTCACTTTTGAAAGAGCGCAAAAGTAACCAAAACGCTCTTGCCCCACCACTCGGCACCTCGCCTAGGCTCGGTGTGCCCTCACGCAGGCTTTGGACCGTGGGCCGCCGCCATGGGCCATCCTTGGCCCATCGCGGCTAAACCGGCGTCCTGCCGGTTTACCC
>NZ_UYXQ01000035.1 GCF_900624995.1 Pseudomonas antarctica
ATCCCGAACTCAGCAGTGAAACGATGCATCGCCGATGGTAGTGTGGGGTTTCCCCATGTGAGAGTAGGTCATCGTCAAGATTAAATTCCAGAACCCCTGTTTGCTAACGCAAACAGGGGTTTTGTTTATGTAGAAGTCCATGAATTTCACTAGCACGTTGCTCACGCAACGGTCTGGTACACAGAATTTCTTGACGACCATAGAGCATTGGAACCACCTGATCCCATCCCGAACTCAGCAGTGAAACGATGCATCGCCGATGGTAGTGTGGGGTTTCCCCATGTGAGAGTAGGTCATCGTCAAGATTGAATTCCGAAACCCCTGTCTGCGAAAGCGGACAGGGGTTTTGTCGTTTTGGAGGATAGCGACTAGCAAATGCCTCAAACTGAAAGCGCACAGGTAGGTGTCCTTCCGAGCTGGTTGCATATGCTCAACCCATGAAACCGGCGTACAAAAAAGCCAACGCCTCAAATCAGGCGCTCGCTTATCAGAAACGATATCGAATCAGAATTGGTAGCTTACCGTCGCGCTGACGTTACGCTCTTCTCCCAGGTAGCAGAAGTTCAGGCTGGCACAACAGGCCACATACGTTTCATTGGTCAGGTTGTTGGCATTCAACCTTACATCCACGCCCTTCAACCCTACCCTGCCCAAGTCATACCCTACTGAAGCGTCAAACAAGGTGTAGGCTGGCAACTTCATTGTGTTTTCCGCATCGGCCCAGCTGTAGGTGCGACTGGATTGCCCGTATTGTCTGAAGGGTTCTGACTAACTGACATAAGGCGCCAAACGGTTATCAAGCAGATACGCCGCGCCCCTTGAGTTTGATGCGTTTGTCAGAGATATCCGTACCCAGTGGTCGGCCCCCCTCTGCAATACGGTTTTCATCGGACGTCTCTACCCAGTCATGACGCAGCTCGAGTGAGAGTCGCCACTTGCAGATAGACGCCAGGTCTGCCGCATCGGCGGCGTTGCCTCAGGCGGCTGCGCAGCCATGTGTTGAGCCAGTTGTGATGGGTGCTGTAAAGCGTCTGTACAACACCTTCACACGCAATGTATTCAGTAGAGGGCATTCACACAGGCTTGGCCGAACGTCACAAATGATAATAAGCCGCATTCCCTAAAGTCCTGAAAGATTTTGCTAGCGCTCGTCACGCAGACTGCGCCGCTGGTCGGATTCCCTCTCAAAATAAGGATGCTTCTCACAAATTTCTAAGATTTATCCTTATGTGGCCGAAAGCCTGATGAGCCATGCGTGCACCGAAATAGAGCGGTCCGAGAGAGTCCGCCTATCCCGTTACATGGAATGTTCCACTCGGCACGCTCATCCCCCCTTGGCAAAAAGAAGTCGATGAAATGAATCTTAAGTTCAGTCATAAAATTCTGTTGGCCGCGTCAGGCGTCGTGGTTCTCGCTTTCGCGTTATTCACGCTTTACAACGACTACCTGCAGCGCAGCACCATCAAGCAAAATCTGGAGTCGTCCATCCAGCAATCGGGTGAGCTCACGGCCAGCAGTGTGCAGAACTGGCTCAGTGGGCGGATCCTGGTCCTAGAAAGCCTGGCGCAAAACGTCGCGCACCAGGGCAGTGGTGCCGACCTTCCGGGCCTGGTCGATCAGCCAGCGCTTACCTCGAACTTCCAGTTCACCTACGTCGGTCAAACCAATGGCGTGTTCACCCAGCGCCCTGATGCCAAGATGCCCGATGGTTACGACCCTCGTCAGCGTCCCTGGTACAAACAAGCGGTGGCGGCGGATAAAACCATGCTCACCCCGCCCTACATGGCAGCCGTGGGCGGTCAGATCGTAACCATCGCTCTTCCAGTCAAAAAGAACGGGGAGCTGCTGGGTGTGGTCGGTGGTGACCTGAGCTTGCAAACCCTGGTGAAGATCATCAACTCGGTCGACTTCGGCGGCATCGGCCATGCATTTCTGGTCAGCGCTGATGGCCAGGTCATCGTCAGTCCTGACCAGGACCAGGTGATGAAAAATCTCAAGGACATCTACCCAGGCGCCCACCTGCGTATCGAGAAGGTCAGCCAGGACGTCGTCCTCAATGGCCAGGACCGCATCCTTTCGTTCACCCCCATCAGCGGCTTGCCGGGTGCCGATTGGTACATCGGTCTGTCGATCGACAAAGATAAAGCCTACGCGCCGCTGGGCAAGTTCCGTACTTCGGCGTTAATCGCCATGTTGATCGCGGTCGTGGCAATTGCCGTGCTCTTGAGCCTGCTGATTCAAGTCCTATTGCGCCCGTTGACCACCATGGGGGTTGCCATGCAGGACATTGCGCAGGGCGAGGGTGATTTGACTCGTCGCCTGGATGTGACCAGCAAGGACGAGTTCGGCGAAGTCGGCAGCGCCTTCAATCAGTTCGTTGAGCGTATCCACGCGTCGATCTCCGAAGTGTCTTCGGCAACGCGTCAGGTACACGACCTGTCCCAGCGCGTCATGGCCTCGTCCAATGCCTCGATCATCGGCTCGGACGAACAAAGTGCGCGCACCAATAGCGTGGCTGCGGCGATCAACGAGTTGGGTGCCGCCACCCAGGAAATCGCACGTAATGCGGCCGATGCGTCGCAGCACGCCAGTGGTGCCAGTGAGCAGGCAGACGACGGGCGTAAGGTGGTGGAGCAAACCATCCTGGCGATGTCGGAACTGTCGCAAAAAATCAGCTTGTCCTGCACTCAAATAGAAACCCTGAACGCGAGCACCGACAACATCGGTCACATCCTCGATGTGATCAAAGGCATTTCTCAGCAAACCAACTTGCTGGCACTCAACGCCGCGATCGAAGCCGCTCGTGCTGGGGAAGCCGGGCGTGGGTTTGCTGTGGTTGCCGATGAAGTGCGGAACCTGGCTCACCGTACGCAGGAGTCTGCCGAAGAGATCCACAAGATGATCACTTCGTTGCAAGTGGGTTCGCGTGAAGCGGTGACCACCATGAACGCCAGCCAGACCTCTAGCGAAGAGAGCGTTGAAGTGGCCAACCAGGCCGGTGAGCGCCTGATCAGCGTGACGCAACGAATCGTTGAGATCGATGGCATGAACCAATCGGTTGCTGCCGCCACCGAGGAGCAGACTGCCGTGGTGGAAACCCTCAACGTCGATATCAACCAGATCAACTTGCTGAACCAGCAGGGCGTGGCCAACCTCAACGAAACACTCAAGGACTGCGACGCGCTGTCCCAGCAGGCCAGCCGTTTGAAACAATTGGTCGACAGCTTCAAAATCTGATCCTGATCAGGCAGGAGCGAGACCGCTCGCTTCTGCCGATTAGCTGAGCATTTGGCGTACGTTCTGCAGTGCGTCGTCGGCGAAAGCCTGCACAAACTGTTCAAGCTCTGCCTGCGCAGCCTCCAGCGGCTCGCCAATGAGGGTCCAGGTCGCCCTGGAACTCCCCTCGCCAAGCCTTTCCACACGCATTGCGGCCCACAACCGGGCAACACCCAAGGTGTTGTAGATCGTGGTCCACGTCATGTACATGGCCTCGTCATCGCGGCTGTTGAGTTGCTCTACAACGCAATGGCCATCGTGGAAAAACTTGGTGCGCAGTGCGCCTGTACCTGTCCCCGTCATTTGGATGTGCGAAAGGGCGGGAATGAAGGCGTCAAAACCTGCAAAGTTACCGACCACACGCCACAGGCGAGCGGCCTCGCACGCGACGTCCACGGACGCCACCATCGTTGCGCCGCCAGGGTTGCGGATCAATGTATCGGGTTGCAGCAGTTGCATAAGCGTGTCCTGAAAGGGTTAGAGAAAGCCAATGGCCTTAAGGTAGTCGCAGCCCTTGCGCAACAGCGTCGGGTCCTTTTGCGGGTATTGCTCGCCCATGGCGGCCACGCCCTGGCGTGCGTTGTCGTGACAAATCATTGAGGTGTCGCTGATGTCTTCGGTGAGGTCATTCAGGTAAAACCCCAGCACGCCAAAGAGTGCGTTATCGCGGCCTACCGTCCGCAGCGCTGTTTGCCAATGCGCAACGCTCACACGTTCGAAACGGAGGCCCGCTTGGCTGAACGCATCGAGGTAGTTATCCCAGCTCAAGGGCAGTGGGTTGTGCAGGTTGAAGATGTTTCGCCCCGCGGTAAATTGGCCGCAGTGGAATGCAACGAAGCGGGCAAAAAAATCCACCGGCATCAGGTCGAAGTTCATGTCCAGGCGAGGCGCCAGGCCCAGCTGCAGCGACCCCTTGAGCATCAGCATCAGGCGGTTGTTCTGCGGCTGGCAGACACCGTTATGGCTGTTAAAGGCGATGTTTCCCGGGCGATATATATTCACCCACGCACCTTGCTCGGCAGCGCGTCCTAGCAGTCGTTCGGCGACCCATTTGGACAGGTTGTAGCCATTCTTGAGATAGAGCGGCAACGTAGCAATCGCCGATACTTCGAGGATCTTCCCCTGAGCATCGATGCTGCTGCAGGCCGACAGTGTCGAGACGAAATTGAAGACCTTCTTGCGATGGGTTTCACACAGGCGCAGGCACTCGAGCATCGGTTCGACGTTGTCCCTGGCGAGTGAGGCGTAGTCCATCACATGATTGACCCGCGCTGCGTTGTGCACCAACACGCCATAGCTGCCAGCGAGGCGCTCATACTCATCGCAGGCCAGGCCCAGTCGAGGCAGGCTGATGTCGGCGGCGTATACCTGCACTCGGCTCAGGTCCAGATGTTCCAGGCGGTACTCGCGTAATGCTTCGGCAAACCGCGCTGCTGCCGAGTGCCCCGCCTGTTCACGCACCAGGCATGCCACTTCCTGTGCACCGCCCGCCAACAACGCCTCGACGAGATGCACGCCGACAAAACTGTTGGCACCGGTGACGATCACCTTGCGCGGATCGCCAGCGTGGTCTGCGTGCAGTATTTCGACATCCAATGCTTGTGACGCATCTTTCTCCACGTGACCCGACAGTACATGGGGCGGTTCTCCGTCCTCCATCAGCACGGCGAGCGTACGAATCGTGGGGGCCTCAAAGAAACGGCTCAATGCGAGGCTGCGGCCAAACTCTTCACGCAGGCGTAGCAACAGGGTCGACAGCAAGATGGAGTGGCCGCCCAAGTTGAAAAAGCTGTCATCAATGCAAACGTCATCGCCAGGCACACCCAACAGCTCGCTCCACAGCGCCACCAGGCGCGTTTGCAGAGGCGTTTGAGCATGGCTGCCGACAGTGAGGGGAGGCGCGTGCATCGGTATCGCCAGCAGCGCCTGGCGGTCGATCTTGCCGTTGCTGGTGCGCGGCATAGTGGGTAACTCAACGCACGCCTCGGGATGCATATAAGTCGGTAGCCGTTGCTGCGCATAGTGCTTCAAGCCCGCCAATGTGGCGGCGGGTTCGGGCTGGGCGACAAAACTGAAAATCCTGCGATCCCCATCGATCACCACGGCTACTTGGCGAAATAACCGGCTGTTGCGCAGGCATTGTTCGATTTCCAGGGGCTCCACCCGAAAGCCACGGATCTTGACCTGATCATCTCGTCGGCCGCCCAACTCGATGCCGTCTTGCGTCCATTTCGCCAGGTCACCGCTGCGATAAGCCTGCAGCGTATGGCCATTGGGCAGTATCAGCTCAACGAACGGGTTGTCCGCCTGTTGTTGCGCATTCACATACCCCAGGCTCACCCCAGGGCCGACCACGTACAGATCGCCCATTACCTGTTCATCCACCGGTTGCAGGTGGTCATCGAGAATCAACACCTGGCTGTTGGCAATGGGGTGTCCCAGGTTGCGATTGCTGTCACCCGGCTTAAAAGTCCGGTGGGTGATCAGCACCGTGGCCTCGGTAGGGCCGTAGAGGTTGTGCAGTTGGCACTGGCTCGCCAATTGTTCGATCACATACGGCTCGCAGGTATCGCCACCGGTCAACAAGTGGGCCAAGCCCAAGGGCTGATCCAGCGGCAGGATGCTCAGAAGTGCCGGCGGCAGAAAAGCATGGCTGATGCGCTGTTGGCGAATCAGGTCGACCAACTGCTGGGGGTCGTGCCGTTGGTCTTGGCTTGGCACGATCAACTCGGCGCCGGCGACCAGCGCCGGGAAGATATCGATCAGCGATGAATCGAAACTCAGCGGCGAAAATTGCAGCACACGGCTCCGTTCATCCAGCGCCGTACAGGCGCCGAGCCAGGCGGTGCAATGTGCAAGGTTGCCTTGGCTGAGCAGTACCCCTTTGGGCTGACCGGTGGTGCCCGAGGTGAAAAGTGCGATGCAGGGCGCCTCAACGCTGGGGCGATGGCGCATCAATGGTTGCACGGTGTCGGCGTGAGCCGGGTCGATATGGGTGACATTCACGCTAACAAAGTGGTCGTGCAAAGAGTGCCGGCCATCATCCAGCAAGACAGTGGCTCTAGCGCTTTGCAGCATTGCCTGCTGGCGTTGTGGCGGATGGTCCGGTGCCAGTGGCAGGTACACCGCGCCGCACCCCAACACCGCGAGAATGCTGGCGTACAACTCGACGGACTTGTCCAGGCACACGCCGACCACCGCAGGCTGCTCACTACTTTCCAGTAGAGGGCACAGACGTTGCTGAATCGACAGGGCTCGAGCGTGTAATTGCCGGTAAGTCACTACGCTACCCGCGATGTTTAGTGCCGCTCGTTCGGCGAAGGTGTGCAGGCTGGCTTGTAACCTTTCGATGATGGGCACTTGGGCCGCCAGCAACAGGGCCGGCTGCGCAGTCCGATTGAATCGATGCACGAACGCCAACGCGTCCAGCCCTTGCAGGTTTTGCTCGGGCCAGGCATTAGCGGTGGTGGTTGCGGCGAAGAAGCCCGCGTCCCTCGAAAAACCGCTGACCAGCGAGGCCGCCCATTCCACCAGCGTGTTGATCGCTTGTCGGCGCAATTGCTGGCCGTTGCCGCTGGGCTCCTCGGCAACGCCCTGTACCGCCAATACACGTCTGTTATGGTCATAGCAGCGCAATTGCAGCAGGGGAAGCCCATATTCGGACACGGGGCCGATACCCAGGCGCAGGCTTAGCCATTGGGTGTTGTCGGCACGTGTGAGCGGCGGTTGGCTGCCGTCTTCAATAACGATGTCGAGCGATTCTGTTGCGGTGACGTGCCCGCATTGCTCCACCGTTTGCCTGAGCACTTCCAATGCACTGCTGGTGCCGTTCCAACCAATCTTCAAGCGCCTCACACCGACCTCCCCGATTCGGGCAGGTAGTCTCTCAGGGCCAGGACGACGCTCGGCGTGTGGAGCACGCCACTGTGATGCAGGAACCCCATGATGTTGCCGAGCAGCGGGTGATGGCGGGTGATTGGAAAGTCGAGCGCCGCGACTTCGTCACTTAGCGCGCGGCGAATGTCGGCGCTGACGTCCAAGTGTTCGATCAGCTGAAGATTGAAGCCTTTCTGCAGATCATTGGTCAGGTAATGCTGCAAAAAAATCGGCAGGGTTTCAGCAATTTGATCACGGTCTTCCGGGCTTGCCGCTTGCCAGTAGAGGCGCACCAGTTGCGTCCAGAACTGCGCGTGGCGACCTTCATCAAGCAAATGATCGGCCATCAAACCACGTATGGAAGGCTTGACGCTGTCGTCCTTGGAAAACGCCGCTACGTCATGGGTGATGGTGTTCTCGGCGATGGCCACGCTAATCAATTCCACGGCATCGTGCAGGTGTGGCGGTGTCAGCGCCTGCGCTGCCGGCAGGGCATGGCTCAGTTCGATTTGCCCAGGCAGGTCGAGGGGTTGTATGCCGGTCATTTCGACGGTTTGTTGCAGGAAGTCCATCGCAACCAGCGCGTGGTAGTCCTCATCGACCACGACGGTCATCGCGTCCACACGACAGGCGAGGGGGAAGGGCTGTGAAAAGTGATTCTTGGCAATACTGCGGGCGGTCTTGTCGACGATCTCGGTTTCGAAGATCACCACGTCGTTGATGAATTTGTAGAAGCTTTGCACCAACACGAAGTCGCGCCATTGCGGGCAGTGTTCGAGAAAAGTCGCACTCAGCACCAGAGGCTGGCGGCACAGGGGATAGATCAATCTATCGTCGTTTTCCAGCAACCGCCGAGGACGTGTTCGGATTGTTGCGCGGCGTTCCCAGTCTTCGGCGAAGGAGCGATAGTCGGTGGCGTTCAAGGTTGCACCTCTTGCAGCGAGGTGTGCACGGCGTCCCAGAAGCACAGGCGGCTTTGCACGGCGTCGAGCGCAATCTCATCGGCCTGGCGTTGGCGCGCAGTGTCTGCCCCGATCAGGCGTTGGAGTAACTGTTGCGCCGCTGGCTCATGGTCTTGGGCATCTAATTCGATGTGACGGCGAAGGTAATGACCCAAGGTTGGTGCCTGACGATCAATGCACGCATTGCCGTGCAGGATGCGTTCGAACATCGGCGCAATGACACTCTCGCGACCATGCAGGAAGGCCGCCGCCACGCAGTGGGTGGGCGCGTTTAGCGCGACCTGTAACGTGCTGTCGACAAAGCGCGCCACACCCGGCAGCACATCGATCATGTGCAAGGCCGCGTTTGCTTGCACACCCTGGCGCTGCAGTTCGATGAAGTGCTGGACGGTACGCGTGTCGGCACCGACCTCTGCGATCGCCTCCAGGTAAAGTTCGAAGTGGCTGCAATGGCCACGTGTTGGATGTTCGTCCGATTCTTCGCCCAGCACGATTTCATTGATAAGGCGTGCGGCTTGCGGGTCCGTGGGTGGGAGCCAGGGTAAGTGCGTGCAGGTCAGGTCTTGCTGCAGCCGTTTGGTCAGTGTCATGAAGTCCCAAACCGCAAATACATGATGTTCCATGAAAAGCTGTAACTTATTAAGCGAAGTTATTTCTTTAAATAACGGATGGCTGCATAACAGCCATTTTTTTGTTCAAGTAAGTGTTGGTGCATGGTTGACGCCTATAAGTTGTTGCGACTGCTCTGAAAACAGTGGTGGGGGTTTTTAAGTGTAAATAGAAGGATGGCGTTTAGCCGGTTCACGCGCACAGCGCTAACCTGGCGTGAAGTTGTACGGTCGAATAAAGTATTTGTTTTAGTGGTGAGGGATAATAATCTTATTAAACGCTTTGATCATCTTGTGAAAGTGTTAGATGCTTTTGCGAGAAATATCTTGTTGTAAGCAAGTTGCTTGGGTAACTGTTAGAAGTTTCCTCGAAACGAGCCGTCCTGTTTAAATTACATCGTTCTGGTCGGGGCGTATCGTCGTCGGGCTCTCTCTCCTATAGGAAAGGAGCCCTGCACCTTAGAGGGTCAACGGGGAGCGCCCTGAACCCTACTGCGCGTCTTTCGTTGCGGCAGCTTCAAGACCATTGAGGTAGGTGGTGATCACCTCCATTCCCCGCATCAGGTGATTACGCAAGGTCAGAATGCTCTCTTCGATCTTCTTCTGAGCCACAAGCCTCAGCAGTTCGCGGTGATCTTCCTGTGATGTCTCGCCCAGGCCCATCGCCTCAAGGTTGAAGCGCAGAAACCGTTCCTCCTCATTTAAACCGTGTTCAACCAGTTTGAGCAGCCGTTGGTTAGGTGCCTTGCCATACAACACCATGTGGAACAGGCGGTTGAGCCGGCCAATCTCGGCGTAGTCTTTCTCCTGTTCCAGCGCATTGATGTAGGCATCGGCTTCAGCGATGTCGGCGTCGGTGAGAAACGGAGTCGACAGGCGCAACGCTTCGGATTCCAGCAGCATGCGCAGTTCGTAGGTTTCAGCCGAATTGTCTTCGATCAACGGTGCAACCACGGCGCCCTTATGGGTCACCACGTGCAGCAAGGATTGAGCTTCCAGCTGGCGTAAGGCCTCGCGCACGGGCATGCGGCTCACGCCGAACAGGCTAGCCAGCTCTTGCTGACGCATCGCGGTGCCACAGGGCAGTCGACCATCGAGAATGGCATTGCGCAGTGTTTCTTCAATAACGGCGCGAGCAAGATGGGCGGGAATAGGCCCGCTGATTTTGATGCTGCTTAAAGGGTTCGGCTTCTGCGTCACGGTTGCGCTATCCTCCTTTCTTGAATGGAGTGTGTTTAATTGGATCCAATGCACACTAGAGACGGGCCACACGCTTGTCAAACAACCAAAGTTTCCGTTTGTAAGGGCTTACGGAGTGTACTTTGTGCATCCCACAGGGTGCGGTTATAAACTCGGCCCACCGATGGATGATTGCACTGTGCCATTGTTTTTTGCGAGTCGAAGCATCACCATCCTTTAAAATTCCGTCTCTCTTCATGGACTGAACGCCTTGGCGGTAAGTTTTATTCCCTCTCGAATCGTTAGCTGGTTGTTTTCAGCGATTGTATTGGCCGGCCTTATGCTCGGCGGGCTGCATGCCGATTGGGATTTCTCCCAGATCAGCCGCAAGGCCACGGCCTTGTACGGGCCGCTGGGGGAGGGCCAGCAGCGTATCGACGCTTGGCAGCGACTGCTGGTGACCCAAAAACAGGTCGACGAGCAGGAGCAGCTCAAGGTCGTCAACCTGTTCTTCAACAAGCAAGTGTCTTACGTAGAAGACATCGACCTCTGGCACGTGGTCGACTATTGGGAGACGCCCATCGAAGCGCTCTGGAAGGGGGCTGGCGATTGTGAGGACTACGCGATCGCCAAGTATTTCAGTTTGCGTCATCTGGGCGTCTCCAGCGACAAATTGCGCATTACCTACGTCAAGGCCTTGCGTCAGAATCGCGCTCACATGGTCCTGACGTATTATTCGACCCCGGACGCTATCCCGTTGGTGCTCGACAGCCTGATGGACGACATCCTGCCAGCCACCCGCCGTACCGACCTGATTCCGGTGTACTCATTCAACGCCGAGGGTTTGTACCTCCCCGGTGCCAAGGGCAACAAGAAAGTCGGTGACACTAAACGCTTGTCGCGTTGGCAGGATGTGTTGAGAAAAATGCGTGCGGAAGGCTTCCCAGCCGAGCCTGCCAACTAGGAGTAACTGATCGGATGTCTCTGTTCAAACAACTATTGATCGCAATCTGTCTGTTCTTGGTGGTCGCCTTCAGCGGCAGCTTCATGGTCAGCCTGGAAAGTTCGCGCACGCAATACGTCAACCAGCTGCGTTCGCATGCACAGGATGCGGCGACGGCGCTGGCATTGTCGCTGACGCCGAATATCGACGACCCGGCCATGGTGGAATTGCTGGTCAGCTCGATCTTCGACAGCGGCTATTACGCCAGCATCCGCGTGGTGGATTTGGCCACGGATAAAACCATCGTCGAACGCAGCGGTATTCCTGACAACAACGGTGTGCCCAACTGGTTCGTCAAACTCATCGGTCTGGAGCCGGCCGGTGGTGATGCGCTGGTCAGCCGTGGCTGGGAGCAGGCGGCGCGTGTGGAAGTGGTCAGCCACCCTATGTTTGCCCTGGCCAAGCTTTGGCAGAGCGCCTTGGGCAGCCTTGGCTGGTTGCTGTTGTGCGGTGCGGTGAGTGCAGTGCTGGGTGCGCTGTTGCTGCGTCGGCAACTGAAGCCGTTGGACTACATGGTCAAGCAATCCCACGCCATTGCGCGGCGCGAGTTCCTCAGCCTGCCCGACCTGCCACGTACGCCGGAGTTGCGCCGTGTGGTGCAAGCTATGAATCAGATGGTAGAAAAGCTCAAGGCGCTGTTTCAGGAGCAGGCCGAGCGCAGCGAAAAACTGCGCATCGAATCCTATCAGGACAACCTCACGGGCCTCGCCAACCGCCGTTATTTCGAGATGCAGCTCAACGCCCGCGTGAGTAACCCGGAAGACTCCAACTCCGGCTACCTGCTGCTATTGCGAGTCAAGGACCTGGCCGGTCTCAACCAGCGCCTGGGGGGCCAGCGCACCGACCAGTTGCTGCAAGCGGTCGGCGAACAACTGCTACGCCAGTGCGAGCCTTACCCGGAAACTCATAACCTCGTCACCCGTATCCGCGGCGGTGAATTCGCGGTGCTGGCGCCGGGGTTGGTGCGCGAAGAAGCGTTGCAATTGGCGCAGAACCTGGAGAGCACCTTGCTCAGCCTGCAGGCCACCGGCGCCAGTGACGTCACGCCGGTCGCCTATATCGGCCTGGCGCCGTTCAGCCATGGCGATTCCCCGCTGGCCCTGCTGACTTTGGCTGACCAGGCCCTGGCCCAGGCCGAAGGGCAGGGCGACAGCAGTTGGGTGTGCCTCGACCACAACGCCGCCGCCAGCGTCGGCGACGATCACCATGCCTGGCACACCCTGCTCGACCAAGCCCTGACCCAGGAGCGTTTCCAGCTGTACTTTCAGCCGGTCGTCGCCAGCCAGGACCCGCAGTTGGTCTTGCACTACAAAGTACTGTCGCGCTTGCAGGATGACGACGGTCACACCATACCCGCCGGGCGTTTCCTGCCGTGGCTTGAACGCTTCGGCTGGACCGCGCGCCTGGACCGCCTGATGCTGGAGCACGTGCTCAAGCAGATGGCCGGTCACAGCCATAGCTTGGCGCTGAACCTATCGGCGGCCACCTTGCAGGACGCCCAGGCGCTGAATCGAATTTTTGAGTTGCTACGCCAGCACAGCAATCTGGGCTCGCGCCTGACCCTGGAAATTGGCGAAGAGCAATTGCCGGAGCAGGCGCTGCTGGAGCAGTTGACCCAGCGCCTGCGCGAATTGGGCTTCTCTCTTAGCCTGCAGCGTTTCGGTGGGCGCTTCAGCATGATCGGCAACCTGGCGCGCCTGGGCCTGGCGTACTTGAAGATCGACGGCAGCTATATCCGTGCCATCGACCAGGAAAGCGACAAGCGCCTGTTTATCGAGGCGATCCAACGCGCGGCCCACAGCATCGACTTACCATTGATTGCCGAGCGCGTGGAAACCGAAGGTGAGCTGCAGGTGATTCGCGAAATGGGCATTTTCGGTGTGCAGGGCCAGCTGTTTGGTGAGCCCGCGCCCTGGAAATAATGCCAATCCAATGTAGGAGCAGGCTTATGTGGGAGCCAGCTCCCACATAAGCCTGCCCACATTTAGATTCGGTTTGCCTGCCGAAATCAGATCAGCCCAGTCTCTTCATCATCGATCAAATGGCTCAACCCGCCCAACGCTTCCCGCGCGTGGTTACGGTCCATCAACTTGGCCTGAGCCGCGGGCGGCAGGTCAGTGACGCTGATCACTCCCTTGCGTGTCAGCACCTGAATCAAGTCATCGAGCACCCGGATCATTTCCAGGTCACTTTGCTTGAGCTGCGCCAAGCTGGTTTCCACCACTTCGTTGGCGTACCAGGCCTGGATCTCATGGTGATCGGCTGGCAGGGTTTCGGTTGATTCAGCAAAGGCAGCGGCCTCTACGCGACTCAGCACGCCCTGTGCATCACGTTGCACGTAAAACATAAGAACCCCTCGAAAATGAGCCACACGTTTTCACCCGCATAGGTCAGCGGTGTGTTTATTGAAGTGAGTATGCGATGCAACCGCTCGCCAGGGCCAGCAACGTGTCACCGAAGCAAATCGGCCGCCCCTGGGGGCGGCCGATAAACCGAAGCTTAGGCGGTGTGGTCGATCTTGATGGTCGGGTCGGCACCACTGATCAGCGAGTTGATGCTGGTGTGGGACCAATCGTTGCCTTCCAGCTTGATCGTCACATCGGCATTGGCCAGGCCGCCTGTGGTGTTGAGCTTGCCTTCAGTGCTGACTTGCAAGGTTGACACGCCGTCTACCGTGGTGATCTTAAGGTAGTTGTCGATGGTGCTGTCGGTCTCACCTTTCAACAGATCCTTGAGGTCTATCCGGTCACCTTCCGATGCTTTGAAGTCCTTGATCACATCGTTGCCGATGTCACCGGCCTTCCACACGAAGGTGTCGGCACCCGAACCGCCGATCAGGATGTCGTTGCCCTGGCCACCGATCAAGGTGTCGTTGCCGGTGCCGCCCAGCAGGATGTCATTGCCTTTGCCGCCGTCCAGGGTGTCGTTGCCGCCCTGGCCGAACAGGATGTCATCGCCTGCACCGCCCAACAGCGTGTCGTTACCGTCCTTGGCGCCGGAGACATCGAAGTCCGCGTAGTGCTCGGTAACGTACTGGTGCACGTTCGAGGTGGTCACCGCCGAGACGGCCACACCGGTTTTCTGCGCGACGAAGGCCTGCAGTGCGTTGTAACCCTCACCGGTAATCCCGCTGAAGCTGACCAGGTCGCCGAAGATGATGTCGTTGCCGTCGCCACCGTTGATGGTGTCGGCGCCCGGCAGCGTTGCTTCGGTGTGGCCGAGGATCGCGTTGGCCAAGTCCTTCGGATCGATGTTGCTTTGCGGCTTGCCATCGCTGTCGTACGGCTTCAGGTCGTTGAGGGTGACGTCGTTGTTGATGCCGATGGCCTCCACTTGCGACAACCCACCCAGCAGCGCAAAGGCGCTTTTCGAGTTGCTCAGCGTCGACGAATCGGTGCCGCTGCCCAAGCCTGAACGGTCGGACAGCTCGTAGGTACCGTCACCTTGGGCGTGGAGGGTGCCCAGGTTATTAACGACCCAGCGCGAGCCATTCCAGGTTTGCAATTGAGCTGCGCCCGAGGAGTCGATGGTGAAGTAGTGGTTGTTATCCAGGTACTTGCTGAACGTTGTGCCCAGTGTGTAGTTGGTCGTCGTCACCAAGTCATCGAGTTTTGTGTTGTAAATCGTCGGGTTGGTCTGCTCGCCGCTCTGGTAGTAGGTCGGCTTGCCGTCGGTGATGAAGTAGGTCAAGTTGGTCGCGCCGGTGTTGCCGGTGGCCAGGCCGCTCTGGAAGAAGTTGGCCGTGGTCTTGAACACGTCTTCATAGTTGGAACCGCCGCCCGACACCATCGAGTCCAGCACGGCCTTGAGCAACGTCAGGGCGTTTGGATCGTTGAGGTTGATCGCAATCGACTTGTTCACCTGGGTATCAAAGTCTGCCAGGAAGATGTTCACGGTGCCCGACGTGTTGGCGCCCAGGCTGTCTTTCAGCGAATTGAACACTGAGGTCAGCGAAGCCTTCGCCGCGTTGACCGAGGAGGTGCTCATACTGCCGGAACTGTCGACCATGAACGCGATGTTGTAGTTCTTGCCCTGCACCACGTTCAGGCCGCCGATATCGGCCACGACAATGTCGTTGCCGTCGCTGCCGTTGATCGTGTCGCTGCCCGAGGTGCCCGTTATCGAGCTGTAGGTGGCCGGGTAGACCGTGACCGGCAATTGCGCGGTGGTGGTTGCCGAACCGCCGATGCTTTCGGTGGAGGTCGAGGTGACGGTCAGGTTGAACTGGCCGCTGTAGTAGGTCGGCGGCTTGATGGTCAGGGTGTTCAAATCCCAACCAGTGACATTCACTTCGCCAACGGCTTTAGTCGCGGTGAAGGTGTGCCCGGAGGCGTCGGTGAGCACCGAGCCTGCCGGTACGCCACTGATCTTCACGCTCAGGGTTTCCGAGCCGTCGGTATCGGTCAGCGCAGTGGTGACCTTGGACAGCTTCACGGTACCGTTTTCCTGGCCTTCGTTGAGCTTGTAGCCCACGTAGTAACCGTCGCCGTTGCTGCCATGCAGGTCGGACACGGTCACGCCGGCGTTGGTCAGGTCAGTGATGCCGGTATACAGCGGCACGCCGCTGGTGCTCAGGTCTTTGGCCGCGCCACCGTTAACCGACAGGTTAACGTCATAGCTGCCGGGACCGGATTGGTTCGCGTGGTAGATCTCGAGGCTGTAGTAGCCGCTTACGGTCGGGGTGATCGAGCCACTGAACTTGCCGCTGTTGGTGCCCCATTGCGCGCTGGCCACGTCTTTGCCGCCGACGTTGATCACCAGGCTGTCATCGCCGGTACCGCTGAAGGTGTAGGTCTTACCGGCTTCCATATAGATCAGGCCGGAGATCTTCGAACCTGCGCCTGCGGCGACGTTTTCGGTGGACTCGACGTTGGTTACGACGCCGCTGCTGTTCGGCGTGCCGGCCTTATCAATAGCGTTTTTCAGGTCGGTCGCTGACGCGCCGTTACCGTTAGTGCCAATGCCTGCAATGCTGTTCCAGCTTTGCTTGAGCAAGCCGATCGAACTGACGTTGTTGTCGGCCACCGTCAGGGTCGGTGCGTCGGCCACTGGGGTGATATCGACTTTCACCGTGGCGCTGGTGCCAAAGTCCTTGCCATCCGTTGGCTGGAACTTGAACTGCGCGTAATCGGCCTGCTTGTTGCCGATACCGTTGCCGCCATAGCCATCGGCGCCGGACTCGTTGGCGTTCGGCATGAAGCGCAACTGGCCGCCGTCGATCTGGGCTTTGGTGAAGGTTTGGCCGGCGGTCACGTTGGTCCAAGTGGTGCCGTCTGTCGCCAGGTATTGCAGCTTGCCTGCCACCGGCAGGTCGGTGATTTTCACCGCCAGGCTGGCTTGGGGCGAGTCCACGTCGGTCACGCCGAAGTTAGCCCAGGTCAGTGCCAGCGGCGTGTCTTCAGTGCCGGTCACAGCGCTGCCGGTTGCCACTGGCGCATCGTTGACCGCCACTACGTTGACCGTGGTGGTGGCGACGTTGGAGTAGTTGCCGCCGTCGGTCACGGTCACGGTGATGGTCCGTGGCGTGGTACTCGGGTCGTGGCTGCTGTTGGTGAACGTGATGTTCTTGATCTGCTGCATGTAGTCAGCCAGCGATGCCGTGCCGGTCAGGGTCAGAGTGATCTTGCCGGTGGCAGGGTCTGTCACCGAGGCCACGCTGATGCCGGTGACGCTGCTGAAGTTCAGCGCGTCGCCCTGTTGGGTGTTGGTCAGGACCACGGTGGCGCCGGTCAGTTGAGTGCTGTCCGGGTCAGTAATCTTGATGTCGGTGTCAGCAATCGACACGCCGGTGCCGCCTTCGGTAAACGAGGTCTTGTAGTCGGCCCCGGTGGCGCCGCTGGAGTTGTTGGCATCCAGATCGATGACCGGTGGTGCATCGTTGTCGATGATATCGGTGCTGACGCTGCCATTGCCGACCACCAGGTTCTCGAAGTTGCCCCCAGTGGTCTTGTCGATAGTGATAACGATTTTTTCCGTCGGCTCGGTAATTTTGTCGTCGATGGTGCGGATATCAAACGGCACGCTGCTGGAACCGGCCGGGATCTTCACCGTGTACACGCCATTGAAGTCTGAACCGTCGGTGGCGGTGCCGCTGTACTTGAGCGTCACGGTCACGTCGGTTTGCGCCGGGTTGCTCAGCGTCAGGGTGTAGTGCGCCGTGCTGCCTTCCGTCACCGATGCATCGCCGGTGATGCTGATGGTGGTGTTGGTGACCACATCGGTGACCTTGGTGGTCACGGTGCTGCCGTCGACAATCAAGTGCTCGTACTTGTCGCCACCGCTGACCACGCTGGTGATCTTGGTGCTGACATCGTTGGCACCGACATACACGTCGTTAGGCGCGGTGGCGGTGGTGGTGCTGCTGGTCTTGCCGTTGCCGATGGTGATGGTCGAGCCGTTATCCAGCTTCACTACCAGGTCGGAACCGACGTTGGTCACCGCTGCACCGTTCTTGTCGACCAAGGACGCGGTGTAGACGATCTGACCGCCTTCACTCACCGAACCGGTGGCCTTGAGCACCACGGTCACATCATCGATGGTGTCGTTGATGGTGGTGGTCGCGCCGCCTGGAGTGACAGTCACACCCTCGAAGTTACCGCCAGTAGTGCCAGTGATCTTGACGGTCTGAGTGCTCTTGTCGATGAACACGTCATCGCTAGGTGCTGGTACCGTCACCGTACCCACGGTCGCGCCTTGCTTGATGGTGATGCTCGAACCGTTATCGAGTTGGATCACCATGTCGCTGCCGGCCTTGTTGCTCAAGGTGGCGGTGTAGGTGATCTGGCCACCTTCGTTGACCGCCGTTGGGGCAGTCAGCGTGACACTGGTGAGATCGGTGGTTCCCGGGGTGTCCGTGACCGTGGTGTTAACTGGCGTGGTACCTGGCACCAGGTTTTCGAAATGCGCGCCGCCCGTCACGTTGGTGATCGCGGTGGTGACGGTCTGGTCGCCTTTGTAGACGTCGTTCGGCGCTACGACGGTGACGGTACCGCTGGACTGGTTCACGCCGATGGTGATGGTTTTGCCGTTATCCAGGGTGATGGTCAGCGGATTGGTGATGTTGGTCACCGCCGCGCCGTTTTTATCCACAAGGCTGGCGGTGTAGACGATGTTGCCGCCTTCGCCGACGGTGGTGGTGGCAGTCAGAACCACATCAACTTTGTCGATGGTGTCATTGACCGTGGTGGTCGCGCCGTCGCCTGCAACTTCCAACTTCTCGAAGTTACCGCCTGCGGTGTCGGTGATCTTGACGGTCTGGGTGCTCTTGTCGATGAACACGTCATCGCTAGGCGCCGGGACAGTCACGGTGCCGACGGTGTCGCCCGCCTTGATGGTGATGGTCGAGCCGTTGTCGAGTTTCAGCGTTACGTCAGTGCCGGCCTTGTTGCTCAAGGTCGCGGTGTAGGTGATCTGGCCACCTTCGCTAACCTCAGTCGGAGCCGTCAGGGTCACGGTCGTGGTGTTATCGGTGCCTGGTGTGTCAGTCACAGTCGTGGTGACTTTATCGGTACCCGGAACCAGATTTTCGAAATGCTCACCGCCAGTCACGCCTTTGATAGCGGTAGTGACGGTTTGGTCGCCTTTGTACACATCGTCAGGAGCCACAACAGAAACGCTACCGCTGGACTGGTTCACGCCGATGGTGATGGTTTTGCCGTTATCCAGGGTGATGGTCAGCGGATTGGTGATGTTGGTCACCGCCGCGCCGTTTTTATCCACAAGGCTGGCGGTGTAGACGATGTTGCCGCCTTCACCAACAGTGGTGGTGGCAGTCAGTACGACATCGACCTTGTCGATGGTGTCATTGATCGTGGTGGTCGCACCGTCGCCTGCAACTTCCAACTTCTCGAAGTTGCCGCCAGCAGTGTCGGTGATCTTGACGGTCTGGGTGCTCTTATCGATGAACACGTCATCGCTAGGCGCCGGAACGGTCACGGTCCCAACGGTGTCGCCCGCCTTGATGGTAATGGTCGAGCCATTATCCAACTTCAGGGTGACGTCAGTGCCCGCCTTGTTGCTCAAGGTCGCGGTGTAGGTGATCTGGCCACCTTCGCTAACCTCAGTCGGAGCCGTCAGGGTTACGGTCGTGGTGTTATCGGTGCCTGGTGTGTCAGTCACAGTCGTGGTGACTTTATCGGTCCCAGGAACCAAGTTCTCGAAATGCTCGCCGCCAGTTACGCCTTTGATAGCGGTAGTGACGGTTTGATCGCCTTTGTACACATCGTCAGGAGCTACGACCGTGATGGCGCCGCTCGACTGGTTCACGCCGATGGTGATGGTTTGGCCATTGTCCAAGGTGACGGTCAGCGGGTTGGTGATGTTGGTCACTGCCGCGCCGTTTTTATCCACAAGGCTGGCGGTGTAGACGATGTTGCCGCCTTCGCCGACGGTGGTGGTGGCAGTCAGAACCACATCAACTTTGTCGATGGTGTCATTAATCGTGGTAGTCGCGCCGTCGCCTGCAACTTCCAACTTCTCGAAGTTACCGCCTGCGGTGTCGGTGATCTTGACGGTCTGGGTGCTCTTATCGATGAACACGTCATCGCTAGGTGCCGGGACAGTCACAGTGCCGACGGTGTCGCCGGCCTTAATGGTGATGGTCGAGCCGTTGTCGAGTTTCAGCGTTACGTCGGTGCCCGCTTTATTGGAAAGCGTAGCGGTGTAAGTAATCTCACCGCCCTCGTTGACTGCGCTTGGCGCGGTCAGCGTAACGGTGGTGGTGTTATCGGTGCCTGGTGTGTCAGTCACAGTCGTGGTGACTTTATCGGTTCCTGGAACCAGATTTTCAAAGTGCTCACCGCCAGTCACGCCTTTGATAGCGGTAGTGACGGTTTGATCGCCTTTGTACACATCGTCAGGAGCCACAACCGTGATGGTGCCGCTCGACTGATTAACGCCGATGGTGATGGTTTGGCCATTGTCCAAAGTCACGGTCAGCGGGTTGGTGATGTTGGTCACCGGGTTGCCCGACTTGTCGACCAGCGACGCGGTGTAGACGATATTGCCGCCTTCGCCAACAGTGGTAGTCGCGGTCAGTACGACATCAACTTTGTCGATGGTGTCATTGATCGTGGTGGTCGCGCCGTCGCCTGCAACTTCCAACTTCTCGAAGTTACCGCCAGCGGTGTCGGTGATCTTGACGGTCTGGGTGCTCTTATCGATGAACACGTCATCGCTAGGCGCCGGGACAGTCACGGTGCCGACGGTGTCGCCCGCCTTGATGGTAATGGTCGAACCATTATCCAATTTCAGAGTGACGTCAGTACCCGCTTTGTTAGAAAGCGTAGCGGTGTAAGTAATCTGACCACCTTCGCTAACCTCAGTCGGAGCCGTCAGGGTTACGGTCGTGGTGTTATCGGTACCCGGTGTGTCAGTCACAGTCGTGGTGACTTTATCGGTTCCTGGAACCAGATTTTCAAAGTGCTCACCGCCAGTCACGCCTTTGATAGCGGTGGTAACGGTTTGGTCGCCTTTGTACACATCGTCAGGAGCTACGACCGTGATGGTGCCGCTCGACTGGTTCACGCCGATGGTGATGGTTTGGCCATTGTCCAAAGTCACGGTCAGCGGGTTGGTGATGTTGGTCACTGCCGCGCCGTTTTTATCCACAAGGCTGGCGGTGTAGACGATGTTGCCGCCTTCGCCAACAGTGGTAGTCGCGGTCAGTACGACATCAACTTTGTCGATGGTGTCATTGATCGTGGTGGTTGCGCCGTCGCCTGCAACTTCCAACTTCTCGAAGTTGCCGCCAGCAGTGTCGGTGATCTTGACGGTCTGGGTGCTCTTATCGATGAACACGTCATCGCTCGGCGCCGGGACAGTCACGGTGCCGACGGTGTCGCCCGCCTTGATGGTAATGGTCGAACCGTTGTCGAGTTTCAGCGTTACGTCGGTGCCCGCTTTATTGGAAAGCGTAGCGGTGTAAGTAATCTCACCGCCCTCGTTGACTGCGCTTGGCGCGGTCAGCGTAACGGTGGTGGTGTTATCGGTGCCCGGAGTATCCGTGACGGTGGTGTTAACCGGCGTAGTGCCAGGAACCAAGTTCTCAAAGTGCTCGCCGCCAGTTACGCCTTTGATAGCGGTGGTAACGGTTTGGTCGCCTTTGTAGACATCATCAGGAGCTACGACCGTGATGGCGCCGCTCGACTGATTAACGCCGATGGTGATGGTTTGGCCATTGTCCAAGGTGACGGTCAGCGGGTTGGTGATGTTGGTCACCGCTGCGCCGTTTTTATCCACAAGACTGGCGGTGTAGACGATGTTGCCGCCTTCGCCAACGGTGGTGGTGGCAGTCAGTACGACATCGACCTTGTCGATGGTGTCATTGATCGTGGTGGTTGCGCCGTCGCCTGCAACTTCCAACTTCTCGAAGTTACCGCCAGCCGTGTCGGTGATCTTGACGGTCTGAGTGCTCTTATCGATGAACACGTCATCGCTAGGTGCCGGGACAGTCACAGTGCCGACGGTGTCGCCGGCCTTAATGGTGATGGTCGAGCCGTTGTCGAGTTTCAGCGTTACGTCAGTGCCGGCCTTGTTGCTCAAGGTCGCGGTGTAGGTGATCTGACCACCTTCGCTAACCTCAGTCGGAGCCGTCAGGGTCACGGTCGTGGTGTTATCGGTGCCCGGTGTGTCAGTCACAGTCGTGGTGACTTTATCGGTTCCTGGAACCAGATTTTCAAAGTGCTCACCGCCAGTCACGCCTTTGATAGCGGTAGTGACGGTTTGGTCGCCTTTGTACACATCATCAGGAGCCACAACCGTGATGGCGCCGCTCGACTGATTAACGCCGATGGTGATGGTTTGGCCATTGTCCAAGGTGACGGTCAGCGGGTTGGTGATGTTGGTCACCGGGTTACCCGACTTGTCGACCAGCGACGCGGTGTAGACGATGTTGCCGCCTTCACCAACAGTGGTGGTCGCGGTCAGTACGACATCGACCTTGTCGATGGTGTCATTGATCGTGGTGGTCGCACCGTCGCCTGCAACTTCCAACTTCTCGAAGTTACCGCCTGCGGTGTCGGTGATCTTGACGGTCTGGGTGCTCTTGTCGATGAACACGTCATCGCTTGGCGCCGGAACAGTCACAGTGCCGACGGTTTCGCCAGCCTTGATGGTAATGGTCGAACCATTATCCAATTTCAGAGTGACGTCAGTACCCGCTTTGTTAGAAAGCGTAGCGGTGTAAGTAATCTGACCACCTTCGCTAACCTCAGTCGGAGCCGTCAGGGTTACGGTCGTGGTGTTATCGGTGCCTGGTGTGTCAGTCACAGTCGTGGTGACTTTATCGGTACCCGGAACCAGATTTTCGAAATGCTCACCGCCAGTCACGCCTTTGATAGCGGTAGTGACGGTTTGGTCGCCTTTGTAGACATCATCAGGAGCCACAACAGAAACGCTACCGCTGGACTGGTTCACGCCGATGGTGATGGTTTTGCCGTTGTCCAAGGTGACGGTCAGCGGGTTGGTGATGTTAGTCACCGGCGCGCCGTTTTTATCCACAAGGCTGGCGGTGTAGACGATGTTGCCGCCTTCACCAACAGTGGTGGTGGCAGTCAGTACGACATCGACCTTGTCGATGGTGTCATTGATCGTGGTGGTCGCACCGTCGCCTGCAACTTCCAGTTTCTCGAAGTTACCGCCAGCCGTGTCGGTGATCTTGACGGTCTGGGTGCTCTTGTCGATGAACACGTCATCGCTCGGCGCCGGAACAGTCACGGTGCCGACGGTGTCGCCGGCCTTGATGGTAATGGTCGAGCCGTTGTCGAGTTTCAGCGTTACGTCAGTGCCCGCTTTATTGGAAAGCGTAGCGGTGTACGTAATCTGACCACCTTCGCTAACCTCAGTCGGAGCCGTCAGGGTCACGGTCGTGGTGTTATCGGTGCCCGGTGTGTCAGTCACAGTCGTGGTGACTTTATCGGTCCCAGGAACCAAGTTCTCGAAATGCTCACCGCCAGTCACGCCTTTGATAGCGGTAGTGACGGTTTGATCGCCTTTGTACACATCGTCAGGAGCTACGACCGTGATGGTGCCGCTCGACTGGTTCACGCCGATGGTGATGGTTTGGCCATTGTCCAAAGTCACGGTCAGCGGGTTGGTGATGTTGGTCACCGGGTTACCCGGCTTGTCGACCAGCGACGCGGTGTAGACGATGTTGCCGCCTTCGCCAACAGTGGTAGTCGCGGTCAGTACGACATCAACTTTGTCGATGGTGTCATTGATTGTGGTGGTCGCACCGTCGCCTGCAACTTCCAACTTCTCGAAGTTACCGCCAGCGGTGTCGGTGATCTTGACGGTCTGAGTGCTCTTGTCGATGAACACGTCATCGCTCGGCGCCGGAACAGTCACGGTGCCGACGGTATCGCCGGCCTTAATGGTGATGGTCGAACCGTTGTCGAGTTTCAGCGTTACGTCAGTGCCCGCCTTGTTGCTCAAGGTCGCGGTGTAGGTGATTTGACCACCTTCGCTAACCTCGGTCGGAGCCGTCAGGGTTACGGTCGTGGTGTTATCGGTGCCCGGTGTGTCAGTCACAGTCGTGGTGACTTTATCGGTTCCTGGAACCAGATTTTCAAAGTGCTCACCGCCAGTTACGCCTTTGATAGCGGTAGTGACGGTTTGATCGCCTTTGTACACATCGTCAGGAGCCACAACCGTGATGGCGCCGCTCGACTGATTAACGCCGATGGTGATGGTTTGGCCATTGTCCAAAGTCACGGTCAGCGGGTTGGTGATGTTGGTCACCGGGTTACCCGGCTTGTCGACCAGCGACGCGGTGTAGACGATGTTGTCGCCTTCGCCAACAGTGGTAGTCGCGGTCAGTACGACATCAACTTTGTCGATGGTGTCATTGATTGTGGTGGTCGCACCGTCGCCTGCAACTTCCAACTTCTCGAAGTTACCGCCAGCGGTGTCGGTGATCTTGACGGTCTGAGTGCTCTTGTCGATGAACACGTCATCGCTCGGCGCCGGAACAGTCACGGTGCCGACGGTATCGCCGGCCTTAATGGTGATGGTCGAACCGTTGTCGAGTTTCAGCGTTACGTCAGTGCCCGCCTTGTTGCTCAAGGTCGCGGTGTAGGTGATTTGACCACCTTCGCTAACCTCGGTCGGAGCCGTCAGGGTTACGGTCGTGGTGTTATCGGTGCCCGGTGTGTCAGTCACAGTCGTGGTGACTTTATCGGTTCCTGGAACCAGATTTTCAAAGTGCTCACCGCCAGTTACGCCTTTGATAGCGGTAGTGACGGTTTGATCGCCTTTGTACACATCGTCAGGAGCCACAACCGTGATGGCGCCGCTCGACTGATTAACGCCGATGGTGATGGTTTGGCCATTGTCCAAAGTCACGGTCAGCGGGTTGGTGATGTTGGTCACCGCTGCGCCGTTTTTATCCACAAGGCTGGCGGTGTAGACGATGTTGCCGCCTTCACCAACAGTGGTGGTGGCAGTCAGTACGACATCGACCTTGTCGATGGTGTCATTGATCGTGGTGGTCGCACCGTCGCCTGCAACTTCCAACTTCTCGAAGTTGCCGCCAGCAGTGTCGGTGATCTTGACGGTCTGGGTGCTCTTGTCGATGAACACGTCATCGCTCGGCGCCGGAACAGTCACGGTGCCGACGGTGTCGCCGGCCTTAATGGTGATGGTCGAGCCGTTGTCGAGTTTCAGCGTTACGTCAGTGCCCGCTTTATTGGAAAGCGTAGCGGTGTACGTAATCTGACCACCTTCGTTCGCCTCGGTCGGCGCGGTCAGCGTCACGGTTGTGGTGTCGATCGAATCTGTGATGGTGGTAACCGCAGGCGTAGTGCTCGGTACCAAGTTTTCGAAGTTGCCGCCCGTCGCGCCCGTAATGGTGGTGCTGACAGTGCTGCCGTTGACGTAGACATCGTTCGGCGGGGTGTCGACGACTACGGTGCCAACCGACTCACCCGCTTTGATCGTGATCACCGAGCCATTGCTCAAGGTGACAGTCACTGGCGTCTGCGCCGGGTTGCTCAACGTGGCGGTGTAGGTGATCTGGCCGCCTTCGATCACGGTCTCACCGGCCGTCAACGTGACGGTGGTGGTGTCGATCGAATCAACAATGGTGGTGACCGCCGGCGTGGTGCTCGGCACCAGGTTTTCGAAGTTGCCGCCGGTTGCGTCGGTAATCGTGGTGCTGACGGTCGAACCGTTGTTGTAGACGTCGTTAGCCGGGGTATCCACGACTACGGTGCCAACCGACTCACCGGCCTTGATGGTGATCACCGAGCCATTGCTCAAAGTGACAGTCACTGGCGTCTGCGCCGGGTTGGTCAACGTGGCGGTGTAGGTGATCTGGCCACCTTCGGTCACGGTCTCACCGGCCGTCAACGTGACGGAGGTGGTGTCGATCGAATCAACAATGGTGGTGACCGCCGGCGTGGTGCTCGGCACCAGGTTTTCGAAGTTGCCGCCGGTTGCGTCGGTAATCGTGGTGCTGACGGTCGAACCGTTGTTGTAGACGTCGTTAGCCGGGGTATCCACGACTACGGTGCCAACCGATTCGCCGGCCTTGATGGTGATCACTGAGCCATTGCTCAAGGTGACAGTCACCGGCGTCTGCGCCGGGTTGGTCAAGGTGGCGGTGTAAGTAATCTGGCCGCCTTCGGTCACGGTCTGACCAGCAGTCAGCGTGACAGTGGTGGTGTCGATCGAGTCCGTAATCGTAGTAACCGCAGGCGTAGTGCTAGGTACTAGATTTTCAAAGTTGCCGCCGGTTGCACCGGTAATGGTGGTCGTGACGGTCGAACCATTGTTGTAAACGTCGTTAGCCGGGGTATCCACCACCACCGTGCCGACGGACTCGCCGGCCTTGATGGTGATCACCGAGCCATTGCTCAAGGTGACAGTCACCGGCGTCTGAGCGGGGTTGGTCAAGGTGGCGGTGTAGGTGATCTGGCCGCCTTCGGTCACGGTCTCGCCCGCCGTCAGCGTGACGGTGGTGGTGTCGATGGTGTCGGTAATCTGAGTCACGGCCGGGTTAGGGTCGATGGTCAGCACCAGGTTGTTGCCGCCGGTGGTGCCGGTGACGGTGACGCTGATCTGGCTTGGGTCGATGTACGGGCTGTCATTTGGCGCCAGCGGCACATTGACGGTGCCGGTCGTCTGGCCAGCCGTGATAGTGATGACCGCGCCATTGGACAGGGTGATGCTCAGGTCGCTGGACGGCGCCTGGGTCACGGTCGCGGTATAGGTCAGTACGCCGCCGGCTTCGGTGATGGTCGGAGTCGCGCTCAGGGTCAGGGTCGAAGCCTGCAACACCAGGTTGCCTGTTTCGTTGGAGCCTTGGGCGCCCGTGAGTTGGGTTTGCGTCGAGGTGCCTTGGCCAAGCGGGCCGGTCGGGAAGCCGATGGTTGGGTCGACGCGGCCAGCGGTCGCGTCCAGCACCACGAAGCTATGGCCGCCGCCCGCCGCGCCGTTACCGGCAGCAGTTGCGCCTGCGGCAGTGGCTTCCAGGTCGGTGGTCGGGTCGGCGCCGGCGGCGATGGCTTGCTGAAGCTCGGCTACCGAAGGCGCGGCTTGCTCGGTGGCGGCGGCCAGGTCGAGGCTGGAGTCCGGCAGATCGGCGCTCCACTGAGTATCCCGACCCAAGTCCAGCGTGCGGCCATCGGCCAGCTCCAGGCTGACCGCGCCGGACATGCCAGTGTCTATCTGGTCACCCGCGAACAGACGATCGCCTTCAACCAGAACGCGGCGCGCCCCTTCCGGAGAAATAACGAAAACTTGACCAACAATGCTTTTGACGATGGCAACAACACTGCTCATTAAAATTTTCTCCGGTGTTCCGTTCTGATGAAATCCATGTGGCAGCCCAAGTTAGGACGCCAGACAGGAGGGGCATAGTCTATGGTGTTAATGACGTCAAATAATTGGCTAGATTTTTTCGCAATCTAGTTTATGCCAAACTATTGACCTTCTGGTCGCCATCCTAAACAATTGACCCCGTAATGTCACATTGATATTTATGCGGCGAACCGTCCTACATGTGTGAAGCAGTTCCGCTTTTCGAACTTTCCGACGTACGGTCATTACGGTAGCCATTATCCGACTCAGCGAGGCCAATCGCTGTGATTTGAGACAAGAAGTCCTGGGGAATTTTTAAATGCGTCTGCACCTGTTCATGGCAATACCGTTCGCTCTCGCCGCCAGTTTTGTCCAAGCCCAAACATTGCCCCAAGCCATGCAGCAGGCCTTAGATGTGCACCCGGAAATTCAAGCCGGCGTGAACAGTCGTATTGCCGCCGATTACCAATTGCGCGCTGCCCAAGGTGGTTATCTGCCTCGCGTTGACCTGAACGCCGGTTACGGCCGTGAAGGCACCGACAACTCCACAACGCGCGCTGCCAACGGCCCAAACGGCAACCATTGGGACACGCTCAACCGCGGCGAATCCAGCCTGCGCCTGCAGCAAATGATTTTTGACGGCTTCGCCACGTCCAGCGAAGTCGGCCGTCAACAAGCCAACGTCAACTCCCGTGCCTACTCCTTGCTTGGCACGTCCGAGCGCACCGGGTTGACCGTCGCCCAGGTCTACCTGGACGTGCTGACTCGTCGTGAGTTCGTGCGCCTGGCTGAAGAAAACCTGCGCAACCACGAACGCATCTACGACCAGATCAAGTTGCGCACTCAGCGCGGCGTCGGTAACGGTGCCGACCAGGATCAGGCTGAAGCGCGTCTGGCACAGGCCCGCAACAACCTGATTACCGAGCAGACCAACCTTGCCGACTCGCAGGTCAACTATCTCAGCGCCGTCGGCCAGATGCCCGACCAGCTCGAGCGCCCAGCGCCGTTCATGGCGATGCTGCCGGCTGACCTGAATGAAGCGCGTCGCCAGATGCTCGACAACAGCCCGATCCTGCGTTCGGCCGAGTCGGATATCTCCGCCGCCGAAAGCCAGTACGAAGCCGCCAAATCCACCTTCTACCCGCGCTTTGATGCCGAGCTTGGCACCAACGCCGACAACAACGTTTCCGGCGATGCCAGCCACAACAACGGCTGGGAGGCCATGGTGCGCATGCGCTTCAACCTGTTTGCCGGTGGCAGTAACAAGGCTGATCTGCAATCCAAGTCGTACCAGGCAAGCCAGGCACTGGACATCCGCAACAACGCCTTGCGCCAGCTCAACGAAGAACTGGGCCTGGCCTGGAACGCCTTGAACAACGCGAATGCGCAGTTGCCGGTGGCCCAGCAGTACGTGGATCACAGCACCCGTGTGCGTACTTCCTACCAGCAGCAGTTTAGTCTGGGTCAGCGAACCCTGCTGGATTTGCTCGACAGCGAGAACGAATTGTTCACCGCTTCGCGTCGCTTGGAAGAGATCAAGAACATTCAGTTATTTACTCAATATCGAATCAAGGCGACCATGGGCGAATTGCTCAAGAGCCAGGGAGTGGTCGCACCGATGGCCTCCGTCGTGCAGAACGACGTGAAGCCTAAAGTCCAACTGCCTGGGATGAATTGAGCTACACCTATAGCCCAATTGTTAGTCGAGAGTGCAGCGCGTGGAATCCGAAGTCGGTCGAGTTCATCTCAGTCATGATCCACGCACGCTGCACGACGACCCGTTATTAGACGGGTTGTTGGCGCTCTGTGCCCTGCATCAAAAACCGGCCAGCGCGGCCATGCTCACCACGGGCCTGCCGTTGCCCTCGCAGCGCCTGAGTGCTGAACTGCTGCCGCGTGCTGCCGCGCGCGCCGGGCTGCAAGGCCGTGTGCTGCAACGCAAGCTGGAACAGATCCCGACGATTGCACTGCCGGCGCTGCTGTTGCTCAAGAACGGTCGCAGTACCGTGCTGGTGGGCTGGCAAGGCGAAGACGAAGCGCGGATCCTGCTCAGCGAAAGCGACGGCGGTGAAGTGCTGATCAAGCGCGAGATGCTCGCCGATGACTACATCGGCAAAGTGTTCTTTGCCCAGCCGCAGCACAAATTCGACGTCAACCACGGCACCCTGATTCCGCGGGCGCGTTCGTGGTTTCGCGACACCCTCAAGCGTTCGCGCTGGCTCTACACCGACGCCATTGCCGCCAGCTTCCTGATCAACATCATCGCGATGGCCGCGCCGTTGTTCGTGATGAACGTGTACGACCGTGTGGTGCCCAACCAGGCCACGGCGACCTTGTGGGTGCTGGCCGTGGGTATCTGCGGCGCGTACCTGTTTGACCTGATCCTCAAAAGCCTGCGCAGCCTGTGCCTTGACCTGGCCGGTAAAAAGACCGACCTGATCATTTCGGCCACGCTGTTCGAGCGCATTGTCGGCATGTCCATGAAGTACCGTCCGGCACGGGTCGGCAGCTTCGCGCAGAACATCCATGAGTTTCAGAGCCTGCGCGATTTCCTCGCCTCGCTGACCCTCACCAGCCTGATCGACCTGCCGTTTACCCTGCTGATCTTCTTGGTGATCGCCATCCTCGGCGGCCACTTGGTCTGGGTGCCGGTGCTGGCTTTCCCAATTGCCCTGGGCATCGGCTACGCCCTGCAAAAACCGCTGGTGGCGACCATGGAGCGCACCATGGCTCTGGCCGCCGAGCGCCAGTCGAGCCTGATCGAAACCCTCGCCGGGTTGGACGCGGTCAAGGTCAACAACGCCGAGAGCGAGCGTCAGTATGGTTGGGAACAGACCATCGGCACACTCAGCCGGCTTGAGCTGCGCGTGAAGTTGCTGTCGGGCCTGTCGATGAACATGACCCTGCTGATCCAGCAACTGGCCGGCGTGATCATGATCGTGTTCGGCGTGTACCAGATCATCGACGGTAACCTCAGCATGGGCGGCCTGATTGCTTGCTACATGCTCAGTGGCCGCGCGTTGAGCCCACTGGCCTCACTGTCGGGCCTGCTCACCCGCTACCAGCAAGCCAAGGTCACCATGACCTCGGTGGACCAGATGATGGAGCTGCCCCAGGAGCGCAATTTCGAAGAGCGCCCGATGAGCCGTCGCACCCTGCAAGGTGCCATCGAATGCCGTGGTTTGAACTTCACCTACCCGAACCAACAGAACGCCGCGCTGAAAAACATCAACCTGGTGATCAAGCCGGGCGAAAAAATCGGCATCATCGGCCGCAGCGGCTCGGGTAAAAGCTCCCTCGCCAAACTGATTGTCGGCCTATACCAACCTGACTCCGGCGCCTTGCTGGTGGACGGCGTGGACGTGCGCCAGATTGACGTGAGCGAGCTGCGCCACAACATCGGCTACGTCGCCCAAGACATCCAATTGCTGGCCGGCACGTTGCGCGACAACCTGGTTTCCGGTGCACGCTACGTCGAGGACGAAATGGTCCTGCAAGCCGCCGAACTGGCCGGTGTACACGAATTCGCGCGCCTGCACCCGCAAGGCTATGAGCTGCAAGTCGGCGAGCGTGGGCAGAACCTGTCCGGCGGCCAGCGGCAGAACGTCGCCCTGGCTCGCGCACTGCTGCTCAACCCGCCCATTCTGTTGTTGGACGAACCCACCAGCGCCATGGATAACACCGGTGAAGAACGCTTGAAACAACGCCTGCAAGCCGTGGTGCAAAACAAGACCGTGGTGCTGGTCACCCACCGTGCCTCACTGCTCTCTCTGGTGGACCGCTTGCTGGTGGTCGACCGTGGGCAGATCCTCGCGGACGGCCCGAAAGCCGTGGTTATGGAAGCGTTGAAAAAGGGGCAGATCAGTGTTGCTTAACTCCATCAAAAACGCGGTCGGCCGCTACTTCAAAGGCACCGACTCGCTGCAGGGCCAACCCCTGCCAGAGGTCAACAAGGCGCTGATCGAAGATGCACCGCGGGTGATCCGCCTGACCATCTGGGCGATCATCGGGTTCTTCGTATTCCTGGTGGTGTGGGCGGGTTTCTCCAGCATCGACGAAGTGACCCGGGGTGACGGCAAGGCGATTCCTTCGTCCAAGCTGCAAAAAATCCAGAACCTGGAAGGCGGCATCGTCGCCGAGTTGTACGTCAAGGAAGGCCAGATCGTCGAAGCTGGCGCGCCGCTGATACGCCTCGATGACACGCGGTTTGTCTCCAACGCCGGTGAAACCGAAGCCTTGCGCCTGGCCATGCAACTGCGTGTTGAACGCTTGAGTGCGCAGGTGGATGACCGCCCGCTGAACATCCCCGACGATGTGCTCAAGGCCGCGCCAAACCAGGCCGCCAACGAACGCTCCCTGTATGAAAGCCGCCGCCAGCAGTTGAAAGACGAAGTGGGTGGTTTGCAGGAGCAACTGGTGCAGCGCCAGCAGGAACTGCGCGAGTTCAGCTCCAAGCAAGGCCAGTACCGCAGCCAGTTGTCCCTGCAACGCCAGGAGATCAACATGTCCGAGCCGCTGGTGGCTCAGGGCGCGGTATCGCCGGTGGAAGTGCTGCGCCTCAAGCGTGCCGAAATGGAAACCCGTGGCCAACTGGACGCCACCACCCTGGCGATTCCCCGCGCCGAGTCGGCGATCAAGGAAGTGCAGCGCAAGATCGACGAAACCCGTGGCAAATTCCGCAGCGAAGCGCTGACCCAGCTCAACGAAGCCCGCACCGAACTGAACAAGGCCGAATCCACTGGCCGCGCCCTGGAAGACCGCGTCAGTCGCACGCTGGTCACCTCGCCGGTGCGCGGTATCGTCAAGCAGTTGCTGGTCAACACCGTCGGCGGCGTGATCCAGCCGGGCAGCGACATGGTCGAAATCGTGCCGCTTAACGACACCTTGCTAGTGGAAGCCAAGATCCGCCCGCAAGACATCGCCTTTCTGCACCCCGGGCAAGAAGCGATCGTTAAATTTACCGCTTACGACTACACCATCTATGGCGGCCTGAAGGCCAAGCTCGAACGCATCGGCGCTGACACCATCACCGATGAAGACAAGAAAACCACCTACTACATGATCACCCTGCGCACCGACCGCAGCCACTTGGGCACCGATGAGAAGCCACTGCTGATCATCCCCGGCATGGTCGCCTCAGTGGACATCATCACCGGCAAGAAAAGCATCCTGAGCTACCTGCTCAAGCCGATCATCAAGGCCCGGGCCGAGGCGTTGCACGAGCGGTAATCGCTATCGCCTGCCAGGGCCTCATCGCAGGCAAGCCCACCCACCTTTTGATTTGTGAACACATTCAAATGTGGGAGTTGGCTTGCCTGCGATGGCACCATCAGCAACACCGCAGAGCCCAACCCTACTGCATATCGATATTCACTAACGGTATTTAGTCGCCCGTTCTTATATCTATAAAGTCACTCCCCTGTCCGACCGGGAGTGTCCTCATGCCCGCTACCTCTACTGTTCCAGCAGCCACCTCTACCGCTCAAACCTTCGAGGTTCGCCCATTCCCCGGCAGCGTCGGCGCCGAGATCATCGGCCTGGACTTGTCCCGCCCGGTCAACGACGCTGACTTCAGGCGCATCCACCGCGCGCACCTGGACCACCACGTCGTGGTGTTCCGCAACCAGCGCATCACCTGCGAACAACAGATCGCTTTCAGCCGCCGCTTTGGCGTGTTGCAGATTCACGTGCTCAAGCAGTTCCTGCTGGCCAACCACCCAGAAATTCTGATCGTCTCCAACATTATCGAAAACGGCCAATCCATCGGCCTGGGTGACGCGGGCAAGTTCTGGCATTCGGACCTGTCGTACAAGGAACTGCCAAGCCTGGGCTCAATGCTGCACGCCCAGGAACTGCCTTGCGAAGGCGGCGACACGCTGTTCGCCGACATGCACAAAGCCTGGGACCAACTGCCCGAGCACCTGCGCAAAGCCGTGGACGGCCGTCGCGCTGCGCACTCTTACACCGCGCGCTACAGCGAAACCAAATTCGAAGGCAACTGGCGCCCAACCCTGACCCCGGAGCAACTGGCCCAGGTGGCCGAAGTGGTGCATCCGATTGTGCGCACCCACCCGGAAAACGGCCGCAAGGCGCTGTTCGTCAGTGAAGGCTTCACCACCCGCATCGTCGGCCTGCCTACAGATGAAAGCCGCGACCTGCTGGCCCAGCTTTACGCCCACAGCGTGCGGGCGCACAACATTTACCGCCACCAGTGGCAACCTCACGACCTGGTGTTCTGGGACAACCGCTCGCTGATCCACTTGGCCGCCGGTTGCCCGAGCCATCTGCGCCGCAAGTTGTTTCGCACCACCATCCAGGGCGATGCGCCTTTCTAGTCCCAGGCTCTGAGAGTTGAAATGAACACTCCCCTGCAAAGGCCACGCGGCCAGCAACCTGCACACTGCCACGCCGCTGCTGTTCGATGAAGCGCCCGAAGCCGAACGTGAGTTGGGTTTCGCCGATAGCCGCATCGCTTACTAAGGGGCCAACGTATGCGCCAGGAAGTTGAAGTAAACCTCGAGCCGCTGCTCAGTGGCGAGTTGTTGAGTAAGGTGAGCATCTCGCCGCCGAGCTGGTGTTCGACACCTTCGAGCGGCTCACAGTAAAACGCTGGGGCGTGCAGCGCTAAATAGGAATAATTGCCCTGTGGTGCGTATGAACCCGATAATGCCGACTGAATCCGGCGCTTGAGGGCGTCGAAATGGTCTGGTAAAGGGATTTACGAACATGCGATTTCTGGTGTTAGCGGCAGCGTTGGTTTGCTCATTTCAGGTGTGGGCGACCACCAGTCCGGAGGCACTATACATGCCAAAACCGGTGTACCCGGAGGGCATGAGCAACCTTCGCGGCCACGCGCGAATCAGCCTCAACCTGCACAACGACGGCTCGGTCAGCGACGTCAAGGTGCTCAACGCCACCCATCCGGCCTTTGCCGAGGCCGCTATCAACGCCGCCAAATTGTGGCGCTTCAAACCGTGGACGCCCTCTGCCGATATGCCTGCGATCATCGACGCCAACAACGACATGATCTTTGCACCGCAGAACGACATCACCATCCCGTTTCAAAAACCCGTCACCGCCGTGGTATCGCAAACCTGCCGTGCGCTCAACGATGAGGTCGCGCAATGGCGCCACGATCAGCCCAGCCGCCCACTGAGTGCAATGCGCAGTTTCGCGCTGGTTCATGCCTACTTGGTGTTGCCGGTACTGAGCGGCAGCATTGAATACCCCGCCAGCCTGTCGGCCACGGACGATTTCGATAACGTTTTGCCGGAGATCGTGCGCAAGTGCCGCAGCCAACCTAAAGGGCGCTTCATCGATCACCTTCCCGAAACCGTGCGCGTGCGCCTGTAACCCCCGACGCTCCAGCCTGCTACGATTGCACGCAATACACTCCCCACTGGCCACGAGTGCTTGGCATGCAACTACCGGACATGAACCTGTTGGTCGCCCTCGACGCCTTGCTCGACGAGGGCAGCGTGGTCGGTGCCGCGCGGCGGATGAACCTCAGCCCGGCGGCGATGAGCCGCACCCTCACACGGATTCGCGAGGCGGTAGGTGACCCGATCCTGGTGCGCGCCGGTCGCGGTCTTGTGCCGACGCCCAAGGCGTTGCAACTGCAAGGCCAGGTGCGCAATGTGGTGGAGCAGGCGGCGTTGTTGTTTCGCTCGGCGGATCAGGTTGACCTGAGCACCTTGCGCCGACGCTTCAGCGTGCGCGCCAATGACTTCTTTATCGGTGTGTATGGCGGTCGCCTGTTCGACACCATGGAGCGCATGGCGCCGCTGTGCGAGCTGTGCTTCGTGCCCGAAGGCAACACCGATGATGAGGCGCTACGCGAAGGGCGGCTGGACCTGCGAGTGAGCAACACCATGCCCGCCAGCCCCGAAGTGAAGGTGCAGAACCTGTTCTCCACCACCTTTGTCGGCCTGGCGCGGCAAGATCACCCGTTGTTCGACGACGAAATTACCGCCGCACGTTTCGCCAGCTATTCCCACATCAGCATTTCGCGTCGCGGCATCGCCCGTGGGCCGATCGACACCGCGCTGAATGCCCAGGGCCTTGAGCGCCGCGTGGCAATGATTGCCCCTGGCTTCCATGGCGCGATGTTCATGCTGACCGACTCCGACCTGCTGTTGCCGGTGCCCAAAGAAGCCCTCTTGAGCGCCACCCGTCTGAACCTGCCGCTGCGCTCGTTCCCGCTGCCGATTTCCCTGCCGACCCTGGTGCTCGCGCAATCCTGGCACCCACGCTTCGACAAAGACCCAGCGCACAAATGGCTGCGTGAAACCCTGCGCGAGAGCTGCCACGCCACCTGGCTCGAAGCCCAGCCCACCTGAATCTCAGGTGCTCGCGATCAAAATGTGGGAGATTCTATGGTTGAGGGGAAGCCTCCAAAACCGCTTTTGACTGGTATTCGCTCTGATTTTTCATGAGTGAAAACGCAATACGTGCCAGCTTGCGGGCGATGATGACCAGGGCCTGAGTCGTTTTCAGGCCCCTGGCCAGGTAACCTTCATACAGCGGCTTCCAAGCTTTTGACCTGATGC